>NZ_JCADBG010000021.1:0-182553 GCF_059358815.1 Streptosporangium nanhuense
GCGGCGGGGTCGGCGGCGCGCGCGGTGCGGAAGGCGACCTCGATCCAGTCGTTGCCGGTGCGCTGCAGGTTGGAGTCGCGCCGGCCGCCGCCGCTGTCGGAGAAGGCCTCGTTGACGACGTCCCAGGCGTAGATCTTGCCCTTGTAGTGGTTCATCACGCCGTTGATGTGGTTGATCATCGCCTGGCGCAGCGAGCTGCCCTCCATCGACCGCATCCAGTTCGGCTGCTGGTTGTGCCAGGCCAGGGTGTGGCCGCGCACCCGCTTGCCGTTCTGCACCGCCCAGTTGTAGACCCGGTCGCCGCCGGAGAAGTTGAACTGGTTCTGGTTGGGCTCGGTGGCGTCGATCTTCATCTCGTTCTCGGCGGTGATCATGTCGAACTCGCGGTTGGCGATCGTGGTGTACTGCGAGTCGCCGAGCCTGCTCGTCGAGATGGCGGTGCCGTAGTAGCGGCCGCTCTGCTGGGCCGCCGCGCCCAGCGTGGACGCCGCCGCGCTGACGGAGGCGGCGCCGGAAGCGGCACCGGCGGAGACCTGGCCGGCCACCGCCGTGAACGTGCCGAGCACGAGGGTGCCCAGAGCGCCGACGGTCAGGACCCGGCGAAGACCGCCGAGGGGTCGCCGGGTGCCGGGCGGGGGTATGGCGTTTGTGCCCATGCCTGAGCCTCCATAAATGCGTCACGGGAAAGCGGGAACGTGGGGGGACACCCCCGCGAACTCGACGCCGCGCCCATTTCCGGGGAGGCACACACCACCGGGGCGTCGCAGGCGACGGCCCTGCTGCGCACCACCGACCCGGCCGTGGGAGGACGCCTTGGGGACTCAGTCTGGAAACCTCCCCGAAATACGTCAAGGCAGCCCAGAAACTTTCGGTTGGCCCGCCCTGACGGACATACCTCGTACATCTCCCAACCTTTGTCCCTGCCTCCTGAAACCTTGCGGCTTCGTCACGCCGGGACGAGGAACGGCGGATGTAAGTTTCAGCACGACGCCCGCACCGGACGGGGCGTGCCCGGCCCTGTGGCGGGTCAGACCTGTAGCGGGTCAGACCTGTGGCGGATCAGACCTGTGGCGGATCAGACCTGTGGCGGATCAGCGGGGACCGGCGCCTGCGAGCAGCCGCTCGCAGGTGTCGAGCAGGCGCTGCCTCAGCGGCCTCGCCCGCTCGGCGAACCCCCGCTGCTCGGCGGCGTACTCGGCCCGTCCTTCGGGTGTCTCGATCCGGATCGCCCGGTGGCCGAGGGCGCTCAGGTCGTACGGGCTGGCGCGCATGTCCACGGCGCGGATGTCGCGGGCCAGCGTGAAGCAGTCGGCGACCAGCTCACCGCTCACCAGCGGCGACAGCTTGTAGGCCCACTTGTACAGGTCCATGTTGGCGTGCAGGCAGCCCGGCTGCTCCAGCTCAGGCTGCCGCTCCCGCGTCGGCTGCAGCACGTTGAGCGGGCGCGCCTCGGGGGTGAAGAAGCGGAACGCGTCGAAGTGGCCGCACCGCACGCCCCGCTGCTCCACGACCTCCGCGATCTCCTCCCCGCTGAGCCGCAGCGGCCAGGAACCGTGCCGTACCTCCTCGGCCCGGTAGACCATCGCCCACTCGTGCAGGCCGAAGCAGCCGAAGTATCCCGGCCGTGACGCGGTGGCGGCCAGCAGCCGCATGATCCACTCGATGGAGGTCCCGCGCCTTTCCATCAGCGCCGCGACGTCGAGCGTCGCCCCGTCGGGGGTGTCGAGGTAGTCGCGGCCGAAGTCGCGCGCCCCCCTCAGGACCACCCCGGCGCCCGGGTGCCACCTGCGCAGCCGCGCCGGCCGGTGCCCGTAGTAGGTGAACAGGAAGTCCTCGATGGGATGGGCCTCGCCCCGCGCCCTGCGCGCCAGGTGCGGCTCCGCCCACACCTCGACCCGCCGCCGGTGGGCCTCCGCCCGCGCCCGCCACTCCTCCGGTTCCAGAACCTCCACCGCTGAATGGTACGCGCGGGCCGGTGGTGCCCGTCCGCCCCGGCCGGTCGCCCGGCGGCCCGGTGCGGCGACGGCGAGCGCCCGCCGAATGGCGCAACGGTGAACGGAAAATGAATTGTCAATACGTTGTGAGTGCCTCGCTCCGCACTGTCGTCATCAATCACATAATTCAAATACAACCGCTATTTCATAGCGGTATGGGGCAAGCCTTCGAGGAATCACATGAGGCGTTGGATCGGTGTCGGGCTGGCACTTCTCCTCGGCGCCGCCGTGGTGGCGGCGATCGTGGTGGGCAACCGTGACGGCGACGCGGAGACGCGGGAGCTCACCCTGGTCCGGGGGGTGATCGGATCGGAGAAGAAGCCGTTCTTCGACGATCCGAGGGTGCGGGCGGCCTTCGCCGCGCACGGCCTCCGGGTGGAGGTCGACACCGCCGGATCGCGCCAGATCGCGACCTCGGTGGACCTGGGGAAGTACGGCTTCGCGTTCCCGTCCAGCGCTCCGGCGGCCGAGAAGATCAGGCGCGACCGGGGTGCCACCCGCACGTTCGCGCCGTTCTCCTCGCCCATGGCGATCGCCACTTTCACCCCGATCGTGGACGTGCTCACCAGGGCGGGTGTCGTACGGGACTCCGGTCAGGGTTATCAGGTGCTCGATATCCAGAAATATCTGGATCTGGTGGCTAAAGGCACTCGGTGGGACAAATTACCGGGTAATACCGCTTATCCGGCGCGCAAGCGCGTGCTGCTCACCACCACCGACATCCGCACCTCCAACTCCGCGGCGATGTACCTCTCGATCGCCGGTTACGTGGCCAACGGCGACGACGTGGTCACCTCCGACGGGCAGGGGACCAGGGTCGCCCGGACCGTAGCCCCCCTCTTCCTCGACCAGGGATACTCCGAGACCTCCACCGAGGCGCCGTTCGAGGACTACCTGTCCCTGGGGATGGGGAAGACGCCCATGGTCGTGATCTACGAGGCGCAGTACGCCTCGCGCCTGTTCGCCGGGGACGGCTCTATCCGCCCCGACATGCGGCTGCTCTACCCCTCGCCCACGGTCCTGAGCAAGCACACGCTCGTACCGCTGGGCGAGCGGGGCACCGAGGTCGGCAGGCTCCTGCAGGAGGACCCGGAACTCGGGCGCCTCGCGGCCCTGTACGGCTTCCGCACCGCCGCCGCCAGGGCGTTCGACGACCTCGTGGCGAAGGTGGGGGCTCCGCTGCCCCCCGGCCTGGTCGACGTGGTGGAACCCCCCGACCACGAGCGGCTGGAGGGCATGATCTCCGCGGTCGAGACGCTCTACCGCTCCGGAGCGGTCCCCTCACCCACCCCCTGACCTCACCCTCCCAGCGCTTCGAGGAGAGACCACCGTGAGCGATCTCGTGCTCAGCCCGCCGGAACCCGTGGCCAAGGTGCCCGCGGAGAAGGCGGCCACCATGCTGCCGGTCCCGGAGGAGCGGGAGGCGGAACTGGCGGAGAAGGCCCGCGGTTTCGCCGAGGAACTGGGCGGCCTGGACCCCAGGTCGCCGGAGTTCACTCAGAAGGTGCACGACATCACCTCCATGGGCGACTCGGAGATCCGGGCCTCCTCCCAGGTGGCGAACCGCATGCTGAGGCGCCCGGTGGCCGCGCTGGCGTCCGTCAGGGGCGAGGGCGGGGACGCGCAGGCGGCGGTGGCGGGGCAGCTGGTCGCGCTGCGCCGGACGATCGTCGACCTCGACCCCAAGCAGACCTCCGGCCCGGCCAGGAAGCTGCTGGGGCTGATCCCGTTCGGCGACAGGCTGCGCGACTACTTCGCGAAGTACCGGTCGGCGCAGAAACACCTCGACGACATCATCCGCGCCCTGAAGTCCGGGCAGGACGAGCTGCGCAAGGACAACGCGGCCATCGAGGGCGAGAAGACCAGCCTGTGGGAGTCGATGAAGCGCCTGCAGGAGTACGCCCTGCTCGCCGCCGCCCTCGACGCCGCGGTGGAGGAGAAGATCATGTATGTCGAGGCGGCCGAGCCGGAGAAGGCCACCGCCCTGCGCTCGGACGCGCTGTTCGGCATCCGGCAGAAGCACCAGGACCTGCTGACCCAGCTCGCGGTGTCCGCCCAGGGGTACCTCGCGCTGGACCTGGTCCGCAGGAACAACCTCGAACTGGTCAAGGGCGTGGACCGGGCGACCACGACGACGGTCGCGGCGCTGCGCACGGCCGTGACCGTGGCCCAGGCCCTCGCCGACCAGAAACTCGTGCTCGACCAGATCACCGCGCTGAACGCCACCACCTCCGACCTGATCGTGGCGACCAGCGAGATGCTGCGCACGCAGGCCGCCGACGTCCAGACCCAGGCGGCCTCGACCACGGTCGGCATGGACGCGCTGCGCAAGGCGTTCGACAACATCTACGCCACCATGGACATGATCGACACGTTCAAGGCGAAGGCCGTGGAGAACATGGCGATCACCGTGGACAGCCTCACCGTCGAGCTGGACCACGCGCGCACGTACCTGGAGCGCTCCCGGCGCGGCGACGACCAGGGGCTCCCGCGATGAGGGGCCCGGCGCCGTCACCGGACTGCCACCCGGCACCTGGCCTGTCATCCGGTTCCCGCCCGGCCGGATCGGCATCCGGCCTGTCACCCGGTTCCCGCACGGCCGGATCGGCGCTCGGTGTGCGGGCGGGTGGTCGCCGGGTCGGTTGGGCGCTCGCCGCGCTGGTCCTGCTGGTGGCGTCGGCCGCGTGCGGCGGAGCCGGCACGCCTGACACGCCCGGCACCCCCGCCGACGGCCCCGACGTGCTCCGCGTCCTCGCGGGAAGCGAGGTCGGCGACCTGGAACCGCTGCTCAGGCGGGCCCAGGACGCCGTCGGCGTCCGGGTCACGCTGTCGTACGCCGGAACACTCGACGGGGCCGACCAGGTGGCGAGCGGCGGCGCGGACGGGCGGTACGACGCGACGTGGTTCTCCTCCAACCGCTACCTTTCGCTGATCGACGGGGCGGCCGCGCGGCTCTCGACCCAGACCAAGGTCATGGTCTCGCCCGTGCTGCTCGGCCTGAAGGCGTCCAAGGCCCGCGAGCTCGGGTGGGACGCCAGGCCCGTGACCTGGAACGACATCGCCTCGGCCGCGCGCGCCGGGAAGTTCACCTTCGGCATGACCAGTCCCGCCGCGTCCAACTCCGGGTTCTCGGCGCTGGTCGGCGTGACGGCGGCGCTCTCCGACGCCGGTGAGGCCCTGGAGGAGGCCCAGATCACCGCGGTGACCCCCAAACTGAAGGAGTTCTTCTCCGCGCAGACGCTCACCTCCGGCTCCTCCGGGTGGCTCGCGGACGCGTACACCAAGGAGGGCAAGGTGGACGGGCTCGTGAACTACGAGTCCGTGCTGCTCGGCCTGAACGCCTCCGGAAGACTCCCCGAGCCGCTCACGCTGGTCTATCCGGGCGACGGGGTGGTGACGGCCGACTACCCGCTCACGCTCCTGAGCTCAGCGCCCCCGGAGAAGAAGGAGCTGTACGGGAAGCTCGCCGCCTGGCTGCGCACGCCGGAGATCCAGCGGGAGATCATGACCACCACCCACCGCAGGCCCATCGTCCCCGAGGTGAGGCCGGAGCCGCGTTTCGGGACCGCGTCGCTGGTGGAGCTGCCCTTCCCCAACCGGCGCGACGCGGCCGACGAGCTGATCGGCGTCTACCTCAACCAGGTGCGCAGGCCGTCGCGGACCCTGTTCGTGCTGGACACCTCCGGTTCGATGCGCGGGGAGCGGATCGACGCGCTCAAGCAGGCGCTGACCGCCCTGTCGGGCGCCGACACCTCGGCCAGCGGGTCGTTCTCACGCTTCCGCGACCGCGAGACGGTCACGATGATCCCGTTCAACACGGGCCCCGGTACCCCGCGGACCTTCACCCTGCCCGACCGTGACGCCGAACCGGTGCTCCAGCGGATCCGCTCCTACGGCGAGGGACTGCGGGCCGACGGCGGCACCGCGATCTTCGACAGCCTGCGGGCCGCCTACGAGCAGGTGCGGTCCTCGCCGTCGGAGGACTTCACCTCGATCGTGCTGATGACGGACGGCGAGAACACCGACGGCGGCTCGTACGACGACTTCGCCGCCTACTACGCGTCACTGCCCGTGAAGTTCCGGACGTTCGTCGTGCTCTTCGGCGACAGCGACGTCGACGAGATGAGGCGGATCGCCGAGCTCACCGGCGGGGCGACCTTCGACGCCCGGCAGGGGTCGCTGGCCACGGCCTTCAAGGAGATCCGTGGCTACCAGTAGCCCGGGAGGGCGGATCCTCGCCTACGCCGGATCGGCCAGGAACATCGCCGGGTGCGCCCTGGCGCTCGTCGGGGTGGTCCTGGTCTTCCTCGGCGTCGCCGGGACGTTCTGGCCCGTCGTGGTCGCCGGGTTGTACGGCGTCGGGGCGCTGCTCGCCCCGGCGGACCGGGTGAGGCTCACGATCTCGCACGCGGAGGTGGAGTCGCGGAGCCTGATCGCCGACCTGGACACCCTGCTGGCCGAGGTCGGCAAGAACGGGTTCCCCGACGACGTGACGACGAGGGTCGGCGCGCTCGCCGAGGTGCTGCGCGACATCCTCCGGCGGGCCGACACGCTCACCTCCTCGCCCGACCACCTGCACATCGTGTCGCAGACGATCAGGGACTACCTGCCGTCCAGCCTGGAGACGTACGCGAACCTGCCCCGCTCCCGCGCGCTCACGCGGCGCGGCGAGCGGGAGCGCAGCGCGCACGAGGAGCTGCTCGCCCAGCTCGACCTGCTGGACACCCGGCTGCGCGAGGTGGCCGAGTCGGTCTACCGGGGTGACGAGCAGGCCCTGCGCGACCAGGGCAGGTTCCTGCGGGACCGGTTCGGCGGCTCCGGCCTGGACCTCTGACCCCGCCACCCGACGACGCCTTCGACGACCGCGGTCGGTGAGCGCCTTCGGTGAACGCCTTCGACGACCGCGGTCGGTGAGCGCGTTCGGTGAGCGCGTTCGCGAAAAGAGTTTCGCGCCGTCTTCGCCCCGCCTTCAACGCGTTCCACCTGGGGGAACAGCGTTCCGTTGACCGGAACAGCCAGGGCGTCGGCGGCCCCAAGGCGAACTGGGTGCTTGACCCGCACCTTTCTCGGGGCGTAAAAGTGCGAAAAGAGTTGGATAGCGCTTTCCCACCCTTCGTCCAAGAGCGACGTGACGGGTCTGCTCGGCGTACTCCGCCGCAGGTCAGCCATGCCCGAAGCCCTCATCCAGGGGGCCGGAGGCGGGCTCGCACGTCGCCCGACGGACACCGCTCGCCGGGCCCCGGCGACGCGGGCGCGTGACCGCGGAGTGCGGCACGTGCCGGCGGCGCCGGTTCGGTCCCGGCGCGAGGCCATGGCCGACCGGGCCGGGAGCACGGCCGGTCGGTACTGACGGAACTTGGAGGTTCCACGGTGCGAAGAAGGAAAGGGCTCGGCGGTTCGCCGCTCATCGCGCTCGCGACGTCCCTCGCTCTCGCGGTGATCGGGGCGCTGGTGCTCGTGGCGATGCCCAGCGCGTTCGCCGCCTCGTTGTTCTCCGACAACTTCGAGGACGGCAACTCCAACGGCTGGTCGAAGTCCGGGGGAAGCTGGTCGGTGGTGGCCGACGGCTCCCAGGTGTACCGGCAGTCCGGGACCGGCGCGGACGCCAGGACGGTGGTCGGCACCGGCTGGTCGGGCCAGGCGGTGCAGGCCCGGGTGAAGCCGATCGCGTTCAACGGCAGCGGGCGCTATGTCGCGGTGCTGGCCAGGGCGCAGAGCTCCAGCAACTACTACTACCTGGGGTTGAGCAACTCGGGCTCGGTCGTCCTGGGCAAGCGGACCGGCGGCGCCCCGGCGACCCTCGACTCGGCCGCGGCGACGGTGACCCCGGGTACCTGGTACACCCTCAGGCTCGAGGCGTTCGGCACGACGCTGCGCGGCTTCGTGAACAACGTGGAGGTCGTCTCGGCGACGGACTCCACCTTCTCCTCCGGCAAGGTGGGCCTCGCCGGTTACTACGCGAGCGCCTCGTTCGACGACGTGCAGGTGACCGACAGCGGCGGGCCGAGCGAGCCGCCGGTCACGCCCACGGTGACGCCCACAGTGTCGCCGCCCCCGGGCTCCTGCCCCACCTCCGGGACGCCCGTCGGGTTCGCCTCGGTGAACGCCTGGGGCCGTAACGGGACCACCGGCGGCGCGGGCGGGCCGACCGTCGAGGTCGACACCGCGAGCGAGCTGATCTCCGCGATCGGCCAGAGCGGGCCGCTGAACATCTGCGTACGCGGGATGATCACTGTTCCGGCCGGGATGTACAACGTCACCTCCGACAAGTCGATCGTGGGCATCGGCTCCACCGGCGGCATCAGCGGCGGCGGCCTGAACGTCGGCCTCCCCCTCGACAACTCGGTCACCTCGCCGCCCGCGAACGCGGTGAACAACGTCATCATCCGCAACCTGTCGTTCCGGAACGCCAACGACGACTCGATCAACGTGCAGATGTTCTCCCACCACGTCTGGATCGACCACAACGACCTGGCCGACGGGTACGACGGGCTCATCGACATCAAGCGTGGTTCGTCGTACGTCACCGTGTCGTGGAACCACACGCACGACCACACCAAGAACATGCTGCTCGGCCACGATGACGGCAACAGCGCGCAGGACGTCGGCCGCCTGAAGGTCACCTACCACCACAACTGGTTCGACCAGACCCCGCAGCGCAACCCGCGGGTGCGGTTCGGCGAGCCGGTGCACGTGTTCAACAACTACTACGTCTACAACACCGACGTCGGGGTGGCCTGCCAGCTGAACGCCGGATGCCTGGTCGAGGGCAACTACTTCGAGCGGGTCGAGGTGCCCGCGACGAACACCTACGCCGGTACCGCCGGCAGGTGCGTGGCGCGCAACAACGTGCTCGACGACTCCGGCCCGCCCGAGTGCAGCGGCAGCGTGCAGGAGGCGAGCTCGTACTACGGCTACACCCTGGACGACCCGAACTCCGTGAAGGCGATCGTCAGCGCGGGGTCCGGGGTCGGCAAGATCGGCACCTGATCCCCCGGGGTCCCGGTGATCCCGGGCCCCCCGGAATCGAGGCCCTGCGGGCGGTTCACCGCGTCGCCCGCAGGGCCCCGGAAAGTGACTCCGGGAAACATCGACGGATTGGTCACCGGAGTCCACCCTCGTGAAAATCGGCCGGGGCACCCTCCGGCCGCAGCCGGTGCGCGTGCCCGGTGACCGGCTCGACGACGAACCCGGCAACCTTCCCCGGCCGCTCCGCGTCGAGAACCCGCGGGTGAACGTCACCGTCACCTCCGGCGACCGCCCGGACGCCGGTCTCGCTCTCCTCGTGGCCGGTCTCGCCGGGAACGACCCGCCAGGCGGTGAGATCGGCGGATCCGAGCTGCTCGCACCTGGGAACCACGATGTCCTCCTGCTCGTGTTCGCGGATGAGGCGGTCGCGCGTGACGGCCTCCCATCGTGCCGGGCTTGATGATCGGTAAGGCGGGAACGGCCAGATTCGTCAGCGCCGCCCGGGACGGGCGGCCACCCGGACGGTAATCGTCCCGGAACGCCGGTCCCTCGTATCCGGGAACCGTCGCACCGGTGCCGTCCCGTCCGGCTCGTCGCTTCCTGGGCGGTCTCCGTCCGGGCGGGCCGAGTGGGAGGGGTGGGGCGGGTGCGTGGCGGTCCCCTCCCCCCTTCCGTCCGAGGCAGGACAGCTGCGGGAGTGCCCCGAACTCTGGCGGACACTTCCAGACTCTCCCCAAGCTTGAACATGCTCACTCCGAGTAGTCCCATTGGCGCTCACAGCAACGGTGGGGTGGTCGGCGCGACGCGGGCCGCCCCTGTCCGAAAGGAAGAAACAGCAATGAACCGCATCACGATCGCCGCCGGGCTGATCGCTCTCGGCGCCGTCCTGGCCGCGCCCGCTCTGGCCGTCGGCCCGGCCCACGCGACGGCGTCCCCCTCCGACCCCTGGGACGGCCTCGGCCTCAGCCTCGGGAGCGGAACCGGGGGCGGCACCGGCTTCGGGAACGGGAGTGGCCTTCTCGGGAACGGGATGGGGGGCGGCTTCGGGAACGAGATGGGCTTCAGGAACGGGGGCGGCCTCAGCTTCGGGGACGGGACCGGGAACGGGATCGGCCTCGGGAACGGCATGCCGCTCCTCGGCTACGGCAACCTCGGCCTCCTCTAGGAAGGACGACGCCAGGAAGGACGACGCGCCCCGGTGGTCTCGTCCCCCGGGCCGAGGCCACCACCCCGACCGGCGTCCCCGTCAGCCGAGGCGCACGGTGACCGTGTTCGAGGCGCCGCCCCGGCTCGCCAGGCGTCCGAAGGTGAGCGTGAGCCGCGCGCCGGTCGTGGCACCCGCCAGGAGGGGGTGCCCGCGGAGCACCCCGGCCACCGGCCGGTTCCAGGTGACGGTCAGCTCGTCCAGGTCGCGCCGGGGGTCCGACACGGTCAGCGTGGCCGTACCGTCGCCGAGCTCCCTGACGAGGACCGCGCACGGGGCGGAGGCGGCGAGATCCCCGGTGGCGGCCCCGGCGGCTCCGGCGGCTCCGGCGGCCCAGATGTCCCCGGTGGCTCCGTCGTTCCAGAAGTTGACGGCGGTGATCCCGAGCGACGGGACCCGGACGCCCTGCCGCCGGGCGGTGTTGGCGAGCACGCGCGCCCAGTCGGGGTCGGCGGCGCGGGCCCGGGTCTCCGCCAGGCTCGCGCCCGGCAGGAGGAGGTACACGTAGCCCGCCGAGACGGGGTCGACACCGTGGTCGAGCCAGAGGGTCACGTAGCTCCGGGTCACCCGGTCCCGGCCGCTGGCGCGTTCCTCGCGCAGCGTGCGCAGGCGGGTGCCGCAGGGCAGCACGTAGCCGCCGTGCCCCTCCAGGTGCGCCCAGCCCCGCCCCTCGTCCACGACGAGAGGCGCGCCGGTCCTGCGGTTGTCCACGACGGTCTCGACCGGTACGCCGTCCCCGGCGGTGATCCCGGCACCGAGGCAGACCACCGCGTCGTCGAGGAAGAACCACGACTTGAAGGCCTCCAGGGTGCTCTCGAAGCCGTTCAGGTGCTGGCCGACCGTCGCGTACGCACCGTCGGTGGCGCCCCCCACCCAGCGGCCCTGCGGGCAGGTGTCACCCCACGCCTCACCGGCGCCGTCGGCCAGCCGCCGGGTGGAGACGGTCGTGCCCGGCAGGCGGTAGGGGTCGACGGTGGCCCAGAAGGAGTCGGAGTACTGGTCGCCGTGGCCGTCGGCCCACCAGTAGAGCATCCCCGAGCCGGTGTGCCAGCCGCGGAGGTTCTCGCCGTTGCCGTGCTCGTAGTGACCGATGCGGTGGGAGGCCATGCTGAGGCCCGCGCACCAGCCGGGCCCGCCGCGCGCACCGCGCGCACCGCGAGCCGGGCCGGTGCGCGGGGCGCGGTGGACGGCGCGGGCGCTCATCGCCGGCAGCCGGTGCCCCACGGGTTCCTCCGCCGCGGGTACGGCGTCGTCGTCCAGGATCGCGGCGAGGCGGGCGTGGAACCCCAGGTCGTCGCCCTCGGCCGCTTCGAGCATGGGCCGGTGGGTGTTCCGCAGCGCCCACCCCTTCACCATGCCCTGCCAGCGCGACCGCTCGGCGGCGGAGGCCGTCTCCCCCAGCAGCAGGATCGCGGAGGCGATCGCCCGCCCCCTGTCGTGGTCGCCGTACGGCCGCCTGCCGACCGCCCGGCCGCTGACCAGGTCCATGCAGAAGCCGTCGTGGACGACCGGGGCGAACGTCCTCTCGACGCTGTCGAAGACGACCTGCCGGTTCGGGTCGACGACCTCCCACGGCGAGCCGCGCAACACCGCGAACAGCGTCGCGAGACCGGACAGCAGCGACGCTCCGTACGTGCCCTGGTAGGGGACGGTCGTGTGCTGGACGAAGGAGCCGTCCCGGTAGAACCCGTCGCCCTCGGAGACGTGGGGGAAGACCGGGGAGAGCGCGGAGACCGCCAGCGCCGCCTTCGCCGGATCGGAACCGAGGACGGCCCGCAGCAGCGTCACCACGCACAGGTCCACCCGGTTGGCCCCGGTGCTGGTCCCGTCGTAGTCGTCCAGGCGGCACTCCGGGACGAAGTGGTCCACCGCCTCCCGCAGCGCCCGGCTTCGCGGGTCCGCCAGGTGCGGGCCGATCAGCAGGGCCGCGTCGAGGAGGTTCCTGGGGGTGCCGATCTGCCAGTACCACCAGTTGCCGACCTCGTCGGCACCCGCCGCGTACACCCGCCGCCGGTAGTGGTCGATGCCGTCCGCGACGGCCGCGGCCAGGTTCGCGTCGCCGGTCAGGCCGGTCCCCGGCAGGGCGTACGCGCGGGCCATGGTCCGCAGCCGGGCCGGGGTGGCGCCGAGCGAGGGGAACGCCAGGCCGGGCCAGAGCGACGCGCCGGCCGGGGCCATGGTGTCCCGGTATCCGGCCGCTCTCGTCCCCAGCCTCGCCAGCCGGGTCCGGTACGGCTCGGCCGTCGCGTCGAACCCCGACCCCGCCGTCACGTCCCGCCACCGGTGGCGCAGCGGGGCGAGGGGGTCGGCCGACGTGCCCGGCGCAGTCTGTGGGTACGCGGTTCGTGTATGCGCGTCATGCGCCGGGATCAGCGCCCCGGCCGCGGCGACACCACCGAGCTGAAGAAACGATCTCCGGGAATGTCGGTCCACGCCTAGATTGTCAGGCGGAAATCTCCCTTACCGCGGATACCACGCCGTATTGCCCCCGTGTGGTCTCTCCCGTCCCGGCCGGGGCCATCCTCGTGTCCGGGTTCGTGAGCGCCGTCGCCGGAGGTCAGAGATCCACGTCGCGGGAGGCGACCACGCGGACCCCCTCGGGTTCACGGCCCGCCGGGGTCACCACGACCCGCCTTCCCTCGTCCTCGTAGCCGTGCTCGGTCAGCCACAGCAGGGTGTACGGGTCGAGCTGGCTGAAGTCCACCGGGGAGGCGGGCGAGAAGATGTCGTCGCCGGAGGAGACGCCGCCGGTGTCGCCTTCGACGATCGACAGGGTGTACGCGGTCATGGCAGCCTCCGGGCCGTGGTCGTCCTCGGTGAGGTCCATACCCCGAGGACGACCGCACTCCCCTGACCTGGTGATACCCGTCGACACCCGCCGTGTCCGGCCCGGCTCCCGGAATCGCCGGGAGAGTCTTTCCCACGGGGGCGCCCCTGGCACGGGGAACCGTACGGACTCACCGTCCTGGAGTGACGGATTTCGGTCGATATCGCTCGCGTCAAAAATCATTGTGGTGGCGGCGATGTCTTCCTAATGTCGGAGACATGACTCAGGAGGGCGTGCCGGACGGGCGACGCATTCACGAGATCGACGTGGTGCGCGGGTTCGCCCTCGCGGGCATCCTGGTCGTGAACATCGAGTTCTTCGGCGACCCCGGGCTGCTGGGAGCGATGACCGGCGGGACCGGGATCGGGGGCGGGGAGCACGGGCCGGTGCAGTTCGTCGTGCAGGCCCTGTTCGAGTTCAAGTTCTACGTCATCTTCTCCTTCCTCTTCGGCTACTCCTTCACCCTGCAGATGCGCTCGGCGGAACGCGCCGGGGCGAGCGTCCGGGCCAGGACCCTCAGGAGGTGCCTCGGCCTGTTCGTGATCGGCGTGCTGCACGGGCTGCTGCTGTGGGTGGGCGACATCCTCACCCTGTACGCCGCGCTGGGCCTGGTGCTGCTGGCGGCACGCAACATCAGTGTGCGGGCCGCCACGATCGCCGCGACCGTGCTCATCTCGTTGATGTCCATCCTCGCCCTGCTCCTGGCCGGTCTGGTCGCCCTCGTACCCGGCCCACCCCCCGCGGGCGCGGACGGCGCGCTGGCCGCGGAGACCGCGCGGATCCTCGCCGCCACCACCGGCGGCCCTCTCGACTACCTGGGCCTGCACCTGACGCAGTACCCACAGGTAGCGATCATGATCTGGCTGCTGCAGGGGCCGATGGCGATGGCCCTGTTCCTGCTCGGCCTGGCGGCGGGCAAGAGGCGACTGTTCGACGAGCCGGACCGGTGGGCCCACCTGCTCACGAGGGTCCAGTGGATCGGCTTCGGCCTCGGCCTGCCCACGGGGGTGTTCCACGCGACGGTCTCCGGCCGGGGCGACACGACGGAGCTGGTGGCGCTGGCGCTCACCCTCGCGACCTCGGTGCCTCTCGCAGCCGCCTACGTGGTCACCCTGCTCCGCCTGATCAGGCGGTTCCCCGCGGTGGGAGGCGTGCTCGCCCCCGCGGGCCGGGTGGCGGCGTCCAACTACGTCGGCCAGTCCGTGCTGCTCTGCCTGGTTTTCACCGGGTACGGCCTGGGCCTGATGGGCCGGATCCCGCCCCTCGGGGTGATGGGCGTCGCCGTCGTGGTCTACGCGGTGCTGCTCGCGCTGAGCGCGTGGTGGCTGCGCGGCCACCGTTACGGTCCCGTGGAGTACGGTCTGCGCCGCCTGACGAACTGGAGCTGACGACCGGACGGTCCGGACGGTCCGAGCGGCTCGCGGGGATCGGCCGGGGTCGCCCCCGCGCCGGGCACCGACCGGCACCCGCCCTCGCGCCGGGCCACGGGCCGGTCACACCCGTCCGCGCGGCCCCCGGAAGGCGGCGCGCCCGTTCGTCCTCGTACCGGCCGATCGCGCACCCGCGCGCCCTGCCGGGCGGGCGCCCGGGGGCGTAAGGCGGCCGTCCGCGCGAACCCGGAAAAGCGGGCTCCAATTACCCGAACGAGGGGGCGGGAGCCGGACCGCCAAACAGAGGAAACGCATACATATCAACTTGCTATGACGGCTTGCAACAATCCGGAGAAGGAAACTCGTGGCGCGATCTTCCGTACGCGACGAGAGCGCGCACGGGCACCGGAAAGCCCAACGGGAGACGAACGACCGGCCGACACCGGAGAAATGGCAGTTCAACAAGAAACGTGAAGGATCATCCGAAACCTCGCGATGACCGTACCTCTCCAGAGAACTCGTGGCACGGTCCACCCGCAGGATGGCAGCAGGTGGGGGGATTGCATGTTTCGGACGGCCCATATATCTACTTAAGTGTTATTTATAATCCAATAACCATAAGTGTCAATTACTGAGCCCTTTACCTTCCAAATAGATCACGGTCAGTCTAATATTTGGACCTATGTCATGGCGTGCATCAGATTTCCCAGATGGACAGGCTGGGTCCTCTGGCCGTGGCAGTGCTTCCTCTAGGCACGATTCCGAACACTCATCCGACTGGCATCCCGAACGCCTCCTGTCATTCGATTGGCGGAAGGTCATTCTGTTCACGGCGGTTTTAGCGATCATCGCCGTGGCGGTGTTCTGGCTCGCGACCAGAACACCCTCCGATCCGTCCCTCGCGGCGAACCCCACCCCAGACCCCTCGGACACCGGCTGGGAGAAGGCCCCTTCCTCGCCTTCACCGACGCCGGCCTCCTCCCGATCCACCCCCCCACCAACCCCGAAGCCCACCGGAAACGGCACGGCCAGGTCCCCCCGCCCCGAGGCCACTCCCACGAAGAGGCCGCGGACCGAGACCAGGACCACCCCGCCGCCCGCCGACCCGCCGGCCGCCGGAGCCAACTCGCCCCAGCTCACCGCCAAGGAGGCGTACGGCATCCACGGCCGCTACCAGCGGGGGCTGTCGGTGGCCCAGGCCAGGAAGGACCAGGCGGCCATGGCGAAGCTGGAGCACGGGCTCGCGCTGGAGATGACGAGGGCGGCCTTCAAGACCGCGAAGATGCAGGGCACCTCACTGGCGACGGGTATATGGCCCAACCCCCAGGTGTGGATCCCGCGTCATGTGGAGGGCGCCGCCGACTGGTTCGTCGCGGTCTCGCACGAACCCGGCGTCGCGCGGATCGTCGACGTGATGAGCTCGGCCCCCGGCGGCTGGCGGCTCGTCGCCTCGGCCGCCGACACGCGCGCCACCCCGGCGCGGTTCCCCAAGATAGCGACCGACGGCGAGGGCTACGCGACGAGCCTCCCGGAGAACGCCACCGGGCTGAGCGCGACCCCTCGGCAGATCGCCCGCGCGCATCTGGCGAGCCTGCAGAACGCCGAGGTCGACCCGGCGTTCGACGAGGGGCCGTGGACCAGCGAGGCCTCGCTGTTCTGGCAGCAGGAACGCGACCGGCTGGAACAGGCCGACTGGAAGCTCGCGCTGTCGTACCGGCTTGAGGGACCGGTACGCGCGCTCAGGACCAGTGACGGGGGCGCTCTGGTCTGGTACGGAGCCCGATCCACCGAGCTTCGCGAGGCGGTGCGGGAAGGGGCGAAGGTCAAGCTGAAGGGCTCGGCCGCCGTCCGCACCCGCGACAAGGCCTTCGCCCGCTCGGTGAGCGCCACATACGGACGCATGTATGTGACACATGTCCCCCCCGCCGGCTCGAACGAGCCCGCTCGCGTACTGGGCGAGTGGAGCGACGTCCTGGAGAGCCACGGCGACTGACGTTTTCACCGGAAGAAAAGGAACATTCTAATGACACCCTCACGTAAGCCATCGCGCGCGACGGTGATCACTGCGAGTGTCGCGATCGGCGTCTTCGGAGCCGGCGCCGGGCTGGGAACCGTCATCGCCATGCGCCCCGATCCCGGCGAGGGGCAGGTGATGCGACTGGCGGCGGGCACGTACCTCCTCGACGACCAGGCGGGAGCCTGGACGTCGAGCACGGCACCCGGCGGCGACCAGCCGCTCCCGCTCTCCGGCGCCGACGCGGGCAGCACGATCGCGGACGGCGCCGAACCCGCCGCCGCCGGGGACCAGCGGGTCTGCCTGACCGCCACCACCGACGGGCACGCGATCGCGGGCTCCGCGGAGGGCTGTGTCGCCCTTCCCGTCCTGGGCGTGGCCGCCGGCGCCGCCGCCCCCGCGGCCGCGCAGCGGCCGGGAAACCCCAAGAGCACGCCGGCCCCGCCGCCGGCTCCCAAGACGACCGCGCCGAAGCTCGCGGCGACCAAGAAACCCGACCCGCCCGCCAAGGCCGACGTCGCGCCGGTGCGGCCCGCTCCCGACCCCGGACCCGCGCAACCTCCCCCCGCCCAGCCCCCGCCGGTGAACAACCAGCCCGTCCAGCCTCCCGCCCCGCCGCCCCCGACCCCGACGAAGAAGATCAGCGGCAACATCTCGGAGAGCGACAACGAGAGCGGCAGCGTCATCCAGCGTCCCGCGGAGCAGAAGATCGAGGTCGTCTCGCCTCCCAAGCCGGCTCCCGAGTCCGGCGGGACGAGGTCCTCGGGCCCCTCGCAGCCGGCGCAGCCCAACGGCGGCAACGGCCGGTCGCAGCCCCCGGTGAGCAACGGCGACAGGCAGCAACAGCAGCCCCAGCCCACCGGAAACAGGCAGCAGCAGCCCCCGCCGAACGGGAACGACAGGCAGGCGCAGCCCCGGCCCACCGGCGGCCTCAAGCCCCCGCAGGCCCAGCCCACCGGGGGGAACAGGCAGCAGCCGGGGCCCACCGGTGACGTCAGGCCCCCGCAGCCCGGCGACAACGCCAGGAACCCCCGGCCGACGGGCACCCTGAAGCCGGCGATCCGGTCGGGCCCCGGCCGGTCGATCGTGCCCTCGGGCGAGGTCACCCTGCCCACGGCGCCCCCCGAGACCAGGCCGACCGGCGACGCGCCCTCGACGCCGCCGACCGTGGTGCCGACCGCGCGCGACGACCAGAGGCGCTCGCAGGCGCCCAGCCCGTCGCGGAGGCTTCCCTCGGCCGGGCCGTCCCGGCCCGTACAGCCGCAGCCGTCCGTCGGTCCCGGTGAGAACGCGTCGCGGGGTCCCGACGGGACCGTGCTCATGCCCGCCGACCCGCGGCTTCCCGGTGGCGGCCCGGACGGCGGTGTCTCGCTGCCGGTCTTCGAGAACCCCGACCTCCTGCGGCGCGCCTACGAGGCCCTCGGGCTGGACAGGGGCATGCGCTACACGGACGAGAACGGCGTGTGGGACCTGAACATCGCCCCGCCGGGCACCCCGCCGTGCCGCAACTACACCGCCGAGGAGATCCAGGCGCTCAGCGCGACCCAGGGGCCGAGCGCGTCCCCGGGCGCGCAGGCGACGATCCCCCGCGACTCGTGTCTGTGGCCCGCCTTCATCCGCTGGCTCTACGCGGAGCCCGCGCCCGGCCAGATCAGCAACTGGACCAAGTTCACCGGCCTGCCCCAGCGGAACCTGGAGCTCGTGGTGACCGACGTCCCCCCCGTCCCGCTTCCCAGCCCGCTCCCCAGCGAGAGCACCCTCCCGCAGCCCGACCAGGTACAGCCTGACCAGGGACAGCCCGACCAGCAGCAGCCCGACCAGCAGCAGCCTGACCAGCAGCAGCAGCCCGACCGGCGGCAGGGCGTCCCCGGCGAGGAGGAGCCCTGGCAGCCGGACACCGGCGGACTGGACCCCGCCCGCCCGGGAACCGGGGACGTGGCCCCCAGGAACTCCGGGGACGGCGTTCCCGAGCGGCAGTGGCCCGGCGGGAACACCGGGGACCGGACCGCTCCCTTCCAGCCCGACCAAGGCCAGGTCGACCCTGACTCGGTCGAGTACTACGGCCGATGAGCACACCCACCGGATCCGGGCGTCTCACGCCCGGCCCCGGCCAGGGGGCGGCCTGGGTGCGCGAGCACGGCGCGCACCTGATGGACTACGCCGCCTCCCACCTCGAGTCCGGCCGGGCGCGGGCGGCGGTCGTCTCCGCGCTGGCGGCCGGCCGGGCCGAGGCCGCCCCCGGGGACGTCACGGTCCGGGGGCGGCTGCTGGCCGTACTGCGACGTGAATGCCGCACCTCTCCGGGGTACCGGGAGCGGTACGTGCCGGGTTCGGGGCCCGGCATGCCCGACGCCTCGCTGATCGAGCGGGTGTGGACGATCGTCGACCCCCTGGGCACGGAGACGCTCAGGCTGACATACCGCCACGCGCTCGGTATGGAGGATCTCTCCCACGTGCTGGCGATGCCCGTCGACGAGGTCGGCAGGCTCGCCACCCGCACCCAGGACCTGATCGAGACCCTGGTGAGCGGGCTGGACGCGCTCGCCCACGGGCGGCGCACCTGCCCGGAGCTCCCCCCGCTGGTGGAGACCGTCTTTCCCGGCGTCTTCCCCGCCGGCCCGGCCGTCGAGCGGGCGGACTCCTCTCCCGACGGCCCGGAGGACGCCGAGGCGCGCCTGCTCTCTCACATGATCAGGTGTTCCGTGTGCACGCGGCCGATCAACATCCGTTACACGGTGCCGCAGATGATCTCCCATCCTCCGGTCGCGCCGCTCTCCGCGGAGGAGCGGCAGAGGCTCACGGACGCGCTGCCTCCCGAAGCCGCCCCCGGGGCGGCCGCGGAGACGGCCCCCGAAGTGATCCCGCCCGCGCGTCCGGCCCGTGGCGGGTCACCTGTCCTGTCCGCCCCTCCGGGAGGGGGACGGTCCCCGGTCCTTCCCGCGCCCCCGCCCGGGGGCCGGACCACCACCCCGCCCGGACACCGGCCCCCCGGCTCACCCGGGCACCGCTCCACCACCCCGTCCGGGCACCGGTCCCCCGGCTCGCCCGCCACTCCGGCCGGGGGCGGCGTCCCGGCCGCCCCGACGTCGTCGGCCGCGGCGCCGTCCACGCCCACTCCCAGGGTCGGCACGCCTCCCTACCCGCCGGTGGCATCGAAGCCCCCCGCGAGACCACCGGCCGCGACACCGTCGAGCACGGCGGCGAGCACGGCACCGGGAGACGGACCCGCGACGGGCTCCCCCGATCCCGCCAACCCCTCGGGGCTGCCCCCGCTGCCCGACCTGCCGCCCCGCAGGACCCGGCCGTCCCGGCCGCCGTCCCCGCCTCCCGTACCCGGGCACGACACCCCGCTCTACGACGCCCTGCTCACCCAGGCGTGGGCGCGCGAGGTCCTCGCCCAGAGCGAGGAGCTCACCGGCACCATTCCCCGGCAGGCACCGCCCGTCCCCAAACCCGTCACCAAGGCCGAGCCCGTCGTCATCGCCGGGCAGGCCTCCGTCGAGATGCGCGACACCGGCGTACGCGAGACCGGAAAGCGTCAGACCGGAAAGCGTGAGACCGGGATACGTGACACCGGGACGCGTGAGATCGGAACGCGCCGGACCGGGGCGCGCGGGACCGGGGCGCGGGACGACTCCCAGGTTCCCGCGCTGCGCTTCCACACCGAACCCGACGACCGCCCCGACGAGGAGCGGATCGAGATGGGGATCCGCGTGCTGGAGGCGCTCAGCTGGGCGGGCGCCCGGATCAGGAACACGACGATCAAGCTCGTCATCATCGTCGTGGCGGGCGCGGCGGGCACCCTGACCGGGATGAACCTCCTCGGCCCCGCGATCGAGTCCAAGGAGCCCGCGAGGTCGTTGCAGGCGTCCACCAGCCAGGCCACCCGCTCCCCGCCCCCCGCCGCCGCCCCCGGGCCGGCGCGACAGGACGGGCTCGCCTCGCGCCTGCGGGTCCCGCCCGTGGTGACGCTGGACGAGTTCGGCCTGGGAAGCATGGTCATCACCATCTCGGGAGAACCGTTGAAGTGGCGGATATCGGCTCCCGGCCTGGCCGTGAGCCCCTCCAGCGGCACGTTGCGGGAGGGGGTCACGCAGGTGATCAACCTGCGCGCCCACCGGGTCCGCAACTGGTGCGGCGCCCCCGCCTCGGTCACCGCCCCGATGACCGTTCACGGCCTCGACGACTCGATCAGCACGACGGTGCGCTGGCGGACCTGCTGATCTCCCGTTCCCCCTCAAGATCGCTATTCGAGAAAGGACCCTGGCAGTGACGGATACCTCCCCTCATATCCATACATCGCCGCCCACCCCGCCCGAGCAGTTCCACGAAACGGTCCCGCTCACCGCGGAACACCTGCTCACCAACCGCCGCCCCGAGCCCGCCGGCGGATGGCGCCGTCTGGTCTGGCAGCTCTCCGGCAAGCGCTTCATCCCCGCGGAGTCGGCGGCGGAACTGGAACGTCGCACGCTGATGGCGCAGGCCCAGACCCCCGTCGCGAGCGGGCACCACCGGATCGCGGTCATGAGCCTCAAGGGCGGGGTCGGCAAGACCACGACGACCGTCGCCCTCGGCAACACGCTGGCCTCCCTGCGCGGCGACCGGGTGATCGCGATCGACGCCAACCCCGACCGGGGCACCCTCGGCATCAAGGTCAAGTCCGAGACGGCCGCGACCATCCGCACCATGCTGGCCGAGGCCCCCCACATCCTGCGCTACGCCGACGCCCGCGCCTTCACCTCCCAGTCGCCCGCCCGGCTGGAGGTCCTCGCCTCCGACACCGACCCGGCCGTGAGCGAGGCGTTCAACGCCGAGGACTACCGCACGGTCGCCGGGCTCATCGAGCGCTACTACTCCATCTGCATCACCGACTGCGGGACCGGCCTGCTGCACGGGGCCATGGGCGCGACGCTCGAGATGGCCGACCAGATCGTGCTGGTCAGCCTGGTCGCGGTGGACGGGGCGAGCTCGGCCGCCGCGACGCTGGACTGGCTGACCGCCCACGGCCACGCCGACCTCGTCAAGAACGCCATCGTCGTGCTGAACGCCGTGGAACCCAAGTCCGACGTGGACCTGGACCTGCTGGAGCGCCACTTCACCTCCCGCTGCCGCGCGGTGATCCGCATCCCCTACGACCCGCACCTCAAGGAGGGCGCCGAGGTGGACCTGGTGCGCCTGCGGCCCACGACACGGGGCGCCTACCTCCGCCTGGCCGCGGCGGCCGGGCAGACCTTCGGGCAGCGCCCAGACCGGAGCCACTAGTGCGGCCGGTCGCCGACGATCCCACGCTGAACTGGGATCTGGGCCCGCCGCCGAGCGCCCGGCGGCGGATGCTCATCGTGGTCGTCTCGATCGTGGGGACGATCCTGCTGGCGGCCGGGGCATGGCAGCTCCTTCGAACCGATTCCACCCCCGTGAACGCCTCCGCGCCGAAGGCCGTCGGGGACACCGTTCTCCTCGCCCCGCCCTCCGGCTACGAGGGCGCGGCCGGTTACCCCGTCGGGTTCCCCCGCACCGAGCTGGGCGCGGCCTCGGCCGCCGCCGCGGCGCTGGAGGCGGCGTGGACCCTGGACGCCGAGCAGGCCGAGCAGGCCGCGGTGCTGTACGCGCGGCCCGAGCAGCACGAGGCGGCACGGGCCGGCGCCCGCGAGGCCGTCGCGGGCTGGCGGGAGATCCTCGGCCTTCCCAAGGACGGGGCGCTCCCCGACGGCGCCGCGATGCGGACGCGGACGATCGGCGTCCAGTGGAAGGCTCGCGCCCAGGATCAGGTGCAGGTCTCGGTCCTGGTCCTGGTGACCGCGACCAAGGGCGTCGGCGACACCGATCCGACCTATTCGAGCCCATACGCCATGAGCCTGCTCATGGTCTGGCAGCCCGGCATGCGCGGCGCGAACCAGGGGGACTGGGTGAACGTCCCCGATCCCCTCGCCACCTCCGTGCCGCCGGTCGCCCTCCCGGGCACCCCCGAATTCACCGCCGCGGGCTGGAAACCCATCTCCGGCCCAGAGCCCACCCAATAGATCCAGGAAGAGCGATCAATGCCCCCACGCAGCTCGTCCCGGCGTGTCACCTTACTCTCCGGCCTTCTGCTGGCCGCGGTATCCGCGACGACAAGCGCGGTCATCGCCCAGCCGTGGGCCGCCCTGGCGGATCCCGGCGTGAGTTCGGGATCACCGTCGCAGGAGTTCGCCGTCCCCCCCGCGGCCGCCGCCCCGGCGCCCCTGGGAGAGGAGCCTCCCTCGACGGTGAACGTCCCCGAGACCGGGAACCGCTCCGGATCGGACCGGAGCCCCCGCTCGAACGGCGACTCCGGCTCGACGTCGGACAGGACCCCGCCCTCGGAGAGTGGAACCCGCCGCGCCCCCGCGGAGAGCGGGTCACCCCCCGAGACCCGCGACTCCCCTCCCACGTCCCGTAGCCGTCCCGGCGAGCGGAACACCGCCCCCCGCACGGAGGAGTCCTCCGCGCCCTCGCGGGAGACCGTACGGCCCAGGAACGAGGCGCCGGCGAACCCGCCGTCGAGAAGGACGCGCGCCGACGAGGACCCGCCCGTGAACACCCGGCCCACCGACGACCCGCCGACGACCTCCAGGAACACCAGGCCCGACGACGACCCGCCGACGACCTCCAGGAACACCCGGCGCACCGAGACCCCGCCGGAGACCTCCAGGAACACCCGACGCACCGAAAGCCCGCCGGAGACCTCCAGGAACACCCGACGCACCGAAACTCCGCCGGAGACCTCCAGGAACACCCGACGCACCGAGACCCCGCCGGAGACCAGGAAGGCCACCCAGGCACCTCCGAAGAACACGGCGCCCACCAACGCGCCCCCGGAGACCAGGAAGGCCACCCAGGCACCGCCCGGCGGCACGAAGCCGTCGGCGTCGTCCTCGGCGTCCTCCGCCCCGGCCACCCCCGCGCCGTCGGCGAGCGCCACCTCGTCGCCCACGTCGAGCGCCACGCCCACGGCGACCGGAACGTCACAGCCGCCGAAGGCGACGCCGAACCCCTCCGTCACGGCCACCAAGCCCGCGCCGCCCCCGGCCCCCACACCCCCCGCCCCCACCGCGACACCGAAGCCGACGGCAACCGCAACGGCGACGGCGACGGCGACGGCGACGGCGACGGCGACATCGAAGCCGACGGCGACGGCCAAGCCCGTGCCGACCAGCACCGCGCCCAAGCCCACCCAGTCCACGGCGCCGAAACCCACCACCCCGCCGGGGAAGACGCCGAAACCCTCGGCGAGCCCGACCCTCAAGCCCACCGGCCCGCCGCGCACCGCTCAGCCGAGCTGGGTGACCCACGCCCCCCGTCCCGCGCCCACGCGGACCGGCGCGTACGAGCCCTCCCTCCTGACCGAACCGGTCCAGAACACCCGATCCCCGATGGCGGCCCCGTCCCCGGCGCCCTCGATCCCCACCATCCTGCCCCTGCCCCCGCTCAAGCGCTCCACCTCCGACGTCTGTGAGCCGGGGGACCTCGCCTCGTGCTGGAGCCTCGGGCCCTGGCGGGGCCGTACCGCGGAATCCCCCGTCGTGCTGATCGCGAACCGGGAGCCGGCGGGCGCGCCGCGCTGGGTGTTCGCACCGCCCGCCTCGCCCGCCCAGCCGCCGCCGAGCCAGTACAGGTCGTCAATCCCCAGCCCGACGAGCATCGGCTGCTGGAGCTTCAGTCCCTCCAAACTCTGCGCCAGATCCTGGGAGGAGTAACCATGATCACCAGATCCCACGTGCGGGTGGCCGTACTCAGCATGGTGGCCGCGCTGACGGTGAGCACCCTCAGCGCGGCCCAGGGAGAGGTGGTCTCGGCGGCGCCCTGCGCCCCCGCCGCCACCGGCGAGGCCAGCGCCGCGCAAGCCCTCAGCTGGGGCGCACCGTCCTGGTGCGCGGAGTTCGACGACTACCTCGACGAGTCCGACTGGGTGTTCTACGACTCGGCCGGGCACGCCGGGAACGGCCGCCGTTCCCCCCAGCAGCTCTACCTCGGCAACGGGGCGCTCTACCTCTACGGCCGCGAGGACGGGACCACGGCCGGTCTGGCCGCCCGTCACGACCAGGCCTACGGGCGCTGGGAGACCCGTATCCGCCTGTACCCGGGCGCGGGGTCGTACCATCCCGTGGCCCTGCTGTGGCCGAAGGACGGCGGCGGCAACGTGCGGAGCTCCACGGGTGAGGAGATCGACTTCCTGGAGGTCATCAACGATCCGGACAGGCAGCGGCCGAACTTCTTCCTGCACACCCCTCAGGGGCAGGAGCAGGCCCACGCCAACATCGACATGACCACCTGGCACACCTACGCCGTGGAGGTCACTCCCGACAACGTCGTCGGCTACATCGACGGGCAGGAGTGGTTCCGCTCCGGCAACGCCACCAGCAGCTCGATGTCGGTCTGCCTGCAGCTGGACTGGTTCCCCGGCCAGGGCAGCTCGGGAGAGGCGTGGATGGAAGTGGACTGGCTCCGCATCTACCCGGCCTCGACGGGCACGGCGGGCTGAGCCCACCCGGGCGGCACAGGAGGGTGCGGGATCCGTGAGGACGGGTCTCGCACCCTCTTCGCGTCTCCGGCGCGAGCCGTCCCGAGCGAGCCACCCTGAGCGAGCCGTCCCGAGCGGGCCCGCCCCGAGCGGACCGTCCCGAGCAAGCCACCCTGAGCGGGCCCGCCCCGAGCGAGCCACCCCGAGCAGGTCGTCCCGAGCGGGCCGTTCAGCCCGTGGCGGCGGGAAGTCTCGCCTCCAGGATCTGGCCCGGCCAGTCTCCGACCCTGAAGCTCTCGGTCCTGGTGAAGCCCTGGCTCTCGTAGTACGCCACCAGCCTGCCGTCGTCACCGGCGTAGCAGTCGACCCGCACCAGCGAGACCCCCAGCCAGGCGGCCTCCGCGCGGGCACGTTCCAACAGCGCGGCCCCCACCCCCCGGCCGTGGTATCTCCGGTCGACGACCAGCCCCTGGACGTACAGCTCAGGCTCGCGGGCGGGGGAGACGTAGGGCATCGCGGCCCCCACCACCAGGCAGCCCGCGGGCCGGCCGCCGAACTCGGCGACGCGCATCCCGCCGGACATCGCCCACAGGGTGATGCTCTCGACCCGGGCCGCGTTGAGGGAGAACGGCTCGCTGCCCCACTGGCCGGTGCGTCCCAAAGAGGACAACCACGCCACCGCGCCGTCGAACATGGCCAGGACGGCAGGTACGTCGCCGAGATGCCCGTGGCGGATAATCACCGGCGGATCGTAACAGGGATGCGTACCACCACACAGGACAGGCATCCGTACCCCCACCCGGGACAGACCCGCACCGGACCGGTCGCATCGGGAGGTCAGTAAACTCTGCGACGGCCGGAACACGGCTTCTCGGCCACGGGCGCACGTCGTGGCCGCTTCCCCCCCGGGAGTCACGTGAGCAGCGGGTTGATCGACGCTTTCCCCGAACCGCCCTCCGAGCCGCCGGCGCCGTCCGGCCGGCGCTCGTGGCGGCCGCGCCGCAGGTGGTTGTGGTGGCTGGTGGCCGCCGTGACCGCGGTGGTGCTCGTGGCGGCGGGGACGGTGGCGGGCGCGTACGTCAAGCTCACCGGCAACGTCAAGCACGTCGAGGTCTCCGCGGAGGACCTCGGGCGACGCCCGGTCAAGGCCGCGGGCAGGGCGATGAACGTCCTGGTCGTCGGCTCGGACCAGCGGGGCGGCAAGAACGCGAGGTACGGCCGGGTGGCGGGCGAGCGGACCGACACGATCATGCTCGCGCACATCTCGCCGAAGCGGGACAACGCGATGGTCGTCAGCTTCCCGCGCGACTCGATGGTCCAGCTTCCCGCCTGCCGGGCCAAGCAGGGACTGCCCGGGCAGCGACCGCACGTGGGCATGATCAACGAGTCGTTCAACTCCGGCGGCATCACCTGCACCTGGAAGACCGTCGAGTCCCTCACCGGCATCCACATCGACCACTTCGTGAAGGTCGACTTCACCGGCTTCAAGGGCATGGTCGACGCGGTCGGCGGCGTGGAGGTCTGCGTACCCGAGGCGATCGACGACAAGAAGGCCCTGCTCCACCTGGCCGCCGGCCGGCAGAACCTGGGGGGCGAGCAGGCCCTGGGCTACGTCCGGGCCCGTTACAGCCTGGGCGACGGGTCGGACATCGGGCGCATCCAGCGCCAGCAGATGTTCATCGCCTCCATGGTCAAGAAGGTCATGAGCGGCGAGACGCTGACCGACCCCGCCCGGCTGTTCGGCTTCCTCGACGCGGCGACGAAGTCGGTCACCACCGACCCCGGCCTGACCCCGGGCGTCATGAGGGACCTGGCGACCAGCGCGCAGGGGCTCGCCGCGGGGCAGATCCACTTCATCACCACCCCGTGGCGCTACTCGCTGGTCCACCCCGGCCGGGTGGAGTGGGTCCAGCCGCAGAGCGGCAGGCTGTTCAAGATCGTCGCGACGGACCGCGCCATCACCGGCTCCGGGGTCAAGGGCGGCCAGACCAGGACGCCCAGGTCGAAGATCCAGGTCGAGGTGCGCAACGGGACCATGCGGTCCGGCCTGGCCACGCTGGTGGCCGTCCAGCTGGAGGAGCGCGGTTACCACGTCGCCAGGATCGGCGACGCGTCGCGCAAGCCGTACCCGACGACCACGATCGCCTACTCCCCGAACGGCACCGCCAAGGCGCCCACCCTCAGCCGCGACCTGCTCGCCTCCAGGCCGCTGCCCGTCCGCCGGGCGACCACGGGCAGGCTCGTCCTGACGATCGGCGACGACTGGAAGGGCCTGAAGCCGCTTCCCCGCGACGACACCGAGAGCCTGAAGGGGTTCGACGCGACCCACGACTCGTGCGCCGGCGCCTGACCGTCCCCGCCGGGGAGAGAACCGCCGTCCCGCCGGGATCCTGGGCCGCGCGTCCCTCCGGCCCCCGGCGGGTGGTAACCATTGCCCTTCACCTCCGAACGGCGTGAGAGCTTGGTCTGGCTTTGCCTTTTGATTAATACCAATCACCTATAAATGGTCAAAAGCATGTGCTTATGGGAGGGACAGCCCTTTTTGAGGGGGTAGCCGTATTGCGACATCCGCGCTCGATCCGGGGTCGGGTGACCCTCATAGCGATCATCGTGTTCGCGGTGGTGCTGGGGACCGGCGCGTTCGCCACCTGGCAGGTCGTGGAGACCAGGCTGTCGGCCGACCTCGTCGACTCGGCGGCCGAGGCGGCGGGAAAGACGGTCCAGGACATCGAGACGGGGCCCGCGGACTCCGTCGTCCTCCCGGTCACCCGGATCAACCGGATCCAGGTCGTCGCGAACGACGGACGCGTGGTCGCCTCCAGCCCGGCCATGAAGGGAAAGCCCCCGATCACCCGGATGCGCCCGGCCCCCGGCGAGATGCGTGTGGACGGGACGCCGTGCGTGGGCCTCTCCGCGAGTGAGCGGACGTGCTACGTCGCCGTGGGCCTGCGGGCCGATCACACCGTCTACGGCAACGTCATGGTCTACGCGGCGACACCGGAACCGCAGTCGCTCCGCACCAACTTCCTGGAGATCACGCTGGCGCTCTTCTCCTCGGCGCTTCTCGCGCTGCTCGGCTGGGGCACCTGGCATCTGGCCGGCCGCACGCTCGCCCCGGTGGAGCGGATCCGCACCGAGATGGCCGAGATCACCGCCTCCGACCTCAGCCGCCGGATGCCCGTCTCCGACTCCGAGGACGAGATGGCGCAGCTCACCGGGACCATCAACGCGACCCTCGAAAGGCTGGAGCGGGCCGTGGAGAACCAGCGCCGCTTCGCCTCCGACGCCTCCCACGAACTTCGCACCCCCCTGACCGGGCTGCGCACCAAACTCGAACTGGCGATCTCCGATCCGGGCTCGGAGGACCCCCTGGTGACGATGTGCTCCGCGCTGGCGGACACCGAACGGCTCCAGATCCTCATCGAGGACCTGCTGCTGCTCGCCCGCCTCGACGCCGGCGTACGAGGCCCGCCGGAGCTGATAGACCTCGCGGAGCTGGTCACCTCCCAGGTGGAGAACCAGCCGACCCGGCACGAGGTGCTGCTCAAGCTCGACCCCGGCGTCGTGGTGCGGGGCAGCAGGTCCCAGCTGGGCCGGCTGCTGACCAACCTGCTGGCCAACGCCGACCGGCACGCGGTGAGCGAGGTACGGGTCCGTGTCGGGAGCCTGCGGGGCGAGGCCGTGATGGAGGTCACCGACGACGGGCTCGGCATCCCCGTGGAGGAGCGGGAGCGGGTCTTCCAGCGGTTCACCCGGCTGGACTCGGCACGCAGCCGCGACGCCGGGGGGACCGGCCTGGGCCTGCCCATCGCCAGGGACATCGCCATGGCGCACCGCGGCCGGCTCTACGCCGCCGACAGCACCACCGGCCGCGGCGCCCGGCTCGTCCTCCACCTGCCGCTGTCGACCGCGTTCCGCCCCTGAGCCCGCCCCGCGGAGCGGCCCCCACGAAGATGGCCCGTATCTTCCATGTGTGAGAATCAGGTCATGCACAGGATCGTCATGCTCGCGCTGGACGGTGTGATCCCCTTCGAGCTGGGCATCCCGCCGCGCATCTTCGGCGGCGCCAGGGACCCGGACGGCGAACCGTTCTACGAGGTGCTCACCTGCACCGTCGACGGCGCGCCCGTACGCACCGACGCCGACTTCTCGATCACGGTGGAGCACGGGCCCGAGGCCCTGGAGAGCGCGGACACCGTGGTGATCCCGGCCACCCACGCCCTCGGCACGATCTCCGGCGAGGGACGGCTCCCCGAGCCCTTGGCCGCCGCGCTCGCGCGCGTCCGGCCGGGCACCCGCCTGGTCTCGATCTGCACCGCCGCCTACGTGCTCGCGGCGGCCGGGCTGCTCGACGGCCGTCCCGCGACCACCCACTGGAGCTACGCCGACCACTTCCAGGAGCTGTTCCCCCAGGTCAAGGTCAACCCGAGCGTGCTGTTCGTGGACGACGGGGACGTGCTCACCTCGGCCGGGGTGGCGGCGGGGATCGACCTCTGCCTGCACATCGTCCGGCACGACCACGGCACCGAGGTCGCCAACCGCGTGGCCAGGCGATGCATCGTCCCCCCGTGGCGCGACGGCGGCCAGGCCCAGTTCATCGAGCGCCCGCTGCCCGCCCCGACCGCCGCGACGACCGCGGCGACCAGGGCCTGGGCGCTGGAGCGGCTGCACGAGCCGCTCCCCCTCAGCGAGCTGGCCGCCCACGCCCGGATGAGCCGCCGTACCTTCACCCGGCGCTTCCGCGACGAGATGGGGCTCAGCCCGGGGCAGTGGCTCATCCTGCAGCGGATCGAGCTGGCCCGGCGACTCCTGGAGACCAGCGACCTGCCGGTGGACGGCGTCGCCCTGCGGGCGGGGTTCGGCACCGCGGCCTCGCTCCGCCAGCACCTGCAGGGAGCCATCGGCGTCTCGCCGATGGCCTACCGCCGCACCTTCCGGCTCGTGGACGCCTGACCCGGCCGGGCGCCCCGGGACCGCCCGGCCGGGCGTCCCGGGGACGTCACGCCCAAGGAGCCGTCACTGACCGCGGGCCCACTCCTTCTGCAGGAGGTCGGCCGCCTTCTTCGCGGTGGTCCGGCCGTTGGCGACGTCGAGGATGACGTCGCCCTCGGCGCGCTCCAGGAAGACCTCGTCGGGGACGTTCAGGGAAGCGCCGTCCCTGACGAGTTCCTGGATCGCGGCGTAGCCGTCCTTGCCCTCGGAGGCGGCGAAGACGGACGAGGCCGGCCGGAAGTCGTCACGCGAGGGGATCATCGTCAGGTCCCCGGCCCAGCTGGAGACGCCGTCGCCCGCGGTCAGGAACTCGATCAGCGCGGCCGCCTCGGCCACGTGCTTGGAGCCCTTGGGGACGGCCAGCCCCACTTCGGGCGTGCTGCGCACGGCGTGCTCGGCACCCGACAGGACGGTCGGGAAGGGGCCGGCGCCGATCTTCTTGACGGACGCCTTCCCGCTCCCGGGGTAGGACGCCGACAGCATCGGGCTCCGGCCCGAGCCGTCCACCAGGAACAGGGCCTTGCCCTCGCGGAAGAGCTCGGCCGGGCGGTCGCCCTTCAGGGCCAGCCCCGACTTCGCCAGCACGCCCCTGTCGAACAGCGACCGGTACGCGGTCAGGGCCGAGACCATCTCGGGGCCGTTCCAGGGCTTGTCACCGGCCAGCAGGTCGTCGGAGAGGGTCGGGTGGGTCTGGCTCGCGACGGTGAACAGCAGTTCCTCCTGCCGGCGCGGCTCCCCGGAGAAGACGACCGGGCGGAGGTCGGGGATCTCCTTCTTGATCCGCCTGACGACGGACTCCAGATCGGCGGCCGTCTTGGGGAAGGACTCCCCGAGCTCGGACAGGAGGGAGGCGTTGTAGTACATGACCGCGCCGCCGCTGGACCCCATCGGGACGGAGTAGAGCTTGCCGTCCTTGGCGGCCTTCCCCGTCTGCTCCACCACGCCCTCGTCGAGTTCCTCGACCCAGTCGCCGGAGACCTTGCCCTTCCAGTCGTCGACCGGGCGGAGCCGGTTCGCGACGGCGCGGGTCATCGTCGGGATCTGGAGGCCGACGACGTCGAGCGCCTCGCCGCCGTCGAGCGCCTTGGGCAGCCGCTTGCGGTAGTCGGCCTCGCCGAAGGTGCGCAGCTCGACCTCGATACTGGGGTTGGCCTGCTCGAACGCGGTGATCGCCCTCTTCAGCGCGTCCGCGGGCGGGGAGAAGGTCCAGTACTTCAGGGTGACGGGTCCGGCCGGCTTCTCGGGCTTCTTGGTCTTCTCACCGGCGTCGGGGACGGACTGCTGGACCGGTCGGCCGTCGGCCGCCCCGCCCGCGCTGCAGGCGCTCAGCCCGAGGGCGAGGGCGGCGGTGGTCACGGCGAACGCACGAGCTGTATCACGCATGCATACCTCCAGCAGAATCACGGTGCGGGTGACGATGTTCAGCCCGGCGAGGTCGATCACGGCCGATCCGGCCGATCACGAAAAATGATCTTATGGGTCCTCTGCCGCGACAGAGGGCCGCCAAACTTACACCAAAGGACTACCGGACTTCCGGCATGGCCGTGGCTCTCAGTCCGGGGTGGTGCTCAGCGGCTCGGCGATGTCCTCCAGGCCCCTGCCCTCGGCCTTGACCCCGAGGAAGAGCTCCACCAGCCCGGCGGCGACCATGAGGGTCGCGCCGATACAGAAGGCGAGAGCGGTGTCACCGGGCCTGCCGCTCTCGACGAGACTGGCGAAGATCAGCGGCCCGGACACGCCGCCGACGAAGGTGCCGATCGCGAAGAAGAACGCGATGGCCATGGCCCGGGTCTCCATCGGGAAGATCTCGCTGACGGTCAGGTAGGCCGAGCTCGCCCCGGCGGAGGCGAAGAAGAGCACGACGCACCAGCAGGCGGTGAGCGTCGTCGCGGTCAGCACCTCCTGGTTGAACAGCCAGGCCGTGCCGAAGAGGAGCACCCCGGACAGGATGTAGGTGCCGGAGATCATCGGGATGCGGCCGATCGTGTCGAAGAACCGCCCGAGCAGGAGCGGGCCCAGGAAGTTGCCGACCGCGATGACGGCGAAGTAGTAGCCGGTCTCGGTCTCGATGCCGAAGAAGGTCGACAGGATCTGCGCGTACCCGAAGGTGATGGCGTTGTAGAGGAACGCCTGGCCGATGAAGAGCGACAGCCCGAGGACCGTCCGCTTGGGATAGCGGGCGACCATGGTGTGGGCGATCCTGCCGAACCCGATGGACTTTCGCTGGTGGATGGTCATCGACTGCGAGGGCTCGTCGAGCTTGACGCCCTTCTCGCGCTCGATCCGCTTCTCCACCCCGTCGACCAGCCCCTCGGCCTCCTCGTCACGGCCGTGGATGAACAGCCAGCGGGGACTCTCCGGCACGTGCCTGCGTACCAGCAGGATGGCCAGGCCGAGCACCACGCCCATGCCGAACGCGACGCGCCAGCCGATGTTCAGCGGGAGGTTGTTGAGCAGCGGCACCGTCAGCAACGCGCCGCCCGCGGCGCCGAGCCAGTAGCTGCCGTTGATGATGATGTCGATCCTGCCCCGGTGGCGGCTCGGGATGAGCTCGTCGATGGCCGAGTTGATGGCGGCGTACTCGCCGCCGATGCCGAACCCGGTCAGGAACCGGAACAGGAAGAACCACCAGGCCGAGAAGGAGAACGCCGTCGCGGCGGTGGCGACCAGGTAGACGACCATCGTGATGATGAACATCTTCTTGCGGCCGAACCTGTCGGTGAGCCAGCCGAAGAACAGCGCCCCCAGGCACGCCCCGGCCACGTAGAGGGCGGCCGCGGTACCCGCGACCTGGGCCTGGGTGATCGCCAGGCCGCTGCCCTCCTTGGCCAGCTGGGCGGAGAGGTTTCCGACGATCGTCACTTCGAGACCGTCGAGGATCCAGACGGTGCCGAGCCCGATGACGACCATCCAGTGCCATCGTGACCATGGCAACCGGTCCAACCGCGCGGGGACCTTCGTGGTCACCGGCCCCGTCCGAACGTCGCTCATGGCGGCACCCGCTACCCCTTCACGACCGGCTCATACCACAGTGGGTCTCCTCTTGCTTCTGTGCCCCCCTCACCCTCGGACGATCAGGACAAATCATCGTCTTTTAGATACATTGCGCGAACATGGGGAGACTTGACGCTGTTCAGGGAGATCAATGAAAGCCCGGATCACGGGCGTCGCGGCGTATCTGCCGGAGCGGACCGTCTCCAGCGCTGACGTCGAACGGCGGATCGAGGGCTACGCGCCCCACGGAGGCCTCGTCGAGCGGCTGACGGGAATCCGGCGCCGGCACGTGGCCCGCGAGGACCAGCAGGCGTCGGACCTGGCCGTGGAGGCGGCCCGCGAGCTCGACCACTCCGACGTCGACCTGCTCGTCTTCGCGTCGGCCTCCCAGGACATGGTCGAGCCCGCCACCGCGCACATCGTCGCGGCCAAGCTGGGACTCTCGTGCCCGGTGTTCGACGTCAAGAACGCCTGCAACAGCATGCTCAACGGCATCCAGATCGCCGAGGCGCTGATCCTGACCGGCGCGCACCGCAAGGTGCTGGTCTGCTCGGGCGAGATCCCGTCGCGGGCGATCCGCTGGCGGGTCAGGGACCGCGCGCAGTTCGTCGACTCGTTCGCGGGCTACACGCTGTCGGACACCGGTGCCGCGGTCACGGTCGCCGCGGATATGGAACGTGGCATTTTCTACCGCGACTTCGCGGCCGACTCCACGGCCTGGGCGGTCGGCACCCTGCCCGGAGGCGGTTCGGCGCACCCCCGCGACCCGGAGTACTCCTACTTCCGCGGCGACGGGCGCAGGCTGAAGGAGGCCTTCGAGGCGGTCGGCCCGGACATCTTCCTCAACGCGCTCAAGCGCACCGGCCTGACCTGGGACGACTTCGCCATCGTGGCGGTTCACCAGGTGGCGATGCCCTACCTGCGCTTCCTGGCCCAGGTGCTCGACATCCCCGAGGACAGGCTGGTGGTCAGCCTGCCCGAGCACGGCAACTGCGCCTCGACGACGCTGCCGATCCAGCTCGCGCTGGGCGGCTGGCGGCCGGGCGACCGGGTGGCGCTGCTCGGGCTCGGCGGCGGGATCAGCACCGGCGTGATGCTGGCGGAGATGTGACGGATCGGCACCGGCATGACACCGGCGAGAACGTGACAGACCAGTACCGGCATGACACCGGCGAAAACGTGACGGACCAGTACCGGCATGACACCGGCGAGAACGTGACGGACCAGTACCGGCATGACACCGGCGAGAACGCGATGGACCTCTGGGTGATCGTCCCCGCCTACAACGAGGCCCCCGGCATCGAGGCGACGCTGCGGGCGCTGGCCGAGCAGGAGGACCGGGACTTCACGCTGCTCGTGGTGGACAACGCGAGCACCGACGGCACCGCCGAGGTCGTACGGCGGCACGGCGTCCAGGTGGTCGTCGAGACGCGGAAGGGCACGGGCGCCGCCTCCGACACCGGCATGCGCCACGCCATCGCGCACGGGGCGACCCACCTGGCCAGGACCGACGCGGACTGCCTGCCCCGCCCCGACTGGGTGCGCAACATCCGGCGGGCCTTCGGCGACGGGCTGGAGATGGTCGGCGGGCAGTTGCGGCCCCGGACCGACGAGTTCCGGCTGAAGTTCTGGGAGCGCCACCTCATCCCGTTCGTGGTGGAGGTGGCGGCGACCTTCGGGCGCTTCCGGCCGGGCAACAGGGACCCGCGCTACCTGGGCCCGTACGTGATGATGCCCGGCGCCACCCTGGCCATCACCGCGGGCCTCTACGAGCGCGCGGGCGGCTTCCCCAGGACCGCGATCGAGGAGGTCCACGAGGACCGCGCCCTGGTAAACCGGGTGCGCACCCTCACCCCCGCGTACGCCTCGCGTCGCGACGTGGTGGTCTTCGGCTCCGTGCGCAGGCTGCGGGCGTACGGCCTCGCGGGCACCCTCGCCTGGTACGCCGACCACCACTACCGGCCGGAAGTGATCGACGTCCGGTGAACCACGAGACCCGCCTCTACCTGGCCGCCCACCCCTTCGTCTACCCGCTCATGCGGCTGCTGGCCCGGCTCGGGCCCGTGGTGCGCGTCCCCGGGCTGGGGGTGGTGGTCAACGACGCCGCCGTCGCGCGAGCAGTGCTGATGGACGAGCGGTTCCGCAAGGACGGCCCCGGCTCGCCCGGCGACCTGTGGACGCCCGTGCTCGGCCCCTCCGTGCTGCTCAACATGGAGGGACCCGGCCATCTCGCGCTCCGCAGGAAGCTGATGCCGCTGTTCACCACCGGCTACGTGTCCGCGCTGGTGGACGACGTGCTCCGCGAGCCGCTCGGCGCCCTCTCCGCGCGCCTGGGGCGGGGCGAGACGGTCGACCTGGTGGACGCGATGCGGCTGATGGCCGGGGCGGTCATCTGCCGGGTGATCGGGCTGGGCGAGGTCTCCGAGGCGCGGGCCAGGGAGCTGTTCGCGGACGGGGAGCGGGTCGTCTCGATGGTCTCGCTGCGCTCGCGACGGCTGTCGGGCCGGCAGGTGGCCGTCGCCAGGCGGGTGCTCGACCGGATCGGGGACATCGCGCAGGCCGCCTACGAGGCCGGGGACGAGTCCACGGTCATGGGCCGGATGCGGGCTCAGGGGCTGTCCGTGGCCGAGGCCAGGGGCGCGGCCGGGGCGTTCTTCCTGACCGGTACCGAGACCGTCGCCACGTTCGTCCCCCGGCTCGTCGCCCTCCTGCACGACCACCGGACCCCGGTCGGCGACCTGGACAGGACCATCGAGGAGGCCATGCGGGTCACCACGCCGACCCCGCTGATGCTGCGCTCGGTGGCCGCCCCGGCGCGCGTCGGGGACACGGCGGTACGTCCCGGCGACCGGGTGCTGATCGTCACCCACAACTGCGCCAGGGCGTACGGCCCGTTCGACCCTTCCCGCGCCCACCCGCCCGAGCTGCGCAGGCTCTGGTTCGGCGCGGGCCCGCACTTCTGCATCGGCTACCCGCTGGCCCTGGCGGAGATCAGGGCGGTGGCCTCCGTCCTGCTCTCCCACCGGGTGCGCGTGGTACGGCGACGCGCGGCCAGGGGGGTTCTCATCCCCACCTACGAGCACCTGTGGGTCGGCCGGGTCGACGCCGCGTGAACGACATCATCCACGGGATCATGACGGCCGCCGCCCGGGAGCCGGGACGTACCGCCATCGTCGACGGCCGGGGCCGCGAGATCACCTACGGCGAGCTGGCCCGCCGGGTGTCGGCGGTCCGCGACGCGATGGGCGGGCCACCGTCACGCGGCAGGGCACGACCGGAAGACCGGGTACGACCGGAGAACGAGGCCCGGGGGGAGGACCGGACGCGACCGGAGGACCGGACCCGGCCGGAAGGCGGGATGCGGCCCGGGGACGGGGTGCTGTTCGCGGTGCGGCCCGGGGTGGACGCGGTGGCACTGGCGCTGGGAGCCGTGGCGGCGGGCGGGACGCTCGTCCTCGCGGACCCCGGCCTCGCGCCCGACGTGCTCGCGGCCCGGATGGCCGCGGCCCGGCCCGCGTGGGTGGTCAGCGAGTCCCTGCTCTACACCCTGAGCGGCCCGCTCAGGGGCCTGGCCCGCCGCCGGGGCCTGCTCCTGCCGAACCTCGCGGACCCGCTACCCGGCCACCCCGTCCGCCACCTGTACGCGGGCCCGTGGCTGCCCGGGGTCCCCCGGGGGGCACTGCGGCTCTCCCGGATCCTCCGGCCGTCCGGCGTCTCCACCGACCCGGCGACCCAGGGGACCGGCCCGAACAGCCGCCGGGACGGCGAGGCCGCCCTCTGGGGGGCCGAACCGGAGGCGTACCGGGCAAACCCGGACCAACCGGCGGCAGTGATCTTCACCTCGGGGACCACGGCACGCCCCCGGGGAGTGGTGCACACCCGAGGGTCGCTCGCGGCCGGGCTGGAGATGTTCAGGAGCGCGTTCCCGCTGGGCCCCGGTGACGTCGTGCACACCGACCAGCTGATGCTCGGGCTCCCCGCCCTGCTGGCCGGGGCGACCTGGTCCCTGCCCGGAGGCGGCGACCTCGCCGCGGAACTGGCCGCCCGGCGGGCCACCCACACCTTCGCCGTGCCGGTCCACCTGGACAGGCTGCTGCGCGAGACCCCCAGGCTCCCCGGGACCCTGCGCTACCTCCTGCTCGGCGCCGCCCCCGCCCCGCCGGGCGTGCTCCGCCGCGCGATCGAGGCGGGGCCCGAGATCCTGTCGGTCTACGCGATGACCGAGGCGCTCCCCATCGCGATCGCGTCCGCCGGGGAGAAGCTGGCCCAGGCGGGCGGAGACCTGCTCGGGGTGCCCCTGCCCGGCGTCGGCGTCCGGATCGCCGAGGACGGTGAGCTGTTCGTCTCCGGCCCCCACCTCGCGCGCCGCTACCTCGGCGAGGAGCCGCTGCGGGAGATCGCCACCGGCGACCTGGTCCGGCTCGAAGGAGACCGGCTGGTGCTGCTCGGCCGGAAGAAGGACATGATCCTCCGCGACGGGTTCAACATCTACCCGGGCCTGTACGAGTCCGGTGTCGCGGCGCTGCCCGGGGTGGCCGAGGCCGCGATCGTCGGGCTCCCCGACCCCGAGACCGGGGACGAGGAGGTCGTGCTGGCCGTCGTGCCCGCGGACGGCTACGACGAGAACCTGCTGCGCGGGGCCCTTCCCAGGATCGTGGACGCCGCGGCCATGCCCGACCGGATCGAGCCGCTCGACGCCTTCCCCCGCTCGGGCCGGGCCGACAAGCTCGACCGGGCCGCCCTGCGAGACCTGGTCGCCCGCCGTGCCTGAGTTCCCCACCGTGCCCGAGCGACCCGCCACGCCCGGCGGGCGGGGTCCGAGGATCGCGGTGACGGGCGCCTCCGGGTTCGTGGGGGGCGCGGTCTGCCGGGCGGCCGTGGCGCGGGGCTGGACGGTGTCGGCCTTCGGCAGGCGGCCCCGGGTGGACGCCGAGCACGTCGGCGGCGCCCCGTACACCTCGTGGGATCTTCTCGGCCCCCCTCCCGTGACGTTCCCCGGAGGGGTGGACGCGGTGATCCACTGCGCCGGGAGCGTCACGGACTGGGGGCCGCCGCGTGAGATCTGGGCCGCCAACGTGGACGGCACCCGCAACGCCGCCTCCGCCTTTCCCGGTGCCAGGTTCGTGCACGTCAGCACGGCGAGCGTCTACGACCCGTTCCGGCCGACCGTGATGGCCGCCGAGGACGCCGCCCCGGTCGGGCGGTACGCCAACGCGTACGGCGCCTCGAAGGCCGCCGCGGAGAGGTGCCTGGAGCGGGCGGTCGTCCTGCGCCCGCACGCGGTCTACGGCAGGGGGGACACCACGCTGCTCCCCCGGGTCCTCGGCGCGGTCAGGGGCGGCAGGCTGATCGCGGTGGGCGACGGCCGCCAGCGGATCAGCCTGACCTCGGTGGACAACCTGGTCCGGGCCTGCCTGCTCGCCGCCGAGGGCCCGGTCGACCACGGCGTCTTCAACGTGACCGACGCCGAGCCCGTCGTGCTCGACGACGCCCTGCGCGCGATCCTCCGGGAACGCGGCATCGACGCCGAACCGTACTACCTGCCGCTCGGGCTCGCAGACCCCCTCGCCGCCGTCGCCGAGACCGCGTCCCGGCTGCTCCGGCGCCCGCGCCCGCCCCGGCTGACCCGCTACGCCGCGGGCCACCTGGCCGTCGAGCGGACCCTCGACATCACCGCCGCGCGCACCCGGCTCGGCTATCACCCCTCGGGAACGTCCTTCGAGGGCTCCGCGGACTGGTGAGAGCGGGCTTCGAACGCCGCCCCCGCGAGCCTGGTGCGGATGAGCCTGCCCCTGAAAAAGAAGGCCGCCGCCGCCACGAGCAGGCCCAGCGTGAAGATCACCCGAAGGGCGTTCCGCAGGAAGGCCGTCAGCGCGTCGAAGATCGCGACCACGGCGGCGTACGACAGGCCGCCGGTGACGACGCCGGGCAGGTAGACGTTGCGGACCGCGGACATGGCGATCGCCAGCGCGAGCATGCTCGCGGCCAGGCCGAGCCCGGCGCCGATCAGCGCGACGCACCGGTCGCGCGTCAGGGCCACCCCCGCGGCGATCAGGACCGGTGACATGCCCACCAGGACCCACCTCAGCGAGATCAGCTCGTCGTAGACCTTCTCGATCATCATCATGGCGGAGGCGGGCAGCAGCAGGGTGACGGGGTGCGTGTTGGGCAGGCGCGACGCGGCCCCCATGCCGGCGACCTGCAACCTCCGCTTGACCAGCTCGTACACCGGGGCGAGGTCGTAGCCGACGCCGTCATCCTCCACGCTCGGGTTCGGGTCGTGGCCCAGGATCGCGAGGAACCTGCGGTGCGTCAGCTTGTTGATCTCCACCCAGGCGATGGCGAAGTCGTCGTCGACGCCGGCCTTCACCGTCTCGCGGATGAGTTCGCCGCCGACCGAGAGCCCCAGGCCGCGCAACCGCAGGACGATCTCGTCGGTGACGCGGTCCGTGACGGCGTCCTTGACGGCCGGGTGAGAGGACAGCGGGGACACGTTGCGGATGTAGCGGTCGGGATCCGCGATCTCGCTCGCCGCCCAGTGGGCGGTGAGGGCGAAGGGAGCGAGCAGGCATCCGAGCGCGATCAAAATCGAACCGATCACTCTACGCACGGGCCCCCCTAACCGCTTTACCTGGGAATCCCCGCGTTTGCCTGACAAAACCAGATACAGGCTCTTTTTGACGCGAACTTGAAGATCAGTGTCATCCCGGCGGCGGAATCTGGTTTACAAACCTTGACCCACCATCCCCAGCGCGTCGAACAATCACATAGCCGATTCAACCGAAAACCGTTACTAACCTGCGACGTATTGGGCTGACGGACAGGAGATGTCACGGCGATGGCAGGCAATACGGGGCGAACAGGCGTCGGATCGAGCCTGGCACTGACACTGGGCTCGGCCGTTCTGTGGGGGCTGGCCCACATCTGGACGGGCCGCCGCCTGACCGGCGCCTTCCTGATGGGTGTCGAGCTCACCCTCGCCGGGGCCGCCGCGACCGCCTGGCTGACCGCCGGGCCCTCGCTGCTCTCCCTCGCCGTGCAGCCGGCCTGGCTCTGGGTCTTCGCGCTCACCGCGATGCTGGTCGCGGTCGTCGCCGTCGCCGTGATCGTCCGCTCCTACCTGCTGGTACGGCCGGAGTCGGCGCCCCTCGCGGCCCGGTACCTCTCGGCCGCCGCCGTCGGCGTGCTGTGCGTGCTGGTGATCGCTCCCATGGCCTACGCGGCCCGGCTGGCCTACCTCTCCCACAACGTGGTGACCTCGGTGTTCGCCGAGAGCGTCACGCCGATCCCGGTGGACCCGTGGAAGGGCCTGGACCGGCTCAACATCCTGCTCGTCGGCGCGGACGCGGCGGCCAACCGGGTCGGCGTGCGCACCGACAGCATGACCGTGGCCAGTGTCGACACCCGGACCGGCGACACCCTGCTGTTCGGCCTGCCCAGGAACCTGGAGGACGTCCCGATGCCGCCCGGACCGGCCCGCGACCGCTTCCCCTACGGCTTCCAGGGCGAGCCGCCGTACACGCCGGGCATGCTCAACGAGATTTACCAGTACGCCGAGGACTATCCGGAAATGGTCCCCCGGCAGAACAAACGGCACCGCGGCCCGACACTCCTGAAAAGAACGATCAGCGGCATCCTCGGGCTCGACATCCCCTATTACGCGATGGTCGACATGAGGGGATTCGTGGAAATCGTCGACGCGATAGGCGGCGTACGGGTCCGCATCAAGGATCCCATCGTGTACGGCAGGCAGAACGAGGGCCTGATCGAGGCGGGCAGGCGGAAACTCTCGGGCGAGGAGGCGCTCTGGTACGGCAGGTCCCGCACCGACAGCGACGACTACGTGCGGATGGGCCGCCAGAAGTGCCTGCTGAACGCCGTCGCCAAGCAGGCCGACCCGGTGGCGGTCTTCCAGAGCTTCGAGAAACTGGCCACCGCCGCCGTCGACGCGATCTCCACCGACATACCCCGGCAGCTGCTGCCCGACCTGATCGGGCTGGCGGAGAAGGTGAAGGACTCCAGGATCAGGAGCCTCCAGTTCGTTCCCCCGCTGATCTACTCGGGCGCGCCCGACTACCACCTGATCAGGCGCGAGGTCACCGCCGCCCTGGAGGCACCGCCCGCCCCGCCCCGCTCCGTTCCCGCCCTGCAGGCCGGAAACCGGAGGAACGCGAGCCAGCGCGCCGAGACGAACGCCGTCGTCCTCGACTCCGCCTGCCACTGACGACCCCGCGACCCGCCTGCCACTGACGACCCCGCGACCCGGCGGCCCCGGCGAACCGGCGACCCCGGCGAACCGGCGACCTGGCGAACCGTGCGGACGACACGCTCGGCGCATACGGCGTGTATGGCGCGTACGGCGCGTTGAGAGCGCCCACGAGGGTCGGAATGCTGTTATGGAGTGATTACTCACTGTCACCATGGAGGTTCGAGGATGAAACGTCATCTGGCGAGCGCGAGCCTGCTCGCCGCAATCGCCGCATTCACCGCACCCGCTGTTGGATCGCCCCTCGCCTGGGCCGATCCGGTCCCCTCGGTCTCCATCTCCCTCGACGACGGGGCGCGGGAGACCGCCCCCGGCGCGGAGAACACGTACACGCTCCGTATCAGCAACCAGGGGACCAGCCAGCTGAAGCGCGTCCTCCTGGTGCAGTCCCTGCCGTCGTCCATGACCTTCGTGAAAGCCGACGCCGGGGGGCGGGTGAAGCAGGGCAAGGTGGCGTGGACGGTGAACGTCCCTCCCCAGAAGGACGCCATCGTCCACATGAGCGCCCGGGTCGGCGCGGTCGCGGGGGCCGCGCTGCGGAACCTGGCGACGACGGCCTGCGCCCGCAGGAGCGCAACCGGACCCGTGCTGGTCTGCGCCACGGACATCAACACCGTGGCCGTGCCGGAGAAGACGGCCGACTGGGTCCTGCCGGTCTCGCTGGCCTGCGCCGTCGCCGCGGGACTGGCCACCGGCGCGTTCCTGCTCCGCCGTCGCCGCCGGATCCCGGCGATCTGATCCGGCATCCGGCCGCGGTGAGCGCCCGGCTAGGGCCTTCCTCCCCGGGTACGCCACCGCGGGACCAGGCCGAGGCCGGAGAGCAGGAGGCCCACCAGGACCGGCCAGAGCGGCAGCCCCGTGAAGGGGAGCGAGGGGCCGGCCGGTCCCTCGCGAGGCCCGTCCTCAGGACAGGGAATCGCGAAGGACCGCCCCCTGCCCGGCCCGCACGACGGCACGACGGACGGTTTCGGCACCCGCGCGGGTGCCAGGGCCGGCTCAGGACTAGAGACGGGCGCGGGCCCCGGAGGGGACACCGGCGTTCGCCCTGGAACGGGTAGCGACCCGGGAGCGGGCGCCGGCACCGCCCCCGGATCGGACACCGACCCGGGAGCGGGCATCGGCACGGCATCCGGATCGGGCACCGGCCCAGAGGCGGGCGCCGACGCCGGTTCCGGCGTGGAGGCGTTCGCCGCCGATCCCGTCCCGCAGCCCGGTCCGGTCGACCCCGCCGGGCAGCCGGCCCCGGGCGCCACGTCCACCGCGGCGTCACCGGACCCGGAAGCCTGGGGCCCGAGCGGCCCGGTGGTCGTCCCCTGCACGGCGATCCGCTGCGCGCAGCCGAAACCCGCGTCAGGCACGGGGGCGGCGCGCCTGGCGGACCACGGCACCGGGTCGGGGCAGTTCGTTCCGCCCCCCGGGGCCTGGACGGCACTGTCCAGCACCCCGTCCCCGGCGCCCGAGGTGCCGACGGTCACGCTGTAGGTGATCGTGACCGTCTCTCCCATCGGGATGTCGCCGTTCCAGGCCAGCTTGGGCGCGCCGTACGAGACGGTGCCGCTCGTGACCCGCGCGTCACCGTTGTAGGTCGCGTCGTCGAGGACCCGGGAGAGCTCCCCGGTCAGCCTGGCCCCCTGGTAGGCGGCGTTGCCGACGTTGCCGACGGTGATCGTGTATGCGACCGCCTGACCGGGACCGGCGGTCTCCCTGTCGGCGGTCATGAGGACGTACAGCAGCGGCAGGCCGGGCGCGCCGAGGTTTCCGCAGGCGGGATCGGCGGACCCGGCCGCGCAGTTGGAGCCTTCGGGGCCGACCAGCTCACCGGAGAGACGCAGGTCCCCGGCCGGGGGGTCGTCCACCGTGACGCCGTAGGTGACCTTCACCGTCTGACCGGCGGCCACGTCACCGGTCCAGGTCACCTCGGGCGCGGTGAAGGACACCGTGCCCGAGGTGGCCCACTGGTCGTGGTCGAAGCGCGCGTCGTCGAGCAGGCCCGACAGGTCGTCGGTGAAGGTGAGACCCCGACGGCCGGTGTCACCGGTGTTGCGCAGCTCGACGGTGTAGGCGACCTTCTGCCCGGGTTTGGCGAGGGCGGGCCAGGCCGTCTTGGTGATCTCGACTTCCGGCTTCCCGGCCCCCGCCGCCGCACGGCTCTCGCCACCGGCGGCGACCCGTACGACCCGCTTCCCCGTCACGGACGCGGGCGAGGGCTCTTTGTCCTCCGCCGGTACGGGGACGGGCACCCCGTCCACCCCCTGGATGGACCCGTCGTCCACCGTCCGGGCGGAAGCGGACGTTCCCCCGGGTTCCGAGGCGGCATCGGCCCCGGCCGGCGCCGCCACCTCGCCCTCCTGGCCCTGCTGCTCCTCCTCGTCCTTCTCGTCCTTCTCGTCCTCCTCGGCAGGCACGGCCGAGCTCCCCGCCGGCACGGCCGAGTCCTCCGCCGGCACGGCCGAGGACTTCTCCTCCATCGGCACGGGCAGGTTCTTCACCGGTACGGACGAGGACCTCCCACCCGGGGCAGGCACGGGCGGAAGTCTCCTCTCCGCCCGGACGGACGGCGAGGACGCCTCCGCCACCCCCCGCCCGGATGCGGCGAGAGCCGGCGACGGCGTCATGGGCACCGCGAGCACCGCGAGCGCGACCCCCCACGCGGCGAACCCCCGGGCCCGCCGCCCGAGGCCCCTCCCCCCGAAGGCCCACCGTTCGGAAAGCCCTCGCGCGGAAAGCCGCCGCCTGAAGCCCCTCCGCCCGAAGGCTCCCCCCTCGGCGAACCTCCGCCCGGAGACACCCCGCCCGGAGACACCCCGTCCGGAAAACCACTGTCCGAGAACCCGCCGTGCGGAAACGCGACGCGACCAGGTACCGCTGTGTACCACCAAAGCCCCTTGCTGACCCTTGTCCACGATCTCGCAGGGGGGCTCAAGATCAACCGACTCGGGGTGGGATACCCGGACCGGCCGGATCTCACCGGCGCCGACGGTAAACATCCACCCCGCCGACTACCAAGGAGGTCGCCGAATCCGTACAGGAGACCCCGAAGCGGTAAGAGCGGATCTTTATCGCCGGTCATGACATGGCAGGTGTTTTCCCTCGCCCCTTTCACCCGTCTCCGTCATGGGAGATCACTCTCATCCGCGTTCGCGACACGGACGCGCCTCCCCTTCTCCTCGCGATACGCGCCCCGCGCCCCCGCCCGCCGTGGCATGATGGGCCTTCGAAGTTCTTGAAATGATTTTCATAATCAGATTGGATCGTCGTTATGAGGGTGGCGTTCGTCGGCAAGGGCGGCAGCGGCAAGACGACCCTGTCGGCGCTTTTCTCGAGATACACCGCGAGCCGGGGCGGTCCCGTCGTGGCCGTCGACGCCGACATCAACCAGCACCTGGGCATGGCGCTGGGGGTGGCCGACGGCGCGCTGCCGAGGCCGATGGGCTCGCACCTGACCGAGATCAAGGAATACCTGCGGGGCGACAACCCCCGCATCTCCTCGGCTGCCGCGATGGTCAAGACCACCCCGCCGGGGTCCGGCTCGCGGCTGCTCCGCCTCGACGAGCAGGACGACCCGATCCACACCGGGTTCTCCGTCGCCACGCCCGAGGGGCCCCGGCTCATGGTCACCGGGCCGTTCAACGAGGACGACCTGGGGGTGGCGTGTTACCACTCCAAGGTCGGCGCCGTGGAGCTCTACCTGAACCACCTGCTCGACGGCGCGGGCGAGTACGTCGTGGTCGACATGACGGCCGGGGCCGACTCCTTCGCCTCGGGACTGTTCACCCGCTTCGACATGACCTTCCTGGTGGCCGAGCCGACCCGCCAGGGCGTGAGCGTCTACCGCCAGTACCGCGACTACGCCGCCGACTACGGCGTGCCGGTGGCGGTGGTGGGCAACAAGGTCCACGGCCCGGGAGACGTGGCGTTCCTGCGCGACCAGATCGGCGACGACCTGCTGGTCTGCCTGGAGCACTCCGCGGCGATCCGCGCGATGGAGCAGGGCCGCCCCTTCACCCTCCGGGACCTCGAACCGGCCAACTCCCGGGCTCTGGGCACGATCCTCGACCATCTCGACGCCCAGGAGAAAGACTGGTTCCGCTTCGGGCGCCAGGCGGTGCAGTTCCACCTCCGCAACGCGGAGGCCTGGGCCAACAGGGCCACGGGCGAGGATCTGGCGGCCCAGATCGACCCCGGCTTCGTCTTCGGGCCCACACGAGTGTCGCTCTCCCGCTAGATGGAGCGCTCCGTAGGCCCGACCTAGTGTCTGATGAATCCCCTTCTGTGAGGAGAACGCAGCATGTCGCTGACCGTTTCAAACGATCTTCTCGACCAGGCCAAGGCCGGTGAGGTGGACGACGCGGCATTCGTCACCTGTGTCAGAGACTCCCTTCCGTACGCCTGGGCGCTCATCAGCGGCCTGGTCAAGGAGCGCGAGCACACCGGTGCCGAGTTCGCCGACAACACGGTGCCCCCACCGGACGAGGCCGCTCGCGGCCAGCTCCTGCGCGCCCTCGCCAGCGACGCCATGCGCGGTGCCCTGGAGCGCCACTTCGGGGTGAGGCTGGCCTTCCAGAACTGTCACCGGGTCGCCGTCTTCGACCCGTCCGCCACCGGCGCCCACGCGAAGTTCGTCACGGCCAGATCGCAGATCCTCAACCAGACGCCCGAGCTGGTCGACTGCTGACGGCCTCGTTCCGAGGCGAACCGCCTTCCCCGGTCTCATCCCGGTCTCCGGACCGGTCTCATCGCGGTCCGAAAAGTCCGAGTTGGCCCTCTCCGGCCAGCGGGTTGCGATGCCTCTTGAGATGGCGCCACCGGGGAAGGTCGTCCAGATAGGACCAGGACAGGCGGTGGTGCTCCGTCGGGCCGAGGGCCGCCAGCGCCGCCTGGTGGACCGGTGAGGGATAGCCCGCGTTGTCGGCGAACCCGTACTCCTCGAAGCCCAGCGAGGCCATGTAGGTGTCCCGCCGAACCTTGGCGATCACGGAGGCCGCGGCCACCGAGACGCAGGAGAGGTCGCCCTTGACCTCGCATCTCACCGGCCAGGGCGCGCCCAGATAGTCGTGCTTCCCGTCCAGGACGACCACGTCGGGCCGGACGGGAAGCCCGGCCAGCGCCCTCCTCGCCGCCCTGCGCAGGGCCTCGGTCATCCCGAGCGTGTCGATCTCCTCGTGGGACGCCTCGCCGTACCCGATCCCGGCCGCCCAGGCGGTGATCTCGGAGACCATGGCGGCGCGGCGGGCGGGGGTGAGCAGTTTCGAGTCGGTGAGCCCGGCGGGCGGCTCCGACAGGTCGGTGACCACGGCGCAGACCGCCACCGGACCGGCCCAGGCTCCGCGCCCGACCTCGTCCACCCCGGCGACCAGTTTGGAACCGCCGTCGTTCAGCAACCGCTCTAGCGCGTAGGTGGGAGGCACGTGCCGACGTTACCGGGACACGAGCCTCCGTGCGCCCCCGGACCGGACACCACCCCGCTCCGGCCGGGCCGTCGAACTCCGGCCGAGCCTGTCACTCCGGCCGCCCCTCGGACTCCGGCCGACCCTCCGGGCACTCCGGCCGCCCCTCGGACTCCCGCCGGCCCTCCGGGCACTCCGGGCACCCCTCGAACTCCCGCCGGCCCTCCGGGCGTTCCCTGAGCGCCGGCGTCACTCCGGCCGCTTCTCGGACTCCGGCCGACCCTCCGGCCCCTCGGGCTCGGGCCGGTCCTCCGGGCGTTCCCGGGACGCCGGCTCGACCCCCTCCAGGTCGGCGGCGAGGAGCCTGGCGGCGACGTGGACGGCCCGGAGGGTGACGGAGACGGCGGGGCGGTGGATGCTGGACGATCGGGCGACGGCGTGCACGACCCGGCCCACCGGTGACCCGGGAAACCGGCGGACGGCGATGCCTCTGACCCCGCTGGCCAGTGCCAGGGCGGGGACGGCCGCGATGCCGATGCCCTTGGCGACCAGGCCGATGATCGTGCCCAGTCCCTCGAACTCCCAGGGCACCGGCCGGTGACCGCCGACGTCGGCCATCAGCCGGTCCACCGCCAGCCGGGAGGGCTCTCCGTCCGGGGTGGCCATCCAGGGCTCGTCGCGCAGCTCCCGCAGGTCGACCGGGACGTCGGGAGAGGCGAGCCGGTGCCTGCGCGGCACCACGAGCACCAGCGGATCACGCAGCAGCGGGAAGACCCGCAGGGTGTCGGGCTCGCGCATCCGGCCGTGCCAGTCGTCGATCACGGCGATGTCCACCTCCCCCGACTGCACCTCGCGCATCCCACGTCCCGAGCGGGCCTGTCCCATCCGCAGGGTGAGCTCGCCGTGCCGGCGCAGCGTCCTGGCCAGCGCGGGCGCGAAGGCCACCGCGGCGGTCGGGAAGGCGGTCACGGTGACCCGTCCCGAGGGGGTCGCGGCCTGGGCCGACAGGTCGGACTCGGCGCTCTCCACCATGGCCAGGATGCGTTCGGCGTGCTCGACCAGGCGGCGCCCCGCGTCGGTCAGCTCCGCGCTCCTGGCGGTCCTGTCGATCAGCACGGCGCCCGCCTGGCGCTCCAGCGCGGCCAGTTGCTGCGAGACCGCCGAGGGACTGTAGCCGAGAGATGTCGCGGTGGCCGCGATGCTGCCCCTTCGGGCGAATTCACAGATCAGCGCGAGCCTTCGTAAATCGAGCATCGGTTTTCCTTACGCCCACCCACGACAACCGAAGCTTGTCCTGATGCATCCCATCCCACCAGGCTGGAAGGCGTTCCACAACGGTTCGCGCCGTGCCGTGCCGTGGCGGCCCGCGCCGTGCCGGGACGCGTTCCGTCCTGTTCCGCGACGAGAGGGACCCCGCGATGAGCGTCACACTTTCCGCCACCCTGGCGGCCAACGAGGACATCGAGCGAAGACGGCGCGCCGGTGAGCGCGTGCTGCACCTGGCCTTCGGCGAGGCCGGCCTGCCCGTGCATCCGGCACTGAGCGAGCGGCTGGCCGAGGCGTCCGGGCTCAACGGCTACGGACCCGTCGCGGGCGCGCCCGCCCTGCGCGAGGCGGCCTGCGGCTACTGGTCGCGGCGCGGCCTGCCCACCGACCCCGACCTGGTGGTCTGCGGCCCGGGAAGCAAGCCCCTGCTGTACGGCCTGCTGCCGGCGATCGGCGGCGACATCGTGCTGCCGATGCCGAGCTGGGTCAGCTACGCCGCCCAGGCCGAGCTGGTCGGGGCACGTTCCCTGCTCGTCCCGACGCCCCCCGGCGAGGGTGGGGTGCCGGATCCCGAGCGCGTGGTCGCGGCGGTCAGGCAAGCCCGCGCCCGGGGACGCGACGTGCGCTCGCTGCTGGTCACGCTTCCCGACAACCCCAGCGGGACGCTCGCCGGGGCGGCGACGATCCGGCGGATCGCCGAGGTCGCCCGCGAGCTCGACCTGACGATCATCTCCGACGAGATCTACCGCGACCTGGTCCACTCCCCGGACACCGGTTTCCTCAGTCCCGCCGACGTGGCTCCGGAGCGGACGGTGATCACCAGCGGGCTCAGCAAGAGCCTCGCCCTGGGCGGCTGGCGGATCGGCGTGGCCCGGCTCCCGTCGCCCGCCCTGCGCGACCGGCTCCTGGCGGTGGCGAGCGAGATCTGGTCCAGCCCCGCCGCGCCGGTCCAGCAGGCGGCGGCGTACGCCTACACCGAGCCGCCGGAGCTCGTCGAGCGGGTGGGCCGGAGCCGCGAGCTGCACGGCGCGGTGACGCGGGCGGTGTACGAGCGGTTCGTCCGCGCGGGCGTGCGGGTGGACGCGCCGCGGGGTGGTTTCTACCTCTACCCCGACTTCACCGGGCTCGACTTCGCCTCCTCCGCCGACCTGGCCGCGTACCTGCTCGACCGGCACGGCGTCGGGGTGCTCCCCGGCCACGCCTTCGGCGACGACCCGGCGGCCCTGCGGGTGCGGGTGGCGACCAGCCTGCTGTACGGCGAGACGGCGCGGCTTCGGCTGGCCGCGCTCGACGCTCCGGACCCCCTGGCGCTGCCGTGGATCTCGGCCTCGCTGGACCATCTGAGCGAGGCGCTGGCGGGCCTGCCCGCGAGGCGGGAGGAGCCCCCGCGCCCCGCCCGCGTCCCGCTCGTCGCGGCCCCCGCGAAGGGGTGATCGCACCCCGCCGGATCACTCCGGCGGTAAGGGTTTTCGGGGTGGCGTCGGCGGTTCCGGCCCGGGATCTCCTACCGTGGAAACCCACAGGTCACGCGCGTTCCTCGATGCTCACCAAGATGTCTCGTGTCGTTTGGTATCAAGCGAGGGAAAGAGCCCCCATTATGTGCTCATGCTCGCTTTCGTCACCCTGTCCGGGCGCCTCGTGCGCCTGGAACCGCTCAGCCTCGCGGTCGTCGACGACCTCGTCGCCGCGGCGAGTGAAGACCGTTCCACTTACGCCTTCACTCGCGTCCCCAATGGCCGGGACGAGATGGTCTCCTACGTGGAGGCCGCTCTGGCTGAGCAGGCGGAGGGCCGCACGATGCCCTTCGCCATCCGGTGGCTGCACACCGATCGCGTGGTCGGTGCCACCCGTCTCATGAACCTGGAGTACTGGCAGGGCCCCATGCCCTGGCCGCCGGGCGCTCGCGGGGCGGTGGGCGATGTCCCGTCCGTGGCGGACATCGGTTACACCTGGCTCTCCGCCTCCGCGCAGGGAACCGGCGTCAACCGCGAGAGCAAGTATCTGATGCTCTCCCTCGCCTTCGAGACCTGGCAGGTCCACCGCATAACCCTCAAGGCCGATATACGGAACGTACGCTCCCGGGCCGCCATCGAAGCCCTCGGCGCGCACCTCGACGGTGTGCGGCGGGCGGAGAGCCGAGGCGCCGACGACACGGTCCGAGATACCGCGTACTACTCCATCCTGAGTGACGAATGGCCGGTCGTCCGAGAACGGATGCACGCGCGGATGGGCCTGGCCGAGGCCGCGTGAGACGGACACCCGACGTGCGGTATTACGAGGAGCAGTGGATTTCCCAAAAAGGATAAAAACCTAGAAATTACACAGAAAGCACATAGAGTCGAAAACAGTATTTAAATTACTTAACGGAACAAAAGGCCCGCCCGAAATCTCGGGCGGGCCTGGTGTTCGTCCGGCGTCGTACGCGAGTGACGCCTCGCGCGGTCAGCGGGTCGAACGGAGATCGCGGGTACCGCCGGCGGCGCTACCGGCCGGGCTCACCGGAGGCCCTGGAGACCCCGAGGTCCCGGAGCCTCCGGGTCACTCCTCGTCGGACTCGATCTCGTAGATGTAGCGCCACTTGCCGCACAGCGTCTTCTTGCCGTGGTGCCTGTCCCAGTAGCAGACCCTGACCTGCAGGTTGTCGATCTCGTCCGCTACGTAGTGGAAGTTCTGGTAGCCGCTGCTGCCGCACTTGCGGGCCCAGGAGTAGTTCTCGTCGCCGTCGTGGGTCTCGAACTTGAACTGGGCGTAGCCGCAGAGCCGGCTCGGCGAGTACTTGTCGTAGAGCCGGCCGCGGACGTGGAGACGGTCGTCATCGTCGAGCGAGACGCTGCCCCTGGCCTTGGCGCGGGAGTCGTCGTAGTACTTGGAGTAGTAGTAGCCCCAGGGCTCCTCGTCGTAGCTGTTCGAGGCGACGGGAGCGGCGGTGGCCGCGGAGGCGGGGGTGGCGAGGGCGGGAACACCGATCGCGATGACGGCGGTGGCGGCGGCGAGGCCGAGAATCCTGCTGATCGAGCGGCGCATGGTGGTTCTCCTTGAGGGGTGCGGCTCCCGGCTTCCTTGAGGAGCCATGGCTTATTGATAGGCCTGGGTGCCTGCATCGCACTTACAGCCCCTTTATCCGCGCCTGCAATCCGCTGACATGTCGGGCATGGCCGCCCCCGTATGGGGCCATGCCCGACAACACCAGGATTGAGGGCATGGCTCAACAGCCGATTGACGTGCAATCAACGTCTCGGCGAACAAGCAAGCCTCTACCTACGGGGTAAGCAAGAGAGGATCTATCATTTGGCCATAAAACTTCCCATTGGGCGGAGATTTGAGAAATGGCTGTTCAGGACAGCGGAGACGGGCTGCGGTTCGCCGTACTCGGTCCTGTCCAGGCATGGCGCGACGGTTCCGAGCTCGATCTGGGGACCCCGCTGCAACGTTCCATCCTGGCGATGCTCCTGCTGAGGGAGGGCCGCGCGGTCACCCCGGCCGAGATGATCGACGCGATCTGGGGGGAGGACGCCCCGCCCCGCGCGCTCGGCGCCCTGCGTACCTACGTCTCCCGGCTGCGCGCGGTGCTGGAGCCCGGCAGGTCGCCGCGCACCCGTCCCGAGCTGCTCACCTCCGTCGGCAGGGGGTACGCGCTGCGGCTGAACGGCGGCTCCCTCGACCTGGTCCTCTTCGAGCGCGGCGTGCAGGAGGCGGAGACCGCTCGCCGCGAGGGTGATCCGGCGCGGGCCGCGGAGAGCCTTCGCGCGAGCCTGGCGCTCCACACCGGCGAGCCGCTCGCCGGGGCCGTCGGGCCGTACGCCGAACACCAGCGCGGGCGGCTCGCCGAGCGCAGGATGAGCGTGCTCGAGGTCCTGATGGACCTGGACCTGGAGCTGGGCAGGCACGCCGACGTCCTGTCCGAGCTGATCGCGCTGACCGGCGACCACCCGCTGCGCGAGCGGCTCCGCGCCCAGCTGATGCTGGCCTACTACCGGTGCGGGCGCAGGGCCGAGGCGCTGGCCGCCTTCGCCGACACCCGCGCCACGCTGATCGAGGAGCTGGGCATCGAGCCGGGCTCCGACCTGACGAGCATGCACCAGCGCATCCTCACCGGCGACCCGGCCCTCGCACCGGCCTCGGCCGGCCCGCCCGCGCGGCCCGCGCCCGCCGAGGTCGCCAGGACCACCGGGGCCACCAGGGCCACCGAGACCGCGGAACCGGCCGCGCGGGAGGGCTCCGAGACGAAGCCGCCCCCGGAGGCGGACCCGGAGCACGCGAGGACGCCGGAGGCGCGGGCGGCGAGCCCGGAGCTGCCGCGACCGGCGCAGCTTCCCGCCGCCGTGAACGACTTCACCGGCCGACGCCAGATCATCGCGCGGCTGCGCACGCTGCTGTCGGTCCAGGACGGCTCCGAGGGCGTGCCGGTCGCGGCCATCTCCGGTATCGGCGGCGTGGGCAAGACGGCCCTGGCCGTACACGTCGCCCACGCCATGCACGACCTGTTCCCCGACGGCCAGCTCTACGCCGACCTGCGCGGGTACGGCGAGGAGCCGACCTCTCCCGAGTCGGTGCTCGCGGCCTTCCTGCGCGGGCTCGGCCTGCCCGCCGACGCCATCCCCGACGGCCTGGCCGAGCGGTCGGCGCTGTTCCGCTCGATCCTGGCCGACCGGCGGATGCTCGTGCTGCTGGACAACGCCCGCGACGCCGCCCAGGTGAGCCAGTTGCTCCCCGGCTCGGCCGGGTGCGCGGCGATCGTGACCAGCCGGGGCAAGCTCGCCGACCTGGCCTCGGCCAGGCTGGTCGACCTGGACGTCATGGAGCCGGAGGAGGCCCTCGCCCTGTTCGGCATCGTCGCCGGCGTGGAGAGGGTGGAGGCCGAGCGCGCCGCCGCCATGGACGTGGTCGCCGCCTGCGGCTTCCTGCCGCTCGCGGTGCGGATCGTGGCGGCCCGCCTGGCCGCCAGGCCGTCCTGGACGGTCGCCTCCCTGGTGCCCCGGCTGGCCGACGAGCGCCGCCGCCTGGACGAGATGCGCGTGGGCAACCTCGCGGTGGAGGCGACCTTCGCCCTCGGGTACGGCCAGCTCAACCCCGCCCAGGCACGCGCGTTCCGGCTGCTCTCCCTGCCCGGGGGACCGGACATCTCGATCGGGGCCGCCGCCGCGCTGCTCGCGCTGGACCCGATGGACACCGAGGACGTCCTGGAGTCCCTGGTGGACACCAGCCTGCTCGAAGCCCCCGCTCCCGGCCGTTACCGCTTCCACGACCTGCTCAAGCTCTTCGCCCGCCGCGTCGCGGAACGGACCGAGAACGCGACGGAGGAGAGCTGCGCCGCGGGCGAGACGAAGCGGGGGGAGCGGCGCGGATCCGGTGTGAGCGTGACCATCGGCGGGGAGGGCGAGGCGGCGCTGCGCCGGTTGCTCGGCTTCTACCTGGCGTCCGCGCGCTCGGCGCACCGCCTCGCCTACGAGGGCAGCACGATGGCCGACCGGCTGGGAGTCACCGGCACCGGTCACGCCTTCGCCTCCGCCGACGAGGCGGTGGCCTGGCTGTCGGTGGAGGCGGAGTCGCTGTTCGCGTCGATCGCCCAGGTGACCTGCGCGGACAAGGCCGACGAGCTGCTGCCGGGGGCCGACCTGCTGCTCGCGATGGAGCCGCTGCTGGAGTCGGGCAGCCACGTCCGCGAGTTCGAGAGCCGGACGCGGGAGATGCTGGCCGTCGCGCGCCGGCTCGACGCCGTCTCCAGCGAGCTGCGCTGCCGCTACGTGCTCGGGCGGGTGCTGTTCGGCGCCAACCGGCTGGCCGAGGCGGAGGAGGAGTTCCGCACGTCGCTGGAGCTGTCGGCCGGGGGCGACCGCATCGTCACCGGCGAGGTGCTCAACGCGCTGGCCGTCGTGGCCGGGCGCCGGCGCCGCCACGTGGAGGCCCTGGCCTGGTTCCACTCCGCGCGCGAGGCGTTCAGGGAGGTCGGGGCGCGCGGCGGGGAGGCGCTGACGCTCAGCTACTCCGCCCGCGACCACCTGTTCCTGGAGCAGCCGAAGGAGGCGATCGCCGCCGCCGAGCAGGGGCTGGCCCTCTTCATCGAGATGGGTTCCAGCGCGGGCACCGCCAGGGCCCGCTACCACCTGGGGATGATCCTGTCGCGGGTCGGCCGGCTGAACGAGGCGGTCCACCACCATGCCGAGTGCCTCGCCTTCTTCAGGGCGAGCAGGCAGCGGGTCTGGGAGCAGCGGGTCTGCTCCCGGCTGGCCGAGACGTTCATCAACGCGGGCCGCTTCACGGACGCGGCCCGTCACGCGGAGCAGGCGCTCACCGTGAGCCGGGAGATCAGCCACCCGTACGGCGAGGCGCAGGCGCTGTCGGTGTTAGGCAAGGCGCTCAACGGCCTCGGCCGTGTCGAGCGCGGCCGGGACTGCCTCGAACGCGCCCACGACCTGTTCGGCAGGCTCGGGGCGCCCGAGGCCGAGGATCTGCGTCTTCTGCTGGAGCGCGACCAGGTCGACAGCTGATCCCAGCCCGTCGTACAGGTCGTCGTCGAGACGCGTCATCCAGACGTGGTTGATCACCGGCATTCCCCTCGAAGTCAGGCCCCGCGGTTCGGGATGGGCGTGGGGGTCCGGCCGGCCGTCTGACCCGGGCGACGCGTAGGGGGCCCGGTCATCCGGTGCGTCGCTCGCGGGTCGGCCGCCTCACTGTGACGGTCGGCCGGACACGGCACGGACCCTTCACCCCCCGGGTCCGTGCCCCACGACAAGAGGTTCTCCCGTGGCGTTTGCCATCCGATTGACAAGCGATAGCGGCGATTTCCACAGCCTGTGGACAGTCACCCTGTGGATATGTGGAAAAACCCTTCCGCGATCAGCGGCCGGAGGGCGGCGGGAGCCTTCGTCCGCAGGTCGTCGTGGTCCTCGCCGGTCAGTTCCGCGATCGCGGCGAGCAGCGGGTCCAGTGGATAATCGCCGTCGCAGACCCCCGCGAGGGCGGCCTCCACGGTCCCGACGGCCACACCGCGGCGCAGTCCCGCGGTCTGCCGCAGCACGATGCGCGACGGATCCTCGGCGCCCGGCGGGCCGATCCGCTCCTCCAGCACACCCTCGGCCACCACGAGCCTCGCGCCGAGCAGCTCGGCGTCGGTCAGCCGGTGCGCCGTGACGATCGCGCCGAGCACCTCGTCCACGTATCCGCCGACCGGCAGCTCCACCGGCCGCCCGTACTCCTCGACCCGCACCACGGGGTCGAGGCTCCCGGAGTCGTGCAGCGTGATCCAGCCGAAGCCGATCCCGGTGACGTCCCCCGCCTCGAACCAGCCGAGCCAGTCGTCGTAGAGCTCGCGGTGGCGCGGGGTGCCCTGCTCGGCGGCGTCCCTCAGCCACAGCTCGACGTACTCGGCGGGGTCCTGGACGTCGCGCTGCACCACCCAGCCGTCGCAGCCGGTCCCGGTGAGCCAGCCGCCGACCCGGTCGCGCCAGTCCTCGCCGTCGACGTGCAGCCAGTTGGCCAGCAGGTGGCAGGTGCCGCCGGGCGCGAGGTGGCGGGGCGCCCGGCGTACGAGGTCGCGGCAGAAGTCGTCGGCGTGGAAGCCCGACTCGCGGTAGGTGAACCGGCCGGCCGGGGAGATCACGAACGGCGGGTTGGAGACGATCAGGTCGAAGCGGTCGTCCTCGACGGGGTCGAACAGGGAGCCCTGCCGGGCGTCGACGCCGGTGATCCCGGACAGCGCCCAGCTGAGGCGGGCCAGCTCCAGCGCGCGCGGGTTGACGTCGGTGGCCGTGATCTCCTCGGCCCTGCCGTCCAGGTGGAGGACCTGCACCCCGCATCCGGTGCCGATGTCCAGGGCGCGCCCGACGGGGCGGCGGGAGGCCAGCTGGGCCAGGTTCGCCGAGGCGCCGCCCGCGCCGACGACGTGGTCCGGGCGCAGGGCCGGGTCGCCCGGCCTGACCTTGCGGTCGGAGACGACGTAACCACCGGCGCCACCGGCGCCGTCGGTCTCCCAGGGCTGCAGGTGGACCGCGGAGGTGACCCGGCCGCCCTCGACGGTCACCAGGCCCGCGGCGGCCAGCTCCTCCACGGCGAGGCCCGCCGGCACCGCTCGCGCCTCCACAGGGGCGCCGAGCCACCACAGCCGGATCAGGGTGGCGAGCGGGTCACCGTCGGCGGTGGCGCGCAGGGCGGGGATCGTCTCCTCACGGGAGAGCGCGGTGGCGGCGACGTCGCCGAGGCGCTCGCGGACGCCGTCGATGGTGTAGCCGGTGTCGAGCAGGAGCCCCCGGAGCCGGCCGAGCAGATCGTTCACCGGACAATCCTCGCACCGGGCACGTCCGGATGCTCCCGGTGATGAGACTGTTACCCACCGGGGTAAGCGTTCTGCAAGCGGACTTCAAGTGGAAAGCGGTACTTCTTGGGAGCCGCACCACACGCTCCAAAGGATCCATGATGCTGATCCCCTGCTTCGCCTGCGAGTCCCGTTTTCACCCTGACGAATACTTCCGCGCCTGCCACGACTACCACCGTGGCAAGGATCTGGTCGCATGGACCTGCCCGCGGTGCGGCAATCAGGATGAGTTACGGGTCTTCCCCGGGGAGCTGGGGTTCGGTTACGCCCGGCGCGGCAGGTTCGACGTCTCCGACCGGGTGCGGGTGCCCGGCCTGCGGCGCCGGCGTCAGGACCTGCGGTTGGACATCTCGCTGGACGAGGACGTCTGGCGGGTGTCGACGCGGACGCGTCAGCTGGTGGGAGCACACTGAGACCGCTCCGGCCCGGAAAAGCCCCCGTGATCCGGGCCGGAGTATCAGTGACGCTCACCAGGGGCATCTACCCAGGGGGCATTGTCGCCCGCTCAGGTCTGCCGCCTCCTCGGGTCTGCCGCCCGTCCAGGCCTGCCGCCTGCTCGGGTCTGCCACCCGCTCAGGTTCTGTCGCCTGCTCAGGGGTTCTGCTGCCCGGTCAGGGGTTCTGCTGCCGCAGGCTCTGCCAGGCCGCCTCGCGGAGGCCGCTGATCTCCTCGGGAGTGGGCTGGTGCGCGCCGGCGAACCACAGGCGGCACATCTCGGTGGCCGGTCCCAGCCAGAGCACGTAGCACATCGTCGGGTGGACGGGCTGGAGCAGGCCGTCCTTCATGTGCGGGCGCCACCAGTCGGAGACCTTCCTGAAGAACGCCCTGCGCGACTCCGACACCTCGGTGCCGCCCGGCTCGTCGCGCCTGGGCGGGCGCTCGCTGATCAGCAGGTGGGCGCGCTCGCGGTTCTCGCCGCACCACGACATGTGCAGCGCGACGATGGCCTCGATGCCTCCCCGCGCGCTCTCGTGGCGCTGGAGCTCGGCGAGGAACGCGTCCTGGTAGATGCGCAGGGTCTCGGCGTACAGGACGCCGAAGACGTGTTCCTTGCTGGCGAAGTGGTGGTAGAAGCTGCCGACGCTGACGCCGCTCTCCTCACGGAGGCTGGCCAGCGTGGTGGCCGAGACCCCGTCCTGGCTGAATCGGCGCAGGGCACCCTCGACGATCCTGGTGCGGCCGTCGCGTCCGCTCTTGGCAGTCTTCACGGATCCATGGTGGGGCAACAGAACCTTGTTCCGCAAACTGCTCGGGAAACAGCTTGGACCACGTCGATCGTACCGCCTTGATCCGGGGGAGCCGCATCGCCACCCCGGACGCCCGGTCCGCCCGGTCCGGCGCCCCCCTCTCCGGCCGGAGCCTCCCTTCGGTACGCCCGCGACGAGACGCCCGGTGAGACCGGGCAGGACCCGCGCGGTAACCGGCCAGGGGGTCGCTCAGCGGAGAACCTTCGCGGTCACCTCGACCGTGCCGGAGGAGACGCGCATGGTCGCCTCCGGCCACGCCCCGCGGACCATCGCCAGGACCGTGCGGTTGTCCCCGAGCACGTCCATCCCCACCGTCCTGGCCCCCCTGCCCGCCGCGCGGCGCATCAGCGCACGGACGAGCCGGGAGCCCAGTCCCATTCCCTGCCACTCGTCGCTCACCACCACGGCGATCTCGACGTCGGCCTCCTGGCCCCGGTAGCTCATCGCGTGCCCCACGAGAAGGTCCCCGTGCACGGCGAGCAGGGCGTCGCGGCGCTCGTCCACCGTGAGCAGCGTCCTGACGAAGCTCACGCTCGGGCGGCTCATCCCGGCGAAGAACCTCCGCGCCTGCGTGCGAGGCGACAGTCCCCCGAGGAAGCGGCGGATCCCCTCCTCGTCGTCCGGCCGCGCGGGCCGGATCTCGACGGCACCCTCGGGCACGGTCGCGACGTCCCCGGAACCGGTCGCGACGCCACCGGGCACACGCGCGAGGCCCCCGCTCCCCGCCGCCACGCCACCGGGCACACGCGCGATGTCCCCGTACGCGACCGCGACGTCCCCGGACGTCCGCGGGACGTCCTCACACACGAGCGCCGCGTCCCCGGACGTCCCCGGGACGTCCCCGCGCACGACCGGGACGTCCCCGGGCGCCGGGGCACCGCCCGCCGGCACCAGCTGAGTTCGCATCATGAACTCAGAGTCTCGCGAGACAGCTGAGTATGTCAACTAGACTTAGGTGAACGTTGGAGGTGGTGCGATGGCGACCTACGATTCGCACATGAATGAGGCGGCTCCCGGCAACCTGCCCTTGCGAGTGCACAACTGCTCCATCGAGCGCGCCCTGGGCGTCGTCGGCGAGAAGTGGACGTTCCTGGTGCTGCGCGAAGCGTTCAGCGGCGTGCGGCGCTTCGCCGACATGCAGGCCGCCACGGGAGCCCCCAGGCAGGTGCTCAGCGCCCGGCTGACCCGGCTCGTGGAGGAGGGGCTGCTGCGCAAGGTCCCCTACCGCGAGCCCGGCCAGCGGCAGCGCGACGAGTATCGGCTGACCCAGATGGGTCTCGACCTCTATCCGACCCTGGTGGCCCTGATGCAGTGGGGCGACCGGTATCTCAGCGACCACGAGGGACCGCCGGTGCGCGTCACCCACCGCGGCTGCGGCGCCCCGGTCGAGCAGCACTTCCGCTGCGCCGAGGGGCACGAGGTGTCCGGTCCGAGAGAGGTCACCCCGGTGCCCGGTCCAGGAGCGCGCCTTCGCTCTACAGTGCCCGCGTCTCCGGACCCGGCGTCCCCGGCTCCGGGGTCTCCGTCTCTCGCGTCTCCAGCCTCCGCAGGCAGTGCCTGAAGCTGAGCACCGAGACCAGCGCCGCGCCGCCGAGCAGCACCGCCACCGCGGAGGTGCGCACGAGGAGGTAGGTCTCCAGGGTCTGGCTGAGCAGCAGCCACAGGCTCAGCGCCCCGTTCAGCAGCTGGGCGCAGCCCCACAGCACCGACTGCGCCACGAAGAAGCGCCGCATCCGCGGGTGCTCCATCACCTGGTCGGGCAGCGGTACGAGATCGGCCACCACCCGCCGGATCAGCGGTCTCCGCAGCGGCGCGGTGAGCAGGAAGCCCATGCTCACGCAGAACACCCCGAGGCAGGGCTGCAGGAAGAACACGATGGGGTTGCCCGTCGCCACCGTCAGCGCCACCCTGACGGTGATCGTGCCCGCCGCCAGCAGCAGCGTGCCGGGCGCCTCGCCGCCCTTGACCAGCCGCCAGGCGACGCCGCCGTAGACCCAGGCCGCCGCCACCGCCAGCGCGCCGTTCGCGTTGGTGAAGATCAGCGCGACGTAGAAGACGAGAACGGGAAGGATCATGCTCTCGAACACCCTGGGGGCGGCGTGCCGCAGCAGGACCCCGAGGCGGGGGAGTACGAGCGGAGCCGGGGGGGCGGGCATGAGCACAGTCATCAGGGGCGGGCTCCGGAGGTGGTGGAACATCCCGGGGGAAATCTCACACGACCGTACGTGATGTCCGGAGTGTCCGGCGAGCTTTTCCATGACATCCGAGGATCGAGCGGTCCCGGGCACCCTACTACGCCCAAAGACGCGTCCGGCTGCCCCCAAAGGCACACGCGGAGGACGGGGCGGTGCCCCCGGTGCCTACTCTTGATGACGTGTACCGGTTCCTGCTGACTCCCCGATGGCTGGCCCTCCACGTGGTGGTGCTGCTGGTCATCCCCGCTTTCGTGCTGCTCGGCCAGTGGCAGTTCGGGCGTTTCGAGGAGAGGTCCACCAGTAGCGACCAGATCACCGGCAACCTCCGCGCCGCCCCCGTCGCCGTGGAGAGGCTCACCTCGCCCGGCGGCACCGTCTCCACGCAGGACAAATACCGCACCGTCCTCGCGAAGGGGACGTACGACACGAACGCCCAGCTCCTGGTCAGGCGCCGCGTCCAGGACAGGGCGGTCGGCTTCTACGTGCTGACCCCGCTGGTCACGGCGGACGGCACCGGCGTGCTGGTGAACCGGGGCTGGGTCAGGGCGGGCAGCACCGCCGACGCCCTTCCCGAGGTCCCGGCGCCGTCCTCGGGTGAGGTGACTGTCACCGGCAGGCTACGTCCCGCCGAGACCGAGGAGACCTCGGGCATCCGCGACCGGGCGGGCCTGCCGGCGGGGCAGGTCCTGCTGATCAACACCGAGGCGATCGGGCGCCGCCTGCCGTACAAGCTCCTCGGCGGGTACGTCGAGCTGACCGAGCAGTCGCCGGCGGCCGCCGCCGCGCCCGCGCCCGTCCCCACGCCGGACGTCGGCGAGGGGGGCGGCCTCAACCTGGCCTACGGCGTGCAGTGGTGGCTGTTCATCGGGGTCGCGATCGGCGGCTGGGCGCTGCTGATCCGCAGGGAGGCGGCCGACCTCAGGGAGGCGGCCTCCGCACCGGCCGCACCCGGCGGCCCGGACCCCGGCGCCCCCTCCGGACGCGACGAGAACGAGAAGCCGGCCGGGGAGGCCGGGGAGCCCGACGTCGCCCCGCGGGCCGCGGCGGCACCGGCGGAACGGGCCGGGTCCTGACCGGTAGAACCCTCGCGACAAGGGAACCCGGAGGCAGGCCGCCGGGAGCTCGCTTCGCCGGTTCTAGCTGAGCACGAGGTTCAGAAGGTAACCGGCGGCCGGTGTCAGGACCTTGGAGAGCGCCCCCAGGACCGCTCCCACCAGGAAGCCGTGCAGGCCGCCCAGCCGCTCGCGCGGCGCGGGGACCCGCCCGGCCTCGAACCAGAGCGGGCGGGGTTCGAGCAGCAGGAACAGGATCGCGCCGATCCACCCGGCGCCGAAGATCCAGAACCAGGCCCACCGGTTGCCCAGCCGGGGCGTCGAACCGAGCATGATCAGGAGGGTGAGCCCCCAGGCCGCGATCGGCCACTCACCGCCGATGGGAATCGGCATCTCCAGGGTCCACCGGGGCCCGACGCTGATCTCCCCCGAGTCGCTCAGCTCGGTCACCTTGGCGCCACTCCGGCCCATGTCGCCCCTGAGGTCCGCCGTCGTGTAGGGGGCCGGGGCCGCCCCGAGCGCCTCGGCGTCGAGTTCGCGCCAGGTCAGCGGGCCCTCGACCCATCGGACGTAGCGGATCGCGCCGTCCCGCTCGTCGTACTCGACGAGGGAGACACGGTCGGCCGCGGCCGCGGCGCGGAACTCGGCCCGCGTCTCCGGCAGGGGCGCGCGGTTCAGCACGGTGATCAGGACGCCGAAAATCAGAACGATCAGGAGAATCGACCGGACGGCCGATCCGGCGATCCGCCGGCCACGACGGACCTCTAGCGCTTCAGGTGCCATACCTTATTTACTCTGGACGATCACGCGTTGACCATCGCCATGCCGAAGAGAAGCGCGACCGCGATCGCGAACCCGCGTGTCCCGTCGAGCTTGGCCGGTGCGGGCAGCGCCTCGTACGGGTCGCGCCACAGGGGTCTCGGCTCCAGCAGGACGTAGAGCAGCGAGCCTCCGGTGAGGAACATCCAGAACCACGCCCAGCGGCTGGCGTAGCGGGGGTTCGGCCGGGCCAGCATGAGCAGCCAGGCCAGGACCTCGGCCGTCACCGCCGCCGGGCCGAACGGCTCCCACCACCGCCCGTAGGCGGGCGAACCGGCCAGGGCCCCGAAGCCCTCGGTGCGCACGATCTCCACGGAGGGGTCGGCGGCGGCGCGCACCTGGGCCAGGAAGGCCTCCTGGCGGCGCTCCAGGGCCTCGGGGACCAGCCGGGTGGTCCGGGGATCCCAGACGTCGTCGGGCTGGTCGAAACGGGCCTGGCTCCAGGAGAGCGGCCCGTGGGACCACGTCAACGTGCCGTAGGCGGGCCAGTTGCGGTCGTAGACGACCTTGGTCACCCCGCCCGCCCGCAGGTCCGACACGAGCTCCGCGGCGGGCCGCAGGGGCGGTGCCTGGTTGATGTGGACGATGACCGTGGAGAGCGCGAGCACGAACAGCAGTGCCACCCGCGCGGCGTACGGGATGTCGTCCCGTGCCGGAATTACCACTCGCATCCCTGCCCCCATCACGCGAGACCCACCGCTGGATAGGTTAGAGGGCGTGATCCGGCATATCGAGTTCGCGCGGCTGTACAACTTCCGTGACGTGGGCGGCTACCGGACGGACGGCGGGACGGAGGTGCGCTGGCGGCGGCTCTACCGCTCCGCCTCGCTGCACATGCTCGCCGACGACGACCTCGACCGTTTCCACGCGCTCGGCGTACGCACCGTGATCGACCTTCGCCATCCCGACGAGGTGGCGCGTCGCGGCCGTGCCCCGCAGGGGCCGGGCTACCACAACCTGCCGGTCGAGCACCGCAGGTGGGACACCGTTCGCGACTACCACCCCGACGCCGGGGTCGCCAGGTTCTTCGCCGACCGCTACCTGGAGGTGGCCCAGGACGGTCACGCCGAGCTCAGGAGCGCCCTGGAGGTGATCGCCGAGGCGGGCAACGCGCCCGTGGTGGTCCACTGCGCGGCGGGCAAGGACCGCACCGGGCTGCTGGTCGCCCTGGTGCTGCGGCTGCTGGGGGTGTCCGAGGAGGACGTGATCGCCGACTACGCGCTGACCGGGCTGGCCAGGCCCCAGATGGTCGCGTACTGGGAACGGGAGCATCCGGGCGAGCCGCTGCAGTGGGCGGGGTTCGGTGAGGCGCCCGCCGAGGCGATGCGTCTCTTCCTGGACGAGCTGGGCCCGGTACGGGACTACTGCCTGCGGACCCTGGGCGTGGACGAGAGTGTGATGACCGCTCTCAGGAATCATCTTTTGAAAAATTCTGATATCGAGGCGATCTCTGGGTAGGCGCTCTCGCAGGGCCCGCCACGGGCAGCACCCTCCGGCGGGCCCGCCCCCCCGGGGCCGCCCTACCCCCCCTCCGGTGGCCCCGGGGCCCGCCCGTCACCTCCCGCGCCGCCCTCCCTCCCCGTCCCCAGCCCTGCCCTCCCGCCCTGTCCTCCCGCCCGCCGAAGACGCCGCGAAGGACATCACGAAAGACATCACGAAAGACATCGCGAAAGACTTCGTGGGAGACAGAGATACCAAGCGGAGACCTTGCGGCTTGATGAGTGTTATTCCAGCGGAATACGGTTGACCGTGTGACTACGCCGCTGCTCCCCGACCCCGAGCCCAGGCGGCGGGACTATGTGATCATCTCAGCCGACGACCACCTGATCGAGCCGCCCGACATGTTCGACGACCGGCTCCCGGAGAAATACGCCGACAAGGCGCCCAAGGTGGTCGAGACCGACTCCGGTCACCAGGTCTGGCGTTACGGCGGGGCCACCTACCCCTGTGCCGGGCTCGACGTGGGCGCCGGGCTGCCCCGCGAGCAGTGGACGCTCGACCCGGTGCGGTTCGAGCACATGCGTCCCGGATGCCACGACGTCGAAGCCCGGATCGAGGACATGGACCGCGCCGGCGTCTGGGCCGCGCTCTGCTTCCCGGGCATGCTGGCCGGGCAGTCGGGCATGGTCTTCGCCAAGACCCGCGACCAGGAGCTGGGCCTGGCGGTCCTGCGCGCGTGGAACGACTGGCACGTGGAGGTCTGGGCGGGCACCTACCCGGAGCGGATCATCGCCCTGCAGCTGCCCTGGCTCACCGACCCCGAGGTGGCCGCCAAGGAGATCCGCGACAACGCGGCGCGCGGCTTCAAGGCGGTGCTCTTCCCCGAGTTCCCCACCCGGCTGCGCCTGCCGTCCATCCACAGCGACCACTGGGACCCGTTCTTCCAGGCGTGCGAGGAGACCGGCACCGTCGTCTGCCTGCACGCCGGGGCCGGTTCCTGGGCTCCGGTCCCGTCCCCGGACACGCCGATCGAGGCGATCACCACGCTGATGCCGGCGAGCGCCATGTTCGCCTGCGCCGACTGGCTCTGGTCGGGCGTCCCGCTGCGCTTCCCCGCGCTGCGGATCCTGATCGTGGAGGGTGGCGTGGGCTGGCTGCCGATGCTGGCCGAGCGGGCCGACTACGCGCTCGACCACCCGGTGGCCGGGGAGGCCTCCTGGGAGGGCGGCCTGAAGCCCAGCGAGGTGCTGCGGAGAAACTTCTTCTTCGGCACGCTCAACGACCACGCCCTCTCCGGGGTGCGGCTCGCCGTCGGGCTGGAGCACGTGCTGCTGGAGAGCGGCTACCCGCACTCCGACTCCACCTGGCCGGACACCCAGCAGGCCGTCGCGACGAACCTGGGCAGCCTGCCGCCCGCCGACATCGCCCGGGTGGCCTACGGCAACGCCGCCCGCCTGTTCGGCCACCCGCTGCCCTCGCGCGCCTGGCTCAGGATGGAACAGATCTGACGCTCCCCGCCCGGGGCCGGACAGGACCTGATCCGGCTCAGGGCCGGACGGACCTGACCCGCTCGCGCTCCCAGTCGACGTAGCGCCCGCCCTCGCCGAGCAGGGAGCCCATCAGCCACAGGAACACGCCGAAGTCGTCGGCCACCCCGATCAGGACCAGGAACTCGGGGACGAGGTCGACCGGCGAGACGATGTAGAGCACGCCGAGCCCCATCATGGCCAGCTTGCCCTTGCCCATGCCGGGGTAATCGCCGTGCATGACCGCGCTGATCATTCTTGGGAGGGCTCGCAGACGGGCTCCGAGACCGGGCGAGCCCGGCTTCGTCACGTCCTTGTACGTCCGCCACGCCTGCGCCGCGCGCGCCGCCTTCGCCATGGAATCCTCCTCGGAACCACGTTCGCCTGGCGGCGTACTACCCCACCGCCTCACGATATAACGCGTGAATTCCGAACAGGGTTCCCGAACCCCGCTCACATCCACCTTCCACGCGTCCCGGCCGAGGCCGCGCCCTCGCGGATCACCGGGCGTGTCGAGGCGGACGTACGGCTAGCGCATCGCCGAGTGCCGGAAGGGGCGTTCCCCCTCGATCTGGGCGGCCACCCGGACGAGCAGGTCCTCCCGCCCGGCCGCGGCGACCAGCTGCACCCCCACCGGCAGGCCGTCCGCGGTGAGGTGCAGCGGCAGGGAGATCGCGGGCTGCCCGGTGGCGTTGACGGGCGAGGTGAACGCCACCGCCTGGTTCGTACGGCCCCGCGAGGTGCTGACGTCGTCGGGAGGCAGCCAGCCGAGGCGGAAGGGCGCCACCCCCAGCGACGGCATGAGCAGCAGGTCGTGCGACTCCCACCAGGCGGCCATCCGGCGCCTGAACCCGTCGATCCAGTCGCGCGAGGTCACGTAGCCGACCGCGTCGAGCCTGCGGCCCGCCTCTCCCAGGACGCGGTTGCGCGTCTCCAGCTCGTCCGGCTCGACGGGCCTGCCGCGCCAGCGCCCGATGTCCTCCACGTCGGCGGCCACGTGGGCGGCCACGACCGTGCCGAAGTGCACGGCGAAGCCGTCGTCGGCGAGCGCGGAGGGCCACCCAGGCTCGACGTCGTGGCCCAGCGCCTCCAGCAGCCCGGCGGCGCCGGTGACCGCGGCCACCAGGTCCGGGTCGGGCGGGAAACCCCCGCCGGGGTGCTCGGCGAGGAAACCGATCCGCAGCCGGCCGGGGTCCGCCCCGGCCTCCTCGGCGAGCGGGCGCGCCCAGGCGGGCGCGCCGTACGGGTCGCCCGGCATCGTCCCGGCGATCACGTCGAGGGTCGCCGCGCTGTCCCTGACCGTACGGCAGAGCAGGCCCGCCGCCGAGAAGCCCGCCCACGGCTCGCCCCCCGAGGGGCCGGAGCTGACCCTGCCCCTGCCGGGCTTCAGCCCGACCAGCCCGCACATGCTCGCCGGGATCCGGATCGACCCGCCGCCGTCGCTGGCCGTGGCCACCGCGACCATGCCCGCCGCCACCGCCGCCGCGGACCCGCCGCTCGATCCCCCGGTGCTGTAGCGCGGGTCGTACGGGTTGCGGGTGGGACCGGACACCACCGGCTCGGTGGTGATCGCGGTGCCGAACTCCGAGGTGTTGGTCCGGCCCAGGATCGTGAACCCCGCCCGGCGCAGCTTGGTCACCGCGTAGCCGTCGCGCTCGGCGCGCATCCCGTCGAGGGCGCGCGACCCCGCGCCGTACGGTTCCCCCGCCATGGTCCAGCCCAGGTCCTTCAGCAGCGTCGGCACGCCCGCGAAGGGAGCGGCGGGGTCGACCTCGCCCGCCTCCGCCAGTGCCCGCTCGAACCTGCGGTGGACGACCGCGTTGATCGCGCCGTCGTGCGCCTCGATCCGCGCGATCGCCGCCTCGGCGAGCTCCCTCGGGGAGACCTCCCCCTTCCTCACGGCCCGCGCCTGTCCGAGCGCGTCGAGCTTCAACAGGTCGTGCAAGGGGGTCACTCCTCGACAGGGGCCAGATCTCGCACGGCCTGGGCGATCGGGACCTCGCCTCCGGGGATGGGGGCGAGGATCGGGGTGTTCAGGCCGTTGTCCACATACTCCCGGATCCTGGCCCGGCACGTGGCCGCGTCGCCGTGCACGATGAGCTCGTCCACGACCTCGTCGGGGATCGCCTTGAGCGCCGCCTGCCGGTCTCCGGCCGCCCAGGCCTCGTGCATCGGCCGCAGCACCTCGCCGCGCCCCAGCCAGTCGTGGAAGGCGGCGTAGACCGGGACGGTCAGATAGCTCGCGAGCATCCAGCGCCCGAGCTCGCGCACCTTCTCCGCGTCCTCGCTGACGCACACGAACAGCCGGGCGATGAGCTCGGTCTCCTCGCCGGCCTCGGCCCTGACCTTCCGCACGTCGGCGGGCGAGAGCCAGTTGGTGATCGCGCCGTCGGCCTCCTCGGCGGCCAGGCGCAGCATGCGGGGGCGCAGCGCGGCGAGCACGATCTTCGGCGGGATCTTGGGGGCGCGCTCCAGCTTGAAGCCCTTGACCTCGAACGTCTCGTACCGCTCGGTGACCTTCTCGCCCGCGAGAGCCTTGCGCAGGAAGCGCAGGGTGTCTCTGGTCCTGGCGAACGGCTTGACGAACTCCCCGGCGTTCCAGCGTTCCACGATGGCCGGGGAGGAGGCCCCGATGCCCAGGACGAAGCGTTCGGGGGCGAGGTCGGCGAGCGTGGCGGCGGACATGGCCAGCAGGCCGGGCCCCCGGGTGGAGACCGGGACGATGGCGCTGCCGAGCCGCACCCCCGGGGCCCATTCCGAGGCCATCGCCAGGGGTACGAAACCGTCGACGCCGTTGACCTCGGCGGACCAGGCGTCGGTGTAGCCGAGTCCGGGGAGCTCGGCGATCAGATCCCTGGAGGCGGCCAGTGAACGGTCGTAGAAGGGGATCGTCATACCCCAGCGTGGGCCCGTGGTCATCGTGCCGCCTCCGTGTCGATGGTCGCCGCCGGGGACCTTTCCCCAGAACGATGTTCTGAAGTAGCTTGCCGCACCCGCTCGGGGTGCCGTCAATAGATCTGCCGTACCAACCGGCCGGTATGCCATCGAAACAATGATCTATATCGACCGTCCACTTACCGGCCCGCCACTTTCCGTGTGATGTTAGAAACTTTACGTGACGAAGCATTGGCGAAGGAACCGACGGCGGGGGCTGCACGGAGTGGCGGCCCTCGCGATCTGCATGGCGGCCCCCGTCCTGGCCGGAGCACCTCCCCTCGGGGCGGAGGACGGGCCGGACCCCGGGGTGTCACACGTGGCCCCGCGCCTGCTCTCCGGCCGATCGCCCCTGCCCGCCTCCCCGTCTCCGGGGCCGGGCCACCGGTCGAAGCCGGAGAGCGGCCACCCGGCCGCGCTGAAGCCCGAACCGCCCTACCCGACCGCGCCTCCGCCCGAGGCCGATGACCGGAGGGTTCCCTGGTGGCACTGGTGGCACTGGTGGGAGCTCGCGCAGGGCCGTCCGGCGGACGTCCCGTTCAAGCCGAAGGCGGAGCCGAAACCGAAACCGGAACCGGCCCCGGAGCCAAAGCCGAAGCCCGAGCCGAAGCCCGAGCCGAAACCGAAGCCGGAGCCGAAACCGGAGCCGGAAGCGACGCCCACGCCCGAGCCCGCGCGGCCGACGCCCACCCTGTCCGCCCCGCCCGACCCGGAGCCCTCTGTGCCCCCTGGGCCCCCACAGCCCCCCGGGCCCCGCGCCCTGGCACCCCCGCCCGTCCTCGAAGCCGTCGTCACGCCGACACCGACGCCGACCCGGAGCCGCACTCCCCGGCCCAGGACGACTCCCTCCGGCGTGCCCCCGCTCCTGCGGCAGCGGCTGGTGCTCGACCGCTACGCCGAGCGGCGCAAGGGCACCGACAGGAGGCTGGTCCTGCTGGTGATGTGCACCGGCGTGATCTCGGTCGCCGCGGTCAGCGCCTTCAACCACAGGGTTCGCAGATAGCGCGGGCCCCGACGGCGGCACGCGCGGCGAAGCCCGCCGGTGAACCTTCCACCGGCGGGCTTCGCCGTGCGTGCCAGACCCCGGCCAGACCCCGGCCAGATCCCTGCCAGACCCCGGCCAGATCCATGCCGGGTCGCCGCCGGGCCGTCGAGGAGAACTACGGCTGGGCGGGGAACAACCCGTCGATCTGGTCGTACTGCCGCTGCGCGGCCTTGAACGCGTCGGGCTCGACGGCGCCGAGCCCGCTGAACGGGTGGCTGATCAGGATGATGAAGCACACGCCGACGACGACCACCCCCAGCCTGACCAGGTCGGCGACGACCGACGAGGTCGTGGGCCGCACCCCCAGCGTCCAGGGCAGCGCGATCACCAGCAGCCCGGAGAGGATCATCGAGATCACGAAGATGCTCTCCAGGCTGGTGCTCGCGTCGTCACTTCGCACGATGCGGGCGTGGGAGACCTCGGAGATCCGGTCGAGCGTGTCCTGCTGGAGGTTCTTGCTCTCCTCGCCGACCGGACGGAGCCTGAGCACCTCGGCCCGCATGTCCATGAGGGTCTGCCCGGGTAGCGGGGACATCTCGCTGTTGGCCATGAGCGGCCAGTCGAGGTCGATGCTCTGCGCGGTGTACAGCCGGATCTGGGACCGGACGGGTGCCGCCTCGGGGACGGGCGCCACCGACCAGTACATCTCGGTGAGGCTCTCGGCCTCGGCCTGGACGTCGGCCTCCGACACCGAGAGCGCGTCCCGGCACAGGACCGCGGCGTAGGCCAGCACCAGGAGATAGACGGCGAGGGCGAGGTTGGCGGAGAAGTCGACGGACGACGAGCCGTGCTCGCCGTCGTCCCGCCCCCTCTTCCGCAGGACGCGGAACGCGATCAGCGCGATCGTCACGGACACCACCACCAGCACGGCTACCCAACCCATGGGACTCCCTCGAAACCGTCATCGAATCAGCTACTCAGGGTAATCAGATCGATACGGCGAATCATGGGATTCGGCCGGGATTCACTCGCGAAGTTCGTGGATCCCCGCGATGAAGTCACGCGCGACCCCGCGCAGGCCGGGCAGGTGCGAGAGCCCCACCAGGCGGTCCACCAGCGGGACGGTGAGCTCGATGAGCCGGTGCGTCCTGCGGCACCCCTCCGACTCGTCGTGCACCCAGAACAGGACGACGCCCATCGACATCAGCCACAGCAGCTCGGGCAGCTCGGCCCGCAGCTCGCTGTCCATGCGGTCGGAGGACCCCTCCACGACCCGCCGGTAGATCGCGATCGAGGCGTCCCTGGAGGGCGAGGACTCGGCGCTGAACGGGTTGAGCGGGTTGCTCGGCTCGGCCGCGTGCTTGAAGAACTTCACCGCGAACTCGTGGTACGGCTCGGAGACCCGCACCCACTCCCGCAGCACCCCCGTCAGCCGCGCGGCGAACCGGGGCTCGGCGGCCAGCAGCCTCTCGCACGCCGCCTCGTGCTCGGCCTGCGCCCGGTCGTAGTACGCCTGGATCAGGACCTCCTTCGAGGCGAAGTAGTAGTAGGCGTTGCCCACCGACACCCCGGCCTCGGCGGCGATGGCCCGCATGGTGGTCGCCTCGTATCCCCGCTCGCGGAAAAGCCGCAGGGCCGTCTCCACGATGACCTCACGGGTCCTGTCCGATCCACGGGTTCTCGGGGGCGGCTCGGTCATAGGGGGCTCGTCACCTGTCGATTGGAGCTGGGAGAACGGGCTCGTCTGGTCTTTCCCCACTGGACGAACCCTAGATCATCCGTCCCGCACCACCGGGGATGAGCCTCAGTGAACGACCCTAGGCGCGCTCCATGGCCCCCGCCACTCATATCGGTGATTGCCCTGCCGCTCCCGGTCCCGCGCCGCCGCGCGGCGTGCCCGGCACGCCCTCGCGCCACCCGCTGAGGACGTGACGACGGCACCGTACGCGGCAAACAGCGATATGTCGGCTATATCAAGAATTGCCGTCTCAGCAGGTCATCGAGCTGCCCGATCATTCCCACTACCGGGCAAAAATCACTCTTCGTGAGGGATCATCCGGGTTCGGGAGTGGGATTGATCCTTCTGGCGGAAGGGCTCCCGCGACAAGGGATACATAAATGGGGACATGTCCCTGTAGACAGCGGGCTGCCCGGTTCACCGCCGGAGCACTGCTCGCTCTGCAGCTATCTTTCATCGCATCGGTTCCGCACGACAGCGCGACCGCGGAAAGCGGGAACGCGTCGGCCGGGGCCGCGATCGTGAGCCGGTCCGTCATGGCCGGCCCGGCGAAGGCACGCCGGTCCACGATCATCGGAGTGTACGACATCGCCACCCTGGAAATCGCCCGGCGCTACGCCCGCGAGCTGTGTCACCCGGGTCACCGGGCGGCTCCCGGAGACCTGAGGATCACGGTCCCCCTCTGGACGGGGAACGTCACCTCCGAGGACACGCCGCCGAGATCCTCCGGGACCACCGCGCGAACGCGGACCACCGCCCCGGCGGACGAACAACCGCCCGAGGCCACCGGGAGAGCCCGAACCGCCGCCGCGGCGGGCGCGCCCCGCGAGCAGACGGCCCCCCGGACACCCGAGACCACCGCGCGAACGCGAACCGCCGCCCTGGCGAACGCGAACCGCGAGCAAGCAGCCCCCCGGACATCCGAGACCGCCTCCCAGACCTCCGGGGAGGGGCGGGCGTTCCAGGCCCAGGGAAACGTGCAGGCCCCGCCCCCGACCGCCGCCTCGGCGGAGCAGGCCGTCGCGGCCCCCGCGGAGGCCGCCGAGGCCAACCCTCCCCAGGCGCAGCAGGCCCGGCATCCCGTACGACTCCAGCAGACGGACGCCAAGCGGCTCCTGCGGGCGGCGGGCCTGCGCTGGACCTCCTCGGGCAAGTGCGCGAACCGCCAGGGGAGCAACTGCACCTCGCTGGAGGCCGTACGGTCCGCGACCGTCTCCAGCGCCATCGAGCTGAAGCGCCGCAGCGGCTGTCCCATCGTCGTCACCGGCGGCACCGAGGTGGGCCACGCCCCCGGGCCCTACAGCCACTACGAGGGCTACAAGCTGGACGTGAAGCCCAACGCGTGCGTCAACCGCTACATCACGAAGAACTACCCGGCGCAGGGGGTACGGGGAGACGGAGCCCGCCTGTACGGCCACTCGACGACGTCGGGCCCCCTCTTCGCCCGCGAGGCGGACCACTGGGACATCCTCTTCCGCTGACCCGGCGGACCACTGGGACATCCTCTTCCGCTGACCCGGCGGACCACACGACCACGCGGGACCACCGACCTTCGAAGGGCCCGCCCTCGACGGCCTCGCCGTCGCACAGGGTCCACCGCGAGGGCCGTACGGCCCGGGAAGGGCTACGCGAACTCGGCCGCGACCAGCTCGGCGATCTCCGCCGCGTTCAGGGCGGCGCCCTTGCGGAGGTTGTCGCCGCAGACGAACAGGTCGAGGGTGTTGGGGAAGTCGAGCGCCTGGCGGACCCGGCCCACGTAGGTGGGGTCGGTCCCGACGACGTCCGCCGGGGTCGGGAAGACGCCGTTGGCCGGGTCGTCCATGACGACCACGGTCGGGGCGGCCTCGAGGATCCGGTGGGCGTCGGCGACGGTGATCTCACGCTCGAAGGTCGCGTGCACGGCCAGCGAGTGGGTGGTGATCACCGGGACGCGGACGCAGGTCGCCGAGACCTTCAGGTCGCCGATCCCGAGGATCTTCCGCGACTCGTTGCGGAGCTTGAGCTCCTCGGAGGCCCAGCCGCCGTCCTTGAGCGAACCCGCCCACGGCACGACGTTGAACGCCACCGGCGCCGGGAACGGCGACTCCTCGTCCCCGAGCTTGTTCTGCAGGGCCTTGCGCACGTCACCAGCGGTCTGCCCGACCGTGCGGTCACCCGCCAGCGCCTCGACCTCGTCGTAGAGGCGGGCCGAGCCCGCCACGCCCGCGCCGGAGACCGCCTGGTAGGAGGCGACGACCAGCTCGCGCAGGCCGTACTCCTCGTGCAGGGCGCCCATCGCGGCCATCATCGACAGGGTCGTGCAGTTGGGGGTGGAGATGATCCCCAGCGGCCTGGTGCGCGCGGCCTGCGGGTTGACCTCCGGCACGACCAGCGGGACCTCGGGGTTCATCCGGAAGGTGCCCGACTTGTCGATGACGACGGCCCCGCGCTCGGCGGCGATCGGCACCCAGGTCGCGGAGACCTCGTCCGGCACGTCGAAGATCGCGATGTCGACCCCGTCGAAGACCTCGGGGGTCAGCTCCTGGACGACGAGGTCCTCGCCGCGGACCCGCAGGACCTTGCCGGCCGAGCGGGCGGACGCGACGAGCTTGATGTCGCCGTAGACGTCCTCGCGGTTGGAGATGATGTCGCGCATCACGGTGCCGACGGCACCGGTCGCGCCGATCAGGGCAAGGGTGGGCTTGCGGCTCATCGCCCGCTACCTCCGTAGATCACAGCTTCAACCTGGTCCGCGTCGAGGTCGAACGCGCGGTGCGCGGCGCTGACCGCCGTGTCCACCTCGTCCTGCCCGACGATCACCGAGATGCGGATCTCCGAGGTGGAGATCATCTCGATGTTCACCCCCGCGTCGGCGAGGGAGGCGAAGAACGTCGCGGTGACGCCCGGGTGCGAGCGCATGCCCGCCCCGATCAGCGAGACCTTGCCGATCTGGTCGTCGAAGAGCAGCGACTCGAAGCCGATGCGCTCCTGGATCTTCTTCAGCGCGGTGAGCGCGGCCGAGCCGTCGCTCGTGGGCAGCGTGAAGGAGATGTCCGTCCGGCCGGTCGTCGCCGCCGACACGTTCTGCACGATCATGTCGATGTTGATCTCGGCGTCGGCGAGCGTTTTGAAGATCGTCGCAGCCTCACCGACCTTGTCGGGCACCCCGACAACGGTGATCTTGGCCTCGCTCCGGTCGTGCGCGACGCCGGAGATGATCGGCTGCTCCATCTCTGTTCCTTCGCTGTCGGGGTCGGAGACGACCCACGTGCCTTCCTTGGTGCTGAACGAGCTTCTGACGTGGATCGGCAGGCTGAAGCGGCGAGCGTACTCGACGCAGCGCAGGTGCAGGATCTTCGCACCGCACGCCGCCATCTCCATCATCTCGTCGTACGAGATCTGGGGGATCTTACGGGCGGCCGGGACGATGCGGGGGTCGGCGGTGAAGACGCCGTCCACGTCGGTGTAGATCTCGCACACGTCGGCGCTCAGGGCGGCGGCGAGCGCGACCGCGGTGGTGTCGGAGCCGCCCCTGCCGAGCGTGGTGATGTCCTTGGTGTCCTGCGAGACGCCCTGGAACCCGGCCACGATCGCGATCTGGCCGCTGTCGAGCGCCCCGCGGATCCGGCCGGGCGTCACGTCGATGATGCGCGCGCGGCCGTGCGAGGAGTCGGTGATCACGCCGGCCTGGGACCCGGTGAACGAGCGCGCCTCCTGACCCAGGTTGGCGATCGCCATCGCCAGCAGCGCCATCGAGATGCGCTCACCCGAGGTGAGCAGCATGTCGAGCTCGCGGCCCGGCGGGAGCGGCGAGACCTGCTGGGCGAGGTCGAGCAGCTCGTCCGTCGTGTCGCCCATGGCCGAGACGATCACCACGACGTCGTTGCCGGCTTTTTTCGTCGCGACGATCCGCTGCGCGACCCGCTTGATGCAGGACGCGTCGGCGACGGACGAACCACCATACTTCTGAACAACGAGCGCCACGAGATGTCTCCGAAGCAATCTAGGGCTGTGGAGCTCACAGTCTACTGGCGCCCTCGCTGAGGCCCTCTGATCAAACCAGTATGTGGACGATCACACCGTTGTGCGCTCCTCCGCGACGTCGAGCCGCGTGTGGGCGACGAGCGCCTGAAGTGCCCGCATCGCCGCGCCCGCGTGGTTTCCCCAGGTGTTGAAATAGGAGTACTGCCACCACCAGAGCGCCTCCAGGGGGCGCCCCGCCCTGTGGTGCCGCAGGCCGTGCAGGAGGTCGGCGGCCACCGCCGTCAGGTCGTCCGACAGGCGGTACGGGGTGACCACGGTGTCCTTGTAGGGGTCGAAGACCTCGGCGTAGTCGTCGACCGGCCCCAGCCTCTCGGCGAGGGCGGTGCGGACGACGTCGACGTCCGGGTCCTCGCCCAGGTGCGGCTCCCAGTTGCCCGACAGGATCACGTCCTGGCTCGCGCCGAGCTGCGCGCCGGCCGAGCTGACCTGCGCGACCTCCACCAGCAGCAGCGGCAGGATGGCGTCGCCGCCCTCACCGCCCGCCAGGCGGGTCAGGCCGTCGATGTAGTTCTTGGCGTGCTCCGCGATCCGTTCCGCGAGAGCGCTCCACGCATCGTCAGACATCAAGGAGCCTTCTTCCTTCGAACGCGCGGCCCAAGGTGACCTCGTCGGCGTACTCGAGGTCACCGCCTACGGGCAGACCGCTGGCCAGTCGTGTCACTTTCAGTCCCATCGGCTTGACCAGACGGGCGAGATAGGTCGCCGTCGCCTCCCCCTCCAGGTTGGGGTCGGTGGCGAGGATCAGCTCGGTGACCTGGCCGTCCGCCAGGCGGGTCATGAGCTCTCGGATGTTCAGGTCGTCGGGGCCGACGCCGTCGATCGGGCTGATCGCCCCGCCGAGCACGTGGTAGCGGCCCCGGAACTCGCGGGTCTTCTCGATGGCCACGACGTCCTTGGACTCCTCGACGACGCAGATCACGTGGAGATCGCGCCTGGTGTCGCGGCAGATCCGGCACTCCTCCTCCGCTGCGACGTTGCCGCAGACCCGGCAGAAGCGGACCTTCTCCTTGACCTCCAGCAGAGCGTGCGCGAGCCGCTTCACATCGGCCGGCTCCGCGGCCAGCAGGTGGAACGCGATGCGCTGCGCGCTCTTGGGACCGACGCCGGGAAGCATCCCGAGCTCGTCGATCAGGTTCTGGACGACCCCTTCGTACATGACCTAGAACCCGGGAAGCTGGCCGAGCCCGCCCCCGCCGCCCAGCCCCTGCGCGAGGGGACCGAGCTTCTCCTGCTGCAGGTCGGCGGCGGCGCGCACGGCGTCGCGAATGGCGGCGATGACCAGGTCGGCGATGGTGTCGGCCGTCTCCTGGGGATCGCCGGGGTCCACGGCCTCGGCACTGATCTTGAGTTCGAGCAGCTCGCCCCCGCCGTTGACCGTGGCCACGACGAGGCCGCCGCCCGCGGAGCCCTCGACTTCCGCGTCGTTCAGCTCCTGCTGGGCGCTCACAAGCTGCTGCTGCATGAGCTGGGCCTGCTCCAGCAGCTGCTGCAGGTTGACATCCCCTGGGTTCACCGTCGGTGTGCTCCTCGTCCGTGACATCGGTCGTCACGAGCCTACGGGGTTCGGGCCGGGTGTTGTACTGCAGCGAGCACGCGTTCCCCCAGTATGAGGATTAAACCCCCGTCGGGCCCCGGGCCCCCCTCCAGACGTCCGAGACCCGACGCGACACGCGCCGGAGCGGCCGCACACGACAGCGTGTGATCGGAAGGTAGCCCTCCGGAGGTTGCACACACGTTGCGATCGTTCACTCACCCTTCGCACACCCTCTTTGGCCGAACGGGTTGCGGGCGGGGGTCCGGACCACCGATGCTTCGGCCATCGGCTCTATTCCGGGGGGATATGTGCGCGACAGCCACCGGGGAGCTGTCCAGGCGGCCGGGCCCGACTCCTACTCGTCACGGCTGCGACGCCTGCACGAGGCGCTGATCATGGGCGAGCGGCCCGCGGGCGAGGGCCCCAGGAGCGTGATCTCCGCGTCGTGGCGGCGGTCGCTGGACGCCGGGGTCGACCCGGACGCCAGATCGGCCCCCCTCGCCTTCGAGGGCGAGGACATCCGCGAGGTCCGCTCGGCGCACCCGATGAGCAGGCTCCTGCCGATCATCACCGGAACCCTCCTGGAGGCCGTCGACGCGGACGACCAGATCCTGCTCGTCACCGACGCCCGCGGCAGGGTGCTCTGGCGCGACGGCAACCACCGGACGATGGAGAGCGCCGACGAGGTGGGGCTGGCCGACGGCTTCGACTGGAGCGAGGGCGCGTTCGGCACCAACGGCCCGGGCACCGCGCTCGCCACCCGGCGGCCTCTGCACGTCTTCTCCGCCGAACACCTGGTCAGGGCGCTCCACCTCTGGTCGTGCTCGGCCGCGCCGATCGTCGACCCCGACAGCGGCGACCTGCTGGGCTGTGTCGACATCAGCGGCACGACGCGCTCCATGCACCCGGCGAGCGTCGCCCTCGTCGAGGCCGCGGCGCGGCTGGCGGAGAGCCACCTCACGCTTCGCATGCTCGAACGCGACGAGCGGCTCAGGCGTCGCCACGAGCGGCACCTGAGCGCGCTGCGCGGCGAGCCGGGCGCCCTGGTCACCGCGACCGGCCGGATCATCGCCGGTGACGACGCGCGGCAGTGGGCCCCGCGCGTACGCCTGCCGGAGGCGGGCAACCGGGTGGTCCTGCCCGACGGGCGCAGCGCCTTCCTGGAGGCCCTCGACGGCGACGGCTTCCTGCTCCGCCTCGCGGGCCCGGCCAGGGGCCCCGTGCTCACCCTGACCTTCCTCGGCGCCGAGCACCCCTCGGCGAGCCTCGACGGGAGCCGCCTGTCGCTCTCCCTGCGCCACGCCGAGATCCTCGCGATACTCGCCCTCAACCCCCGGGGCATGACCGCCGCCCAGCTCTCCTTCCACCTGTACGGCGACGCGGGCAACCCGGTGACCATCCGCGCCGAGATCCACCGCCTCCGCGCCCAGCTCGGTCCCACGATCGCCGCCAAGCCGTACCGCCTGGCCTGCGTGGTGGAGGCCGACTTCCTGGAGCTCAAGCGGCTGCTCGCGGCCGACGAGGCCGCCCCGGTCGCCCGCGTCTACCGCGGCCCCCTGCTGCCCCGCTCCGAGGCGCCCGCCCTGCGCCTCGAACGCGAGGAGCTGGAGGGGCAGGTGCGGGCCCGGCTGCTGCGGCGGGGAGGTCCCGAGGACCTGTGGGCCTACGCGGAGACCGAGCACGGCAGGAACGACATCCAGATCCTCGAACGCCTCGTCACGGCGCTGCCGCGCCACGACCACCGCGCGGTGGCCGCCCGGATCCGCCTCAGCGGCGTCGACCTGCCCTGAGCCCGCCGCGACCGGCGGACCCGCGAACCTGCGGGCGCGGGCTCACCGTGACCGGCGGACCCGCGAACCTGCCGGGCGCGGGCTCACCGGGTGTCGCCCTGTGCGGCCGGCACCTCGCCGGGTGAGACCTGTCAGGTGGTGTCCCGCCGGGTGAGATCTCCCGGGTGGTGCCTCTCGGGACGAGGCCTCCCCGGTACGCCCGTCAGGTGTGGTCGATCTCGCCGATGACCTGGCCGCCCAGCTCCCGCTGGAGGAGGGCCATGCCGGTGAGCGCGTCGACGTCGGCGTCCGCGTCGTTGAGCGGGTCGACCTCGTCGGCGTCGGGGGCGGTGCCGCGGCCGCCTCGGGCCGGGACCGCGTCAGGCCAGGCCGCCGCCTTGGCGCCGGTCTTGACCGCGGCCTTGGGCCCGGCCTGGGCCGCCGCCCTGGCCGCCGAACGGGCCGCGGCCAGGCCGGGGCCCGGCATGGAGCCCGGCATGGAACCCGGCATGGAATTCTGCGGGGGAGGCGAGCCGGGGTCCTCCGGCAGGGGGGCGTCCGGCCAGGACTCGTCCGTCGCGGGCGGCGCCTGCCTGGGCGCGGCCTCCCGCGAATCCGCGGGCGCGGGCGGTGACCCCGGAGCGGGCGCCTGAGGCGGGGACTGCGGGGCCTGTGCCTGCGACGCCTGGCTCTGAGGGGCCTGGCTCTGGGGGGCCTGGCTCTGGGGAGCTTGGTTCTGAGGGGCCGGGTGCTGGGGGGCCGGAGGCTGCCTCGGAGCCGGCGGGCGGCCACCGCCCGAGGGAGCCGGCCCGCCGCCGACGACGGCCTCGACCTTCCAGGTGCCGCCCAGGACCTCCTGCAGCACCGCCGCGACGACCGCGTCCTTGCCGCCGCCGGTGAAGTTCCTCATCGCGCCGACCTGGGCGAACCCGAGGGTGACGACCTTGCCCTCCACCCCGACGACCTGGGCGTTGGTGTTGACGTTGGCCCACACGACGATGCTGCGCCGCTTGAGCGCCGCGAGCACCTGGGGCCACGCCTGCTGCACGGTCCCGGCTCCGGAACCCGACGCCGTCGCCGGGTCCGCCGGCGCGGGCGCCTGCTGGGCCGGGGCCGGTGCCTGATCTCCCTGTTCCCGCTGTTCCCGCTGTTCCTGCTGCCCCTGGGCCGGCGCGCCGGGCCTGACCGCCACCGGCCAGTCGTCGCCCTGACCACCGGACCGCTCGGCGGGGGCGGCGGGCGTGGCGGCGGGCGCCTGCGGCGGGGGCGCCGCGTGGGCCACCGGGGCGGGGGCGGGGGCCTGGTGTGCGGGGGCTGTGGGTGCCTGTTGCGGGAGGGCGGCGGGGGCGGGAGCCGCGACGACTCCCCCCTGCTCCAGCCGCTCCAGGCGGGCGAGCAACGCGGCCTCTCCCTGGGCGGCGCCGGGAAGGAGGATCCTGGCGCACATCAGCTCGAGCAACAGCCGGGGCGAGGCCGCCCCGCGCATCTCGGTCAGCCCCGCGTTGAGGATCTCCGCCGCGCGGGTCAGCTCGGCCGGGCCCATCGAGGCCGCCTGGACCTGGAGCCGCTCCAGCTCGTCGCCGGGCCGGTCGAGCAGCCCGCTGGTGGCGGCCTCCGGCACGTTGGCCAGGATCACCAGGTCGCGGAAGCGCTCCAGCAGGTCCATCGCGAACCGCCGGGGGTCGTGGCCGCCCTCGATCACCCGGTTCACGACCTGGAACACCAGCGCGCCGTCACGACCGGCGAAGGCCGCGACCACGTCGTCGAGCAGGTCTCCGTCGGTGTAGCCGAGGAGGGAGACCGCGCGGGCGTACGTGATGCCCGCCTCGTCGGAACCGGCGAACAGCTGGTCGAGGATCGACAGCGAGTCGCGGGCCGAACCCGCGCCCGCCCGGACCACCAGCGGGAGCGCGGCGGGCTCGAACGGGACCTTCTCCGAGGTGAGGATCTCCTCCATCAGCGCGCGCAGCGCGGCCGGGGGGATCAGCCGGAACGGGTAGTGGTGGGTCCGGGACTTGATCGTCCCGATGACCTTCTCCGGCTCGGTGGTCGCGAAGACGAACTTCAGGTGCGGGGGAGGCTCCTCGACGAGCTTGAGCAGCGCGTTGAAACCCTCGCGGGTCACCATGTGCGCCTCGTCGATGATGTAGATCTTGAAGCGCGACGACACCGGCGCGAAGAAGGCCCGCTCGCGCAGGTCGCGGGCGTCGTCCACGCCACCGTGCGAGGCGGCGTCGATCTCGATGACGTCGAGGTGTCCGGGGCCGGTGGGCGCCAGCGCCACGCAGGACTCGCACTCCCCGCACGGGTCGGGGGTCGGGCCCTTCTCGCAGTTGAGGGAGCGGGCCAGGATGCGCGCGCTGGAGGTCTTGCCGCATCCCCTGGGCCCGCTGAACAGGTAGGCGTGGTTGATGCGCCCGCTGCGCAGCGCCTGGCGCAGCGGATCGGTGACGTGCTCCTGACCCTTGACCTCGGCGAAGGTCCCGGGCCGGTACTTGCGGTACAGCGCAAGACTCATGCGGCGATCCCACCTGCGAGGGGTCTCAACGAAGAGACCCCTCGCACACCCGCCAGAGCCCGCTTATCCTTGCTGCCTTCCGGCCCTGGGGAGGTTCACAGGATGACGCCGCGCGAGGGGTCGGCCCTCAGTCTAGCCTCAGATCCGAGTGGTCGGTATCCGAAAAGATCAGAGTGGTCGGTGTCGGAAATTAGTGGTCCGCGCCGCTCCGAAAGTTGGGTAAGCTTCTCCACGGAGGATTCGCCTAGTTGGCCTAGGGCGCACGCTTGGAAAGCGTGTTGGGGGCAACCCCTCAGGAGTTCGAATCTCCTATCCTCCGCCACCTGAGAGGGGCCGGACCGCACACGCGGTCCGGCCCCTCTGGCGTTGTGGCTCTCACCCCTGTCCTGGAGAACCGCCGGAAGAGCCGTCGGCAAGGACGCCAGGAGAGCCGTCGAGGTCACGCAGCCTGGCGCGGACCCGCTCGGCGTCGGAGTGGCCGAGGTCGTCGAAGATCTCCAGCGCCTGTTCCAGGACCGCGCGGGCCTCCTGGCGCCGGCCGTCCGCGAGGTGGGTCGCGCTGAGCCGGGTGAGCGTGTCGGCCTCGCCGTAACGGACGCCCAGCCGCCGGTACAACTCCAGGGCGCGCCGATAGTCGGCGGTGGCCTGCTCGTAGTCGCCGAGGTGGTGGTGGGCGTACCCCAGGCTGTCCCAGGTGTCGGCCTGGCCGTAGTGGTCCTCCAGTTCCTCCAGGAGGACGAGGGCCTGCCTGCAGTGGCCGAGGGCCTGCTCGTGGTGACCGAGCAGGGCGTGGTACCAGCCGACCGCGTTGAGCGCCGCGGCCTGCCCGGCCCGCCTGCCCGACTTCTGGAACAGGATGAGGGCCCGCCGGGCGTGGACGAGCGCGCCGCCGTACCTGGCCTGCTGTTCGAAGACCCAGCCGAGCTGGCGGTGGGTGTGCGCCTGGTCGTCGCCGTCCCCCGCGTCGGCGAACAGTGCCAGCGCCCGTTCGAGGTGGAGCCTCGCCTCGTCGTGGCGGCCCAGGTCGGCCTCGGCGCGGGCGAGTCCCCGGTGCGCGTGGGCCGTCCCGATGGGGTCGCCGAGCCGCCGGGCGGTCTTGAGCGCGATGCGCTGCGAGGTCACCAGGTCGTGCCAGTGGCCGTGCCGGTCCATGAAGTGCTCCATGGTCCAGGCCAGCCGCCAGGCGTAGCCGCGGAACTCGGTTTCCGCGACCGAGCCGAGGACGGCCAGCAGCGTGGCGTGCTCGGCGGTGAACCAGGCTCCCGCCTGCTCGCGGTCGGCGAGCTCCTCGGGGAAGACCCCCGGCGCCGGGGGCGTCAGGGGGATCGGGTTGCGGTGCGGGGAGAACAGCAGGGCCGCGCGGTGGGCGGTGTGCAGGTAGTGGTCCAGCAGGCGGCGGACCGCCGCCTGGCGCTGGCTCTCGGTCTCCTGGTCACGGCTGCGCTCGGCGGCGTAGGAGCGGAGCAGGTCGTGGCAGCCGTAGCGGCCGGAGGCGTGCTCGACGAGGAGGTGGACACGGGTCAGCTCGTCGAGCAGCAGGCGCGCCTGGTGGACGGGGACCGCCCCGAGCGCGGCGGCGGCGGGAACGCTGAAGCCGGGTCCCGGATGCAGGGCGACGAGGCGGAACAGCCGGGCGGCGGGCGAGGGGAGCGCCCGGTACGACCAGGAGAAGACCGCGCCGACGTCGGGTCCGTCACCGCAGTTGAAGGCGTCGAGGCTGCCGTGGACCCCCCGCAGTTCGGCGGCGATGACGGCGAGCGGGAAGGCCGGCCGGCTCGCCGCCCGCGCGGCGGCGACCGACAGCGCGAGCGGCAGCCTGGCGCACAGGTCGATGATCTCCTGTACGGCGACGGGGTCGAGCTCCACCCGCTCCGCGCCGAGCCGCAGCGCGAGGAACTCCCGCGCCTCGGCGTCGGAGAGCAGCCCGAGGGTGAGCGAGCGGGCGCCTTCCGCGGCCACCAGGCCGGAGAGGTGGTGGCGGCCGGTGACGATGACCAGGCAGCCGGGCGCGCCGGGGAGCAGGGGCCGTACCTGCTCGGTGCCGCAGGCGTTGTCCAGCAGGACCAGCATCCTGCGGTCGGCCAGCAGGCTGCGGTACAGCGCGGTCTGGTCGTCCAGGCGGGCGGGGACGTCCCGCGACGGTACGCCCAGCGCGGTCAGGAATCCGCGGATCGCCTCGGTCGGGTCCAGGATCTTCCCTCCGGCGTCGAAGCCCCGCAGGTTGACGTACAGCTGGCCGTCGGGGAACAGGTGGGCGACCCGGCGGGCCCAGTGCACCGCGAGGGTGGTCTTGCCGATCCCGGCCATCCCCTCGATCGCGATGATCGTCACGGCCTCCGCGAGCCGCGGCTCCTCCGGGAGCAGGTCGGACACCTGGGCGAGCTCCTCCCGCCGGCCGGCGAAGGCGGGCAGGTCGGCGGGGAGCTGGGCCGGGCGCGGCGGACCCGTGGCGACCGGGGCGATCGGGGTGGCCAGGGTGGCCAGGGTGTCCGTGTCCGGGGTGGCCGGGGGCGCCTCGGGCGCCTCGGGCGCCGTCTGATCGAGTACCCGCTCGTGGGCGGAGCTCAGCTCGGGGCCGGGGCTGATGCCCAGTTTCCCGGCCAGCCGCGCGTACGCCGCCCGGTAGGTGGCCAGCGCCTCGGCCCGGTGGCCGGTGGCCGCCAGGGCGAGCACCAGCCGGGCGTGGAGCGGCTCGTCGAACGGGTTGAGCGCCGCGGCCTGCTGGAGCATCGGCACCAGCGGGGTCACCGGGCCGCCGCGCAGCACCGTGTCGGCCGCCTCCTTCAGCACGGCGAGGTACTCCTGGTCCAGCGCCACGAAAACAGGATGGGCCCGTACGTCGGCGGTGATCCCCTCGGCGGCCGGTCTTCGCCACAGCTCCAGGGCCTCGAAGAACAGCTGTCCGGCCCGCGGCCCGTCAGGGCCGGCCTCCCTGGCGCGGTCGACGAGGTGGCGGAACCGCAGGAGGTCGAGCGTGCCGGCGTCGACGTCCAGCCGGTAGCCTCCGCCGCTGCGTGTCAGCCACCGCCCCACCGCCCTGCGCGGCAGGTCCGGTTCGAGCAGCCGCCGCAACGCGCCGATGTGCCGCTGGACCACGTTGACCGCGCTGTCCGGCGGGTCCTCGCCCCACAGGATGTCGACGATCTCGGCCAGGCCGACGGGACATCCGGCGTGGGCGAGCAGCACGGCCAGCAGGGCCCGCTGCCGGGGCGGCCCCAGGTCCAGCTCCTCGTCCCCCCGCCGGCCGTGCACGGGCCCCAGGATCGTGAACCACACGGGTTCACGCATGGGTTCTGTGACGTCATCCCGGCCCCCCGGCATCGGTTTCCCCCTGTCAGCGCCCGCTCACAGAGAGATCCGGAGCGCGGCCGTTCCTCCAACCATGTCCATTATGCGCTATTTGTCCATATTTTTTAGGGAAGCGAGATACTACCGCGACATCGCCTTGGCGCCGTGGGGGGTCACCGCGAACCACGTGCCGCCGACAGCCTGGCCGTTCGCGTCACCGGGCTTCTCGTCACCGGAAAAGCGGTAGACGGGCCACCCGCCGACGGTCAGCTGCACCCCTCCGTCACTCCTGCGGATCGCCCCGACGTGCGAGGGATCGACCCCGGCCACGTAGACGCGGCCGCCCTCCTGGACGGTCACCGGGGGCCAGGTGACGGCGCAGTCACCCTCGCAGTTCGACCGGGAGGGGTCCGCCGTGTCCTTGTCGAACCTGTAGAGCGTCGACTGATTGACGTCGACCAGGTGGGCGCCCAGCGCGGGGGAGGTGACGGCTGAGAGCTCCACCCAGACCGGCGGCCGCTCCTGGACCGCCGCCCCCCTCACCGTCCCGCCGTCGCCGGTCAGGCCGTTGTCCGCGGCCGAACCGTTGACCAGCTGCGGCGCCGCGCCACTGGACGGCGGCGCGGTGTCGGCCGCCGGGGCGGAGGGGGTCGAGGGGGCCTGAGCCTGTGGGGTGGCGGGCGCCGAGGCCGACGGCGACCCGGCGGCCGGCGCGGCGTCCCCGATCGTGATGACCTTGCCGCAGCCGGAGGCGCCTGCCAGGCCGCAGAGAAGGGCGGTCACGACCAGCGCGCGGGTGTACGGACCGCGCGCCTTGCTGCTGTTGCTTTCGAGTGTCACCTGCGGAACACGCGGCGAGCGGCCCGTTCGGTTCAAGGAGATATGACCTTTTATGAACCCGATCGCATTATTTTTCGTGTTCCGCATGGAGACCACACCCACGACCACACCCACGACCGCGCTCAGACCGCGTTCACGACCGCACGAGGGGAGCCACGATGGCCGACATCAAAGTTCCGGGATCGGAGCTGGAGGAGGTGTCGAGATCACTCGGGTTCGTCCTCGACCACATCGACACCGACAGGTCCGGGATCGACATCGACCGGGCGGTGGGATACCCGCTGGTCGACCAGGGTGAGCACTTCGAGAGCCGCTGGAACGACGGCCGCAAGCAGCTGCACCGGCAGTGCGAGGCCATCAAGAAGGCCGTCGACCAGATCCTGGAGACGTTCAAGGACACCGACGACAAGGCCGTGGCCCACCTGGAGGGTGGCTGATGACGACCGTCGACCGCTTCGTGCTGGACGTCCCCGGCTCCTGGACCGACCTCGACCTGTCCGGGAGCGTGCTCGCCGAGACCCGCGCCGCCGCCCTGGCCCTCGCCGGCAGCCCTCGCGAGCAGATCGCGGTCAACGACCTGTTCCGGCAGGCCCGCGAGATCAGCAGGGCCGCCCGCCGGCGCGGCGCCCTGTTCGCCGCCGGTACGGCCGTCATGTTCGACGACGGCCTCTTCCTCGGCTACGCGATGGTCTTCGCCGTCACCGTGCCGCCGGGCCGCGAGCTGACGCTCCCGGTGCTCGCGGCCCAGCTCGCGCCGCCCGCCGCGAACGGGCCGGGAAGCCGTAACGGCGGCGGGGAGCCCGCGGACCGTACCGTCTCCTCGGTGACGCTCCCGGACATCGGGCAGGTGGCCAGGATCACCGGCACCGAGGAGGCGCCGCTCACCGCCGACATCTCGATCCGGATGCTGACCATGCACACCGTGGTTCCCATCCCCGGGTCGGCGCGCGACTATCTGATCGTCACCTGCGCGAGCCCCAACCTCCCCCTCGCCGGAGAGGTCTACGAGCTGTTCGACGCGATCAGCGGCACCTTCCGGTTCCTGCCCGCCGAGGCGCCCGCGAGCGCCTGACTCTCGGCTCGCACGAGTACGCGAGCCCGAGACCGGGCGGGCAGACGCAGGCGGACAGGGACACGGGGGGCGGGGTCGGTTCCCGCCCCCGTCCGGCACGTTCAGCCGCTGACCGCCGTGTTCGGCACCTGTACGGTGATCAGGGTCCCGTCGCCCAGGTGCAGCAGGCCCCGGCCGGGCTGGGGGGCCCGCCCGACCAGGCCACGAGAGATCTTGAGGCCGATCACCTCGCCGTCGCTCAGGCTCTGCGGGGACAGGAGCATCCCGGAGCGGTTGCGCTTGACCTGCCCGACCCAGCCGGCGAGGCCGTAGGAGAGCGCCTCGGCGTTGCCCGCCAGGACCAGCCCCCACCCGTTGCCGGCGCCGCCACGGGCCAGGAGCGCGAGGTCGGCGTCGATCTCCGACTGCATGAACAGCTCCGCGTCGTCCACCATGATCACCGCGTTCTCCTGCGGCACGTCGCCGAGCACCGCGCGGAAGGCGGCGGCGGACACCTCGGAGTCGGTGAGGACGGCCGCCACCCCCGGCGTCCCCTCCAGCTCGCGCAGCGGCGACCGCCTCGGCGCGAGCACGATCAGCCCCGTCCCCTGTTCCAGCAGGGAGCGGGCCATCGTGACGAGCGCCGTGCTGCGACCCGTACGGGGCGGCCCCGCGACGACGAACGTCGGCACGTCCGCCAGGTCCGGTCCCAGCCCGGCCAGGGTGTCGCCCCCGACCCCGGCCAGCGGGCGCATCGGGCCGGGGTTCGCCCGCAGCGCGGACGCGGCCGGGTAGGACACCTGGTCGGGGAGCACGTCCAGGCGCATCGGCCGGCGCTCTCGCGGGACGTCGGCCTCGCGGATCGCCAGCTCCTCGCCCAGCGCGATGAGGACGGACGCCTGCGCGGTGCCGGAGAGGTCGGGACCGAGGACCGCGATCTGCACCTCGCTGGTGTCCTGCGTCCTGATGCCCCGCCCGGGAGGCGGGTCCGACGGCGCCGACCGCTGCGTGAGACCGACCGCCGAGTAGTCGGTACGGTCGTTGAGCCGCAGCACGATCTTGTCCTCGGTGGTGCCCGCGAAACGGGCCGAACCCAGCACGCGGTCACCGGCCAGCACCAGGTGGATGCCCACCCCCGCGCCGTCCCGCAGCAGGCGCATGAGCCGCTCCAGGTAGCTGCCGTTGTCGAAGGAGACGAACTCCCGCTCGAAGACCTCGAAACGGTCGACCATGACGACGATGTGCGGCGGCCGCTCGCCGGCCGGCGCCATCTTGCGGAACTCTGCCAGGTCGGCGGTGCCGCGCGCGCCGAGCAGCGACTGGCGGGCGCTCAGCTCGGCGGTGAGGCGGTCCAGCAGCCGGTCCAGCCGCTCCGTCTGGTTGCGGTCGACGATCGCGCCGCAGTGCGGGAGCGCGGCCAGCGCGTTGAGGGACCCGTTGCCGCAGTCGATGCCGTACAGGTGGACGTCCTCCACGCCGTGGGCCCGGCCGAGGGCGGCGGCCAGGGTCCGCAGGGTCTGGGACCGCCCGCTGCGCGGCGAGCCGATGACGTGCAGGTGGCCGGACCGGTCGAGGTCGAGGACGAGCGGGCTGCGCGCCTGGTCGGCGGGCAGGTCGACCAGGCCGTACTCCACGGCGGGCAGTGCCGGGTCCCGTTCCCCCTGCGGCTTGGGCCCGGCGGGCTCGGTCCAGCGCAGCACCTCCGGCAGCGCCGGCAGCCACGGGCTGGGCTGCCTGGGCACGCCGGCCACCAGGGCGGCCTCCGCGACGACCCCGGCCAGGACCGCGAGGTCGGTGACGGCCTCCTCGGCTCTCGCGGCACCGGCGCCCCCGGCACCGCGCGGCACCGGCCCGCCCAGCTCGCGCCAGCTGATCTCGTGGACCCGCACCGGCGCCTCCACCTGCGCGGCGACCAGCCCGGACGGCCGACGGCCGCCCACCCGGCCCGCCTGGAAGGGCAGCAGCGCCGCCGGACCCAGCCTCGCGTACGCCCGCCCCGGGGTGCCGGGGGAGATGTCGCCGGAGTCGGGCGCGTCGATGATGTCGCGGCTCTCGCCCGCGTCGGTGGTGCGCAGCGCGATCCGCAGGTTGGTGTTGGCGCGGATGTCCGCCGTCACCGCGCCGCTGGGCCGCTGCGTCGCCAGGACCAGGTGGATGCCGAGCGACCGGCCCCGCTGGGCGATGTTGACCAGGCCGGAGATGAAGTCGGGCAGCTCGCGGGCCATGGACGCGAACTCGTCGATCACCAGCAGCAGCCGGGGCAGCGGGCCCAGCACGTCGCCGCCCCGCGCCCGCTTGTCCAGGTAGTCCTCGATGTCCTTCGCGCCCGCCGCCGCCAGCAACTGCTCGCGGCGGCGCAGCTCGGCTCCCAGGGAGACCAGGGCACGCTCCACCAGGTGGGTGTCCAGGTCGGTGACCAGGCCGACGGTGTGCGGCAGGTCGGCGCACTCGGCGAAGGCGCTGCCGCCCTTGTAGTCGACCAGGACGAACGTCATCTCGTCGGGCCGGTTCACCACGGCGAGCGTGGCGACCAGCGTCTGCAGCAGTTCCGACTTGCCCGAGCCGGTCGTCCCGGCCACCAGCGCGTGCGGCCCGTCCCGGACCAGGTCCACCGAGAAGTCGCCGTCGTAGCCGGTCCCCAGGATCGCCCGGGTGCTGCGGCCGCCCAGCGCCCAGCCCGCGACGACGGCGCCGGCGGTCGGCGGCTCGATTCCCAGCAGGTCCAGCAGCCGTACCGAACCGGGGAGCGCGCTCTCGTCGCCGTCCCCGACACCCCGCAGCGGCGCGAGCGCCCGGGACAGGTGCTCGTACCAGCCGGGGTCGGGAGAGTCGACGCGCACGTTCTCCGGCGGCGCTCCCGGACCGGTGCGCACCAGGACGCCCTCGGGTCCGATGGCCACCACCGCGGCGCACTCCTCGGGCAGCAGCCGCTCCTCGCGGTCCAGGCAGATCGTGTAGACGCCCACCGAGGGTCCGTCACGCAGCAGCGCGACGACCCCCGGCAGCGACCGCGCCCGGCGGGCCTGGTCGAGCACCACCAGGATGTCCGGCGAGCCCGCGGCACCGCCCCGGGGCACCCCTGGCCCCGCCGCCATCCGGGCGGCGACCAGCTGGCCCAGCTCGCCGATCCGGCGGGCCATCGAGTCGGCGGTGCTGCCGACCAGCGCGTAGGCGTCCTCGCCCTGCGGCCGGCAGTGCGGCAGCCAGCGCACCCACGACCAGCCCTCCTCGCCGTCGGGACCGGCGAGCACCAGGATCCGCAGGTCGGCGGGACTGTGCAGGGCCGCGGCCTGGGCCGCCATCCATCCGGCCAGGTTGGCGGCGTCCCGGCCCGCGACGCCGGTCACCCCGGCGCCGCGCAGCGGGATCGGCACGGGGACCTGGGTAAGCGACGGCACCGTGGTACGGCGGTGCTCGTCCAGCGCGGGATCCTCCACGGTCAGCGAGGAGGGCAGATCGGCGGTGCCCACCCGCACCTCGAGGAAGTCCGGGTCCTGCCACCGGCGTTCCCACAGCCGTTCCGAGGGCTGGGAGGCCATCTGGAGCAGGGACGCCGGGTCGGGGTGGGACAGCCGGAGCACGTGCTGCTCCCGCAGCACGGCGGCGTCCACGTCGGCGCGTACCCGCGTCATGGTCTCGTCGTACTCGCGGAGCTTCTGTTCGTAGCTGATCTGCGTCTGCTTGCGGCTGCCGAACTGGGTCGCCAGCGCGCCGATCGGCGACAGCAGCGCGAGGAAGATGAACGCCCAGTTGCCGGTGACCAGGATGGAGACCAGGGCGCCGCCCGCCGGGACCAGCAGGATCGGCAGCAGCGGGATGGGCCTCTTCTCCGGCTTGATCGGCGCGCTCGGCAGCCGGAAGCGGGCGGCGGCGGCGGTGGCGCGGAAACGCGGCGGCCGGTTGAACTCCAGGCCCAGCCCGTCCGCCGCCGGGGTGAGGGGGACTCGTGCGGTCGTCGGCAGAGCCAGCTCCAGCAGGGTGTCACCGGCGGCGAGCTGGCTTCCCTCCGGCCAGTCGTCCCAGTCCTCGGCGCCGGCCGGCTCCCTGCCGTCCAGCAGGACGTGCTCGGCCGCCGTCACCCGCACGGTCCGGTCGACCCGGACACGCACCCCGGCGGCGATCGCCGGGGCTCCGGGGGGCAGCGGGATCCGGCAGGTGGCCGCGCTGCCGATCTCGTACTCGCCGGGCGGCAGCCGGAAGGACGTTCCCGCCCCCGGGCCGCTGACCACCCTCAGCTCCACCAGGCCCTCGGGCTCCGGCTCCCGGGGTACCGGGGCGCCGAGCCCGAGGTCCAGGCCGTCTCGTACGCCGGCGGCGTACAGGGTGGCCTCGGGGTCGGCCGGGTCGGAGCCGATGTAGAGGACCGGCCCGGTTCCCGAAGAGCCCCCATCGCCCTCGGGATGTCCGAGATCGACGGCCCGCGCCAGTTCCACGGCCAGCCGCCCCACTCGCGCGGAGGGTTCGGTGTCCACGACGACGGCCGTGGAGTCCCCGTTCTCCCTCGGGTCCCGGACGCTGATGTTCAAACGCACGGCAATCGATTCCTCGTATGTGAGTGGTGTGGCGCGCCGCGACGGCGGCGCGCGGACGGCCGTGTCCCGGCCCGGGACACGGAGCCGGTCCCCGTTACGACAGGCGGTCCCGTTACGACAGGTTGGAACCCAGCTGCTCGTCGGTCTGGGAGAACGCGTCGCCGACGGCCTTGACGTACTGGCCGATGCCCTGCAGCGACTGGTTCACCTGGTCGAACCCCCGGGCGAACTCGTCGAAGAAGGGCTGGAACTTCTGCTGGGCGGCCGGGGTGCTGTACCCCTGGGCCAGCAGGTTCTGGATCTTGCCGCGTACCTCGGTGAGCTTGTCCTGGAGCTGGGAGAAGTCGTTGAGGAGCGCGGTGGAGGTCGAGGCGGTCTCGTCGGAGTTGACGGCGAAGTTGGGCATTGTTCTCTCCTGTTTTGATCGTTTTTTCATCCGTCCACCGGCGGTGGAGGTCTGTGAGGCCCTGCCTGACCCGCCCGGGGTTTCGGGGCATGGCCGGCGAGGGCGGGAGGGGATGTCCTACGGCTTGGTGGAGTCCGAGGCTCCCTGGGAGGACTGGGCGGACGAGGGCGGGCTCGTCGGCGACGGAGGCAGCGGGACGTCCGCCGGATCGACCGAAGTGGGACTGGACCCACCCGTCGGCGACGGAGGCGGACTCGGGGGCACCGGCGACGGAGGCGGAGGCGGACTCGCGCTCGGGCTCGGGCTAGTCGGCGACGGAGGCAGCGGGACGTCCGCCGGATCGACCGAAGTAGGACTGGACCCACCCGTCGGCGACGGAGGCGGGCTCGGGGTCGCCGGCGACGGAGGCGGACTCGGATTCGCCGGCGACGGAGGCGGACTCGGATTCGCCGGCGACGGAGGCGGACTCGGGCTCGTCGGCGACGGAGGCAACGAAACATCCGCCGGATCGACCGAAGTAGGACTGGACCCACCCGTCGGTGACGGAGGCGGGCTGGGATTCGTCGGCGACGGAGGCGGGCTCGGATTCGTCGGCGACGGAGGCGACGAGACATTCGCCGGATTGGCGGCGGCGGGCGCCGGTGGCGGGGTGCCCTTGATCGGGATGATCGAGTCGATGCCCTGCGAGGCGGCGCGCTTGCCCACCGGGCCGACCGCCAGCGGGATGAAGTTGCCCGCCTCGTTGAGGATCGCGGCATTGGGATCCTGGCCCTCCGCGACCGCGACACCTACCTTGGCGCCGCTGGAGGCGCCTTCCTGGACCAGGCCGAGCCCCTGATCGGTGGCCTTCTCCCCCAAGCTGGGAGGCGGGACCTTGCCCGCGCCCCCGGCCGCGGCACCTGCGGCACCCGCGGCACCCGTCGCACTCGGAGGGCTCGCGGGGTTCGCGGGGTTCGCGGGGTTCGCGGGCGGGGGAGTGAAGGCGCCCCCGGCGAACTCGTCGTTCTTGGCGGCACGCCCTCCCTTGATGGCCCCCCCGACCACGGCTCCCGCGGCGGCGCCCGCCAGCAGGTTGCCCGCGGTGATCTCCTCCTTGTTGAGCGTCTTGACGATCGCCTCCTGGGCGACCCGTGCGCCGAAGTCGCCGACCGCTCCCACGGCCAGACTCCCGGCCGGGCTCTTGAAGATCACCGTGAAGGCCTTGCTGTCGGCGATCGTGTCCGCGAACTTGGTGATGCTCCCGGGGATCACGCGGACGAAGCCTCCCGGCGACGAACCCACACCGGCCAGCGCGGGGCTGATCCTGCCGGCCGCCCTGCCGCCGAGTCCGAGAAGGGCGCCACCGGGAACGAGGGCGAAGATCCCCGCCGCGAAGTCACCGGCCCTGAAATCGCCGGTGACGATCTGTTGGACGGTCTGAAAGGCGAATAACGCCGCGCCCAGGAGAAAACCGGCCACCGGGAAGAAGACGGCGACCACCGCGACGAGGATGTCGAGAAGGATCTTGACGAACGGGAAGTCCGCGAAGAAGTCCGCGATCTTCTGGAAGAAGTTGCGCTCGGGGATCGCCTTCGCCGCCGCGTCGTCGAGCTCCTGGCCCGCCCGCCGGGACGCCTGCTCGCGGAGGTTCCTGGCGTCCTCGGCCAGGCGCCTGGCGGCCGACATCGTCTGCTGGGCGGCGTCGATGCCGTCCTGCTGCCGGCGCGCGTCCTGCCGCTGCTGGTCGGTGGCGTCCGGTGCGAGGGCGGGGACGGTCTGGCCGGCCGCGCCCGCCACCGGCCCGGCCTGGTCCATCGCCCTGTCCACCTGCGACTGCGCCTCCTGCAGCTGCCCGGCGTAGGTCTCGTACGCCCCGGCCGCCTGGGAGAAGGACTGCGCCGTCTTGTTCAGCTTGTCGGGCAGTGACTTCAGCTGCTTGCGCAGCGCGTCCATGGCCTTTCCCGAGCCCTGCTCCACCGCGCCGCCGCTTCCCAGGATCCGGGTGGCGGTCTCGGCCTGCTGCCCGACCTGCCGGTAGCGGTCCGCGAGGCGCCGGATCTCGTCGGGATCTCCAGGGGTGGGGTCCTCCGACATGCCGAGCACGTCGAACCCTGAGCTGTGTCGTCGCGGCACCTGACCCCCCCGGATGATGACTGCTTGCCCGACGTACACGGAGCCTTTACTGCAAAAGGTTCAAATCCGACGTACGCGAAATCGCGTCGAACCGTTTTCGCGTCCGCCACGTGTGCCCTGTGAGGCGCGGTGGGGCGTCCAGTCCCCTGGTGCCTGACCAGAGCACGGCGGGCGCCGAGAAGATGGGTGGAACCACATGGTGAGGAGCGGCGGCTCCGGCGCGGTCCACCGGCCCCGTAGGGGATCCGGACGGGCGGGACGGCGCGGGCGGGCGGTCCTGCGACGGCTGGCCGCCGTCGTGCTGCTGGCCCTGGGCTCCGCCCTCTACCTCGGCTGCCTCGGCGGGACGGCGGCCGCGAGGAGCGACGACCTCGTCAAGGTGTACGTGGTCAAGACGGCCGAGCAGAACGGCGGGACGCCGGACACCCTGGCGAACGCCGCCGCGCGCACCCTGGGCGACCCGAACCGGGCCGGCGAGATCTTCGAGCTCAACCGCGGGCGCACCCAGGCCGACGGATCCGCCCTGCGAGACCCCGCCGACCTCAGGGCCGGCTGGATCCTCAAACTCCCCGCGGACGCGCGCGGCCCCGACGTGCGGCTGGCCCAGGAGACCGGCGACGACACGGGACAGACCGGCGACACAGGGCAGACCGGTGGTACAGGACAGGCCGGTGACACGGGACAGCCCGAGGGCGCGGCGGACACGGCGCCCGCCGGGGTCCGGCCCCCGCCGCAGGACTCCGCCGCGATCGTGCTCCCGCTGCCGGCCGCGCTCGCGGGGCTGGGCACCCTGCTGCTGGCGCTGCTGACCGCCGCGATCATGGCCAGGCGGCGGGTACGGCGCGCGTTCGGCGCGCTGGCGCGCGCGATCCACCGCCTCGGGGAACCGGTCCGCCGGGCGCGCAGGCTCAGGTTCAGGAGGTCGCTCACGACGGCCTTCGAGGGGGACGGGGAGTCCCCGCGGGTGGCCTACGGGGCGCTGGCCGAACTCACCGGCCCCGGAACCCGTGCCGTGCACGCGGTTTCCGTCGGCGACGAGGGGGTCACCGCGTGGGTGGCGACCCCCGGCGCCCCACCGGCCCCTTGGCAGGATCTGGGCGAGGGACGCTGGTGGCGCCCGGCCGGCGCCTTCGCACGCCCCGCCGCCCCCCGCCCGGACGTCCCCGCGCCGTGCCTGGTGGCGGTGGGCGTGGACGAGCGGGGCGGGAAGGTCTTCGTGGACCTCGGACGGCTGGACGGGGCGCTGAGCGTCACCGGTGACCGCGGGGTGGCCCGCGACGTCGTGCGGGGGCTGCTCGCCGGGGTGGCCCGCGACAGGCCGGCGGTGCCGGTGGCCGTGATGCAGGTGGCCGACGGCCTGGCCGTCCCCCTTCCCCCCGCCATGCCGAGGGTCGAGCCCTCCGGGCGGCGTGCCGCGGGCATGCCGGTCGCGGCGCGCGGGACCGGCACGCTGCGGGCGACGGCCCGCCCCCGCCCGCTGGAGGCGCTGCTGGTCGTGCCCGGCACGCCCGCGGCGCGGGAGAGCGCGGACCTGGCCGCGCTGAGCGGTCCCGGAGGGGCCGGCTGGACCGCCCTGGTGTGCGGGGACGCCGACGGCGCCCACTGGCGCTGGCGGGCGGCCCCGGACGGCTCGGTGGAGATTCCCGTCCTGCGCCTGGCGGTGACGGCCCCGGCGTGATCGCGTTTGGCGACAGCGGCCCCGGCGTGATCGTGCCTGGCGACAGCGGCCCCGGCATGATCGCGCCTGGCGACAGCGGCCCCGGCATGATCGCGCCTGGCGACAGCGGCCCCGGCATGATCGCGGCCGGAGGTGACGGCCCCAGTGTGATCGCGGCCGGCGGCAGCGGCCCCGGCGTGATCGCGTGGAACGCGGCGGGCCGGCCGCCCCGGGCTCAGGCCGCCCTCGGACTCTCGTACCTCTCGTGCTTCTCGTGCCTCTCGTGCGCCCGCAGGTGGTTCAGCGCGTAGTACTGCCGGGACTTCACCGTGCCGACCGGTATGCCGAGGACCTTGGCCGCCTCGCTCACGGTGCGTCCCCGCAGGTAGGTGTGGACGAGCACCTCGCGGTGCTCCGCGGAGAGCGAGTCGAGCATCCCGGTGACCGTCACCGTCGCCGCCACCATGTCCGCGTGGTCGCGTTGCAGCACCTCCAGGGTGTCGGTGCCGATCACCTCGTAGCGGTGGAAGCCGCTCCGGGACCGGTCGATCACCAGGTTCCTGGCGACCGTGAGCAGCCAGCCGCGTACCGACCCCCGGGAGTCGTGCAGGCGCTCCACGTGGTGCCAGGCGCGGATCAGGGTCTCCTGCACGATGTCCTCGGCCAGGTGGCGGTCGTGCAGCAGTTTCTCCGTGTAGGCCAGTAGCGCCTTCTCGTGCTCGCGCACGAGAAGGCCGAGGTGGTGCTCCCGCGAGGTCTCCGGTGACGTGGACCCCCGCGGGAGGGCTTCCGGCGGGACGGCGGGCGGTACGCGCAGCTGGGACGTCTTCATCTTCTCTTCCGAAGGGGCCACGGGCGAGGCCGTCGCGGGCGGACCCGGGCCGCCGTGTGATCGGTGCACGGCACGGGAGGCCCCGTACCGTGCGCGAGAGCAGAAAATAGGCGAACCCTCGTGCCGAGAAAGTGCCGAAACCGGTACGGCCCCCGGATCGCCGGGCAGGGCCGCGTTCCGGCCGCCTCACCGGCCCTGACCAGCCGTCCAGTCGCGTAGATGGATTCGTGGGGGGAATGTCCAAGACAGCGAAGGGAGAAGTCCGCCCCATCCGGTCGCCGGATCGCGGCCCGGTGGACGAGACGGGACCCGAGGGCATCCCGCCCCGGTCACCTGATCACCCGAGTGATCACCCGAGCCACGGTGCCTTCCCCCGAGGGGGTGTCCGGCCCCGTCGGCATGGTCGGCCCTCCCCTGGGCAGTCGGAGGGCCCCAAGCGGATCGAAGGGACGTCGGCGATGGATTTCAAGGATGACGCCCAGCTGGACAGCTCGCAGGTCGAGAGTCGCGGCGGTGGGGGGAGGATCCCCGGTGGCGGTCTCGCGATCGGCGGCGGCGCGGCGGGGATCATCGCGCTCATCGTGGCCCTGGTGTTCGGAGTCGACCTCGGTGGCGTCACCGGCGGCTCCTCCCAGCCGGCTCCGGTGGGTCCGAGCTCCGACCTCACCGCCCAGTGCAAGACCGGGCAGGACGCCGACCAGAACGAGGAGTGCCGGGTGGTCGGGGTGGTCAACAGCATCCAGGACTACTGGCCTAAGGCGGTCCAGGGGTACGAGCCGGCCAAGACCGTCATGTTCTCCGGCCAGGTCGACACCGCCTGCGGGGCCGCCGACGCCTCCGTCGGCCCCTTCTACTGCCCGGCCGACCGCCAGGTCTACCTGGACCTCAGCTTCTTCAAGGAGCTGGAGAGCAAGTTCGGCGCCAAGGGCGGCCCCTTCGCCCAGGCCTACGTGATCGGCCACGAGTACGGCCACCACGTCCAGAACCTGCTCGGTACCAACGCCAAGGCCCAGCAGGGTCCGGAGAGCGGCCCGGAGAGCGGCTCGGTCCGGCTGGAGCTGCAGGCCGACTGCTTCTCGGGCGCCTGGGCCAAGAACGCCTACGAGACCGGCCTGTTCGAGAAGCCGTTCACGAAGACGGACATCGAGGAGGCGCTCAGCGCCGCCTCGGCCGTGGGCGACGACAGCATCCAGGAGCGGACCCAGGGCCGGGTCAGCCCCGAGGGGTTCACGCACGGGACGTCGGCGCAGCGTGTCAAGTGGTTCACCACCGGTTACCAGAGCGGTGACCCCGGCAAGTGCGACACCTTCGCCGGGAACATCTGAAAACCGCCTCTGAGCTGGGACGAGAGAAACCCGCCGGGCAAGCGGCGGGATTCTCTCCTAAACTACATACCGTGATCTTCAAGTTGGTCGGCGACGAACGGCCCTATCCCGAACACGGTCTCTCGCATCGCGAGTGGGCCCAGATACCGCCGCGACAGGTCCGGCTCGACACCCTGATCACCACGAAAGCGGTGCTCGACCTGCACTCCCTGCTCGCCAAGGACTCCACCTTCTACGGCGACCTGTTCCCGCACGTGGTCCAGTGGCGCGGCGACCTCTATCTGGAGGACGGCCTGCACCGGGCGCTGCGCTCGGCCCTGCACCAGCGCTCGGTCCTGCACGCGCGGGTCCTGGACCTGCCCTCCGGGGACTGAGCCCCTTCCACCCGCGGATCACCGCGGTGAGACGCGAAAGAGCCCCCGGCCCGCGTGTGCGGATCGGGGGCTCTTCCCGTGGCGGTGGAGGTGGGATTTGAACCCACGGATAGGTTGCCCCATCACACGCTTTCGAGGCGTGCGCCCTCGGCCACTAGGCGACTCCACCGCGGAGCAGCTTACCGGATAACCGCTATTGCTCGCGCATCCGGCGAGCGGTGAAGAACTCGGTGAGAACCGCCGCGCATTCGTCGACCAGGACGCCCCTGAGGACCTCCGGCCGGTGGTTGAGGCGGCGGTCCCTGAGCACGTCCCACAGTGACCCCGCGGCGCCGCCCTTGGGGTCGTCCGCGCCGTAGACGACGCGGTCGACCCGGGCGAGCACGGCGGCCCCCGCGCACATGGTGCAGGGTTCCAGGGTGACCACCAGCGTGCAGCCGCTCAGCCGCCACTGGCCGCGCGACCTCGCGGCCTGCCGCAGGGCGAGCATCTCGGCGTGCGCGGTGGGGTCGGCCGAGGCCTCCCTGTCGTTCCCCGCCCGTGCCAGCACGGAACCGTCGGGACCGAGGACGACCGCGCCGACGGGCACCTCCCCGCGGGCTCCGGCCTCGGCGGCCTGCGCCAGCGCGAGCCGCATCTCCCGGACATAACCCACCGGCGCCAGGCCGCCTGCCGAATCGCTCACCGTACGCCCACCGGAGCCAGACCTCTCACCGCACGCCCACCGGCACCGAATCACTCATCGCGGCCCGCCGGCACCGGACCGGCGAGCATGTCCGCCGGCGTCGGGCCGGTCAGCACGCCCGCCGGTGTCGGGCCGGTCACGGCGTCTCCGTCAGCGCAGCCGGTCGAGCTCGTCGGCGAAGGCCAGCCGCTCGGCGATCACCGAGAGCGTGTCCGCGGGGAGCGCGCCCTCCTCCATGCTGAGCTCGACGAGCTCCTCCGAGCTCAGCCCGAGGTCCTCCAGCAGCTCGAAGTCACCCGCCGGCCGCACACCGAGATCAGGGGTGTCCTTGTCGACCGCCACCCCGGCGAGCTCGGTGAAGAGCTCACCCAGGTCGTCGGAGAGGCCCGCGTTGGCGTCGGACAGGAACGTGCGCGGCTCCAGGTCCCCCTGGTAGCGGACGATCGCGAACCACTCGTCCTCCACCTCCACGCACAACAGGGCCAGCTCGTCACCGGTGAGCCCCAGATGCTCCTGGACGGCGTCGCCGAGATCGTCGGCGATCTCCGCCTCGCCGAGGTCGACCTCCGCACCGTTCCAACCGTCCGTCGTACGGACGAAGGCGGCGGAGAACACACTGTTGGTTGGTCTGGAGGGCATGGCCGATCTCCCGAGGTCAGCCGAACACAGAGTCGATGGCGCGTTCGAACGGCTCGGAGAACCCCAGCCGCGCGGCGATGCTTGACAGGACGTCCTCGGGGAGGAGGTCGATATCCCCTGACAGGATGCCGAGCTCCATCTCGTCGAGGCCCAGGTCCGCGAAGATCGACAGGTCTCCCGCGGGGAGCGCCGTCTCCTCGTCCTGCAGGATCGCGTCGAGCTCGTCCTCGTCGGGAACCGGCACGTCCAGGTATTCCAGCGCCTGCTGCGCGAGCGGGAAATCCCAGGACGCGGCGATGTCCGAGAGGAACACCTCGACCCTCTCACCGAACACCCGTAGCGCCACGAAGAACTCATCCCCAACGGCGACCAGGCCAATCGTGCCGTTCATGCTCGGCTGCTGGCGCAGGGCGTGGATGAGGCCCTCGAGGTCGGAGGTGAGCGACACCGGGAGCATCTCCGCCTCCCAGCGGTCGTCCTCGCGGTAGATCACGATGGCAAAGTCCAGCGAGTCTTCGTCTGACATGGCCATCCCCACCGAATGCTTTCTCTACGGAGGTCAATGCTTTCAGAAGCGAAGCACCGACGTGGGCCTCTCCGACCAAATTGTGATCAAATCCGAGCGACCGGACGATGTCCGGCGGGGGGTGGCCCGTCATCCCCCCGGCTTATCGCCGCCCGCCGGCCCAGGATACCTTTGACCACCATGGAAACCCTGGTCGTCGACCATCCCCTGGTGGCCCACAAGCTGACCGCGCTGCGGGATGTGAACACCGACTCCCCCACGTTCCGGCGGCTCGCCGACGAGCTGGTGACCCTGCTGGCCTACGAGGCGACCAGGCAGGTCCGCGTCACCGAGTGGTCGGTGGAGACCCCCGTGGCCCCCGCCAAGGGCGTGCGGCTGGCGCACCCGTACCCGCTGGTGGTCCCGATCCTGCGCGCGGGGCTGGGGATGCTGGAGGGCATGACCCGGCTGCTGCCGACGGCCGAGGTGGGTTTCCTCGGGATGATCCGCAACGAGTCCACGCTGGAGGCGGAGACCTACGCCACCCGCCTGCCCGAGGACCTCTCGGGCCGCCAGGTCTACGTGGTCGACCCGATGCTGGCCACCGGCGGCACCCTCGCGGCCGCGATCAAGTTCCTCTTCGACCGGGGCGCCGACGACGTGACCGCGCTGTGCCTGCTGGCCGCGCCCGAGGGGATCGCCCACCTCGACGAGGCCTTCGCCGGCACCGGCAGGCCGATCCGCCTGGTGACCGCGGCCCTGGACGAGCGGCTGAACGAGAACGGCTACATCGTCCCCGGGCTGGGCGACGCGGGAGACCGCCTCTACGGCGTCGTCTGAAACGCTTCCGTACGGGCCCCTGCAGGCCGGCCCCCGAGATTCCAGCACCATCCTTTTCCCTTGAGGGATGGTTCTTCTACCCGCCGACAGTTACATAATGTGGTTCCCCGGGTACTAAGCGTGGCGAAGACATCTCTTCTGTGTCCCCGGTCCGCCGAGGCCGCGGGCGCACACCAGGGAGAACCATGAGCGAGCGAATCATCCCGGACACCGAGCCGGACCCGTACGCGGAGTTCAGCGCCGCGCTCAGGGACGAGTTCTCGGAGATCCATCCGGCGACCACGGTGACCCGCTGCATAGAGGCGGCCCACTTCGGAGCGCTGGAGGTGGTCGGCCACGCCCATCCGGCACTGGTCGAGCGGATCGCCCGCAAGCACCTCGAGGTCCTCGCGCTGGTCGCGAGCGAGCGCGGGTGACGCGGGCGGCGGACGACGGCGGGCGCGCCGGCCGGTAGTGCACCGCGAGGACCTCGGACAGGATCCTCGCGACGCGCACGAGACCGAATCGGCCGATGCGCTTTACCTCGGCATGGCCCTGGGTAATGTATATGGCGGGTGCAGTGGGTGAGCGGTAGCAGGAGGCCAAGGTGCAGGTCAAAAAGGTTCTGACGTACGGCGCTGTCGGATTTGTAGCGTTTTTCCTGTTCACACGACCAGGTGACGCGGCCAACGCTGTGAGGGGTGCCATGGACACGGTTTACACGGCGGCCGATTCTCTGGCCCAATTCGTCTCACATCTGTCATGAGGCTCGTGACCCACGGGGACTCCGCTCCCTCGTCGGTCAACCGCTATCTGCTCCCCCACGAACACCAGGTCATCATGGTGCGGCGTCACCCGGCCGTGCTGCTTCGCGCGGTCGCCGAGGTCTTCGGCGGCCTGATCCTCGCCGGACTGCTGAGCAAGTGGTTCGGCGACCAGGGCGGCGGCGGCGCGCTCGTCGTCGTCTGGTGGGCCTGGCTGCTGCTGCTGATCCGCTTCGTCTGGAAGGTCGCCGAGTGGTCCGTCGACTACTTCGTCGTCACCTCCAAGCGAATGCTGCTCACCACGGGGCTCATCACCCGCAAGGTCGACATGATGCCGCTCGGCAAGGTCACCGACATGAGCTTCCAGCGCTCGATTCTCGGCCGCATGCTCGGCTACGGCGAGTTCGTGCTGGAGTCGGCGGGCCAGGACCAGGCGCTGTCGAGGGTCAATTACATCCCGTACCCGGAGACCCTCTACCTGGAGGTCTGCCAGATGCTCTTCCCCGGGGGTAACGACTCCGATGATTAGCGTCCCGTGCCGCAATGGCACGGGAATGTGTGTCCACGGAACATGAGCACCGTTGACACTTTCCGGTGAGGATTTTTCACTCGGGGTTACCTGATTCGACTTCTTCATGCAATCATGGCGAGAACATTGACCATCCCCCGCCCTGAGAGATCAGATGCCGAGTCAGGGAACCATCGGTGACCGCGTCCGCGGACTACGCCTGAGCAGGCGCATGTCCCAGGCCCAGCTCGCAGGGCCGGACCTTTCCGACAGCTACGTCTCCCTCATCGAGTCCGGCAAGCGGACCCCGACCCCCGTGGTCGCCCGCCTGCTGGCCGACCGCCTGGGATGCACCACCGAGTTCCTGCTGCACGGGATCGAGCCGCGCCAGCGGATCGACACCGAACTCGGCCTGCGCCACGCGGAGCTGGAGCTCCTCCACGGTGACCCGTCCGTCGCGGCCGACCGCTTCGGCGAGATCGTCAAGGTCGCCGGCGAGGAGAACGCCATGCTGGCCGCGCACGCGCGGTTCGGCCGCGCCCGCGCCCTGGAGGTCCAGAACAGGATCGGCCCGGCGGTGAAGGCGTTCGAGCGCCTGCGCCGCGAGGCGGCCGCCCACCCCGAGCGTCTGGCCGATCTGCCGCTGGCGGTGGCGCTGAGCCGTTGCTACCAGCGCGCCGGAGACATCCTTCGCGCCCGCGACCTGGCCGTCCACGCGCTCGGCGAGATCAACCGGCTGCCCCTGGCGCAGGGAGAGATCGCCATCGAGCTGGCCGCCGCCCTGATGGGGATCGACGGCACCCGCGGGTCGGGTTCGCCGAGCCTGTCCTACGTCCGGGACGTCCTGTCGGTCAACGGCGTTCCCAGCGTGGTCAACCGCACCGCTGAGATCCACACCCTCTGGCGGGCGAGCGTCACCGCCGCCGACGGCGAGGACTCAGCGCTGGCCGTCCGCCTCGCCGACGACGCGATCGCGACCGGGCGCCCGGCGCGGATGGCCTCGCAGCTCGCCCTCATCGCGACCGACTGGGCCCATCTCGCCGCCACCGGTGGTGAGGAGCCGCTCGACGAGGCCCGCGAACTCGCGACCGCCGCGAGCGAGGTCTTCGCCGCGTTCCCCGAGCACGTCCACGAGCACGTCAGGAATCTCGTCGTACGCGCTCACGTCCAGTTGGGGACCGGAGACCCGCAGGGCGCGATCGCCCTCGCCGAGACCGCCCTCGACACGCTGGGCGACCAGGCGGGCGCTCTCGCGGCCAACGCACGGCTGGTTCTCGCCCGTGTCGCGCTCACCCGCGGCCTGGGCGGCGACGCCACGGCCGCACTGCACGCCGCCAGGCAGTCGCTGAGCGACATCCGGCACGCGCTTTCCGGTCCCGACCGGGAGACCGCGCGGACCTGGCGTGACCTGGGAGACCTCTATGGCCAGGTCGGTGTGGTCGACGAGCAGACCGGTGCGTATCGTAAGGCTCTTGAGGCTGCCGGAGTGCGCGATGCGATGGTGGGCGTGACAGTCGATTCGGCTCTGGTCCGTTAAGACGGCCCGCTGCCGAAGTCCCAGATTTGTTTTTGCACCTCCGGAATAACTAGGGTCTACCAGTCATTGATTCGTAGGATGATTGGTTTCTCCGGAGGAGGCGGACGGTGAGTCTGCGTACGGCGCAGCGAGCATCCCTCGTCGATCAGGTGATCGATCAACTCAAGGAGCAGATCACCTCTAACTCCTGGCAGATGCACGCGAAGATTCCTACTGAGACCGTGCTCGCCGAGCAGCTCGGGGTGGGGCGCAACACCGTGCGCGAAGCGGTGCGCGCCCTCACACACGCCGGACTGCTGGAATGCCGCCAGGGCGACGGGACGTACGTCCGTGCCACGAGCGAGCTCTCCGGGGCCATGCTGCGGCGGCTGCGCACGGCCGAGCAGCTCGAGATCCTGGAGGTGCGGCGCGCGCTGGAGGTGGAGGCCGCCAGACTGGCCGCCACCAGGCGCACCGAGGCCGACATCGCCGGGATCGAGGCGGCGCTGGCCGAGCGGGAGCAGGCCTGGGAGAGGGGAGAGCCCGACGCGTTCGTCGAGGCCGACCTCGCCTTCCACATGGCGGTCGTCCGAGCCACCCACAACCTCGTGCTGATCGATCTCTACGAGGACTTCTCGGCGGCGCTGCGCGCCAGCATCACCGCCGCGGGCACCTCGCTGAACAGCACCCTGAACAGCACGTACATTCCGCACGAGGCGATCGCCCGCGCCATCGCCGTCGGTGACGCCGCCGCCGCCGAGCGCGCGGGTCACGCGTGCATGGAGCACATCCTGATCGCCCTGACGGAGGAGCAGGAGCTCTCTCTCTGACCCTGTCCTTCCTCGCCTTCTCATGACGTGGGCCCCCTCACCCGGCCGGGTGAGGGGGCCCACGTCATGAGAGCGTCACGGGCGCGAGGCGATCAGGTCAGGCGCAGGGACATCACGAGGTAGCGGAAGGAGGGGGCGGCGTCGCCGGGAACCTCCGTGATGAGGGCCGGGCGGCTCGGCGACTCCATGTTGAGCCGGACGAACTCGGTCTCGACCCCGCTCAGGCCGTCGAGCAGAAACTGGGACTGGAAGGCGATCTGGATGTCGCCGCCGGACAGCTCGGCGTCGACGACCTCGGTGCCCCGGCCGATGTCACCGCCGCCCGCCTGGATGAGGACCTGTCCCTGGGCGAAGGAGAGCCGGACCGCGGTGTTGCGCTCGGCGACCAGCGCCACCCGCTTGATCGCGTCGATGAACGGCGCCACCGGCAGGTCGGCCCGGATCGACCAGTCGTCGGTCAGCCGCGAGCGGTAGTCGATGAACTGCTCGTCGAGCAGGCGGACCGTGGTGGCCCGGCCGACGCTCTCGAAACCGGCCACGCCGTCACCCAGCGCCACCGACACCTCGCCGCCGCGCAACGACCTGGCCACGTCGACGAGCACCCGCGCGGGCACCATCGCGGCGGCCGTGGCACCGGCCGTCTCGGGGCGCCAGCCGAACTCCCTGGCCGCGATGCGGTAGCGGTCGGTGGCGGCCATGGTCACGTCGTCGCCGGAGATGTCGACCCGGATGCCGGTCAGCATGGGCAGGCTCTCGTCGCGGCTGGCCGCCGGAGCAACCTGGCCGACCGCGCTCGCGAAGACCACACCGCCGACCGCGCCGATCTTCGGCGGCATCTCGGGGAGGGAGGGGAAGTCCTCGACCGGCATGGTCAGCAGGCCGAACTCCGCGCTCCCGCAGGTCAGGACCGCTTCGGAACCGCTGGTGAGCACCTCCACCACCTCGCCGGGCAGGCTGCGGGTGATCTCCGCGAGGATCCGGCCCGGGATCAGCACCCGGCCGGGCTCCGCCACGACCGCGTCGATCGAGACGCGGGCGGAGACGTCGTAGTCGAAGGCCGACAGCACGAGGTCTCCGTCGTCGGCCTCCAGGAGCAGGCCGGAGAGCACGGGAATGGCCGGCCGGTTCGGCAGCACCCGGGCCACCCAGGCCACCGCGTCGGCCAGGACATCACGGTTAACCCGGAACTTCACCTGATCATCCCTTCGTCCCGAACGGCACCCCACGCGCGGAAGCCGTACTCCAACAGCACGTTATCCGCTGAGACCGACAGAACCGTTACCCGGCCGGGAAAAGGGGGCGGGGAGCGTCGGCACGGGTGGCCTTGAGGCGGGTCAGGACGGCGCGGCGGGCGTCAGCGCGGGCGGCGGTTGAGGTGAGACAGGAGACGGCGTCACGGCGGGCGTCAGCCGCGGGCGGCGTGAGGCGGGTCAGGACGGCGCGGCGGGCGTCAGCCGCGAGCGGCGTTGAGGTAGGTCAGGACGGCGCGGCGGGCGTCAGCGCGGGCGGCGGTTGAGGTGAGACAGGAGACGGCGTCACGGCGGGCGTCAGCCGCGGGCGGCGTTGAGGTAGGTCAGGACGGCGAGCACGCGGCGGTTGTCGTCGTCGGAGGGGGCGAGGTCGAGCTTGGCGAAGATGCTGGCCGTGTGCTTGCCGACCGCGCTCTCGCTGAGGAACAGCCGCTGGGAGATGGCCGCGTTGGAGCGGCCCTCGGCCATCAGCTCCAGCACCTCGCGCTCGCGCGGGGTGAGCGCGCCGAGCGGCTGGTGCCGGGCGGTGCTGGCCAGCAGCTTGGCGATCACCTCGGGGTCCATCGCGGTGCCGCCCGCGGCGACCCGGCGGACCGCGTCGACGAACTGCTCGGCGTTGAACACCCGGTCCTTGAGGAGATAGCCGATCGCCCCCGAGCCGTCCGCGAGGAGCTCTCGCGCGTACAGCTGCTCGACGTGCTGGGACAGCACGAGCACCGGCAGGCCGGGGACGGCCCGGCGCGCCGCCAGCGCGGCCTGGAGCCCCTCGTCGGTGAACGTGGGCGGGAGGCGTACGTCGACCACCGCCACGTCGGGCCGCAGGCCGGTCAGCGCCTCCAGCAGCTCGGGCCCCGACTCCACGGCGGCCACCACCTCGAAGTCGTGCGCCTGGAGCAGGTGGACCAGGCCGTCGCGCAGGAGGTACAGGTCTTCGGCGATGACGACTCTCGGGCTCACCGGCCCAACCATAGGCGGCCCGGCAGGACCTCCGCCAGCCGCTGCTGGCGGGCGTGCATGACGGGGATGAGCATGCCCGCGGCGTACATGGACAGGCCCAGGAGGATGTTGAAGACGATCAGCGGCCACTGCAGGAGCTCGGGCAGGTAGAGGGCGAGGAACCAGCTGCGGTTCTCGACGTCGAGGATCTTCATGACCATCGCCACCAGTCCCTGCGGGAAGAGCGGGAGCCAGCCGATCCCCCAGCAGATCCCGACGATGGTGGCCTTGCCGCGGGGCAGGGACGGCGTGCAGTCCGGCCCCTTGTCGCTCAGCAGGGCGTTGGGCAGGTCGAACGTGGCGGTGGTCGGGCCGCCCCGCGGGCTGTTCACCGCGAGCACCCCGCCGAAGGCCGCCAGCCTGCGCTCGATGCCGCGCAGGCCGCTGCCGCGGGACGGGTCGGCGCCTCCCGAGCCGTCGTCGGTGACCACCACGCGCAGCGCGTGGTCGTTGCTGCTGATGTCGATCCACACCCGCTCGGCGCCGCCGTGGCGGGTCGCGTTGGTGAGGAGCTCGCTGATCGAGAAGTAGGCGGCCGACTCCACGGGCGAGTCGGGGCGGGTGTCCAGGTCCACGGTGACCGTGACCTTCAGCGGGCTGTCCAGCGCGAGGGCGCGCACGGCGTCGCCGAGGCCGCGCTCGGCCAGGACCGGCGGGTGGATGCCCTTGACGAGGTCGCGCAGCTCGACGAGTGCCGTGGACGAGGCGTCCCTGACCTTGGCGAGCAGGGCCTTCGCCGCCACGGGGTCCTTGTCCATCAGCTCCTCGACCGCGCCGAGCGTCATGCCCATCGCGACGAGCCTCGCCTGCGCCCCGTCGTGCAGGTCGCGCTCGATCCGTCGCAGCTCGGAGGCCTGGGAGTCGACCGTCGCCAGGCGCGCCTGGTCGAGGCGCTGGATCCGCGCCGCGAGCACGGACCTGGCGGTGGGGGACAGCAGCAGGTGGTTCCACCACGCGTACCCCCGCAGCAGGCGCGGCGTCGCGGCGAGCGCGACGGCCGAGGCGCATCCCAGGGCCAGGGACAGCGGCACCGGGACCGGGGCCCACGCCGCCAGGACCGTGCATCCGGCAAGGGTGAGGGGCAGCAGCGGGAGGACGCAGACGACCAGCGGGTTGAGGAACAGCCACAGCCCGTCCCGCCAGGTGGCCGGGTCGCCGACGATCCACTTCCAGCGGTTGTTCCAGTCGGGCCACTTCGCCGTCTTGTAGAGCTGGCGCTCGTGGCGGTACCAGCCGTCGGGCTGGGGCCGGGTCGGCAGCGGCGGAGGCAGGTAGGGCGCCGGGACGGCGATCCCGAACCACGTGCCGTTCAACCTCCTGGCGAGCGCGGTGCGGTGCCTGATCAGATGGGCCGCCGGGGGGAACATGAAGATCATCCCCAGGCCGAACGCCAGCACGAACCCGACCAGGGTGAGCGCCACCAGGACGACGTCCACCAGCGCCGCCGCGCCCAGGGCCAGCGCTCTTCCCGCCGCCACCGCGTATGTCCTCATGGACCAAGTGTCGGCGATCCGGCCGGGCCTGCCCAGTGGTGGCGGACGCCGTGGAGGGGTGGAGGTAGCCACACCCCCGCCGGGTGCCTGGCCCGCTCCCACCGGGGATGTAGACGGATTCTCCGGGCGCGGCGCGGCTCGTAGCGTCGTTGAGCATGAAGGTCATCGAGGTCAGCAACCTCCGCAAGCAGTACCGCGACCAACTGGCGGTGGACGACGTGTCGTTCACCGTCGAAGAGGGCGAGATCTTCGGCGTTCTCGGCCCCAACGGCGCCGGCAAGACGACCACCGTGGAGTGCGTCGCCGGCCTGCGCGTCCCCGACTCCGGCACCGTCAGCGTGCTCGGAGGCCTGCACCGCACCGAGCTCAAGGAGAAGCTGGGCGTCCAGCTGCAGAGCTCCACGCTGCCGGAGAAGCTCAAGGTGTGGGAGGCGCTCGACCTGTACGCCTCCTTCTACCGGAACCCGGCGGACTGGGTGGCGCTGCTGGAGCGCGTCGGACTCACCGACAAGCGCGACACCCCCTACGGCAAGCTCTCCGGCGGCCAGCAGCAGCGGCTCTCGATCGCGCTGGCGCTGGTCGGCAACCCCCGAGTGGCGATCCTGGACGAGCTGACCACCGGCCTGGACCCCCAGGCGCGCCGGGACACCTGGGAGCTCATCGAGCGGGTCCGCGAGGACGGCGTGACGATCCTGCTCGTCACCCACTTCATGGAGGAGGCCGAGCGGCTCTGCGACCGGCTCGCGCTGATCGACTCCGGCCGGGTGGTCGCGATGGACAGCCCGTCGGGCCTGATCGCCAAGGTCGGCGGGCAGCAGACCCTCAGGTTCCGGCTGTCCGGGCCGCTCGACGACTCCCGGCTCAAAGCCCTGCCCGAGGTGACCGGGGTGAGCCGCAGCGGCGAGCAGATCGCGGTCACCGGCACCGGCAACCTGCTCCTCGCGGTCACGACCGTCCTCTCCGCCGCGGGAATCGTGCCCACCGACCTGCGCATGGAGCAGGCCACCCTCGACGACGCCTTCCTCAGCCTCACCGGAAAGAAGATCTCCTCATGAACAAGATGCTCCTGACCGAGGCCAAGCTCTTCCTGCGGGACCCGGGCGGCCCGATCTTCTCGATAATGCTGCCCCTCATCCTCCTGCTCGGGCTCGGGCAGATCCCCGGCTACCAGGAGAAGGTCCCGGAGCTGGGCGGGGAGCGGGTCATCGACACCCAGCTGCCCGCCATGATGGTGATCCTGGCGGTGGTGACGATGGCGCTGACCGTCCTGCCGGCGACGCTGGTGACCTACCGGGAGAGCGGCGTGCTGCGCCGGATGTCCACCACCCCGGTCAACCCGGTCCGGCTGCTGGTCGCCCAGGTCGTCAACAACCTCGCGGTGGCGATCGTCGCCACACTCCTCCTGGTCGGCCTGGGCTATCTCGTCCTCGGCTCGGTCCCGCCCAAGAGCCCGCTCGCCTTCGCGGGGGTGTTCGTGCTCGGCACGGCCTCGTTGCTGGGCCTGGGGCTGCTGATCGCCGCGCTGGCGCCCAACGCGAAGGTGGCGCCGGGCATCGGCTCGCTGCTGATGTTCCCGCTGATGTTCATGGCGGGGATGTGGGTCCCCCGGGACCTCATGCCCGAAGTGGTGCGGCGGATCGGGGACTTCCTGCCGATGGCGCCGTTCGCCGACGCGCTCCGCGACACGTGGGCGGGGCACGCGCCGCAGCCGCTGCACCTGGTGGTGATGGCGGTGACCGTGCTGGTGACGGTCGGCCTGGCCGCGCGGGTCTTCCGGTGGGAGTAGCCGGTACGACCTCCGATCCGCCGGGGCCCGTCCCTCACGAGGGGCGGGGCGGGCCCCGGCTCATTCGGCTGCCCGGAGACCGCCCCCGGGGCTCGTCCCGCCCGGTTGACACCTGATGCCGGATCGCTCCCGCCCGGTTCACGCTTGATGCCGGATCGCTCCCGCCCGGTTCACGCCTGATGCCGGATCGCTCCCGCCCGGTTCACGCCTGATGCCGGATCGCTCCCGCCCGGTTCACGCCTGATGCCGGATCGCTCCCGCCCGGCCCGACATCCGCTTCCCGCCCGGTTCACCGCCCGGCCCGGCATCGTTCTCCGGGTCCGTCCGGTTCCACCGCCCGGCCCCCGCGTCCGCGGCCCGTCCCGTTCGGCTCTCCCGCTCACACCGGCCTTCCTCGCCCGGTGCGTTCCCGCCCTCCGTCCCGGATGCCCGGCGGCGGGAAGCCGGATATGTCACTCTTGATTGATGCTGATCCTGGCGCACGTAAGTGACGTCCATATCGACGGTTCCCCCCGCAGCATCGACAGGACCCGATCCGTCATGCGACACCTGGAGAACCTGTCCGGTCCCCTGGACGCGGTCGTGGTGACCGGCGACATCGCCGACAACGGCCTGATCGAGGAGTACGAGATCGCGCGCGAGCTGCTGACCACGCGCTATCCGACGATCATCTGCCCGGGTAACCACGACGCCCGTTCGGCGTTCCGCAAGGCGCTGCTCGACCTCGACGAGGACGGCGACGGGCCGATCAACCAGGTCCTCAGGTTAAACGGGCTCACCGTCGCGCTGTGCGACTCCAGCGTCCCCGGGCGGCCGGAGGGCTTCCTGGAGGACGAGACGGTCACCTGGCTGAACGGCGTGCTCACCGAGGCCCCGGACACCCCGGCCATCGTCGGCATGCACCACCCGCCGGTGTCGCTGGGCACCCCGTACGTGGACTCGATCCGGCTGCGGAACCCGGAGCGGCTGGAGACGCTCGTACGGCGGCACCCGCAGGTGGTGGCCGTCATCGCAGGTCACGCCCACACCGCGGCGAGCACCACCTTCGCGGGCCTGCCGCTGTCGGTCGCCCCGGGGGTCGTCTCCACGTTGCGGCTCCCCCGGGAGCTCGACATCCCGATTCCCGTCGACTACGACCTGCCGCCGCAGATCGCCCTGCACGTCTTCGACGGCGGCCGTCTCGTCACCCACGTCCGCCCGGTCCTGTGACACCGCCGCGGCCCGCCCTCACGGCGTGCCGCGATCTGGGCGGCCCGCCTCACGAGACCGGTCACCCGATGTCCGCACGCCGCGCGACGACCGGTCCCGTCTCCCGTACGTCGCACGGTCCGGCACCCCGGCACCCCGACGCGTCCTGGTACGCCGCGCGACGGCCGATCCCGCGTCCCGTGTCCCGCACTCCCGTACCCCGCACCACGGCTGGTGCCGCGCCCCTATGCCCCCGTGCCCCTGCGCCCCCGTGCCCTCGTGCTCGCCTTGTCCGGCCGGGGGACGCCATGGTGGCTCGCCGGTTCGAGGAGTGTTCCGTGCCCGGAATTAGTCTGATTTGCCTCTTATGAGAAGCTGATTCGGCTGATAATCGAAAATCCACGCGATCTGGTGAACCCCCCGGGACCCGGCGCCGTACTGCATGCCGACACCGGAAAATTGTTCGGCGGCCGATCCCCGGAGGGCACAGCGTGATCGTGAACGCCTCGTGGCGGCCCGCTCCAGCGGGCACCGCTGTGATCGCGGAACCGCCACCCGGCATCCGCGCCCACGACGAGGCAGGCGACACCGTCCCGCGCACCGGTCACGACCGCCCGGCGCGAACCGCGGGACGCGCGTGATGACGCGGCAGGGCGCCTGCCCTGCCCCGCCGGCCGATTTTCCCGGAGAGAACCCCAACGTGAAAGCCTCTTCCTGGCCCGGTGACCGGCGGAGCCGGTCCCGCCGCCTGCGACCGGTCGACGCCCCCGACGACGAGCTGGTCGTCGCGGAGCTGTACCGGGCATACCACCGGCCGCTGCTCTCCTTCGTCTCACGGCTCACCCGTGGCGACCTGCAGTGGGCCGAGGACGTGGTGCAGGAGACAATGGTCCGCGCGTGGCGCAGCGCGGACCGGTTCGACGCCGACGCGTCGTCCCTGATGCCCTGGCTGGCGACGGTCGCCAGACATATCGTGATCGACGACCAGCGTCGCAAGGACGCGCGTCCCCACGAGGCGGGTGAGGGACCGCTGGAGAGTGTGACCATGCCCGATCAGATGGAAGATCTCTTGCGACAGGTCGTCGTGTCGGACGCGCTCGACTCGCTGTCTCCCGCCCATCGCGAGATCCTCAACGAGACGGTCCTGCGCGACCGGTCGGTGAACGACGCCGCCGAGGCGCTCGGCATCCCGGTGGGTACGGTGAAGTCGAGGGCGTACTACGCCCTCCGCGCCCTCCGCGTCGCCCTGGAGGAGAGAGGGGTGACGGCATGACCTCGCAAGTGGAGCACACCGACGTGGGCGCGTACGCCCTGGGCATCCTCGAGGAGCCCGACCGGACGGCTTTCGCGGCCCACCTGGCCACGTGCCCGTCCTGCACCGCCGAGCTCCAGGAGCTGTCCGGGGTGGCGGGCGCGCTCGCCGGCATCGCGCCCCTGGGAAACGAGCGAAACGGGCGCGACGACACCGGCACCGGCGACCGGGGTCCCGCCGAGGTGGTCAGCCTGCTGCGCCGCCGCAAGGCCGCCGACCGGCGCGCCCGCAGGGGCACGTTCGTGGTCGGCGCCGCCGCGGCCGTCACCCTGGTCGCCGGCGGGATCGCGGCGGGCACCGCGATCTCCGGCGAGAGCGGGACCGTCCCCGTCGGCCACTCCGCGCACGGCCCCGCCGAGGAGGCCTACCGGGCCGGCACGCCGCTCGCGGGCACGGGCGCCTCCGGTGTCACCGGCGGCCTGGTGCTGGAGACGAAGGGCTGGGGCACCCACGCCGCCCTGGAGCTCAAGGGCGTCAAGGGACCGCTGGAGTGCGAGCTGATCGCCGTCTCCCCGGCGGGCGAGCGGCGCGTGGTCACCGGATGGGCGGTGCCCGAGCGGGGCTACGGGGTTCCCGGCTCTCCCGAACCGCTCTACGTGCACGGCGGGGTCGCCTGGGAACCGGCCGGGATAGACCACTTCGAGGTGCGCACGACCGGCGGCGACACGCTGCTCACCGTCATGGTCTGAGCGGGGCATCCTAGCCCTCCCACGGAGTGGAAGAGCCCTCCGAGGGCCGTTTCCGTGTGTGCATTTTTACGTACTTGAAAATTGAACCTTAGGTGGTCGTGGCTCCGTACAACCGGCTGAAGAACGCAGCAGCCCCCTCACAGCTACGAAAGGTTCAAAGATGTCCAAGCGCACCCTCACCGTCTCCGGCGTGGCCATCACCGCGGCCCTGCTCTCCGCGGCCCTCGCCCCGGTCGCACAGGCCGGCACAGGCTCGGTCACGCGGTCCGATACCGCGAGCACAGCGGACGCCTACTTCGCGGGCACCCTGATCGGGAAGAACGAGGTGCCGGTCAGCGGCGGTCCCGCCGTCGGCGACAAGGACGGCAAGGCCATCGCCATCGTCCGCATCCGCGGCAACGAGGTCTCCTACGCCGTACGTTGGCAGGGGACGGACACCCCCACCGCCTTCCACATCCACCAGGGCAAGGCCGGCAAGAACGGCGACGTGAAGGTCGGCTTCTTCATGGAGGCCCTGCCCGGCGGCAGCAAGGCCATCCTCGGCAGCGTCAAGATCAACGACCGCGGCCTGCTGTCCGGGATCAAGAAGAACCCGAAGAACTGGTACCTCAACCTGCACACCGCCGAGTTCCCGGGTGGCGCGGTGCGTGCCCAGATGCACCGGATCAGCCCGACCAACCTGGCCAACGTGCTGGCCGCCGGCGTGCACCCCATCTACCACTCCAACGCCGACGGCCGCCAGGAGGTCCCGGCCCCCGGCAAGAAGGTCGGCGACCCGAACGGCCGCGCCGAGTGGCTCGTCGGCATCAAGGGCTCGAAGGTCTACTACGCCACCATCTGGGAGAAGCTCGCCGCTCCCACCAACGGGCACATCCACCGTGGCAAGAAGGGCAAGAACGGCGATGTCGTGATCGACTTCTTCGCCGACACGAACGGCCTGCCCAAGGGCGTCACCGGCATCGCCGGCACCGCGTCGGTGAAGTCCGACATCGCCCGGGGCATCAAGAAGAACCCGAAGAACTGGTACACCAACCTGCACACCACCGAGTTCGGCGGCGGCGCGGTGCGCGGCCAGCTCTACCGGTCCGGCAGCGGCTGGTAAACCGGCGTCCGGGGATCACGCGGCGGCTGTGAGCGTCCGGACGCGGAGGGGATCCACGGCGGCCACCAGCCGCCTGTGACCCCGGAGACGACGACGCCCGCCACCTGGAACACGACTCCGGGTGGCGGGCGTCGTCGCGTGTGGCGGCCGGTGGGCGCGTCCGGGCCCGTTCCGCCTGGACAGGCCCCGCGCCTGCGTGGCGGCCGGTGGGCCGCGTCCGGGCCCGTTCAGAGCGCCTGGACGGGCCTGGGTTCCTCCGCCGCACGGACGTCGTAGCGCTCGCGGGCGGCCATGATCTCGGGCACGTGCATCTCCGACCAGCTCTTGATGCCCTCCATCAGCGTGACCACGCTGTGCCCCAGCGCGCTGAGCTCGTACTCCACCCGGGGCGGGATCGTCGGGTAGACGGTGCGGATCACCATCCCGTCGCGCTCCATGTTCCGCAACGTCTGGGTGAGGCTCTTCTGGGTGATCCCGTCCACCCTGCGGCGGAGCACGCCGAACCGGACCGGGCCGTCCCGCAGGGCGTCCACCAGCAGGCAGGTCCACTTGTTGGCGATCGCCTCCAGGACCTTCCGCGAGCCGCACTCCCGCAGGTACGCGTTGGCGGCGCCGTACTCTCGCAGGCCAGAAGTAGTTTCCATAGGGTACCTATATCGCTAAAAGGTGCCTTCTTCCAGAGAGATACCGATGTCGCCGACGATTGGTCCCGAAGAACTTCCCCTCTGAGGAGATCACGATGCGCGTCATCACCCAGTCCGCCGTCGGCGCCCCTTCCGTACTCGGTGTCGCCGAGGCCGACCGGCCGGAACCGGATCACGGGCAGGTCCTGATCAGGGTCGGGGCCGCCGGGGTCAACCCCGTCGACGGGGCGGTCCGCTCCGGCCTCTACCCGCTGCTCGGCCCGCCGCCCTTCACCCTCGGCTGGGACGTCGCGGGCACGGTCGAGTCCACCGGGCCCGGCGTGTCCGCGTTCGCCCCCGGTGACGAGGTGCTGGGCCTGCTCGCCTACCCCGGCGCCGGCAACGCCTACGCCGACTACGTGCTCGCCTCACCCAACGAGATCGTCCACCGGCCCGCCGCGCTGCCCGTGGAGCAGGCGGGAGGGCTCCCGCTGGCCGGGCTGACCGCCTGGCAGGCGCTGGTCGGCATCGCCAGCCTCGGCGAGGGGCAGCGGGTTCTCGTCCACGCCGCCGGAGGAGGGGTCGGCCACCTCGCCGTCCAGATCGCCGCCTCCCTCGGGGCGCACGTCACCGGTACCGCTCGAACCGCCAAGCACGACCTCCTGCGCGAGCTCGGCGCGGACACCCTGATCGACCACACCGCCGCCGACTTCGTCACGGAGACCGAACCGGTGGACGTGGTGCTCGACCTGGTGGGCGGAGAGTACGGGGAACGTTCCGCCGCCGCGCTCAGGCCCGGCGGCCTGCTCGTCGGAGCGCTGAGCGGCAACCTCGGCATCACGCGGGAACGCGCGGCCGAGCTGGGCGTACGGCTCGCGGTGGTGAACGTGCGCCCCTCGGCGGCCGACCTGTCGCGGCTGACGGCCCTGGTGGAGGCGGGCCGGCTCAGGGTCCACCTGGACCAGGTGCTGCCGCTGGCCGAGGTGGTCAAGGCACACGAGCTCCTGTCGGCCCGCCGTACCACCGGGAAGATCGTTTTGATTCCCTGATGCGCCGCCGGTCGGGGTGACGGCGCATCCACCGAGGCTCCGTGGAAGAGAGGAAGGGCCGGTTCCACTCGCGGCCCCTCTCGGGCGTCCTCTCGAAGGGTTCTCCGCGTCCGCCGGGGTGCCGTCCAGGTCAGGTCGTGTAGGGGCGGGCGGTCCTGCCCTCGCGCAGCGTCCGCGCCCACCAGGTCAGCTGGTCGAGCAGGATCGTGGCCGCGCCGTCACAGCTGCGCGGGCTGGTCGGCGCCCCCTCCTCGTCGAAGTGCCTCCAGGCGCCGTGGAAGCTGACGGTGTCGCGGACGGTGACCGCGTGCAGTTCGGCGAAGACCAGGCGGAGCTGCTCGACCGCCCGCAGGCCGCCGGAGATGCCACCGTAGGAGATGAAACCGACCGGCTTGGCGTGCCACTGCCGGTTGTGCCAGTCGATGGCGTTCTTCAACGAGGCGGGGAAGCTGTGGTTGTACTCGGGCGTCACGACGGCGAACGCGTCGGCCCTGGCCAGGCGTGGTGTCAGGACCCCCAGGGCTCGCGAGGCCTCCGCGGCCGGCGCGGCCCCGGAACGGGGCAACTCCATCGGCAGTGGAGTCTCGGCCAGGTCGATGACGTCGACGTCCAGGCTCCCGTGCCGGCGGGCCCTGCCCGCGAACCACTCCGCGACGGTCGGGCCGAGCCGGCCTTCCCGGACACTACCGACGATCACCGCTAACCGGATCGGCTCTTCGGGCATGACGGTCCTCCGCTGGTCACAGTGGGCTTGTCCGCGCCCTCGCGGCGCCGTGTGAACAGGTTCGTACCTCAACCAAGGTTCACGTCAAGCCGGGAGGACACATCCGCGGGAACCGGATTGCCGGACAAGCCGTATTCGTAAGTCTTGTCACCGGCGTGTTCGACCGGTGAGAAGATCGGGGGTGCCACGAACAGCAGACGCAGTACTCGCGAGATTACCGGGACCGCTGCACGCACTCGCGCTGAAGCATCGTGAGCTGCTGAAGTTCGCGGTGGTGGGCGGAACGGCGTTCCTGGTGGACAACGCGGTGTTCTACGGTCTGAAGCTGACCGTTCTGGAACCGAAGCCGGTGACCGCGAAGGTCATCGCGGTGCTCGTGGCGACGATCGTGTCCTATGTGCTGAACCGTGAATGGTCGTTCCGGACCAGGGGCGGTCGCGAGCGCCGTCACGAGGCGGCACTGTTCTTCCTGGTCAGTGGCGTCGGTCTGGTGCTCAGCTCCGTGCCGCTGTGGATCTCCCGATACGTGCTCCTGCTGGAGACCCCGGACGTGAGCCTGGTGACCCAGGAGATCGCCGACTTCGTGAGCGCGCAGGTCATCGGCACGCTGATCACCATGGTCTTCCGTTTCTGGGCGTTCCGGAAGTGGGTCTTCCCCGACGAGGAGGCCCGGTCCGGCGGCGTGCGGCCGGCTCCCGCTCCCGCTCCCGATTCCACGGAAGAGGCGGCTTGATGACGGCGAAACCAGAAGCCGTTTCGGAGGTTGGACTACCCCATGCCATCGCCGCGCCCCACGGGCCCGGCTCCTCGAATGACCGACGACCAGAAGTCCCGCAAGTCCGACATCACGGAGCGTCGTCAAAGCTCACGATCATGCGGATCCGCCCGGACAGTACTCATGATCGGCCGCACTTGCCCATGGAATCGCGGATCCCGCACGTGAGCTCTAGTGAGGAGCCATGTCGACGAAACGGCTGTAGTGGCCCTGGAAGGCCACGGTGACCGTGGCGGTGGGACCGTTACGGTGCTTGGCCACGATCAGGTCGGCCTCGCCCGCCCTGGGCGACTCGCGCTCGTAGGCGTCTTCCCGGTGCAGCAGGATGACCATGTCAGCATCTTGCTCGATACTTCCGGATTCGCGCAGGTCGCTGACCATGGGCCTTTTGTCCGTACGCTGCTCGGGACCACGGTTGAGCTGGGAGATCGCGATCACCGGGACCTCCAGCTCCTTGGCGAGGAGCTTGATGGCCCGGGAGATCTCGGAGACCTCGTTCTGGCGGCTCTCGGTCTTCTTCGGCGAGGACATCAGCTGCAGGTAGTCGATGATGACGAACCGCAGGTCGTTGCGCTGCTTGAGACGGCGGCACTTGGCCCTGATCTCCATCATCGACATGTTGGGCGAGTCGTCGATGAACAGCGGGGCCTCGGCCACCTCGCCCATCCGCCGGGCCAGCTTCGCCCAGTCGTCGTCGGTCATCGTGCCCGACCGCATGGCGTGCAGGGCCACCCGCGCCTCGGCCGACAGCAGACGCATCGTGATCTCATTACGCGACATTTCCAGCGAGAACACCACAGTGGTCATACCGTGCTTGATAGCGGCAGATCTCGCGAAATCCAGGCCAAGCGTGCTGTTGTGCGTTGGAATAGAGGTCCTTCCGGCAAGGTACATATGGTCGGCACTGTCGACTTCCACGCATCTCACCGGTGTCGAGGGCACCGGCCGCACGTCGACGATGTACCGGACGAGCGTCGACGGATGGACCGTGGTCACCTGCCGGACGGCCTTGCGGGACAGGCGGAACACCTTGTCCGCCGCCATAAAGTTGATCATGTAGTAGGTGGAGGAGTCGACGTTCCTGCCCTTGACCGCCCGTGTCCTCATCGTCGCCCGGTAACCGAGACTCAGAACCAGTTCGTAGGCGTCTTCGGCAAGTCTCCTGTTGGTGACCCCGAGCTGGATCTGACCGTTGCGGCTGATGTATCCATCGGTGTCGAGGAGACCTGCGAGCAGGGCACGCCGCTGCTTCTCGGAGGCTCGCAGGTAGATCTGGGGAATGTGCTTGTCGCCGAGGACACCGAGGGTGCGCAGGATGGCCTGTACCGTGCCATGACGGTTCCGGCATGCCTGGCACTGCCTCAGACCGCTGGACGGACCACCGCAGTCGGGGCACGTGGGTGCCGGAACCGGACCCGACACCAGGCGAGCCCTTCCTCCGCAAGAGCGGCCACACGTGCGTATCTGGGATGTCTGGGGCACGAACAGGGCACCGCAGACCGCGCAGGGCCTCTCCGCCACGGGCGGCGGATGTGGCAGACCGAGTGAGTAGAGGAGATCGGAGCCCGTACGGGTGACCCGCAACCCTTCGGCTTCCAGGTTGAGAACGATCTCCGAATCGATGGTGGTGAACCGGGCACCGTCGGTGTGGCCGTCACCGAGCCATACTCCGAGGGCGTAGGCGGGCAACGGCAGATCCCGCTCGGGCAGGTCGAACGCCGCCGCGAGGGCAACCGCGTGGTTCGGCCGCTTGTCCGCCGAAGCACAACGCAATGTGCGGGCGATCTCCTCGGTCGTCACGACGTCCTTGTGGGCAGCGGTCGTGGAAGCGTTCATCGGCTGGGAGACCCGTGCGTACAGCGCTCCGAAAAGCTCCTTGCATGAGTATGCCGGGGCGTTCCACGTGTAGCGACGAACCGGGCCTGTGACGGACGTGGGCATCTTGCCCGACACGCCGATCTCCTTCTGCACGGTGTGGAGAACGTTGCGAAACTCGTCACCGAGAACCGACAGAGCCTCCCGATGCGTGATGAGCCGGTCCGGCTCCGCCATCGACGTCTCGTATACGCGCCTAACGTGCTCGATGGACGTGAGGGGCCAGTAAAGGGCTCGCTTGCTCTCGGCATCCTGGCGACGACGCGCACGCGTGGTCGTCCGCCATTGGTGCTGGGAGTCCGCGACGATCACGGTGCCGTCGCTGAACTCAACCTCGTAACAAGGTCGTCCGTGCATCACCTCGGTCGCCGCGACCACCCGTGTCGGCTTGCCGTCCGCACCGATCAGGTGGTCACCTGGCTCGACCTCTCCCATGGTCGTCCAGCCGTCGGGAGTGGGCAGCGGCGTGTCGAGCGCGAGCGCCTTGCCGATGGCGGGACGGGCCGCCACGACGATCATCTGGCCGGGGTGCAGGCCGTTGGTGAGGGAGTCGAGGTCCTGGAAGCCGGTGGGGACCCCGACCATCTGGCCGCTCCGGCCGCCGATGGCCTCCAGCTCGTCGAGGGCTCCGGGCATGATGTCGGCCAGCGGGACGTAGTCCTCGGAGGTGCGGCGCTCGGTGACCTTGTAGATCTCCGCCTGGGCGCGGTCGACGAGGTCGTCGACCTCCTCGTCCTGACCGCCGTAGCCGTAGGAGACGATGCGGGTGCCGGCCTCGATCAGGCGGCGGAGGATGGCCTGCTCGCGGACGATCCTCGCGTAGTAACCGGCGTTGGCCGCGGTCGGGACGACGGCGGTCAGCGTGTGGAGGTAGGCACCGCCGCCGATCCTGGCGACCTCGCCCCGCTTCTGCAGCTCGTCGAGGATGGTGACGGCGTCGGCGGGGTCGCCGCGGCCGTAGAGGTCGGTGATGATGTCGTAGATGATCTGGTGGGCCGGACGGTAGAAGTCGTCGGACCGCAGGATCTCGACCACGTCGGCGATGGCGTCCTTGGACAGCAGCATGCCGCCGAGGACCGACTGCTCGGCTTCGATGTTGTTCGGTGGGGTGCGCTCGAATCTCGGCTCGAAGACCGGCGGCTCCGCGATGCTCACCACACACCCCCTCTTTCGAACACAGTTACGTTATCTCTATTTGTAGCCGATCGGTGTGACAGTTTCGCGGCTCCGCGCCCGCCTGGCAACGCGGCCTGTCGACAGAGGTGTGGATAAGCTGTGCACTTCTTCCCCAGAGGTGTGGGCACCCTGGGGACAGTACTGTGGATAACTCTTGTCCACAGCTGTGGATAACCCTTTGACCAGGGAAAACGTCATCCACCGCCTGTGGAGAAAAGAAAGTTGGGGTGACACGCCGAAAGTCGCCCCAGATGGCATGTCCTGACGGGTTCATCCCGCCGGAGATCCATCCAGAGGTAAGAGGCACAATAGACAAGTGCCTCTTACTCCTCGCCCCGGTCGGTCCGGCGGGTCCGGTCGGTCCGATCGGCCCGTTGAATCCGATCGGCCCGGTGAGCCCAACCGGTCAGGTCGGCCCGTCAGGTCCGATCGGTCCGGTGAGCCCGATCGGTCCGGTGAGCCCGATCGGTCCGGTGGGTCCGGGCAGTCCGGTGGGTCAGGTCGCGATCACGACAGGCAGATCCTGCGGCTGGCGCTGCCCGCGTTCGGCGCCCTGGTGGCCGAACCGCTGTTCCTGCTGACCGACACGGTCGTCGTCGGCCGCCTGCCCGCCCCCGCGCTCGGCGCCCTGGGGGTGGCGAGCACGGTGCTGAGCTTCCTGGTGGGACTGTGCGTGTTCCTGGCGTACGGCACGACCGCGGCGGTGGCCAGGCAGATCGGGGCGGGCGAGACCGGGCGGGCGCTTCGGCAGGGGGTGGACGGCCTCTGGCTGGCCGCCGGGGTGGGACTGACGATCATCGTGGTCGTCTGGCCCCTGGCACCCACGCTGGTCCACCTGCTCGGTGCCGAGGGCGAGCTCGCCCGGCAGGCGGTGACCTACCTGCGGATCAGCCTGCTGGGCGTCCCCGCCATGCTGCTGGTGCTCGCGGGCACGGGCGTGCTGCGCGGCATGCAGGACACCGCGACCCCGCTGCTGGTCTCGGTGGGGGCCTTCGCGCTGAACGCCGTTCTCAACGTCGTGTTCGTCCTGGGACTGGGCTGGGGCGTCGCGGGCTCGGCCTGGGGAACGGTGCTGGCCCAGTCGCTCGCCGCCGCCGTCTACCTCCTCCTGATCCTCGTCCGGCACCGCGCGCCGTTCCGCCCCGACCTGGCGGGCGTGCGGGCGGCGGGCTCGGCCGGGGTCGCTCTCATCATCCGTACAGCCTGCCTCCAGCTGGTGCTCGCCGTCGCGACCGCCGCGGCCACCCGCATGGGAGAGCAGCAGATCGAGGCGCACACCGTCGCCATCAGGATCTGGACCCTGATGGCGTTCGCCCTGGACGCGATCGCCATCGCGGGGCAGGCGATCACCGGCCGCGCGCTGGGGGCCGGCGACGTGGCGGGAGCCCGCGGCGCGACCTGGAGGATGGTGGTCTGGGGAATCGGCTCGGGTGTGCTGCTCGGCCTCCTCATCGTGCTGGCCAGGCCGTTCGTGCCGGCGCTGTTCGACGCCGGCCCCGTCGTCGCCGCGGAGCTGCTCGACGTGCTCTGGGTGGTGGCCGTCCTGCAGCCCGTCGCCGGGGTGGTGTTCGTGCTGGACGGCGTGCTGATCGGTGCCGGGGACCAGCGCTACCTCGCCTGGGCGGGGGTGTGGACGACGATCGCCTACCTGCCCGCCGCGTTCCTGGTGGACCTGCGGGGCGGCGGCCTGGTGGCACTCTGGCTGGCGCTCGGGCTGTGGATGGCGGCCCGGCTGGTCACCCTGTCGACGCGGGCGTACGGCAGGGCGTGGCTGGTGGTCGGCGGCTGAAGCGGCCGAGGCGGCCGGAACAGCCGAAGCGACCGGAACGGCCAAGGCGGCCGGAGCGGCCGGAGCGGCCAAGGCGGTTGGAGCAGCCAAGCGACCGGAACAGCCGAGGCGACCGGAACAGCCGAGGCGGCCGGGCGGACACCGGGGCGGCGGGTGGTTCGCCCGTGACGGACGGTGCCCACCGGGCAGGTGATCCCGGCGTGACACGGTGGTGTCCACGACGTGACCGGATAGCCCTTGTCCGGTGCAACTCCCCTGCGGCACTGTGAAACGAGTCCAACAATATAGGGTTATCAGCCCACCACGATTGGTCACGTCGTGCCCGAAGGTGCTTCTTCGTCGATCGTTCGCCGCATGCCGCCGGGCCATGCCACAAGCCGGTTGACCGGGGCGCGCCACGGCCTGCCCACGGTCTACCGCGGGGCGGACCTCATCGTCCTCGGCGTCGGTGTCATGATCGGCGCGGGCATCTTCAGCCTCGCCGGCCGCCAGGCGGGGACCATGGCCGGACCGGGCGTGATCCTCTCATTCATGATCGCGGGAATCACCAGCCTGCTCGTGGCCTTCTGCTTCGCGGAGCTGTCCTCGGCCATGCCGAGCTCGGGAAGCGCCTACACCTTCGCCTACGTCATCTTCGGCGAGGTCTGGGCCTGGGTCGTGGGCTGGGCGCTGGTCCTGGAACTCCTGCTGGCCACCGCCGCGGTGGCCCGCGCCTGGTCCCTGTACGCCGCCCAGATGCTCACCGACCTCGGCGTGCGCCTTCCCGAGGTGATCGCGGGCATGGTCGGCCAGACCACGGGCTTCGACCTGTTCACACTGTTCATCCTGGTGGTCCTCACGGCCGTGGTGGCCCTGGGCGCCCGCGTCGGGCTGCGCACCCTGTGGGTCATCGTGATCGCCAAGCTGCTGGCCGTCGGCGCGGTCATCGTGGTCGGCGCCCTCCACTTCGACCAGCGCAACCTCGCGGCCATCCCGGTACCGGCGGTGCCGGCGGGCAAGGCCGAGGAGGCCCTGGACTCCCCGCTGCTCGGACTTCTCCTCGGCCAGACGGGCACGTTCGGCTGGTTCGGCATCTTCGCCGCCTCGGCGGCCATCACCTTCGCCTACATCGGCTTCGACGTCGTGGCCACCGCGGCAGAGGAGTCCGAGGACGCCCCGCGGTCGATCCCCAAGGGCATCATCCGCGGGCTGGTGCTCACCACGGTCATCTACATCGCGGTCGCGGTGATCATGGTCGGGATGACCCCGTACGACAAGATCGCCGCGAACGCTCCGCTCGCCAGCGCCTTCCGCGAGGCGGGCGAGGGCTTCATGGTGCACGTCATCAACATCGGGGCGGTGCTCGGTCTCACCACCGTCGTGCTGGTGCTGCTCGTCGGCCTGACCCGCGTGCTGTTCTCCATGGCGCGCGACGGGCTGATCCCGCGCTCGCTCTCCAGGATCAACCGCAGCTACCGCAGCCCGACGAGGGTCACGGTGATCATCGGCTTCCTCGCGATCCTGCTGGCCGAGTTCGTGGACGTGCTGACGCTCGAACCGCTGGTCGTGATCGGCGCCCTGTTCGTGTTCATCGCCGTGGCCGGCGGGGTGGTCAGGATGCGGCAGACGATGCCGGACCTGCCCCGGGGCTTTCGCACCCCGCTCTCTCCCGGCGTGCCGATCGCCTCGATCCTCGCCTGCCTGTGGCTCATGGTGAACCTGCAGCTCATCACCTGGCTGTACTTCATCATCTGGATGGCCTTCGGCGTGCTGGTCTACCTGGTGTACGGAAGGCGCAACAGCGTGCTCGCCGCGGCGGCGCAACCTGTCCCCGAACCCCCCGCGCCGCCGCCCCCGGGACGCTACCCCTTCGGTCCCGGGGACGGCTGGACGAGCCCGCCCGGACCGCCGGGTCCTCCCTCCGGCCCTCCCGGCCCTCCCGGCGGCCCCGGATCCGCGGCCGGGTCCCGTGGCAGGCACCGCCGCTGAGCCCCTCGGCACGCCCACCGGGGGCGGGAGAGGAGGTCAGAGGCGCCGGGCGTCGATCACGCTCTGCACGAACTCCCTGGTGCGGGGCTCGCGAGGGTCGGTGAAGATCTGCTCGGGAGTGCCCCGTTCCAGGAGCACGCCGCCGTCGAGGAAGCAGACGGTGTCGGCGATCTCGCGGCAGAAACCCATCTCGTGGGTGGTCAGGACCATGGTCATGCCCCCCTCCTTGAGCTCCCGTATGATCCCGAGCACCTCCTTGACCAGCGCCGGGTCCAGGGCCGAGGTGACCTCGTCCAGCAGCATCAGGCGGGGCTGGGTGGCCAGGGCCCTGATGATGGCGGCACGCTGCTGCTGGCCGCCGGAGAGCTGGTCGGGGTAGGCGTCCGCCTTGTCCGCGAGGCCGAACCTGGCCAGCAGGTCGCGGGCCTGCGCCTCGGCCTGTTTCCCGCCCACCTTGTGCACCTTGCGCGGCGCCAGCGTGATGTTGTCCAGCACGCTCATGTGCGGGAACAGGTTGAACGCCTGGAAGACGATGCCCATGCGCTTGCGTACGTCGTCGGGGTCGGTGCCGGTGTCGGTGATCTCCACGCCGTCCAGGGTGATCGTGCCGTCGTCGGCGGTCTCCAGCAGGTTGACGCAGCGCAGCAGGGTGGACTTCCCCGAGCCGGAGGCGCCGATCAGGCAGACCACCTCGTGCGGCTCGACCTCCAGGTCGATGCCGCGCAGCACGCTGTGGCCGCGGTAGTTCTTCCACAGGCCCTCGATGGACAGCAGGCTCATGCTCTCTCCTCCCGCGACGCCGCCGTCTCACCGGGCGGCGGGACACTGCCGTCGTACGCCCGCATCCGCCCGCTCACTGGCCCCGCCGCCGCTGCGAGCGGGCCGCCAGGTAGTCGGTGAAGCGGGCCATGGGGATGGTGAGCAGGATGAACAGCAGCGCCGCCGCCAGGTAGGGGGTGTAGTTGAAGGTGCTGGCGACGTGGATCTGCGCCTGCCGCAGCGCCTCCAGGGGACCGATCGTGGCGACGAGGGCGGTGTCCTTCTGCAGCGAGACGAAGTCGTTGAGCAGCGGCGGCACCACCCTGCGCACGGCCTGCGGCACCACCACGTGGCGCATGGTCTGACCGTGGCTCAGCCCGAGGGACCGGGCCGCGGCCCGCTGGCTGGGGTGCACCGACTCGATGCCGGCCCGGAAGACCTCCGCCACGTACGCGCCGTACGAGAGGGTGAGCGCGATGATGCCCAGCGTCGCGAGGTCCGTCGGCGTGCCCTGCAGGCCGAGCGCGGGCAGGCCGAAGCCGACGAGATAGATGACGAGGATCGTGGGCACGCCCCGGAAGACGTCGGTGTAGATCACCGCCAGGGCGCGCAGCGGGAAGAACACCGGCGCCGTGAGGTTGCGGGCCAGCGCGACGAGCATTCCCACCACGAGGATCAGCGGCTCGGCGATCAGAAAGATCTTGATGTTGAGCAGGAACCCGCTCAGCACGTCCGGCAGGGCCTCGGTGAACTGGTCGAGGTCGAAGAACGTGTCGCGGACCCGGGGCCAGCCGGGCGAGGCGGTGAAGAGCCAGAGCAGCAGGACGATCACGAGGATCGTCGAGACCGTCGCGACGGAGCCCGAACGGACCGACGACCTCCTGCGGAGCCGCTCCCTCTCGACCTGCCGCTCGCTCTTCTCCCAGCCGGCCGGGACCGGCAGGCGCTCGTCGTCCCTCATCGAACGCCGCCGCGGCGCGGGCCGTACGCGCTCCGCGCCCTCGGCGAGACCTCTTTCACGGCCCCGGCCGTGGCTGTGGCCTCGTGCGTGAGCGTGGACGACGTCGAAGGGTGGTGCTCCAGGGTCACTTCAGCTCCGGTGCGCCCGCGGCGGAGCCGAGCCACTCGGTCTCGATCTTCGCCAGCTCACCGGAGGCGGTCAGCTTGTCGATGGCCTCGTCGACGCAGCTCACCAGCGGGCTGCCCTTCTCGAAGACCGCGCCGAAGACCTCGGGCTCCCCGGAGGCCGCGCCGAACTGGCCGACGATCTTGGAGTTCTCGACCTGGGCCGCGGTCACGTAGAAGGCGGTGGGCAGGTCCACCACCACGGCGTCGACCTGCTTGTTCTTCAGCGCGTTGACGGCGTCGATCTGCTCGTTGTAGACGTTGGGGTCGGACGACGGCTTGATGACGTCCTTGACCGCCTGCAGCGAGGTGGTGCCGATCTGCACGCCGATCTTGGCGTCCTTCAGGCTCGCCAGGTCCGTGGCCGAGGCGACCTTGGAACCGTCCAGCGCGACCACGGCCTGCTTGACCGTGTAGTAGCCCTTGCTGAAGTCGACGACCTTGGCCCGGTCGGGGGTCACCGACACCTGGTTGACGTCGAAGTCGAACTGCTTGGCGCCCGGCGCGAACGCGGAGTCGAACTTCACCGTGGCCCAGGTGACGTCGTCCTTGGCGAAGCCAAGCTGTCCCGCGACGGCGTAGGCGACCGCGCTCTCGAAGCCCTTGCCGTTGGCCGGGTCGTCGTCGCTGAACCACGGGTCGTAGGCGGGCTTGTCGGTGCCGATGGTCAGCTTGCCGGGGGTCTTCAGCGCGAGGCCGTCCTTGGCGCAGGCGTCGGCGGACGTGGAGGCGCCGCCGGAGGCGCTTGACGCGGGGCTCGCCTGGGTCGTGGTTTCCGAGGCCGGCGCACAGGCCACCGCGGTCGCCGCGAGGGCACCGAGCGCGAACAGCGTCGAGGGACGGACCATGACAAAACCTCCAGGGCGAAGCAACGGTTCCCGAATTGTATGTACTCGCAGTGACCTGGGGTAATGGGGTACCAGAATATGAAATTTCCCCGGCGGAAAAGAAGGTTTTCACCGGCCTCCCGGCCCGGCCGGAGACCGGGAAGGCCGTTCTCACCGGCCTTCGGGCCCACGGAAGGCGTTCGCACCCACCTCCGAGCCCGGGGAAGATCGGGAACGCCGTTCTCAACCGGTCTCGCGGGGGTGGGAGAGAACCGGGAAGGGCGGCTACCGCCAGCCTCCCGAAAACTCGCGGGAGGGTCGGGAAAGGGCGGCTCTCGCCTCCCTTCCGAGCTCGCGGGAGGGCCGGACAAGGACAAGGGCCCCTCCCCGAGCGGGGAGGGGCCCTTGTCGCACGGGGCCTGTCAGGCCGCGACGACCTCGACATCGAGGGACGCGGAGACCTCCGGGTGCAGCTTGACGCTGACCCGGTGGGAACCGAGGCTCTTGATCGCGGAGGCGATCTCGATGCGACGGCGGTCGAGCAGGGGGCCACCGGCGGCCTTGACGGCGTCGGCGACGTCACCCGTGGTGATGGAGCCGAAGAGGCGGCCGGACTCGCCGGCCTTCGTCTTCAGGACCACCTTCAGGGCCTGCAGCTGGCCGGCGACTTCCTTGGCGGTGCCGAGGTCGCGAATCTCGCGGGCGTCACGGGCCTTCTTGATCGAGGAGATCTGCTTCTCGCCGCCGCGCGTCCAGAGGATCGCGAAGCCGCGGGGAAGCAGGTAGTTGCGGCCGTAGCCGCTCTTGACCTCGACGATGTCGCCGGGGGCGCCGAGGCCGGTGACCTCACTGGTGAGAATGAGCTTCATCTGTCCGGACCTCCTTAGCGCGCGGTGCTCATGTACGGCAGGAGCGCCATCTCACGAGCGTTCTTGATAGCGGTCGCCACGTCACGCTGGTGCTGGGTGCAGTTGCCCGTCACCCGGCGGGCACGGATCTTGCCGCGGTCGGAGATGAACTTCCGAAGCAGCGCCGTGTCCTTGTAGTCGACGTAGGAGATCTTGTCGTGGCAGAACAGGCAAACCTTCTTCTTAGGCTTGCGCAGTGCCGGCTTGGCCATCGTGGTGCTCCTTTCAGAGCCCCGCCGTCAGGCGGGAATGGTCGCTGCGGATATGGACTGGGATTTCGGGACGCGGTCGTGCCGCCCCGAAGGGGCGTCCCTAGAAAGGCGGTTCGTCGCTGAAGTCGCCGCCGCCGAAGCCGCCGCCACCCTGCTGCTGCTGCTGACCGCCGCCGCCACCGTAGTTGTTGCCACCGCCGCCGCCGAAGCCGCCACCTTGCGGTGCGGCCGGCGCCGCGGAGGCCCACGGGTCGTTGGCGGGGCCGCCACCGAAGCCGCCACCGCCGCCACCGCCCTGACGGGCGGTCTTGTTGACCTTGGCGGTCGCGTTGCGCAGGGAGGGGCCGACCTCGTCGACCTCGACCTCGTAGACGGTGCGCTTCTCGCCTTCCTTGGTCTCGTAAGACCTCTGACGGAGCCGTCCCTGAACGATGACCCGCATACCGCGCTGGAGGCTCTCGGCGGCGTTCTCCGCCGCCTGCCGCCACACGTTGCAGGTCAGGAACAGGCCTTCGCCGTCTTTCCACTCGTTGGTCGTCTTGTCGAGGAACCTCGGAGTGGACGCGATGCGAAACCGGGCCACCGCTTGCCCCGTGGGGGTGAAGCGCAGCTCCGGATCGTCGACGAGGTTGCCGACGATGGTGATCGTGGTGTCGCCTGCTGCCATGGCTAGCGCTGCCCTTCCTGCGGCCTTCGCTGGTTATCGGCTCAGAGTACGGCTGCCGTCCGACAAAATGCCGGAGATTAGTGCACGTCCGGGCGCAGGACCTTGGTGCGCAGGATTCCCTCGTTGAGGTTCATCTGCCGGTCGAGCTCCTTGACCGTGGCGGGCTCGGCGCTCAGGTCGATGACGGCGTAGATGCCCTCGGGCTTCTTCGCGATGTCGTAGGACAGCCTGCGGCGACCCCACACGTCGACCTTCTCCACGGTGCCGCCGTCGTTGCGGACGACCGTGAGGAACTGGTCGAGGGAAGGGGCGACCGTACGCTCATCGAGCGAGGGGTCAAGAATGACCATCACTTCGTAACGGCGCATGCTGACTTCCAACCTCCTCTGGACTCTTGCGGTCACGACACCGTGCCGTGACAGGAGGACGCTGACGTACTTCACCCCGGGTTCCCATTTCGGCGCTCGGGGTGGAGGGTGGGCCATGACACACCCATTCGACGTAGCCGTGCCAGCCTACCAGTCCGGCAAGGGTTGGGCCGTCACCTCGCCGGGCACGTCCCCATCAGGGAAAACGGGCACGTCCGCAGGGGAGAGGGGGCGGTGGGGATGTCACCCGCGTCCGGGAACAGGCGAAGCGGGCCCTCCCGGTTCAGGCTGAACAGCGACGGGCGGCGCCACCCCCTGGAGAACGTGCTGAGCGTCGGCACGATCCTTTGCGGGCTGATCGCCTTCGTGGCCGGGCTCATCCCCTCCGCGCACTCCGTCGCGTCGTTCCTGGGGGTGCTGGGGTTCGTCGGCGGGCTCTACTCCCAGTACGTCTCCGCGACGACGTCGGAGCGCGCGCTGAACATCGTGGGCATCGTGGCCTCGTTCGTCGGTGTGGCCTTCGGCATCCGCAATGGGGGTTTTTTCCCATAGGGTCCCGAATCTGCCGAGGGCCACACCGGCGAGGGTCCGGCCACGCGGGCCGGGGGGGCCGGGCCGGCGAGCGGCACGCGGACGGGCGACGGCTAACCGGCCAGGCGCAGGTCCACACCCAGCAGGATGAGGAACCACAGGAAGACCGCGAGCAGTGCCTCGGCGATGTCCTTCAGGAGTGCGGGGGTGATGTAGTCGTACACCCAGGCGACGTAGATGCCGATCAGGATGTAGATGAGGCCGATGAGACTGATCCCTCTGCGATAGCGAGCAGCCACTTGGAACTCCTTGGGGTTGGCCCGTGGGGGCGGGCGGTGGGGCGCGACCTGCGACTGCCCATGCCCTCGGCGTTGAAACGGCTACTCTCGGATACATGCCGCTTATCGGAGCTCATGTCGATCAGGACGACCCGCTGGCGCACGCCAGGGCGCGCGGCGCGGAGGTCGTGCAGTTCTTCCTCGGTGACCCCAAGGGGTGGAAGGCCCCGGTCATCGGCGAGAAGACGCGGGAGATCAAGGACTCGGACGTGGAGGTCTACGTCCACGCCCCGTACGTGATCAACGTGGCGACGGTCAACAACCGGGTGCGCATCCCCAGCCGCAAGCTGCTGAGCGCGCACCTCGCGGCGGCGGCCAAGCTGGGCGCCCGGGGGCTGATCGTCCACGGCGGGCACGTCGGCGCCGGGGACGACCCGCAGAAGGGCTTCGACAACTGGCGCAAGGTGTTCGAGCGCCTGGAGGAGCACGAGGTGCCCGTGCTCATCGAGAACACCGCGGGCGGCGGCAACGCGATGGCGCGCAAGCTCGAGCGGATCGCCCGGCTGTGGGACGCGCTCGACGGCTTCGACGTGGGCTTCTGCCTCGACACCTGCCACGCCCACGCGGGCGGCGAGGACCTGGCGGACGTGGTCGAGCGGGTCATGGCGATCACCGGCAGGATCGACCTGATCCACTGCAACGACTCGCGCGACGCCTTCGACTCCGGCGCCGACCGGCACGCGAGCCTCGGCGCGGGCCAGATCGACCCCGAGCTCATCCTCGGGGTCTGCCGGAGCGCGAACGCCCCGATCGTGGTGGAGACCCCCTTCGACGGTCAGGCCGAGGACATCGCCTTCCTCAGGACGAAGCTCTAGCAGGAAATCCTGGGATGCTCCGGGACGAATCCACAGCCTGTGGATAACTTCATGGGATTACTTTTCCCGAAGAGTGGGTAAGGGGGACGTCCCCGCGGCTCAGCCCACCCAGGCGCCGTCGGCGAAGATCAATACGTTGAGCGCCATCAACGGGCCCACCACCAGGGCGTAGACGATGATGATCCATCGTCGCCACGGCGCCGGCCCGCTGCTCGCCCTGGCGATCAGGATGAAGAGCGGCCACCACAGCAGCGCCGAACGCGGGACCGACAGATAGTAGGCGGAGCACAACAGGGCGCCCACCTGCAGTCCCACGTAGACCAGTTCGCTCCACCTCCGCAGGTAGAGCAGGACCAGCACGAGCACCACCCCGACGATCGCCCCCGCGATCTCCAGCCGGAACGCCCAGGCGGACCGTCCGTCCCCCATGCTCGCGTTCAAGGTCGTCATCAGCGACTCCCAGGGCCACACCATGTGACGTCCCCAGCCGGCCTCCTGCGCGGTCTTCCAGGCCAGCCAGTCGCCCGTACGGGAGTACTGGTAGGCGGAGTAGAGCGCCAGCGGCACGAACGGGAGGAGCAGCCACCCCGCCTGCCGCACGGGCTGCCTGCGGACGAGGAACTCCACGATCAGCGCGACGGCCAGGAAAAGGCCGGTGATGCGCACGCAGGAGGCGCCCGCCGCCAGGGCCGCGGCGAGCGGCCAGCGGCCCTGACGCGCCGCGAGCCAGGCGGGAACGGCGAAGGCCAGGAAGAGCGACTCGCTGTAGCCCGCGAACAGGAACACCGCCATCGGCCAGAGCAGCAGCGCCAGCACCGCGCGCCGGCCGGTTCCCTCCGGCCCCTCGAACTCGGCCAGTTTGGCGAGCGCCGCCATCGCGACGGCACCGGCCACCAGGGAGATCAGCAGACCGGCGAGCGTCCAGTCGTCGATCACGAGATGCACCGCGCGGAGCATCAGCGGCATCCCGGGGAAGAAGGCGGGCAGCCCCCTGTCGGGTTCGCTGCCCGGGACACCGTCGTAGCCGTGCTCGGCGATGGTGACGAGGAGGTTCGCGTCCCAGTTGCGCCAGCGCTCCAGGAACGGCCTCGGTACGGCGTCCCCCTCCATCAGCGCCTGGGCGCCGACGACGACCAGGACGACGATTCCCAGCCGGGAGGCCAGCCAGAGCAGCAGCCCTTCCGTCGCGGTGTCGCGCGGAGGGGTGTCGCGCGGGGGAGCTGGAGGAGTGGTCACAAGGTCGGATTGTCCCGGATCATCTCGGCGGACCGCCAGACTCGGACGCTCGCTGAACAGCCCCACTCCGCCTCCTGCCATCTCGCCGGACCCGCCGGGCGCTCGCCCCGGCCCGTTTCACCTCGGCGGACGCACCGCCGCCTCCTCCCGTCACCCCACCGGGCACGCCGGGCGCGCCGGACCCGCTCGGCGCGAACGTTTCAGCCCGGCGCTAGGCGAGCGCGAGCCGGAAGCGGTCGGGTGCCCCGTCGAAGACGCCACCCGCCTGGTCGTCGGTCCCGTCCTCGCGGATCACGTCCTTGTCCGGGACGAAGATGTCCCGTACGACGAACGCCATCATGATCAGGATGGTGATCGCGCGGGCCCACACGGCGGTGAAGTAGGTGTCACCCGCGATGCCCAGCGCCTCGTTGCCCGGCTGGATGCCGACGAGATAGAGCCAGATCGCGAAGAAGTACCAGCACTCGGCGAGCTGCCAGAGCGCGATCGGCTTCCAGCCCGGCCTGGCCAGCACCGCGAAGGGGATCAGCCAGAGCACGTACTGCGGCGACCACACCTTGTTGGTCAGCATGAACGCCGCCAGGGTGAGGAAGCACAGCTGCATCAGGCGGGGACGGGTCTTGGCCGTCAGGGTGATCACGGCGATCGCCAGGCAGAACGCGGCGAGCGAGACGACGCCCAGCTTGTCGAGGAGCTCGGAGTCGCCCAGGATCGGCCACTGCTTCTGGTTGAAGAAGTACCAGATGGAGCCCCAGTCGGCCGGGCGCTCCTGGCTGAAGACGTAGAACCGCTTCCAGCCGTCGAAGGCGAAGACCATGATCGGCACGTTGACGACGAGCCAGGCGCCCGCGACGCCGCCGACCGTCTTGAGGAACGGCATCCACCTGCCGGTGCGCAACGTCAGCAGGAACAGCGGGCCGAGGAACATCAGCGGGTAGAACTTGGTGGCGATCGCCAGGCCCAGCAGGATGCCCGCGAGCCACTGCTTCCGCTTCGACCAGGCCAGCAGCGCGCCCAGCGCGAGGGCGTTGGCCGCCAGGTCCCAGTTGATGTACGCGGTGAGGATCAGCGCGGGGGCCAGGGCGTACCATAGCGCGTCCCAGCGCCTGGCGGGACCGGCCAGCGTGGCCATCAGCAGCACGCCGACGACCAGGCAGACCGCCATGAGGATGACGGTGAGGTCGTAGAACGCCGTCCCCTGGTCGCTCATCGGGGTGACGATCCGGCGGAAGAACTCCATGATCCCGCCGATGCCGACGGGGTACTCGACCGGATAGTCGAAATAGGGGATCTTGCCCTCGTTGAGCTTCTCGTTCCACCACAGGGGATAGATGTCGGTGTAACAGAAGTTCGTGAACTGCAGGGTCCCGTGGTTCCACGCCCCGTCGACGCGGCACGGCCACTTCCAGAACCAGGCCAGGACCGCCCCCAGCCCCGCGAACAGGGCCAGGGGCACGTACGGGATGGCCCGGGTGCCGAACTCGGGCAGCGGGCTCCGCGGCGACAGGAGGTTCTTCATCAGGGACGCCGTCCGCTCGGCGAGGGTGTCGGGGCCAGGGCCGCGCCCGGGGTGCCGGGGGCGCCGAACGTGTCGGGCCCGCCGTTCTGTTCCACCTCGCCGGTCGGCGGGTCGTTGCCCGGACCGCCGTCGTCGCCGACGTCGCACGAGCCGTCCCAGGGCAGGCACTCGCGGCCCTCGGGCTCGCCCTGCTCGCCGCCGCCGTCGTTGTTGTTGTCGTCCGACCAGCCGCCGTCGTCGCCGTTCTCGTCGGGGAACGGGTTGGTGTCCTCCATCGTCGGCTCCGGGGTGGGCGTCGGCGTGGGAGTGACCAGGTTGTTCCGCGTACCGGTGTTGGCCCTCGGCGGGAACTGCAGGACCTCGTCCTTGGCGGTCACGGCCTGCATGTAGTCGTGCCAGATCTGGGTCGGGGTGCCGCCACCGCCGATGAACTCGGGCATCGGCTGTTCTTTCCAGAGGATCTGCTCGTCCTTGAGCTTCTTGCTCGGCAGGCCGTACTTGTTGACCTTGAGCTTGCGCGTCCCGGCCCTGTTGTAGGGCACGTCGTTGGACATTCCGACCGCGGTGACGATCTGCGGGGTGAAGCCGACGAACCAGGCGTCCTTGTAGCCGTTGTTCGTGCCGGTCTTGCCGGCCACCGGCCGCGTGCCGAGGTTGGCGGCGCCGCCGGTGCCGCCCCTGACGACCTGCTGCAGCGCGACAGTCGTGTCGGCGGCGGTCTCGGGCGTGATGACCTGCTTCTCGACGACCTGCTCGGAGAGCACGACGTCGCCTTCGACCGTGGTCACCTTGGTGACGGTGTGCCAGTCGAAGTGCTTGCCCTCGTTGGCGAAGATCCCGTAGCCGGCGGCCTGCTCGACCGCGGTGACCGAGGCGCTGCCGATGGTGACCTGGTACTTCTGCTCCGCGACCGCGTAGTCGACCGCGTTCTTGCCCCCGTAGGAGGGGTTGTACTTGGCCGTCTCGCCGACGCCCGCCTCCTTGGCGATCCTCGCCACCTCCTCGAGGGTCACCTCCTCGCCCATCTGCACGAAGACGGTGTTGACCGAGCTGGCCATGGCCCTGACCATGTCGATCGGCCCGAACGCCTGGTTCCCCGAGTTGCTGATCGGGGTGGTGCCGGGCATCTTGATCGTCTTCATGCCGTCGACGAGGCTGTCGAGCGACTTGTCGTTCTCCAGCCAGGCCGCGAGCACGTAGGGCTTGAACGCCGACGCCGCCTGCTTGGTGGAGTCGAACGCGCGGTTGTTGAAGTCGTTGACGAAGTCGTCGCCGCTGTAGAAGGCGAGCACCCGTCCGTTCTTCGGGTCCACCGAGGCGAGCCTGGCGTGGATGGTCCGCTCCAGGCCGGCGGTGCGGGCCTTCACCGCCTTCTGCGCCTGCTCCATCATCTTCTCGTCGAAGGTGGTGTAGACCTTGTAGCCCTCGGTGTCGAGGTCCTCCCGCTCGATGCCCCGCGCCTTGAGCTCCCGGAGGACGATGTTGAGCATGTAGCCCTTGAGGCCCTTGTAGGTGTTGGCGGTCGACCTCTCCTTGAACTTCAGGTCCTCGAAGGGGCTCGCCGCGTACTTGCCGTACGCGGCGGGGTCCATCTCCGCCATGTTCTTGAGCGCGGCGCCGAACCGCCACTTGATCGCGGAGTAGTCCTTGGCCTGCTCCTGGACGTCGAAGGCGTTCGGGTTCTGGACCCGGGCGGCCAGGTAGGCGCCCTCCGGCACGGTCAGCTGGCCGACGTTCTTGTTGAAGAACGTCTTCGCGGCCGCCTGGATGCCGTACGCGCCGCGACCGAAGTAGATGAGGTTGAAGTACTCCTCCAGGATCTCGTCCTTGGTCTTCTCCTTGCTCAGCTTGACCGAGACGAAGATCTCCTTGATCTTGCGCTGGATCGAGACCTCCTGGCTGAGACCCTCGTAGTAGCCGCGCGCCATCTGCTGGGTGATGGTCGAGGCGCCCTGGAGCTGGGTGCCGCTCACGGTGCTCCAGACCGAGCGGGCCATGCCCGCGAGGTCGATGCCGCTGTCGGTGCGGAAGGTCTGGTTCTCCAGGGCGATCGCCGCGTCCTGGACGTGCATGGGGATCTGCTTGAGCTTCACCGGGACGCGCTGGACGCCGAGTCGCGCGATCGGGGTCTTCTTGTCGCGGTAGTAGATCACGCTGCCCCGGTCGTCCGCGCTGGCCTGCGTGGTCGAGGGAATGGGCGTGTTGGCGTAGGCGACCGCGATCATGCCGAAGACGCCGGCGCTGAGCACCACGAAGCTGGCCATGACGATCTTCCAGTTGGGCAGGAAGCGCGTCCACCTCCTGGCCTGGGGCTCGTCGTCGTCATCGGGGCCGTCTCCCCCGGGTCCTCCGGGGCCCTCGGGGCCCCCCGGTCCGCCCGGGACGGGACCGCCCGCGCCGCGCCCGCGGCGCCTGCGTCCGCCGTCGCCCGGCCTCGAACCGGCGGAACGCCCGCCGCCCGCCTGGGCGGCGAGCATCGACTGGGTGTCCTCGAAGGCGGCCTCGGCGCGGCGGCCGGTCGGGTCGGTGTCGCGGCGGCGCGTCTCGCCGGGGGCGCCGGGGGCGCCGGGGCCGCGCTGGGGCGTCCCGCCGGGCCCCCCGGGGCCACCGGGGCCGCGCGCAGGCATGCTCCCAGGGCCGCCGGGGGCGCCCGCGTCGCGCCGGGGCGGTCCGCCGGGCTGCTGGGACGCGCCGCCGGAATAGGGCATCCCGCCCTGCTGGGGCATCATCGCGGTCCGGGGATCGGCTCCCGCCCGCGGCGGCCCGGCCTGCTGGGAAGAATCCCAGCTCGCACCGGTTTGGGGATTTTGCGGAGGGGGAACTGCACGGGGAGCGGCTCCTGGGCTTGAGCGACGGCGCCGCCCCTGACGAGCCGACCCGTCGGCGCCCTCATGGCGCCCGTCCGGCTCCGGGTCATTGCTGTGGCTGTAACTCACGCGTCCTCGTTCGGTCATCGGGGTCTACGACGGCGTGCAGGCGGGCGAGACTACATCCTGATCACCGGAGATCCCGCCGCCTTGGCTCACTGGTAGCCGGCCTATTCGGGTGGATCTCCATTCCCGGCGACGAACGAGATCGTCGGGTGGTTCCGGCAACAACCTTGGCAGACCTCTCCCAGGTTGACGCGGGATTCCGGGTATTGGAAAGCGGTCCACGCCGCGCGAGGACCGTGTCCCACGACCGCCTGCTGTGACCACATACGCGCCAGACTACGGCCTTTTTGTCGTTTGCTCCCAACCACTTGGGAAAGTCGCTGATTGCAGCCTTATGTTGGATGGACGTATCCTGTCGATGTATCGGTTCGATACATCGACGCGAGAGGTGGTGGTTTCCAGTGGCCGGCGGACGAGGCGGCGTGCTGGAGCTGGCCGTGCTCGGGTCGTTGCACGAGACCCCGCTACACGGCTATGAGCTGCGCAAACGGCTCAACGCGCTGCTCGGCATGTTCCGGGCGTTCTCCTACGGCTCCCTCTACCCGTGCCTCCGTCAGTTGCTCACCGACGGGCTGATCGTCGAAGACGGCGACGCCGCCGCGGCCACCACGGCCGCCGACAGCGCCATCGTGCTCCCCGGCCGCCGTTCGAAGATCGTCTACAAGCTGACAGCGGAGGGCAAGGAACGCCTCCAGGAACTCCTCACCCAGGCCGGTCCTTCCGCCTGGGAGGACGAGAGCTTCGGCGTCCACTTCGCCTTCTTCAGGCACACCGAGGCCGAGGTGCGCCTGCGCATCCTCGAAGGTCGACGCAGCCGGCTCGAGGAGCGGCTGGACGCCGTGCGCACGGCACTCGCCCGTACGCGCGAACGGCTGGACAGCTACACCCTCGAGCTCCAGCGTCACGGTCTGGAGTCGGTCGAACGCGAAGTGCGCTGGTTGAATGAGCTGATCGCCACCGAACGGCGAGCATCGCCGCCGGAGGGGGAACGCCGGCCCGCGCGAGATGAGACGTCCAGGGCGCCCGCGCCAGGGACGGGCACGACGGGGCGGCACGCCACCCCGGAAGAGAACTGACCACTGAGACAACAAAGGGGAGCGAGTGCCATGGGTTCGGTGCGCGTAGCCATTGTCGGTGTAGGCAACTGTGCCACGTCGCTCATTCAGGGCGTGCACTACTACCGGGACGCCGACCCCGGTGCCCGGGTGCCGGGCCTGATGCACGTCAAGTTCGGCGACTACCACGTCGGTGACGTGGAGTTCGTCGCGGCGTTCGACGTGGACGCCAAGAAGGTCGGGCGCGACCTGTCCGAGGCGATCGTGGCCTCGGAGAACAACACGATCAAGATCTGTGACGTGCCGCCGCTCGGCGTCACGGTGCAGCGCGGCCCCACCTACGACGGTCTGGGCGAGTACTACCGGGAGATGGTGGAGGAGTCCGACGAGACCCCGGTCGACGTCGTCCAGGTGCTCAAGGACAGCAAGGTCGACGTGCTCGTCTCCTACCTGCCCGTGGGCTCGGAGGAGGCCGACCGCTTCTACGCCCAGTGCGCCCTCGACGCGAAGGTCGCGTTCGTCAACGCGCTGCCGGTGTTCATCGCCTCCGACCCCACGTGGGCCCAGAAGTTCGTCGACGCCGGCGTCCCGATCGTCGGTGACGACATCAAGTCGCAGGTCGGCGCGACCATCACGCACCGCGTGATGGCCAAGCTGTTCGAGGACCGCGGCGTCGAGCTGCTCCGCACGTACCAGCTGAACTTCGGCGGCAACATGGACTTCATGAACATGCTGGAGCGCAAGCGCCTGCAGTCCAAGAAGATCTCCAAGACCCAGTCGGTCACCTCGCAGATCCCGCACGAGATGCAGAAGGCCGACGTGCACATCGGCCCGTCGGACCACGTGCCGTGGCTCGACGACCGCAAGTGGGCGTACGTGCGCCTGGAGGGCAGGTCCTTCGGCGACACTCCCCTCAACCTGGAGTACAAGCTCGAGGTCTGGGACTCCCCCAACTCCGCCGGCATCATCATCGACGCGGTGCGCGCCGCCAAGATCGCGCTTGACCGGGGCATCTCCGGCCCGATCCTGTCCGCCTCCTCGTACTTCATGAAGTCGCCGCCGGAGCAGTACTCCGACGACGAGGCGCGCGACTACGTGGAGAAGTTCATCCGCGGCGAGGTCGAGCGCTGACCCGGCGACGCCGGACGTCAGGTTCAGACGGGGAGAGCCCCCGGCCCGTGTCGGGCCGGGGGCTCTCCGCGTGTCGGAGGCCGCGGGGCGCCAGACCCGCACGTCGTACGATCAGCGAGCGGGTCAGCGGTCAGCGGGCGGCGGGTGGGAGATCGGCCGGGTCGGCGGCCCGCCAGGTGAGCGGGTCGGCGCCGAGCTCGACCAGCTGGGGGACCTGCTCGCGGCACCAGGGGGAGATCGCCAGGCGGTCGCCGAGCACCCCGTCGGTGAACTCCTTCCACGGCATCCAGCGGACGTCGTCGACCTCGTCGGCGTTGGGCACCGCCTCCGCGGTCACGAGCACCCGGTAGACCGGGCACAGCTCCCGCTCGACGGTGCCGTTGTCCATGACCGCGCGGTAGGAGAAGCGGGGCAGGAGGAGATCGACCTGGCCGGCCGCGAGGCCCAGCTCGTGGGAGAGCCTGCGGGTCACCGCCTCGGGAAGCGGCTCGCCGGGCAGGGGGTGGCCGCAACAGCTGTTGGTCCACACCCCCGGCCAGGTGATCTTGTGCAGTGCGCGGCGGGAGAGGAGGACCCGCCCCTGCTCGTCGAACACGTAACTGGAGAAGGCCAGGTGGAGGGGAGTGTCGAGACCGTGCACCGTGGCCTTGGCCGCCGTGCCGATCGCGTTTCCCTCGGTGTCGACGAGCACAACGTGTTCATCAGGTGTCACTCGACCGAGGGTACGTGATCATGTCGGTTTACCGCGCCCCCTAAGCGATACGTAGGCAAAGGTACTAAATGTCCATTTAGCTAATCAGGGATGTACCCGATGCCCGCCCATGGCGGTCGCACATAGGCTGAGCGCGTGTCATTCGTATCCGATCTACGCGTGGTCCTGGAAGGTCGGGACTTCCGGAGGCTGTACGCGACCCGCCTGGTCTCGCAGTTCTCCGACGGGATCTTCCAGTTCGCCGTGGCCGGGTTCGCGTTCTTCAGCCCGGAGAAGAGCACGAGCGCGGTGGAGATCGCCGCCGGGCTGGCCGTGCTGCTGCTCCCGTACTCGATCCTCGGCCCCTTCGTCGGGGTGTTCATCGACCGCTGGTCACGGCGGCAGATCCTGGTGATCGCGCCGCTGGTCCGCGGGGCGCTGCTGCTCGCCGCGGCGGCGCTCGTCGCCGCGGACGCCCCCGACGGGGTCTTCTACGCCGCCGCGCTCGGCGTGCTCGGGGTGAACCGCTTCTTCCTGTCCGCGCTGGGGGCCTCGCTCCCGCACGTCGTGCCCGCCGACCGGCTGATGGTGGCCAACGCCGTCACCCCGACCTCCGGCACCGTGCTCACCTTCGTGGGCATCGGCGCCGGCTACCTGCTCCGGGCGGTCTTCGGCTCCGACCACCGGGGCACCGCGGTGCTGCTGGTCGTCTCAGGTCTCGTCTTCGGGCTCAGCGCGCTCATCTCCATGACCATGGGCAGGCGGCTGCTCGGTCCCGCCTACGACCCCGCCCGGCCGCAGGCCCGCGAGGCAGTACGCCACGTGCTGACCGGCCTGGCCGACGGCGCGCGGCACCTCGCCCGGCACCGCGCCGCCGCCGCGGCGATGGGCGCGATGGCGACCCACCGGTTCATGTACGGCATGTGCACGGCCATGCTCGTGCTGCTGTCGCGCTACTACTTCGCCGAGAACGCCGAGGACGCGCTGAACGCGGTCTCCATCGTGGTCGCCACCTCGGGGGTCGGCTACTTCCTGGCCATCCTGGTCACGCCGTGGGCCACCGAGCGCTTCGGCATCGAGCGGTGGGTCCCGGCCATGCTGGTCACCGCCGGGGTGCTGACGCTGGCGCTCTGCGCGCCGTTCCAGCAGTGGGGGTTCGCGGTCGCGGGCCTCGTCCTCGGCATCGCCGGGCAGAGCATCAAGATCTGCGCCGACACCGCCGTCCAGCGGGACCTCCAGGACGCCTACCTGGGCCGGGCCTTCTCCATCTACGACATGCTCTTCAACGGCAGCTACGTGCTGGCCGCCGCCCTGGCCGCGGCGCTGCTCCCGCCGGACGGCAGGTCGCTGCTCGTGCTGGCGGTCATCGCCGCCGGATACGTCGCGGGCGCGGTGATCTACCGGGTCGTCACACCGGCCCGGGTGATCGAGCCGCTGCCGTCGTCGCCCTCACAGTGACAGGGTCGTCCCGGTCATTGTGATCACCACGGTGACCGGGCCGCCGCCGTCACCGCCGCCCGGTCCTCACAGCGAGCCGTCCGCCGCCGTCCGACGCCCGGTCCTCACAGGGACCGGGCCGCCGCCTTCATCGCCGTCGTGACCCTCTCCAGGTCGCCGTCGCCGATCGAGTAGGGCGGCATCGCGTAGATCAGCCGTCCGAACGGGCGGAGCCAGACGCCGTGCCGCATGACGAGGTCCTGGACGGCGGGGACGTCGACGGGCTCGTGGGTCTCGATCACCCCGATCGCGCCGAGGACCCGCACGTCCCGCACCCCGGGAGCCCCCGAGGCCCCGGCCAGGCCCGCGAGGAGGCCCGCCTCGATCCGGGCCACCTCCTCGCGCCACGGGCGCTCCCGCAGCAGCTCCAGGGAGGCGTTCGCGACGGCCGCGGCCAGCGGGTTGCCCATGAACGTCGGCCCGTGCATCAGCACGCCGACGCCCTCGGCCACCCGCTCGGTGCACAGCGTCGCGGCCATCGACATGTATCCGCCGGTCAGGGCCTTGCCCAGGCACATGATGTCGGGCCTGATCCCGGCGTGGTCGCAGCCGAACAGCTCCCCGGTCCTGCCGAACCCGGTGGCGATCTCGTCGGCGATCAGCAGGACGCCGTGCTCGTCGGCCAGCTCGCGGAGCAGCCGCAGGTAGGCCGGGTGGTAGAAGTGCATGCCGCCCGCCCCCTGGACGACCGGCTCCACGATGATCGCGGCCAGCTCGCCGGCGTGCCGGGCCACCAGGTCCGCCAGCCGGGCCGCGTGGCCCTCGTCGTACTCGCGCGGCGGCCGGTCGGCGAACACGTGCTCGGGCAGCACGCCGGAGAACAGGTGGTGCATGCCGTTGACCGGGTCGCAGACCGACATCGCCCCGAAGGTGTCGCCGTGGTAGCCGCCCCGCACCGTGAGCAGCCGTCCCCTGCCGGTGAGCTGGAACGCCATCTTGATCGCGACCTCGACGGCGACCGACCCCGAGTCGGCGAGGAACACCTTCGGCAGCCCTGTCATGGCGGCGAGCGTGGAGGCCAGCCGCACGGCCGGCTCGTGGGTGAGCCCGCCGAACATGACGTGCGCCATGTCCTCCAGCTGGTCCTTCAGCGCCCGGTTGAGCCGGGGGTGGTTGTAGCCGTGGATGGCCGCCCACCAGGACGACATGCCGTCGACCAGCTCGCGGCCGTCGGCGAGCGTCAGCCGCACCCCGTCCGCGCGGGAGACCACGTGCGGCGCCACCGGCTGGGGCGTGGCCGCGTAGGGGTGCCACACGTGCTCACGGTCGAGCAGCGCGATCTCCGCGCCCCCGGGGTCAGGAGGCCCGCTCAGGGTCCACCTCGCCGCTGACCTCGCCGCTGACCTCGCCGTTGGCGTCGCCCGCCCGGCCGTCCACCCCGTCCGCCCGCGCCCACTCGCGGAGGGCCTCCGCGGCGGCCTCCTTGCCGAGGACGCCCCGGTCGAGGCGCATCTCCAGCAGGAACCGGTAGGCGCGGCCCACGACCGGGCCCGGCGGGACGCCGAGGAGCTCCTGGATCTCGTTGCCGTCGAGCTCGGGACGGATCTTGCCGAGCTCCTCCTCCTCGGCCAGCCGGGCGATGCGCTCCTCCAGCTGGTCGTAGGTCTGCGACAGGGCCTGGGCCTTGCGCCGGTTGCGGGTGGTGCAGTCGGCGCGGGTCAGCTTGTGCAGGCGCTCCAGCAGGTGCCCGGCGTCGCGGACGTAGCGGCGCACGGCCGAGTCGGTCCACTCGCCCGTGCCGTACCCGTGGAAGCGCAGGTGCAGCTCCACCAGGCGGGAGACGTCGGCCACCACGTCCTTGGGGAACTTCAGCTCCGCCATGCGCTTCTTGGCGAGCTGGGCGCCGACCACCTCGTGGTGGTGGAAGGAGACCCGGCCGCCTGGCTCGTGACGGCGGGTCTTCGGCTTGCCCACGTCGTGCAGGAGGGCCGCCCAGCGCAGGATCCGGTCGGGGCCGCTCTCCTCCAGGTCGATCGCCTGCTCCAGCACGATCAGCGAGTGCTCGTAGACGTCCTTGTGCCGGTGGTGCTCATCGATCTCCAGACGGAGCTTGGGCACCTCGGGCAGCACGTGGTCGGCGAGCCCGGACTCGACGAGGAGCCGCAGGCCCTCGCGGGGGTGGTCGCCGCCGATGAGCTTGTCCAGCTCGTCGCGGATGCGCTCGGCGGAGACGATGTCGATCCTGTCGGCCATCGCGCCCATCGCGGCGAGCGCCGCCGGGTCGACGGCGAAGCCGAGCTGGCTGGCGAACCTGGCGGCGCGGAGCATCCGCAGGGGGTCGTCGCCGAAGGAGCGCTCGGGGGGCCCCGGGGTTCGCAGCACCCTGGCGTGCAGGTCGTCGAGGCCGCCGTGCGGGTCGACGAACTCGCGGGAGGGCAGGCGCAGCGCCATCGCGTTGACCGCGAAGTCGCGCCGGGCCAGGTCGCCCTCCAGCGTGTCGCCGTAGGCCACGTCGGGCTTGCGCGACTTGGGGTCGTACGACTCGCTGCGGTAGGTGGTGATCTCCAGGAGCCATCCGCCCTTGCGGACGCCGACGGTGCCGAAGTCGATGCCGATCGTCCAGACGGAGTCGGCCCAGTCGCGGACGAGCTCCAGGACCGTCTCGGGCCTCGCGTCCGTGGTCAGGTCGAGATCGTTGCCGATCCTGCCCAGGAAGACGTCGCGTACGGAGCCGCCGACGAGGGCGATCTGGTAACCCCTGGCGGCGAAGAGCTCGCCGAGCTCGTCCGCCACGGGTGCGATCTTCCGGAACAGCTCGCTCATGCCGTGGCGCTGGCTCTGGGTCAGATTTGAAAGGGACAAGCCGGGTAGGTCCTTCGGTTACGGAACATGTTCCCCTGCGGGGATACACCTGAAGCGATCACAAGGTTACGGTCGGTCAGGGAACCTCGGGGACTGTGCGTCGAGGCAAGGAGCACACACATGAAGGATGCGCTCGCGATCCACCGCTGGCTCCTCGCACACCAGGTCCATCATGAGATCGTACGCCTTCCGCGCGCGATGACATGCTCGGACGAACTCCCCGAGGTGCTGTCGGCGAGTCCCGAGATCTGCCTGGGAGTCACGGTCCTGGAGGTCACGACGCGAATCGGCCGCGAGCCCGTGGCGGTCCTCACCTCCGTCGGCTCCCCGCCGCGCCCGGGCGTGATCGGCGGCATCCTGAAGGCCCGGCGGGTCCGGCAGGCCTCGGCCTTCACCGTCAACTCCGCGACCGACTACGCCTCGGGCCTGGTCTGCCCGCTGCTGCTGCCCGCCACGCTCACCGTGCTGGTGGACGAGCGGCTCACCCGCACCGCCACACCCGTTTACGTGCCCACCGGAGAGCGTCGTACGGCACTCCTGATACGTGCCGACCATCTGCTCACACTGGTGTCGGGAAGGGTCGTCGACCTGACCCGGAACGGCTCCCGCAGAGAACCGGCGACCTTTCCCCTCGCCGGTTAGGCCATAGCATTACCGGCGTGCGCCGTACTCGACCCCTGGCCGGCACGTGATCAACAAGGCCGCGATCCTCGCCCTCCTCGCCACCACGCTGCTCGTTCCCGCGGCCGTGGTCGCTCCGGGTACGGCGAACGCCCGGACGACCTCGGCCCCGGTCTCGGCGAGCCGGGCGGGCCTCCAGGTCGTGCTGGAGGCGATCGGCCCCGACGCCCCGCGTGACCCGAACACCGAGATCAAACTTTCCGGCTCCCTCGTCAACTCCGGCACCGAGCCCCTGAGCGGGCTGCGCATCCAGATGCTCTACTCGTCGCAGCCGTTCGCCAGGCGCGCCGACATGGAGGCGTACCTGGCGGGGCAGACCCTCCCGAGCTCGTGGCGCTCCCAGAGCTTCGTCCAGACTCCGATCGCGCCCGCGGGCAAGCTGCCGTGGGAGTTCTCCTTCAAGCCGGAGGACCTGAGGTTCTCGGGCTTCGGCGTCTACCCGGTCATGGTCGAGGTGCTCGACTCCCTCGGGCAGCAGGCCGGCAGCCTGCGCACCACGGTGGCCTACATGCCCAGGGAGACCAAGGTGGCCCGCACCCGGCTCGCCACGGTGCTGCCCATCGTCGACCAGCCCCGCCGCGCCGCCGACTCCACGTTCGTCGACGAGGGCCTGCCCGCGGCCATGGCCCCCGGCAAGCGCCTGGGCGACCTGCTCAAGATCGCCCAGGACACGTCCTCCGCCAAGGGCCTCACCTGGATCGTCGACCCCGCCCTGCTCGACGACGCGCGGGCCATGGGCGAGCCGCACGCGGTCAGGTCCAAGGACCGCGCCCAGCAGCGCCCCGCGACCCCCGAGACCGCCCAGTGGCTGAACGACTTCCGCGAGGCCGTCGCCGACCACCCGGTGGTGGCCACCCCGTACGGCGACCCCGACGTGGCGGCCCTCGCCCACAACGGCGTCGACGACGCCACCCGGACCGGGATCGCCGCGGCCGCGATCGTCGCCAGGGAGACCCTCGGCCGCGACGTGATCACCAACGTGAACTGGCCGGTGGGCGGCCTGATCGACTACGACGGCCTGGACCTGCTGGCCACCGGCGGCGTCGACACCGTGCTGCTGAACGTGCTGAACCTGCCGCCGGCGACCCCTCCGGTCACCACCCCCGACGCCTCGGCGACCCTGGAGAGCGTGAACGGCCCGCTCACCGCCCTGGTCGCCGACGCGGCGCTGAGCGAGACGGTCGGCGCCGACACCTCCGCCCCCGGCGCGGCGCTGGTGAACCGCCAGCGGTTCATCGCGGAGACGGCGATGATCGGTTCGGAGCCCGGCACCTCGGCCAGGACCGTGATCGCCGTCCCGCACCGCCGCTGGGACCCCGACCCCGAGTACGTGACCGACCTGATCGAGACGGCCGCCGACCTGCCCTGGCTGGCACCCGTCACGCTCGACGCGATCAAGCGCGCCAAGGGCGCCCAGGTCCCGCGGGCCGGCCTGACCTACACCGACCAGGACAGGAAGCCGGAGCTGTCCAAGCAGTACCTCACGGGCGTCAAGAAGGTCGGCGCCCGCGCCGACCTCACCGCCGCGATCACCATCGCCCAGGACCTCGACGTCTTCGACCTGGCGCTGCTGCGCCTGACCTCCTCGGCGTGGCGGGGCAGGACCGGCGCCGCCGCTCCGTACGTCCAGCAGGTCGCCGAGGCGGTCGACGGCCGGATCGCCATGGTCAACATCACCGGCAGCGAGCAGTCGCGGCTGCGCACCCTGGCCGGCAGCAACGGCGACGTGCCGATCAGCGTGCGCAACGGGCTGAGCGGCGAGGACAGCAAGGTCGCGGTCCGGCTCAGGGTGACCTCCGACCAGCCCGACCTGCTCAAGATCGAGCCGTACGACGACAAGCTGGAGATCTTCGGCGGCCAGAACCAGACCATCCGCATCCCGATGACCTCCACGGAGAGCGGCCAGTCGACCGTGACGGTCCAGCTCACCACGGAGGACAACCGCAAGTACGGCAGGCCGATCGAGCTGACCGTGCGGACCACCGGCTACACCGGGGTCGCGCTGGTGATCGTGGGGGCGGCGCTCGTGGTGATGCTGGCGGCCGTCGTCCTGCGCGTCCTGCGCCGCCGGGGAGGCCGCCGTCCCGCCGCCGCCCCGCCGCCGAAGCGCGAGCGCGAGCCCGCGGGCACCGAGTCGTGAGCGCCCCGCGCTCCGAGCACCTAGCGAAGGAAAGCGCATGAGCAGGGTCCTGCGCGCGAGCGCGATCATGGCCGCGGGGACGATGGTCTCCCGCGTCACCGGCTTCGTCCGGACGGCGGTGCTCGCGGCGGCCATCGGCACCTTCGCGCTGGGCGAGGCCTACAACGTGGCCTACACGATCCCGCTCATCCTGTTCGACCTGCTCATCGGCGGGATCCTGAGCAGCGTCGTGGTCCCGATGATCATCAAGCGGCAGAAGTCCGACCCCGATGGCGGCCGGGCTTACGAGCAGCGCCTGATGACCCTCGGGATCGTCGCGCTGACGCTGATGGCGCTGGTCGCGGTGGCGCTGGCCGGGCCGCTGATCGGCCTCTACAGCACCGGCTGGGACGCCCGGCAGGCCGAGGTGGCGGTCAGGCTCGCCCAGTTCATCCTGCCCATGATCGCTTTCTTCGGGATAGGCGCGATCGCGGGCGCGATCCTCAACACCCGCGACAGGTTCGCCGCGCCCATGTGGGCGCCCGTGTTGAACAACGTCGTGATGATCGGCGTCGCGGTCGTCTACTACGTGAAGCTGGGCAGGGCGGGGGTGGACGTCACCACGGTCACGGACGCCGACCTGGCGCTGCTCGGGCTCGGCACCACCGCCGGCATCGTGGCGCAGTGCGTGGTGCTGGTCGTCGCGCTGCACCGCGCCGGCTTCCGCTTCCGGCCCCGGTTCGACATGCGCAACGCCGGTCTCGGCGAGATGGGCCGGATGGCGTCCTGGACCCTCGCCTACGTCGGCATCAGCCAGCTCGGCTTCCTGGTCACCACCAACCTGGCGACCGGCGCCGGAGAGCGGGCGCCGGGGGCGGGAATCGCCGCTTACTCCTACGCCTACCAGTTCTTCCAGCTCCCGTACGGGATCATCGCGGTCTCGGTGATCACCGCGATGCTGCCCAGGATGAGCCGGGGGGTGGCCGACGGGCAGCTCGACACGGTCCGCGAGGAGTTCGCGTCGGGGGTGAGGCTGGTGTCGGTGCTGCTGGTGCCCGCCGGGCTGCTGCTGATGGTGCTGGGCCCCGCTGTGACCGTGCTGATCTTCTCGTGGGGCAACATGACCGTCGACTCGGCGGTCTACATCGGCAACGTGCTGCAGGTCTTCGGGCTGGCGCTGGTGCCGTTCTCGATCTTCCAGCTGCTGCTGCGGGTCTTCTACTCCTTCGGCGACACGCGCACCCCGGTGTTCCTCGCCCTCGGCAACGTGGCGGTGAACGCCACTCTCGGCCTCGTGGCCTACCACACACTGCCTCCCCGGTACATCGTGATGGGCCTGGCATTCGCGTTCACCGTCGCCTACGTGGTCGGCGCCGCGGTCGCCTGGATCATGGCGGCGCGCCGCGTGGGGGGCCTGGCGGGGCGCAGGGTGGCCGCCGGGCTGTCCCGGATGTACCTGGCGGCCCTCCCGGCCGCGGCGCTCGCGCTTGGCGTCCTGTGGCTCACACAGGAGCTCACCGGGTTGGACGCGCTGAGCGCGGCCATCATGCTGGCGGCGGGCGGCGGACTCGGTATGGTTCTTTACTTGGCGATCGCCCACCGGATGCGCATCCCCGAGGTGAGTTCGATCGTTGGAATGGTGGCAGGACGGGTAGGCCGGTAACCCAAAGACTTGTCTCAAACGTCTGACAAGAGGAACACGGGCGGAACCGGCGCGGGACTACCATGGTGCGACGCGTGTGGTGACATGCGGCTAATGGAAGCAGGAGGGCGTGGGCGGATCCACCCAGCATCATGTGATGTGTCGTGATGGGCTGACCGGGCATGGTGCTGTCGTGTTCTCAGGTACGGGGTCCTCGTGAGTTCCCCCGCCGTCGAGCCCGGCACCAAGCTGGCCGAGCGTTTCAGGCTTGAGGACCGCGTCCACGAGTCGGGCGGGGCCACGTTGTGGAAGGCCATCGACGAGGTGCTCGCCAGGCCCGTCGCCGTCCACACCTTCGATCCCGACTTCCCCCGCCTGAACGAGGTCGTCACGGCGGCCAGGGTGGCCAGCCGGCTGACCGACCCCCGTCTCACCCAGGTCTTCGACGCGACCGAGGACGACGGCCACTCCTACGTCGTCAGCGAGTGGGTGAGCGGCGAGTCCTTCGGCGACATGATCGCCGGCGGCCCGCTCGACCCCGAGCGCGCCGCCGCGATGGTCGCCGAGGCCGCGGAGGCGCTGGCCCACGCGCACGAGGCGAGCCTCGCCCACCTCTGCCTCACCCCCGACCACCTGGTGTGGACGGCGGGCGGCACGGTCAAGCTGCTCGGCCTGGGAGTCGACGCCGTCCTGGACGACGTGACGAGCGACGACCCCGCCCGCGAGGACGCCGAGGGTCTCGGCCGCCTGCTGTACGCCGGGCTGACCGGCCACTGGCCGGGCGACGAGCGCGACGGCGGCGGCCTGCCCGTCGCGCCCATGGGTGACGGGCACTTCTGCACGCCACGCCAGGTCACCGCGGGCGTTCCCGGCTACCTGGACGCCATCGTCTGCCGGGCGCTGCTGCCGGAGACCAGGCGCGGGCTCGAACCGCTCACCACGCCCGCCGAGGTCGCCGAGGCCCTCGCCTCGGTGTCGCGGCCCAGTCCCCTGCCGATGCCGACGCCGATGCCCATGACGACGCTGCCGGTGGCGGCCTCCCGCTCCGAGGGCATCGACACGGCGGCGCCCCAGCGCCACACGCCGCCTCCCCAGCACCACCACCAGAGCCAGCACCGCCCGATGCCCCGCCAGTCGGGCGGCATGGTCAACAAGGTCGCCATGACCGTCGTCGTGCTGCTGGTGATGGTGGCCGTCGGCCTGGGCGCCTGGACCCTCGGCCGCAGCATCGGCAACGCCGGCACCCCGGCCCCCGGCGAGGAGAGCACCACGCCCACGCCGACCGCGGCCGCTGGCACCCGGGAGGTGAAGCCCTCCTCGGTCACCGGCTTCGACCCGCTGGGCGACAACGAGGAGCGCGGCGAGCTGGCCATCAACGCGACCGACGGCAGGGAGTCCACCGACTGGCACTCCGAGTCGTACGACTCGGCCGACTTCGGCCGGCTCAAGGCCGGGGTGGGCCTCCTGCTGGACATGGGCGAGAGCGTCCCGGTCAAGCAGGTGACGGCCAACTTCGGCAGCACCTCCGGCGGCACCGTGGAACTCCGGGTCGGCGACTCCCCCCAGCTGGACGACCTGTCGGTCCTGCAGAAGATCAACGGAGTCTCCGGCAAGAAGACGTTCACCGCGGAGACCCCGAAGAAGGGTCGCTACGTGCTCGTCTGGTTCACCAAGATGCCCACCTACCAGGGGAAGTACCGCGGCCAGGTGCTGGACATGAAGGTCCTCACGACCAAGTGACACCGCTCCGATTTGATCTGTTTTACATGGCTTCTTGCAGATCATCGGAGAATCCGTGGCACCATCTATCCCGTAGAGGTGTTCTCCCCGGATCGGTATAGCAGGACTCTCCTTGTGAATTCCCCACCCGAGACCCCGCCAGCGGCGGACGAGCAGACGGCGAAGGCCCCCGTGTCCGACGCCGACCTGCTCACCCGGCACATCGCCGGGGATCCGCACGCCTTCAGTGAAATAGTCAAGCGACATCGAGACCGCATGTGGGCGGTCGCCCTGCGCACGCTGGGCGATCCCGACGAGGCGGCCGACGCCGTTCAGGACGCCTTCGTCTCGGCCTACCGCAAGGCCGGGAGCTTCCGCGGCGAGGCCGCGGTGACCACGTGGCTGCACCGCATCGTGGTCAACGCCTGCCTCGACCGCATGCGCAGGAAATCGGTGCGCCCGGTGGCCGACGACGAGCTCGTCGAGGCCGCGGAGCGCGAGACCCCGGTGCTCGACCAGACGGCCGAGCGCGAGGTGTCCATGGAGGTCTCGGCGGCCCTGAAGCTGCTGCCCTCCGACCAGCGCGCCGCGCTGGTCCTGGTTGACATGATGGGCTACTCGGTCGAGGACGCGGCCCAGGTCCTGGAGGTGCCGAGCGGCACGGTGAAGAGCCGGTGCGCGCGCGGAAGGGCGAAACTCGCCCCGATTCTTTCCCATTTACGGAACCGATCAGACCTGTCTCGCGTCTCATCCGCGAAGGGAGCAGAACTTCGTGACGGGTGATACGCACTACGACCTGGAGATCTTGGCCGAACTGGCCGAGGGGCTCCTCGACGCCGCCACGGCCATGCGGGTACGCGAGCATCTCGCGATCTGCGATCCCTGTGGTGAGAGCCTCGCCGACCTCGCGGCAGTTCGCGAGGTGCTGGCGGCGACTCCTACACCGGCGATGCCGATGGGAGTCGCGCTGAGGATCGACCGCGCGCTGGCCGCTGAGGCAGACAGCTTCCGTGGAGGTGGAGTGGGCCTGGTGGAAGCACCGGCCTGGGACGACATAATGCGCGACGCGCCGTGGGAGACGTCCTCTCCCGCAGAACCGGCACCATGGGAGACGACCCCGCAGAGGGCTCCGCTCCCGGAGCGGGAGCCGGAGTTCGAGCCGGTGCGGCTGGGGGTCGTCGGCGACGACGGCACCGTGGTCCCGGCCAGGCGCCGCGGCGCGAACCGGCGGCGGCGGTGGGCGATGCCCGCCGCGGCGGCGGGCGTGGCGGCGGCGGTGATCGGCGCGACGGCGCTGGCGACCGGGACGCTGACGGCGTCCGGTCCCGACCGCGTGCCGGTGATCGCTCAGCCCGTGCCGGTGGACACGATCCAGTACACACTGACCGACAGCAACTACAACTACACCGACGCCGAGCTGCGCGGCTCGCTGCTCGACTACATCGGGCCCGGGACCATCGCCAGCACGACCGAGAAGTCGGGGATCGACAAGTGCGTCCGGCAGGTCTCGGCGCAGGTCGGCCTCTCGCCCTTCGCCGTGGACCAGGGGTTCTACAACGGGCAGGAGGCCAACATCCTGCTGTTCTGGCAGAACCAGGCCAGGAACACGGTGCGCGTCCACGTGGTGGGCCCGCAGTGTGACGACGTGCGCAAGCCAGGCCTCGCGCGCTGGAAGTGACCGCACGCCGGAAGTGACCGGGAGCGCCCCGGGGTGGCCCAGACGGGCCCCCGGGGCGGCCTCGGCGGAACAACCCGGGATGACCGGTGAAGGTGTCCCGGGGTGATCCGTGGCGGGTAATCCGCTGCAAAAAGCCTCATCCCCGCCGTGGGTGCCCGGCATGGATTCGTCCGTGCCGGGCTTTCCGGTTCCACCGGGGATCCGTCACCGCGCCGGGAGGGAATCACCGGCGCCTAGGATCTGTTGACGCCGGTGGCATCGACAAAGGGAGAGGCGCGAGCACTGATGGACGTCCGGAATGTGATCATCATCGGGTCGGGTCCCGCAGGTTACACGGCGGCCGTGTACTCCGCGCGTGCCGAGCTGAATCCGCTGGTCTTCGAGGGGTCGGTCACCGCCGGTGGCGCCCTGATGAACACCACCGAGGTGGAGAACTTCCCCGGCTTTCCCGGCGGCATCATGGGCCCGGACCTGATGGACGGGATGCGCAAGCAGGCCGAGCGGTTCGGTGCCGAGCTGGTCGCCGACGACGTGGTCGAGGTCGACCTGGCCGCCACCCCGAAGGTCGTCAAGACCGCCACCGACACCTACTACGCCACGTCCGTCATCCTGTCGATGGGCTCGGGCTACCGCGAGCTGGGCGTGCCCAACGAGAAGCGCCTGTCGGGCCACGGGGTCTCGTGGTGCGCCACCTGTGACGGGTTCTTCTTCCGCGGCCAGGACATCGTGGTCGTCGGCGGCGGTGACACCGCGATGGAGGAGGCGATCTTCCTGACCCGGTTCGCCGCCTCGGTGACGGTGGTGCACCGCCGTGACGAGCTGCGCGCGAGCAAGATCATGCAGGACCGGGCGTTCGCGAACGAGAAGATCCACTTCCTGTGGGACAGCGAGGTCGTCGACGTTCTGGGCGAGACCAAGGTGAGCGGGGTGCGGGTGCGCAACCTCAAGACCGGCGCCGAGGCGGAGCTGGCGGCCACCGGCCTGTTCATCGCGATCGGGCACGACCCGCGCACCGAGCTGGTCAAGGGCCAGATCGATCTGGACGACGAGGGCTACATCAAGGTCGACGCGCCCTCCACGCGCACGAACCTGGACGGCGTCTTCGCCGCGGGCGACGTCGTCGACCACACCTACCGGCAGGCGATCACCGCCGCCGGCACCGGTTGCGCCGCCTCGCTCGACTCCGAGCGCTGGCTGGCCGAGCACCACGGCGCGTGACGACGGCGCGTGACGCGCCCCCGCGAGGCGGGCCTCGCGGGGGCGCCACCTCGCGCGCACCGGTCACCCATCGGCAACGCCATCAGGAACAGCCCTCCGACGAGAGGGCAAGAGGGAGAGCAGGAACCTTGGGCACCATCAAGCACGTGACCGACGCCAGCTTCGAGGCGGACGTCCTCAAGAGCGACAAGCCCGTGATCGTCGACTTCTGGGCCGAGTGGTGCGGCCCGTGCCGCCAGGTCGCGCCCATCCTGGAGGAGATCGCCGACGAGAACGCCAAGAGCATCACCGTCGTCAAGCTGAACGTCGACGAGAATCCGGCAACGGCGACAAACTACGGCGTACTCCAGATTCCCACCCTGAACGTCTATAAGAACGGAGAGGTTGTGAAGCAGATCATCGGCGCCAAGCCGAAGGCCATGCTGCTTCGCGAGCTCGAGGGCATCATCTAGGCCCCCTGCGGCCGGCCGCCCCCCACGGCGCCCGCCCGTATCACCCGCTTCCGAGCGGCACACCCACCCACACCGAAAGCCCCCCGTCTCACCGCGGGGGGCTTTCGACATTCCCGGGGCCGCCGGGGCCCACGGGTCTCGTTCGGTCCTGGAGCGTGCCGTACGGGGGCTCCAGAGGGCCTCAGACGGGTCGCAGCGCTCTCTCCGGACTCATCGACCCGAGCAGCCTCTCCAGTGCCACCTCGACGTCCTCACGCCACGAGACGGCGTTCTTGAGCTCCAGGCGGAGACGGGGGAAGCGCAGGTGCGGGCGGACCGTCTTGAACCCCACGGAGAGCAGGTAGTCGGCGGGCATCAGGCAGGCGCCCGGCTGCTCCCACTTCAGGTCGCCGAACGCCTCGATCGCCCGTACGCCGCGCCGGGTCAGGTCCTTGGCCACGCCCTGGACCAGCATCCGGCCCAGACCGCCCCCGGAGAACTCCGGGATGATGTGCGCGGTCATCAGCAGCACCGCGTCGGCGCTGACCGGGGAGGTCGGGAAGGCCACCGAGCGGGGCACGTAGTGCGGCGGCGCGTAGAGCACGAAGCCGGCCGCCACCCCGTCCACATAGACGATCTTGCCGCAGCTTCCCCACTCCAGCAGGGTGGAGGAGATCCAGGCCTCCTTCTCCAGCCCCGGGTCCCCGGCCTTCACGGCGCGGTCCGCGTTGACGGGATCGAGCTCCCAGAAGACGCACCGGCGGCAGCGGCGCGGCAGGTCGTCGAGATTGTCGAGGGTGACGTTTGCCAGCCGACGCGACACCTGTTGGCCCCAATCCTGGCGAGACGAGTGCAAGCCATGGCGAAAAACGCGCGAAAACGGCGTCTCCAGCTGGCATCGTAGCCCAGTGGGGGTCCTGGTTTCAGGAGGTCCCGTTCCCACACGCAGGCGGCCACAGCCCCTGACGTAACCTGGTTTCTCTAGCATGAGCGTTTTATGCTCCACACAATCTAGGAGGTGGACCGTGCCCCAGAACAACGATCACGGTCAGGCCATCGCCCCGTCCCAGGGCTCGCGCATCGACGCCTATGTCGACCGGTACGCGGCACGGGCAACCGGGATGGTCGCCTCCGAGGTCCGAGCTCTCTTCTCCGTCGCGTCGAGGCCCGAGGTGGTCTCGCTCGCCGGCGGCATGCCGTACGTCACCGCGCTGCCCCTGGACGTGGTGGGGGAGCTGGTCGCCGACCTGATCGCCAAGCGCGGCCCGGTCGCGCTCCAGTACGGCTCGGGGCAGGGCGACCCGCACCTGCGCGAGCAGATCTGCGACGTCATGCGGATGGAGGGCATCGAGGCCAACCCCGACGACGTCGTCGTGACCGTCGGCTCCCAGCAGGCCCTCGACCTGATCACCCGCATCTTCATCGACCCCGGTGACGTCGTGCTCGCCGAGGGGCCCTCCTACGTCGGGGCCCTGGGCACGTTCTCCGCCTACCAGGCCAAGGTCATCCACATCGCGATGGACAGCGAGGGGATCATCCCCGAGTCGCTGGCCCAGACCATCTACGCCCTCAAGAGCGCGGGCAACCGGATCAAGTTCCTCTACACGATCCCCACCTTCCAGAACCCCGCCGGAGTGACGCTCAGCGTCGCGCGCAGGCAGCAGGTCCTGGAGATCTGCCAGCGGGCCGACGTGCTGATCGTCGAGGACAACCCGTACGGCATGCTGCGCTTCGACGGCGACCTCATGCGGACGCTGCGCGCCGACAACGCCGACGGCGTCGTCTATCTCGGCTCGTTCTCCAAGACCCTGGCCCCGGGCTTCCGGGTCGGCTGGGCCCTCGCCCCGCACGCCATCCGCGAGAAGCTGGTGCTGGCGATGGAGTCCGCGGTGCTCTCGCACTCCTCCTTCACGCAGCTGGCCGTCGGCCAGTATCTCGCCACCCAGCCCTGGCGCGAGCAGATCAAGACGTTCGGGGAGCTCTACCGCGAGCGCCGCGACACCATGCTCGCCTCGCTGGAGGCCCTGATGCCCGACGGCGTCACCTGGACCCGCCCCGACGGCGGGTTCTTCGTCTGGGCCACCCTCCCCGAGGGGCTCGACTCCAAGGCGCTCCTGCCGCGCGCGGTCGCGGAGCGGGTGGCCTTCGTGCCGGGCACCGGTTTCTTCGCCGACGGGAGCGGCGCGCGGCACATGCGGCTCTCCTACTGCTACCCCGAGCCCGACCGCATCCGCGAGGGCGTCCGCCGCCTGGCCGGGGTGATCGGGCAGGAGCTCCGCGTCCGCGACACCTTCGGGACCGGCTCGCCCTCCGAGCGCGCCGGGATCGACACTCCGGGCCCCGACCTCGCGTAACCCCGCTGTCCGGGGGCGCCCCGCGTCACGGGGCGCCTCCGGCATGAGCTCCTCCCCGCCGGTACCAGTACGGTGACTTCCTGCGCCGGTGCGCGGTGATCGATCCGGTTCGCCGGGACAGCCGGACCGCGTGTGACCAGAGCGACAGGACAGGCTCCGGAGCGAGCCTTGACGAGAGGTATGTCGGATGAGTGACCTGGGCCATGTGCTCGTCCTGGCGGGCGGGCTCTCCTACGAGCGGGAGGTCTCGCTGCGTTCGGGCCGGCGGGTGAGCGAGGTGCTGCGAGGCGTGGGCATCTCCGTGGAGACCCGCGACACCGACGCGTCACTGGTTCCCGCCGTGCTCGCGGATCCGCCGGACGCGGTCTTCGTCACCCTGCACGGCGGGGCGGGCGAGGACGGCGCCATCCGCTCGGTCCTGGAACTCCTCTCCGTCCCGTACGTCGGCGCCGACCCCGACGCCTGCCGGGTCGCCTACGACAAGCCCACCGCCAAGACCGTCGTCCGCTCCTTCGGGCTGCGCACCCCCGAGTCGGTGACGCTGCCCAAGGAGACCTTCCACGACCTCGGCGCCGCCGCGGTGCTGGCCCGCATCGTGGAGCGCCTCGGCCTTCCCCTGTTCGTCAAGCCGTCCCGGGGCGGCTCGGCGCTCGGCGCGTCGATCGTCCGCAGCGCCGAGGAGTTCCCCGCCGCCATGGTCGGCTGCTTCGCCTACGGCGACACCGCGCTGATCGAGCGCTGCGTCGAGGGGGTCGAGGTCGCCGTCTCCGTGGTCGACCTCGGGAGCGGGCCGGTGGCCCTGCCTCCCGTGGAGATCGTCGCCAACGAGGGCGTGTACGACTACGCGGCCCGCTACACCGCCGGGCACACCGAGTTCTTCGCCCCGGCGCGCCTGTCGCCCGAGGCGTCGGCGGCCTGCGCCGCGATGGCCGTGACCGCGCACACCGCCCTCGGTCTGCGGGACGTCTCCCGCACCGACCTGATCGTCGACGCGGACGGCCTGCCCCACTTCCTCGAGGTGAACGTCGCCCCCGGGATGACGGAGACGTCCCTCCTCCCCATGGCCGCGGAGGCCGCGGGGGACGACCTCGGCACCCTCTGCCGCGTTCTCCTGGAGCAGGCCGCCGCCCGCGGCGCCTGACACCTTCGCCCGGCTCCCCCGCGTGAACCACGCCTCGCGCCCGGTGGCAGGCCTGCCACCGGGCCACCGGGCGATCCGCCCCGGTGGCACAGCCGGACCTGTAGGCAGGGACCGGTAGCGGGCCCGGCGGGCCGGCGGGCACGACGGCGCCCCGGCCGCCGGTGAGCGGGCCGGACCCGGTAAGCGAGCCTGGCCGGTGAACCGGCCCCTGTAAGCGAGCCGAGCCTGGCCGGTAAGCCGGCCCCTGTAAGCGAGACGAGCCTGGCCGGTGAGCCGAGCCTGGTCAGTGGGTGAGCCGAGCCTGGTCGGTGGGTGGGCCGGGCCTCCCCCTACGCTGGCCGTGTGCTGACCTCGACCCCATTTCCCAAGAGCTTCGCCAGCGACAATCACGCGGGCGTGCACCCTGCGGTTCTCACCGCCATCCTCGAAGCGAACACCGGCGACGCCCCCGCCTACGGCGGGGACGCCTGGACCACCGCGGCGCAGGACGCCTTCCGTGCCGAGTTCGGCTCACGCGCCACCGCCTACCCGATGTTCAACGGCACCGGCGCCAACGTGGTGGGCCTCGGACTCGTGCTACGGGCGTACGACGCGGTGCTCTGTCCGGCCACCGCCCACATCCACACCAGCGAGTGCGGTGCCGCGGAGCGCGTGCTGGGCGCCAAGCTGATCCCCCTTCCCACGGAGGACGGCAAGATCTCCGTGGACGACGTCCGCAGCCAGCTGTCCGCGCTGGGGGACGAGCACCACTCCCAGCCCAGGGTCATCTCCATCTCCCAGGTGACCGAGTGCGGCACCTGCTACACCGCCGACGAGATCGCCGAGCTCGCGGATTTCGCGCACGCGCACGGCCTCTTCCTCCACATGGACGGCGCCCGGCTGGCCAACGCGGCGGCCGAGCTCGGCTGCTCGCTCCGCTCCCTCACCACGGACGCGGGCGTGGACCTGCTCAGCTTCGGGGGCACCAAGAACGGCGCCATGGGCGCCGAGGCGCTCGTGATCCTCCGCCCGGAGCTGGACTCCCCGGCACTGTTCCTGCGCAAGCAGGGGATGCAGCTCGCCTCCAAGATGCGCTTCGTCTCCGCCCAGCTGACCGCGCTGCTCACCGATGACCTCTGGCGCGAGAACGCCGCCCACGCCAACGCCATGGCCCATCGCCTGGCCGACGGCATCGCCGATCTCCCGGGCGTCTCCCTGCGCTACCCCGTGCAGTCCAACGCCGTCTTCCCCGCCCTCCCCGAGAAGGCCGTCGCGGAACTGCAGCAGCGCTACCTCTTCCACATCTGGGACGCGGCCGAGAACGTGGTCCGCTGGGTGACCGCCTTCGACACCACCCCCGAGCACGTCGACGCCTTCCTCTCCGACATCCGTCTCGTCGTCCAGGAGACCGCCGACTCCTGAGCGGCATCCGTTTCACGTGAAACAGTGCGCCTTCAGGGACGCCGGCCTGTTTCACGTGAAACACCGATCGCCGTCTCCCGCCCCTCTTCTTCGCCGCTCTCCCTCCGCGAGCCGATCCCTCCCACCGCCCGGCTCCTGCCGGAGGGCACCCGCACCTCACCAAGTTCCGGCCCTCGCGTCCCACCGGTTCATGTTTCACGTGAAACGGCCGCGCTTCCGCAACGGCGACAGCGAGAGGAAGGCTCCCCGTCCGGGCGCGCCCTCCTTTCACGACGGTCGCACCAAAGCAGAACGTACGGCCCTGAAATCGCGCATACGTACACGCGAGACCCTCCAGACGGCAGGGGGAGCCCACCGTTCACCGCGACGCTGTACGGCGATCACAGGGCGGCGAACGGATGGCGGAGCCCGAGGGAAGACCCATGAACGGGCGGGACAGCGGGCGCGAAGGGGCGGGAGGGCGAGAGCCCGAAACGGGAAAGGCCGACCGGGCCGGGGGAGGCGGAGTCTCGGCAGGGACGGCTTGACGGCGCGAGAGAGCGGGGCTGCCGAAGAGGCGCGGCAGGGAAGCCCGGGAAGCGCGGCCGGGAGAACGCGAACGGCCTCCCTGTTTCACGTGAAACAGGGAGGCCGTTCAGCGTCGGGGAACCGTCCGGGAAGGTCGGCCGCCGGGGGTCATCCCGGAAGGCAGCCACCCCGGAAGGGGCCCCGGGGGAGATTCACCGGCCCGGCGAGAGCGCCACGGGCTCGCCTGCCCGAGCCTCCGGAGCCGGTGCGGATCATCCTTCCATCGCCTGAAGCGACCCGGGAGCCATCGTGCCGATGATGCGCTCCAGATCGTCGATGGTCGCGAACTCCACCACGATGCGTCCCTTGCGGCGGCCGAAGTCGACCTTCACCCGGGTCTCGAAGCGGTCGGAGAGACGGTCGGCCAGGTGCCGGAGGGCCGGCTCCTCGTCGGGCTTCGCCCGGGGGGCGCGCGGAGCCGGAGCCGGGGCGGCCTTGGCGTCGCCCACCGCGACGATCTCCTCGACCGCGCGGACCGACAGCAGCTCGGCCGCGATCCGGCCGGCCAGATGCTCCTGGGCGGCGGGGTCGTCCAGGCGGAGCAGGGCCCGGGCGTGGCCCGCGCTGATCGTTCCGGCGGCGACCTTGCGCTGCACCGACGGCGGCAGCTTCAGCAGACGCACCGTGTTGGTCACGTGCGAGCGGGAACGGCCGATCCGGGTGGCGAGCTGCTCGTGGGTCGCGCCGAAGTCGCTGAGCAGCTGCTGGTAGGCCGCCGCCTCCTCCAGGGCGTTGAGCTGCTCGCGCTGGAGGTTCTCGATGAGCGCGTCGAGCAGGAGCTTGTCCTCCTGGGTCTCCCGCACGATCGCGGGGATCTCGGAGAGCCCGGCGAGCTTGGAAGCGCGCAGGCGGCGCTCGCCCATGATCAGCTCGTAGCGCCCGTCACCCGTGGCGCGCACCACGATCGGCTGGAGCAGGCCCACCTCGCCGATCGAGGTGGCGAGCTCCTTCAGGGCCTCGTCGTCGAAGATGTCCCGGGGCTGGCGCGGGTTGGGCGCGATGTCCTTGACGGGGATCTCAAGGAAGTAGGCGCCCGCGACCGGCGCGGGGCCGGGCTGCTCCGGCACCACCGGCTCGGGGGCGACCATGGTCACGGTCATCGACACGGGCGTCTCCGTGACGACGGCCGGACCCGTGGGGATGAGCGCCCCCAGCCCCCGGCCCAGCCCTCTCGGCTGCTTACTCACTGCCCCTCCCGAGACTCAAGGTGTCGCCCGTGGCCGCCGCCACGGGGTTCCCGGTGCTCATACGGCCGCGCCGCGATAGGCGATCTCGCGGGCGGCGTCCATGTAGGCCATCGCGCCGCTGGAGCCCGGGTCGTACGTCATGACCGACTGACCGTAACTCGGCGCCTCGGAGACGCGCACGCTCCGGGGGATCAGAGTGCTCAGCACCGTCGCGCCGAAGTGGGAGCGGACCTCGTCCGCCACCTGGGAGGCGAGGCGGGTGCGCCCGTCGTACATCGTCATGAGGATGGTGGAGAGGTCGAGCGTGGGGTTCAGGTGGGCCCGGACCAGATCCACGTTCCTCAGCAGCTGGCCGAGACCCTCCAGCGCGTAGTACTCGCACTGGATGGGGATCAGCAGCTCGTTCGCGGCCATCAGCGCGTTGACCGTCAGCAGGCCGAGCGAGGGAGGGCAGTCGATGAGGATGTAGTCGAACTCGACGGCGTCGTACGCGGTCAGCGCGCGCTGCAGGCGGGCCTCGCGGGCGACCATGGAGACCAGTTCGATCTCGGCACCGGCCAGATCGATCGTGGCGGGAGCGCAGTAGAGGCCCGGCATGTCCGGGACCTCCTTCACGACCTCCGCGAGCGGCAGGTCCTCCACGAGTACCTTGTACATGTCCGGCACGTCGCCGCGGTGCTCGACGGCGAGGGCCGTCGAGGCGTTGCCCTGCGGGTCGAGGTCGACCACGAGCACCCGCTGGCCGTGCATGGACAGCGCCGCCGCCAGGTTGACCGACGTGGTGGACGGTGAAGATCCGGGTCTTGGCGGGGCGGGGCCAGTCACCGTCCCGGACCCCGGTGGAGCCTCCGGGAGCGGCGGCGGTCTTCTGGGCCGATGTTTCACGTGAAACCACTGAGCTGAGTGCCTCTCGTACCAGCGGCGAGTCGCCGGGATTAAGGGGGGTCTGGGTCACGGTCGTCTTCCTTTCAACCGGCCTGACTACGGCACCGGGTGCCGATGCCGGCCAGCCCAGACCGGAAAGGCGTCCATGGGGCAGAGCGGCGGGAACCTCGGGCCAGCCGAGACCGCTCCTCGCGCTGGCGATCGCACTCGAACGGTCGTTCACTGGCCTCGTACTCGCTTTGCTCGGTTTACCTGATGGCCTCGCGCTCACCTGCCTCGCGAGGCACGATCCTTCCGGCGAGAGGCCTTCCGCGCTCCTTCGGGAGCCCGACCGGCGACCACCCGGATGAGAGTTGCGGGCGGCTCGACCTTACCGTGCCCGACCGATGCGAGCTCGGCGGTTTGCACCCCACTCGACCGTAATTGCGGCTCGGCGTCCGCCAGCTCCTCCGCGGCGCGCTCGCCCTTCATGGCCAGCAGCTCGCCTCCCTCGCGCAGGAGGGGGAGCGACCATTTCAGCAGGCGGTCGAGCGGCGCCACCGCGCGGGCGGAGGCGACGTCGAACTCCCGCCTGCCCGCGAACTCCTCGGCCCTGCCGCGCAGCACCTCGACGTTGTCGAGTTTCAACGACTCCACGCACTCCTCCAGGAAGACCGTCCGGCGAAGGAGCGGCTCCAGGAGGGTGACCGTGATGTCGGGCCGTACGATCGCCAGCACCAGGCCCGGCAGGCCGGCACCGGAACCGATGTCGACCAGGCGCACGTCGGCGGGCACAACCTCGGCGATCACCGCGCAGTTGAGCAGGTGCCGGTCCCAGATGCGCGGCACCTCCCGAGGGCCGAGCAGCCCGCGCACCACCCCGGGGCCGGCCAGCAGCTCCGCGAAGGCCTCCGCTCTGGCCCAGGCGTCGCCGGTGAACACCTCGCGCGCGACCTCGGGCGGTTCGGGGATCTGGTCACTCACTCGATGCTCACTCTTCCCTCGGAGATATCGGGGTCAGGCCGATCTCAAGGCTAACGGCCCGTCTCCACGCCGTCGTACAGCGCGGGGTGGCGACACCCGGACACGGCACCGCGGAGGACAGCCGCGGTGGCGACACCCGGACACGGCACCGCGGAGGACGGCCGCAGTGGCGACATCCGCGCGCGGCACCGCTGAGGACGGCCGCGGTGGAGACGCCGCCTCGGGATCCACCACTTCGCGTACGGGATGGGACAACCCCCGCAGGGTGGGCGGGCACGAAAAAAGCCGCCGTCCCCGGGGAGCCGGGGACGGCGGCCACTGTCGGCTCGTGCCGCCGCTCGGAGGTACTAGACGGGAAGGACCACCACGAAACGGCGGGGCTCCTCGCCCTCGGACTCGCTCCGCAGGCCCGCCGCGGCGACGGCGTCGTGCACGATCTTCCGCTCGAACGGGGTCATCGGCTGCAGCGACTTGGGCTCGCCGTTCCGCTTGACGTCCGCCGCGATCTTGGTGCCGAGCTCGCTCAGCTCGCTCCTGCGGCGGTCGCGGTAGCCGCCGATGTCGAGCATCAGGCGCGACCGCTCGCCCGTCTGGCGGTGGACCGCCAGGCGGGTCAGCTCCTGGATCGCCTCCAGCACCTCGCCGTTGGGGCCGACCAGGTCGCCGCCCTTGATATCGACGACCGACACCACGGCGCGATCACCCTCGACATCCATGTCGATGTCACCGTCGATGTCGGCGATGTCGAGCAGACCCTCGACGTAGTCCGCCGCGATCTCGCCTTCCTGCTCCAGGGCGGCGAGATCGGGAGCCGCCTTCGCGGGCTCCTTCTCGGCCTCGGCCTCGGTCACGTCCGGCCACTCCTTCGTGCTGTCGGGATGAGACGTCAGGACTTCTTGCTACCGGTCCGCTTGCTGCGGGGCTGGCGGGTGGGCTGCTGCCGGACCACCTTGACCTCCGGCTCGGGCGGCGCCTCGGGCTCGGGAGCGGTCTTCTTGACCTTGCTCAGCAGGCCCGGCTTGGGCTCGGGAGTCGTGATGTTGCCCTTGGCGTCGACCACCGGGGTGGGGTTGCGGCTGTAGAACCAGTGCTGCTGGCCGAGGGTCCAGACGTTCGTGGTGACCCAGTAGAGGATCAGGCCGAGGGGGAAGTTCAGCGAGAAGATCGCGAACAGCGGCGAGACGTACATCAGGATCTTCTGCTGCTGCGCCATCGGGTTGTCCGGCATCTGGGCGATCGAGCGGGTCACGCTCTGCCGGACGGTGAGGAAGGTCGTCAGCGAGCTGACGGCCACGAAGATGGCGAGCACGACCTTGGTGACGATCGGGTCGGCGTCCAGCTTGATGATGTCGGCCGAGCTCGTGAAGAACGTCGCGGGGATGGGGGCGCCGAAGATGTGCGCGGCCCGGGCGCTGTTGACGAGGTCCTGCGACATCCCGAACTTGGCGTGGCCCGCGGCCATGGCCTGCAGCACGGTGAACATCGAGATGAAGATCGGGAACTGCGCCAGGATCGGGAGGCAGCCACCCAGCGGGTTGGCCCCCTGTCCCTGGTACAGCGCCATGACCTCCTGGTTCATGCGCTGCTTGTCGTTCTTGTAGCGCTTGCGGATCTCCTGGACCTTGGGCGCCAGCTCCTGCATCTTCTTCGACGAGCGCATCTGCTTGAGGAAGAGCGGGAAGATCAGCAGCCGCATCAGCACGGTGAGCGTGATGATGGTCAGCGCCCAGTTGAGCCCGTTGTCCTTCGGGATGAAGGTGCTGTAGCCCTGGTGAATCCAGGTGATTACATGGGCGACGGCTGTGTACAGCCAGTTCAGCCAGGACAGCTCCACCGAGCTAGCTCCCTTGCGTTTCGTCGGACCGGCCCGGGCGCGGGGGCACCGGGTCAAAGCCTCCGGGATGGAATGGGTGGCAACGCCCGATTCTCCGGATCGTCAACCATGTGCCGCGCAGCGCGCCGTGAACGGCCACGGCTTCCAGGCCGTAGGCACTGCACGAGGGGTGGAAGCGGCAACGGGGACCCAGCAGAGGACTCACGAAGGACCGGTAGAACCGGATCGGAGCCATCAGGATCCTGGCAGCCGGAGAAATTCCAGCGGTCTGCTGCGCCGTCATCATCGCCCATCCATGTGAGCCCCGGGGGGCTCTCGCCGCCTGAGTAAACGATCCAGCGCGACGTCGAGTTCGGCGGCGATGCGCTCGCTTCGCGCGGACGCGGCCGGTGGATTGGCGCGTACCACCAGCAGGCTACCTCTCGGAAGCCGGTCGAGACGGTCTCGCATGAGGTGTCTCAACTGACGTTTGACCCGATTTCTGATGACCGCGCCTCCTACGGCACGGCTCACCACGAATCCGACCAGGGGGGGAGTGTCCCTGTCGGAGCGCATGCCAAGGTGCGCGACCAGGGTGGGGCGGCCTGCTCGGCCTCCCTTTCTGATCGCGCCGGCGAACTCGTCGCCCCGGCGCATGCGGGACCCGGACGGCAGCACGAGAGATCTTGGTGACCCTGGGCAGGTACGCCCGTCGCCCGCCGACAGCGATGCCGGCGGGCGACGAGGTTACTGCCTAGGCCCGGCGAACCGGGCGCAACGGATGCGTCAGGCGGAGATCTCGGCGCGGCCCTTGCGACGGCGAGCGGCAAGGATGGCGCGGCCGGCGCGGGTGCGCATGCGGAGCCGGAAGCCGTGGGTCTTCGCACGACGGCGGTTGTTCGGCTGGAAAGTACGCTTGCTCACGAGTGGGCTCCAGGCTCAAGACGCATCCCCAGCACATGGGGACGCTCGACAATGGCTGGCCTGCCGAAGGCGGGGCATGCGAAATAGCCGCCGCATGGCAAGCCGACCTTCGTACGCTACGGGCCAGGCATGTCCCAGGTCAAACCGGAGAGCGCTCCGAAGCACGCCCACCCAGGTTATCCACGTTTCCACAGGCACGTTATCCACCGGCGCCTCGCCGTCCACAGGATGTGCGCTCCGTCCCCCCCGTACGCCACTAGGCTGTGGACAACGTCTTGTACACAGCTGTGGACAGGGCTACTGTCGGCCCTTCCAGACCCTCTCTCCGCTGCGAGGACGCGTCGGACCGCAGGTAACGGGCTGTGCACAGCCTGTGGATTCGATGTGGATTTCGTATGGCGCCCACGACGGGGCCACGGGACCCCCGGCATGTGGACAACGACGAGATCCGGTGCGCCCGGCGGCCACCATTGTGGATAAACAGATCGCGGTAGGCCAGCGGGGCCGCGTCGGGAGGAGGGGAGCCGGACCATGGACGGAACGGACCTCAGCGCGGTCTGGGCGAGGGCCCTGGAGAACTCGCTGAACGAGAACGTCCCGTCCCAGCAGCGGGTCTGGCTCAACATGACCCGGCCCTTCGGCCTGATGAACGACACCGTGGTGCTCGCCGCCCCCACGGATTTCGCCAGAGATGTCCTGGAGAACAAGCTTCGTCCGCTCATCAGCCAGGCGCTCTCCCAGGAGTTCGGCCGCCCGATGCGGGTGGCGGTCATGGTCGACCCCAGCGCGGCGGGCCCCGAGTCCGGGCTCACCCCCCGCCAGGACGCTTATCCCCAGGCGCAGCCGCCAGGTTATGCACAGGGCGGCGGGGCCCCACAGGGTTATGCACAGCCCGCTCAGGGCCAGCACCACGGGGGTTCCGGGCTCCAGCACCCCTATCCGGGCAACAACCAGGCCGCGCAGCCGTCCACCGACTATCCACAGGCTCAGCCGTTCTCCTACCCGTACCAGCAGGTCGAGGAGTCCCCCCAGACCTACCTCCCGGCGGAGCCGTCGCAGGCCCCCTCGCAGGGGGAGCAGAACCCCGGATACGGCCGCGGCTACACCCCGCAGCCGTCGCCACCGCGCCCCGAGCCCGACTCCTTCGAGCGCGGCGCGCCCCCGGTGCCCGCCGCGGGCGGCGCCGGCGGAGTGCAGAACAGGTGGGACGGGCGCGGGAGCCGCACGCCGGGGGAGCCGGCCCGGCTGAACCCCAAGTACACCTTCGACACCTTCGTGATCGGCTCCAGCAACCGGTTCGCCCACGCGGCGGCGGTCGCGGTCGCCGAGGCGCCGGCCAAGGCGTACAACCCCCTGTTCATCTACGGTGACTCGGGCCTGGGCAAGACCCACCTGCTGCACGCGATCGGCCACTACGCCCAGAGCCTCTACGACGGCGCGCGGGTGAGATACGTGAGCTCGGAGGAGTTCACCAACGACTTCATCAACTCCATCCGCGACCACAAGGCCGACAACTTCCGGGGCCGCTACCGGGCCGTGGACATCCTGCTGGTGGACGACATCCAGTTCCTGGAGGGCAAGGAGCAGACGCAGGAGGAGTTCTTCCACACCTTCAACACGCTGCACAACTCCAACAAGCAGATCGTCATCTCCAGCGACCGGGCGCCGAAACAGCTGGTCACGCTGGAAGACCGGTTGCGCAACCGGTTCGAGTGGGGCCTGATCACCGACGTCCAGCCGCCCGAGCTGGAGACCCGGATCGCGATCCTGCGCAAGAAGGCGATCCAGGAGGGCCTGGCCGCGCCGCCCGAGGTGCTCGAATACATCGCCAGCCGTATCTCCACCAACATCCGCGAGCTGGAGGGCGCCCTGATCAGGGTGACCGCGTTCGCGAGCCTGAACCGGCAGTCGGTGGACCTGCAGCTCACCGAGGTGGTGCTCAAGGACCTGATCACCGAGGACGCGGGCTCGGAGATCACGGTCGCCACGATCATGGCGTCCACCGCGGCCTACTTCGGGCTGTCGATCGACGACCTGTGCGGCGGGTCGCGCTCGCGGGTGCTGGTGACCGCCCGCCAGATCGCGATGTATCTGTGCCGGGAGCTGACCGACATGTCGCTGCCGAAGATCGGCCAGCAGTTCGGCGGCCGCGACCACACCACGGTGATGCACGCCGACCGCAAGATCCGCTCGCTGATGGCCGAGCGGCGCTCGATCTACAACCAGGTCAACGAGCTGACGACCCGGATCAAGCAGCAGTCCCGCAATGGATGATGAGGTTTCTCACCCCGTGATGCACAGGCTGTGGAAAACCTTGTGGATCAACGGTTCGCGGGGGTCCGGGAGGCTCCAATGCGTCAAACCATGACCAAACGGAAAGCCGCTGGTCCGAACGCGGTTCGGCGCATGTGGACAACTCTGGGGAGAACTTGGGGACAACCTGGGGACAACTCGTGGATAACCTGGGGACGCCCTGTGGGGAGAGTTTTCCACAAGGACAAAACGACCTCCTACCCCGTGGATAACCTGGGGAAACCTCGTGGAAAACTTGGGGACAGAGGGCACCGATTCTGGGGACGGCCTGTGTGTACTCCGAGGTTCTCCCCAGCCCCAAGAGTTGTCCACAGTCTCCGCCCACAGCCCCAGTGGATGAAAAAACAGCACTTGACCTGCGGAAACAATGGCTTTCCACAGTATCCACAGCCCCTAATACGAAGGCCACTTGTATCTCTAACTAGGAAACCCAAGAGCCATAAGAGGGGTTCCGAGGGAGCGCAGGTGCGCGACAGTGAACACTTGAACCCCAGGCACCGAGCGGATGGCGCTCGACACACAGGAGGCAGATCCACGTGATGTTCCGGGTCGACCGAGACGTGCTCGCTGAGGCGGTCGCATGGACGGCGCGCAGCCTGCCGGCGCGTCCCTCCGTGCCGGTGCTGGCCGGCATGCGTCTTGAGGTCACGGAGAGCGGGCAGCTCAAGCTCTCGGGCTTCGACTACGAGGTCTCCGCCGAGGTGACCCTCGAACTGCAGACGGGCGAGGCGGGCGTGGTGCTCGTCTCCGGCAGGCTTCTGGCCGAGATCACCAGGGCGCTTCCCGCGCAGCCTGTGGATTTCGTGGTGGAGGGCGCCAAGGCGGTCGTCACCTGTGGCAGCGCCCGGTTCACCCTGCTCACCATGCCTGTGGAGGACTACCCCTCCCTGCCGACCATGCCCCCCGCCGCCGGCCGGGTGGGCAGCGACGTGTTCGCCTCGGCCGTCGGCCAGGTCGCCGTGGCCGCGGGCAAGGACGACACCCTGCCGATGCTCACCGGCGTGCGCGTGGAGATCGAGGGCGACACGGTCACGCTCGCGGCGACCGACCGCTACCGCCTGGCCGTACGGGAGCTGAAGTGGCAGCCGGGCCAGCCCGACTTCTCGGCGATCGCGATGATCCCGGGCAGGACCCTCGCCGACACGGCCAAGGCCCTGGGCGGCACCGGCGCCGAGGTCGAGATCGCGATGAGCTCGGTCGGCGGCACCGGTGAGGGCATGATCGGCTTCTCCAGCGCCGGTCGCCGCACCACCACCCGGCTGCTCGACCCCGAGTTCCCCAAGTACCGCTCGCTGCTGCCGACGGAGTTCTCCGCCCGCGCGGAGCTGCCGACGGCCGCCTTCGTCGAGGCCGTCAAGCGCGTGGCCCTGGTCGCCGAGCGCAACACCCCCGTGCGGCTGGCCTTCCGCGGCGACGAGGTCGTCCTGGAGGCGGGCAGCGGCGACGAGGCGCAGGCGGTCGAGGTGCTGCCCGTCGAGTTCGAGGGCGACGACATCAACATCGCCTTCAACCACCAGTTCCTGCTGGAGGGCCTCGGCGCCATCGACTCCGACGTGGCCCGCCTGCAGATGACCACGTCCACCAAGCCCGCCATCCTCACCGGGGGCAAGCCCGCGGACGACGGCGGCGTCCCCGACTACCGCTACCTGATCATGCCCATCCGCCTGTCCAGCTGATGACGGCCCCGCGACGGCCCGGCGCGGCGGATCCCCCGGCGAGTCCTCCGGTGGATCCCGTGCCGGGCCCGGAACGCGGTCTCGCGGCAGGCTCGGTGACCGGCCCCGACGGGAATCTCGTGGAGCTCGCGTCGGGAACGGCCGTCCACAGGGCTGCCGAGACGCGCGGAGTGGCGAGCGGCGGGGCCGCGCGGGGAGCGACGTGGCTCAAGGCGTGCCTGAACGGCGCCAGGAGGCCCGGCGACCACCCGGCACTCCCCCTGACCCCCCTGGAGCTCGCTGAGGCGGCCCGTGAGGCGCGTGGGGCGGGTGCGGACGCCGTTCACATGCATCCGCGCGACGAGGCGGGCAGCGAGTCGCTCAGCGCCGCCCACATCGGGGCGGCCGTGCGCGCCGTGCGCGAGGCCTGCCCCGGCCTCCCCGTCGGAGTGAGCACAGGGCTGTGGATGACCGGCTGGGACGAGGCCGCGCGGCGCGAGGCCGTCCGCGGCTGGGCCGCGCTCTCCCCCGGCGAGCTGCCGGACTTCGCGTCGGTGAACCTCTGCGAACCCGGCTTCGAGGCCCTGTGGCAGGATCTGCGACGGCTCGGCGTTCAGGTTGAGGCCGGAGTCTGGTCGGTGGAGGACGCCGACGCGCTCGCCGCGACCGGCCTCGAGTGCGTGCGGGTGCTCGTCGAGATCATCGGCGGTCCGCCGGACACGGCGCTCCCCCGGGCGCGCGCCGTCCTGGACCGCCTCGCCGAGCTCGGCGTCCCCGGTCCGAGGCTGCTCCACGGAGAGGGGGACCCCACGTGGATTCTCCTGGACGAGGCCGGGCAGTCTGGACTGGCCACGCGCATCGGCCTGGAGGACGTCCTCCACAGCCCTGTGGGTGACCCTGTCGGCGGGAACGCCGAGCTGGTAAGGCTTGCGCGGGCACGCCTGGCGTAGGTGAATGATGAAACCCTGAAGGGGGTGCTCGTATGCAGATCGGCATGGTCGGGCTGGGCAAGATGGGCGGCAACATGGCCGAGCGCCTGCGCCGCGGAGGTCACGACGTCGTCGGGTACGACCGCGACCCCGCGGTCAGTGACGTCGCCGGCCTGGAGGAGCTCGTGGAGCGGCTCCAGGCGCCGCGCACCGTGTGGGTGATGGTGCCCTCCGGCGACCCGACCCGGGCGACGGTCAAGGCTCTCGGCGACCTGCTGTCGCCCGGCGACATCCTCGTCGACGGCGGCAACTCGCACTACGTCGACGACCAGAAGCACGGCGCCGAGCTCGCCGCCAAGGGCATCGGCTTCGTCGACTGCGGCGTGAGCGGCGGCGTCTGGGGGCTGCAGAACGGCTACGCGCTCATGGTCGGCGGCGAGAAGGCCGACGTCGAGCGGGTCATGCCGATCTTCGAGACCCTCAAGCCCGAGGGCGAGGACGGCTTCGTGCACGCCGGCACGGTCGGCGCCGGCCACTTCGCCAAGATGGTCCACAACGGCATCGAGTACGGCATGATGCAGGCCTTCGCCGAGGGCTGGGAGCTGCTCGAGGCCTCCGACATCGTGACCGACGTGGCGGGCTCCTTCAAGAGCTGGCGCCAGGGCACGGTCATCCGCTCCTGGCTGCTCGACCTGATGGTCCGCGCGCTCGACGAGGACCCGTCGCTGGCGGAGCTGGAGGGCTACGCGCAGGACTCGGGCGAGGGCCGCTGGGCGGTGCAGGCCGCCGTCGAGCACGCGGTCCCGCTGCCGGTCATCACCGCCGCCCTGTACGCCAGGTTCGCCTCCCGCCAGGACGACTCGCCGGCGATGAAGGTCGTCGCGGCCCTGCGCAACCAGTTCGGCGGCCACGCGGTCACCTCCAAGGCGGGCGCCGCGGAGAAGGGCGCCGACTCCCCCGGCGCCGACGTCACCCCGCCGGTCGAGGCGGCCGGCTGACCCACCGTCCCGCGCGGCTCGCGCCATGCCTTTTCCACAGGGCGCGAGCCGTACGGACGTGGGGGCCCCGGTGACGGGCGGGGCCGACTAATCTTCCTGGGGTGCATGTCGCCCATCTCTCCCTGACCGACTTCCGGTCCTACGAAACCGTCGACCTCGGCATGGAGCCGGGGGTCACGGCCTTCGTCGGGCCCAACGGCATGGGAAAGACCAACCTGGTCGAGGCGCTGGGTTACGTGGCGACGCAGGCCAGCCACCGGGTCGCCAACGACGGGCCGCTGGTCCGGCAGGGCGCGGCGCGCGCGATCGTCCGCTCGTCGGTGGTGCGCGACGACCGGCGCGCGCTGATCGAGCTGGAGATCAACCCGGGCCGGGCCAACCGGGCCAGGCTGAACCGCTCGCCCGTCTCCCGTCCCCGCGAGGTCGTCGGCCTGCTGCGCACGGTCCTGTTCGCCCCCGAGGACCTCGCCATGGTCAAGGGCGACCCCTCCGAGAGGCGCCGGTTCCTCGACGACCTCCTAGTGGCCAGGACGCCCAGGTTCGCGGGGGTGCGCGCCGACTACGACCGGGTGCTCAAGCAGCGCGGAGCCCTGCTGCGCACCGCCGCGCAGGCCCGGCGGGGCCGGGGCAGGAGCCCCCGGCGGGCCGAGAGCGAGGCGGCGTTCGCCGAGGCGGGGGCGGGAGACCCGCTGAGCACCCTGGAGGTCTGGGACGCCCACCTGGCCACGCACGGCGCCGAGCTGCTCGCGGCCAGGCTGGAGCTGGTCGAGACGCTGCGCCCGCTGGTCGCCGCCTCGTACGCCTCCCTCGCGCCCGACTCCGCCCCCGCCGGGCTGGAGTACCGCGGCACCCTGCCCCCGGACGCCGGGACCGACCGCGCGGAGCTGGCGGCGCGGCTGCGGGCCTGCCTGCTGGAGGTCCGCGCCTCCGAGCTCGAACGGGGCGTGACCCTCGTCGGGCCGCACCGCGACGACCTGTTCCTCGGTCTGGGCGAGCTGCCCGCGCGCGGCTACGCCAGCCACGGCGAGTCGTGGTCGTTCGCGCTGGCGCTCAGGCTCGCCGCCTACGACCTGCTCAGGGCCGACGGCGGCGACCCGGTCCTGATCCTGGACGACGTCTTCGCCGAGCTCGACAACAGGCGCAGGCGCCGCCTGGCCGAGATGGTCGCCCCCGCGGAGCAGGTGCTGATCACCGCCGCGGTCCCCGACGACGTGCCGGGGGAGCTGGCCGGGAGCCGCTTCGACGTGACCGAGGGGGGCGTGGCCCGTGTCCGATGACGCCGGAGAGGGCGTGAGGGGTCCCGAGCCGGGCGGTGCGCCTGTGGACGGCGTGGCGGAGGCCGGTTCGGCGAGGAGCGCGGCCGCCAAGGGGGCCGCGATGGCCAGGGAGAAGCTGGCCCAGGCCAAGTCGGACGCCGCCAAACGGGGGCAGCTGCCCCGCCGCGAGCCGCGGCGCAGGGCCTCGGGGGCGCGCAGGGACGCGGGCGACCCCCAGCTCTTCGGCAGGGCCATCGCCGACCTGCTGTCCGACCGGGGCTGGGAGCAGCCCGCCGCGATCGGCGGGGTTTTCGGTCGCTGGCACGAGATCGTCGGCGCCGACATGGCGGCCCACACCAAGCCGGAGACCTTCGCCGACGGCGAGGTCGTGGTGATCGCCGACTCCACCGCCTGGGCCACCCAGGTCCGCCTGCTGGCGAGGACGCTCGTCAGGAGGTTGAACGAGGAACTCGGTGACGGAACAGTGCAAAAGGTAAAAGTTCGGGGGCCGCAGAACGGGCCCCGCTCCAGCGGCGGCCTGCGTGTCACCGGAAGCCGCGGCCCGGGCGACACCTACGGCTGATCCGGGGCTCGAAAACGGATCAGCGGCCCTTCTGGCGCGGCGAACCCCGTCCCCGTAGGGGGATGTCCAAGACGATGATCGTCGCGCGACAGGCCATTCCAGAGGCCGTCAATGCCACATGATGTGCTCTGAGCCGCTAGAATGAAATCGAATTCCGGACACGTCCGTTTGCGTGTCACCCCCGGCGCGCATGCCGGCTCCCCTGGGTGAACGCATCGGGGCATTCACGACGGTGACGGGCACGGCGGGGCTACATGTTGTCTCCCTGCCGCGTGTCCGCGGCAGGAGGATTTCGCACTTGTCCTACGACGCTAGCTCAATCACCGTTCTCGAAGGGCTCGAGGCGGTCCGTAAGCGCCCAGGCATGTACATCGGCTCCACCGGCGAGCGCGGTCTGCACCACCTCGTCTACGAGGTCGTGGACAACTCCGTCGACGAGGCGCTGGCCGGGCACGCCGACCGGATCGAGGTCACCCTGCTCGCCGACAACGGCGTGCGGGTCGTCGACAACGGCCGAGGCATCCCCGTCGGCATCGTCCCAGGTGAGAACCGTCCCGCGGTCGAGGTCGTCCTGACCGTGCTGCACGCGGGCGGCAAGTTCGACGACAAGTCGTACGCGGTCTCCGGCGGCCTGCACGGCGTGGGCGTCTCCGTCGTCAACGCGCTGTCCAGCAAGCTCGACGTGGAGATCCGCACCGAGGGCCACCACTGGCGCCAGAGTTACGTCGAGAGCAGGCCCACCGCCCCGCTGGCCAAGGGCGAGAAGAGCGACGAGACCGGCACCTCGATCACCTTCTGGGCCGACGAGACCATCTTCGAGACCACGACCTGGCACTTCGAGACCCTCGCGCGCCGCTTCCAGGAGATGGCCTTCCTCAACAAGGGCCTGACGATCTCCATCAGGGACGAGCGCCCCGACTTCGCCGAGGGCGAGGAGGGCGAGCCCAGGGAGGCCACCTTCTACTACGAGGGCGGCCTGTCCGACTTCGTCAAGCACCTCAACTCCAAGAAGGAGCCGGCCCACCTCTCGGTGATCGACTTCGAGGAGCAGGGCGAGGGCATCGCCGTCGAGATCGCGATGCAGTGGAACAACTCCTACAGCGAGTCCGTCTACACCTTCGCCAACACGATCAACACGGCCGAGGGCGGCACCCACGAGGAGGGCTTCCGCGCGGCGCTGACGTCCATCGTCAACCGCTACGCGCGCGAGCAGAAGTTCCTCAAGGAGGGCAAGGACGACAACCTCGCCGGAGAGGACATCCGCGAGGGTCTCACCGCGATCATCTCGGTGAAGCTGACCGACCCGCAGTTCGAGGGCCAGACCAAGACCAAGCTGGGCAACACCGAGGCGAAGTCGTTCGTCCAGAAGGCGTGCAACGACCACCTGCGCGACTGGTTCGAGCGCAACCCCGGCGAGGCCAAGGACATCATCACGAAGTCCCTGCAGGCCTCCCGCGCCCGCCTCGCGGCCCGCCAGGCCCGCGACCTGACCCGGCGCAAGTCGCTGCTGGAGTCGGGCTCCGGGCTGCCGGGCAAGCTGGCCGACTGCCAGTGGAGCGACCCGGAGAAGTGCGAGCTGTACATCGTCGAGGGTGACTCGGCGGGCGGCTCCGCCAAGGGCGGCCGTGACTCCAAGTTCCAGGCGATCCTCCCGATCCGCGGCAAGATCCTCAACGTCGAGAAGGCCCGGATCGACAAGGTCCTGCAGAACAACGAGGTCCAGGCGCTGATCACCGCCATGGGCACCGGCGTGCACGACGAGTTCGACATCTCCAAGCTCCGCTACCACAAGCTCATCCTGATGGCGGACGCCGACGTCGACGGCCAGCACATCACCACGCTGCTGCTGACCCTGCTGTTCCGCTTCATGCGGCCGCTGATCGAGGCGGGGCACGTCTACCTCTCCCAGCCGCCCCTCTACAAGATCAAGTGGGACCGGAAGGGCGAGGACGCCTCCTACGCCTACTCCGACCGCGAGCGCGACGTGGTCATCCAGGCCGGCATCGACGCGGGCAAGCCCGACCCCCGGCCGCGCGACAACGTGCAGCGCTTCAAGGGACTGGGCGAGATGAACGCCAACCAGCTCTGGGACACGACCATGAACCCCGACACCCGCCTTCTCCTCCAGGTCACCCTCGACGACGCGGCCCAGGCCGACGAGCTGTTCAGCGTGCTCATGGGTGAGGACGTCGAAGCCCGCCGCTCCTTCATCATCAGGAACGCCCGGGACGTCCGTTTCCTCGACGTGTAGCGGTTAGCCGTACCAGAAAAGGATCTTGACCTGTGACGGAAGTCAACACTCCGCCCGGCCCTCCGACCGACCGCGTCGAGCCGGTCGACATCCAGTCCGAGATGCAGCGCAGCTACATGGACTACGCGATGTCGGTCATCGTCTCGCGCGCGCTGCCGGACGTCCGCGACGGCCTCAAGCCGGTGCACCGCCGCGTGCTGTACGCCATGTACGACGGCGGCTACCGGCCCGACCGCGGCTACTTCAAGTGCTCCCGCGTCGTCGGCGACGTCATGGGCTCCTACCACCCGCACGGTGACACGTCGATCTACGCCACCGTCGTGCGGATGGCCCAGCCCTGGTCGCTGCGCTACACGCTGGTCGACGGGCAGGGCAACTTCGGCTCGCCGGGCAACGACCCGCCGGCCGCGATGCGCTACACCGAGTGCAAGCTCGCGCCCATCGCGATGGAGATGCTGCGCGACATCGACAAGGACACCGTCGATCTCGTCCCCAACTACGACGGGCGCTCCCAGGAGCCCCTCGTCCTGCCCTCGCGCTTCCCCAACCTGCTGGTCAACGGGGCGGCGGGCATCGCGGTCGGCATGGCCACCAACATCCCGCCGCACAACCTGCGGGAGGTGGCCGGCGGCATCGTCTGGTGCCTGCAGAACCCCGAGGCCGACGACGAGGAGCTCCTCGAGGCGCTGATCGCCCAGATCAAGGGGCCCGACTTCCCCACCGGCGCGCTGATCGTCGGCCGCCGAGGCATCGACGACGCGTACCGCACCGGGCGCGGCTCGATCACCATGCGGGCGATCGTCGAGGTCGAGGAGGACGCCAAGGGCCGCCAGTGCCTGGTCGTCACCGAGCTTCCGTACCAGGTCAACCCGGACAACCTCGCGCTGACCATCGCCGAGGCGGTCAAGGACGGCCGGATCACCGGCATCGCCGACGTCCGCGACGAAAGCTCCTCGCGGGTCGGCCAGCGCCTGGTGATCGTGCTCAAGCGCGACGCGGTCGCCAAGGTCGTGCTGAACAACCTCTTCAAGCACACCCAGCTGCAGACCACCTTCGGCGCCAACATGCTGGCCCTGGTCGACGGCGTGCCGAGGACGCTCAGGCTCGACCAGTTCGTCCGCCACTACGTGGCCCACCAGATCGAGGTCGTGGTCCGCAGGACCCGCTACCTGCTGCGCAAGGCCGAGGAGCGGGCGCACATCCTGCGCGCGCTGCTCAAGGCCCTGGAGCGGATGGACGAGGTCATCGCCCTGATCCGCCGGTCGCCCTCGGCGTCCGCGGCGCAGGGCGGCCTGATGACGCTGCTGGAGATCGACGAGATCCAGGCGCAGGCCATCCTCGACATGCAGCTGCGCAAGCTGGCCGCCCTGGAGCGCCAGCAGATCACCGACGAGTACGACTCGCTGATGGCGCAGATCACCGAGTACCAGGCGATCCTCGCCTCGCCCGAGCGGCAGCGCACGATCGTCCAGGACGAGCTCACCGAGCTCACCGCGCGGTACGGCGACGACCGCAAGACCGAGATCATCGCCTACGAGGGCGACATGTCGATCGAGGACCTCCTCGCCGAGGAGGACATGGTCGTCACGATCACCCGCGGCGGCTACGCCAAGCGCACCAACACCGACCTCTACCGGGCGCAGAAGCGCGGCGGCAAGGGCGTGCGGGGCGCGCAGCTGCGCCAGGACGACATCGTCGACCACTTCTTCGTCACCACGACCCACCACTGGCTGCTGTTCTTCACGAACAAGGGCCGCGTCTACCGGGTCAAGGCGTACGAGCTGCCCGACTCCGGCCGCGACGCGCGCGGGCAGCACCTGGCGAACCTGCTGGCCATGCAGCCGGACGAGGTCGTGATGGAGGTCCTCGACCTGCGCGACTACGAGGTCGCCCCGTACCTCGTGCTCGCCACCCGCAGCGGCCTGGTGAAGAAGACGCGCCTGTCCGAGTACGATTCGCCGCGTACGGGTGGCCTCATCGCGATCAATCTGCGCGAGGATGACGAGGTGATCGCAGCCAGGCTGGTGTCGGAGGACGACGACCTCCTCCTCGTCTCGCGCGGCGCCCAGTCCATCCGCTTCACGGCCTCCGACGAGGCCATGCGCCCGATGGGCAGGGCGACCAGCGGTGTGATCGGCATGCGTTTCCTCGACGGCGACGAGCTCCTGGCGATGAACCGCATCGCCGACGGCGACAACGTGCTCATCGCGACCGAGGGCGGATACGCCAAGCGCACTCCCGTTGATCAGTACCCTCTTCAGGGAAGAGGCGGAAAGGGAGTCCTGACCGCCAAGATCGTCAGCGCTCGTGGCAAGCTGGTTGGCGCGGTCATGGTCAGACCCGAGGACGAGGTTTTCGCGATCACGTCCGCCGGAGGGGTTATCCGGACGAGTGCCGGGGAGATCAAGCAGTCTGGCCGCCAGACGATGGGGGTTCGGCTGATGAATCTGGCGGAAGGGGACAGCGTCGTGGCGCTGGCCCGTAACGCGGAGGCGATGGAGACCGGGGAGAGCCTGGCGACCGGGGAAAGCGCCGACGTGCAGGTGGACACCGGTGAGAACGGGGAAGGGGAGAATCCGTGAGTGCTCAGGGCAAGCCGGGATCGCGCCCCGCCTCCTCATCGACACGCGATCAGGCGACGGAGAAGATGGACAAGACCGCTGGAACGAAGGACGTCGAGGCGGCCTCGTCACCGGTTAACGGTAGCGCGCCCGCGCCGGAGACCGATGAATCGGTATCCGACGATCGCAAGGGCAGGAAAAAAGTGACGACGACAGAGGACGGCAAGCAGGCCGACACCACGGTGCGGATCCGTCCAAGCGGATCTCCACCACCCTCCGCGCCATCGCTGCAGTCGCCCGCGTCGCCTCCGCCGCAGTCCTCGCCCCCGCCCGGCGGGCAGCAGGGCCGTCCCCCGGCCTCGTCGCCGGGGGGTCAGCAGGGTCGTTCCCCGGCCTCCTCACCGGGAGGTCAGCAGGGCCGCGCCCCCGTCGCCCCGCCCGCGCCCCCGCCCGGCGGGCAGCAGGGCCGTCCCCCGGCCGGCCAGCAGAACAACCGCGCCTCGTGGTCGCCCGGCAGCCTCTCGTCGCCCGAGGCCCCGTCGGACGCGTCCGGCAGGAAGGCCAAGGACCTCGGCGGCGCCAGGTCGCCCCGCAAGGCGCACCTGGTGCTGCGCAGGGTCGAGCCGTGGTCGGCCATGAAGTTCAGCTTCGTCGTGTCACTGGTCTGCTTCGTGGTGCTGTTCATCGCGGTCGCGGTGCTCTACATGGTGCTGTCCGGCCTCGGGGTGTTCGAGAACATCATCCAGGTCGTCAATCAGCTGACCATCGCCGACGGCAAGGCCACCAGCGGCATCGACGCGGCCTCCTGGTTCGAGCCGGTCCGCATCCTCGGCTACACCGCCCTGATCGGCGCGGTGAACGTCGTGCTGATCACAGCCCTCTCCACTCTCGGCGCGGTGATCTACAACGTCGCCTCCGACCTGGTCGGCGGCGTGGAGGTCACCTTCAGCGAGGCCGAGTAACCGGCCCGCCACATGTCCTCGTCCTCTTTCGAGCTCTTTCGAGGGCGAGGACATGGCGCGAGCAGGCACCGAAACAGGGTAAGCTTTTCCCTGTTCGAGCGAACGGGTTCGCCTCCACCAGATGGATGCGAGACCGTTCGTTGTGTGAGGGGCTATAGCTCAGACGGTTAGAGCGCTTCCCTGATAAGGAAGAGGTCCCAGGTTCAAGTCCTGGTAGCCCCACCCAGCTCAGAGGCCATTTCCCAATAGGGAAGTGGCCTTTTTTGATCTTCTGAGTGACTAAGTGAGTGACTACCCTCCCATGGCCTCAACGGGGAAGATCATGTCCATCGCTTCGGCCCCATCGAGCAGCACGGGGCGGAGCTGCTTGCGGTAGACCTTCTCCGTCACCACGGTCCCCTTGTGGCCGACCAGGCGGGAGATGTTCTCCAGGGCCATGCCGGAGTCCGACAGCAGCGAGACGAAGCTGTGCCGCATCTCCCGAGGAGTCCACTCGTCCTCGTTGAGATCGGTCCTCTTGAGGATCACCCGGAAGGCCCGGCGAACGTTGGCCGCGTCCAACTCGGTCCCGTGCCTGCTCGCGAAGACGAGGTCGTTCTCCTGCCACAGATCCCCCGCCCTTTCCCGTGCGAGCGCCTGCCGCTCGCGATGCCCGCGCAGCGCGTCCACGCACAGCCTGGGGAGAGCGAGCGTCCGCCGGGACTTCTCGGTCTTGGTGTCTCCCCCGACTCGTACCGAGCGCCACACCATGATCGACGGCGGGAGTGGGGGATCCGCGTCCGGCTGGCCGTCCAGGTCCACATGCGCCCAGGTGAGCGCCCGCAACTCCTCGGTCCTGGCGCCGATGAGGAGCGACACCACGACGTAGGCGTACAGGATCGCCCCCTCGGCCGCCTTGAGCACCGACGCCGCCTGGTCGAGCGTCAGCGACTTCGAGGGACGTCCCTCCTGCCCCTTCGGGATCTCGCACAGCATCACCACGTTGCGCTTGACCTTGTCGCGTGCCTGCGCGCGGGCGATGGACCGCTTGAGAACCGAGAGGATCTTACGCAGGGTCTCCGTGCTCAGGATTTTCGCCTTGGCCGCCAGCCACCGGTCCACGTCGTCGGCGGACAGCTCCCGCAGCTTGCGAGCGCCCAGGGCGGGGATCACGTGCTGTTCCGCCAGGATGCGGCGGTTCGTGACCGTGGAGGCTTCCCGTCCGTTGAGACCGAACTCCAGCCAGTCGCGTACGGCGTCGCCCACGGTGTGGTTGTGCGCGGCCGTGGTCAGGCCGTCGTCGTAGTCGCGGATGATCTCTTTGAGTTTGGCCTTGGCTTCGGTCTTGGTCTTGCCGCTGGCCTTCTTGACGATGCGTTTTCCGGCCGGAGTGTAGCCGACGGTCACCGAGGCGATCCAGCGTTCGCGGGTCTCGTCCCAGTGCAGGCCGCCGTCTCCCCGGCTGCGTCGGGTGGTCATGATGCCTCGCTTCCTGTCCGAGAAGTGCCACGTGGTCGGGGATTGGCTCAGAGTTTCTTTACTGGTTCAAGACGCCAGCGCTTCGCGCCGTCGCACGGCGGGACACGCCCCGCCGCCCCGGCACGGCCAGCGGGCCGGGCGTGCGGCCCTGGCGGCCGGTCCCGGCCCGCGCCAGCCGGGACGGCACGGCGTAAGCCCGCCGCCCACCGCACCGAGCACCCGCCGAACCGAACGCACCCGCCGCCCTGGTACGCGCTGCCGCCTGCCGCTCCGACCACCGGCCCAACCGCTTCGCGGCCCCTACGGGGTGCCATTCGGCATTGCGCCGGCCGTCTCCACTCCCGTCGATGGTTTTCCTGGGTTGCGGGCCGTGACTCCCCCGCCCCCGCTGCCGGAGTGTTCGTGTCCCTCGGTCGGCGTCAACTCCGTCTGTACCTGTTGGGTGTGGGGTACCGGTGTACGCCGTGGGGCAACGGACACGCGAAGACGGAGTTGACCCCTCGGTCGGGACACACGGTCTGGCAGCTGTCGGGGGCGGGGGAGGAATGGGCCGGAACTCTGCATGGTGGCCCCTGGTAGGCGTGGCGACGCCGTCCCTCCGAAGCACACGCCGCCACGCCCGTTCTACCGGGCTTTCCCGGACAGCAGTGCCGTCCAGGTCGCCCGAGCTTTGGCGATCGACCAGCGGTGGCTCTCGTCCACCCGGTGGCCGTCGTCGAGTTGGAGGGTGCGCCGTATGAACCCCTGTCCGCCGCCCTGGAACAGCTCGTACACGGTGGCCCGGCACCCGCATGTCCACGCCACCGGCCGCACCCGCTCCAGGACCCGTTCTGGTGCGCGCCAGTCGAGCCGGACATGACCGTGTTGCGCCATGCCCAGGTGTGGGCTCACGCAGGTCTCAAGCATCGTCACAACGGCGCCGCCTCTGCCCTCGGTGCTCGCAGCGGAGGCGCGGGGTGTGCGGCACAGAGATCGACATAGCGGGCGGCGATCCGGTGAGCGGCTGCCACCGGGGTGCCCGCCGGATGTGTCGCGTATTTCCTGCGACCCGTCCGTGCGGAGTGTTCCCCGTTCCACCACATGAAGTGGAAGCCGTCGGACCGGACGAGCAGGTCCACCCACACGCTCAGCAGGGCCGCGCCGTGCCCCTGGTGAACGTCGGCGGCTATCCCGAGATCGGCGAGAGCGGCGCGGAGCTGTTCGGCCGCATGAGAGGAACGGGCTGCTTCTGTGATCACTGCGTTGAGGGGCATCGCTCTCCGGGAGGTCTCGGATGGTCGTGACCAGGCGGTCGCGACTCATGTCGTTCGTGGGAGGGGACGTTTTTTGAGGCTTGATACGTCCCTAAGCATGCTGATCAGGGCGGGGACGATGGAACTTCACTTGGGGACGGTGACGGGACGTCTTTGGAGGCGTATAAACGTCCCATGGCACCCAACGAGCGCCTGCGGTCCGCGCTGCTTCACGCGGGCATCAGCGTCCGGCAACTGGCCGAGGCGGTAGGGGTTGATCCCAAGACCGCCGAACGATGGGTCAACACCGGCCGCACACCGCATCCGGGCATCGCCCACCGAGCCGCGATCGTGCTCCGGGAGGACCTCGCCCACCTGTGGCCCGCGATCGAGCAGGGAAAGCGACGCCATCGAGGGAGCGGTGAACTGGTCGCCGCCTACCCCACCCGCGCCTCCGCGCCCCTGGACATGTGGCGGACCCTGTTCGAGCGCGCGGAGCAACGCATCGGCATCCTGGTCTACGCCGCGAACTTCCTGCACGAGTCGTGGCCGGACTTCAACGACCTTCTCGCGTCGAAGGCGCGGGAGGGATGCCGGGTGCGCATCCTGCTCGGTGACGCCGACTCACTCGTCATCCGGGGCCGGGGCGCTGAGGAGCTGTTCGGGCACGGCATCGAGTCACGCTGCCGGGTGGCGCTCATGCACTACCGGCCGCTGACGGTGTCGTCGAACGTCGAGCTGCGCGTGCACGACACCACGCTCTACAACTCCCTGTTCCTGGGGGACGACCACATGATCGTCAACGCGCACGTCTTCGGCATGAACGCCTACGGCGCACCGGTCTACCACCTGCGCCACATGCGCGAGGAAGGGCTGTTCGACACCTACGCCACCAGCTTCGAAGCCGTGTGGAAACAGTCCCGACTGCCCGGCGAGGAGCGATAAGTGGCCCGCACCGAGTACTACGACGATCCCGACGCCCCCGAGCCGAACAGCCTGGTCGTGGGAGTGTCCGCCGTGGTCGTCGACGACGAGGGACGCATCCTCATGCAGAAGCGCACCGACAACGGGCTGTGGGCGTTGCCCGGCGGCGGGATGGACCTCACCGAGTCGGTGCCGCAGGCGGCTGTACGGGAGGTGAAGGAGGAGACCGGCTACGACGTCGAGGTGACCGGCATGGTCGGCCTCTACACCGATGCCCGGCACATCATCGCCTACAGCGACGGGGAGGTACGCCGCCAGTTCAACGTCTGCCTGACGGCCCGCGTCGTCGGCGGATCACTCGCAGTCAGCGACGAGTCGACCGACGTCCGCTGGGTCAGTAGGGAAGAGATCGACACGTTGTCGATGCACGACACCCAGCGACTCCGGATCGAGCACTTCCACCAAAAGATGTCGATGCCCTACATCGGATGAAGCAAGCCCTTTGAGAGTCGCTGCCTCCTGTCTGATCGTAATCACTCTCTGTTGATCATGGCACTCAGGAGTCGCATATCGAGCATGTCCTCGGAGAAGGGAAAGCCGGTGATCTTTCTTGCCAGGGCGAAAGAACGTGAGAGTTCCTCGTCCACGCTTGAATCTTCCCCTTCCTCTTCCTCCTCCTCGTCCAGGTCCAGGTCCAGGTCAGGATCCAGATCGGGGTCCAGTCCGACTTCGCGCATCATGTCGACAAATCGATCGGGATCACTGCCTGCGCGTACATCGGGACCCAGCAGGTCGAACCATGTGACCAGTTCGCCGTCAGTCGCGTAGACGAAGAAGTCCGTGGCATGGATGTTGCGGTTGATTGACACGACCTCGGTCGCCTGAGAAAGCCGTCTCAGCAGGTGACGGTCAACGGCGATCGATCCCCACCAAAGTTGGATGAGCACTGTCCAGCCGTCCATCTCCAGCGCGCCTACGTAACTGGTGCGCACGTCGTCCGACTCGATGCACTTCATCGTCCGTTCCTGTAGTTCTTCGAAGGACACCTCTTCGATGCTCCCGGCCTCCGCTCCGAGACGAGTCAGCGCCTCGACAGGGGAGAGAGACCGAACGAAGGACACGCAGGAGACGTCATGTAACGGCCCGAACTCCGAAAGCCAGTCGAACTCTTCATGCAGGTCTGTCACTGTGATTCCCTTGATCAGCTTCGCGCCATGATGTCAGCCGTCACCGACAAGGATGAAGTCGTTCACGGGGGTGCCGACAGGACTTCAGAAGATGCGGCTCTGAGTGACCAATTGAGTGACAACGACCACGGACGAGGCTGGACGTCGGTGGATCACCGTGGACCGTATGTGCAGGTGGGAGCGGGTATAGCCCATGGTCCCGCCCCCTCCCGCCTTGCCTGATAAGGAAGAGGTCCCAGGTTCAAGTCCTGGTAGCCCCACCAGCGAAAACGCCCCGGAGCGATCATGATCCGGGGCGTTTTGCTGTGACGAGCACCGCGATGGTCTCGTGCGACCAGTCCGTCGGCTCCATCCCGTGTGATTGGCGGGCAGCTGATCTTGTTCGGCCACTACGCCGCTCTGGCGGCCGGCGCAGCCTGCCCCAGCCGGCCGCCTTCTACCTGGCCGGAGGTCCGGTGTTCGCCGCGAGCCCGCTTCCCGGCCGCGGACGGGTCGGCCACTTACCGGGATGGCCCTGAGGCGGGACCGGGTGGGGGTGGGGTGACTCGGATGGCCCTGGACACCGCTACGGGCAGGTGTCCGACCGGCTCCTTGCCCGCAGCGGGCCGAATCGGCCTGAACGTGGTGTCAGGCGACACGTCCCCGGCATTTACGGCAGGACGACGAAGTCACACCAAACCGACCAGTCCGAGACGGAGGCTCCGTCCTCGGCACGCACACGGAAGCGGTAGTCGCCCTCAGACAGTGTGCCCGGCGGGAGGTCCGCCGACAGGTGCAGGGAGGCCAGTTCCGTTCTCGGCTCCTCCTCGCCGCGGCTGATCTCGAACCTGCCGACGAGGTTGGGATTGTCCGACGGTGGTGTGGCGGCGAACTGGCCCAACTGCGCGGTGTGCAGGACGGGGACCTTTGCCGGGTCGTCGCAGGACTGGAAGGGGCTGTAGGGGCCCTGGGAGATCAGCAACGTGGTCGGCACGCCGGGCTTTTGCACCTCACCGGTATAGACCGTGAACGCGCACCACGGCAGCCAGGCCGATTTCCCAGTGGTGGCGTCTTCGGCCCGCACCCGGAAACGGTATTTCCCGTCCTGGAGCAGTCCTTCGGGTACCTGGTACCTGGCCCGTATTTCGGTGCCGGATTCAAAGGGTGCTCTGGCGGTCAGCAGCGGGGGACGGCCGGGGCGAGCCACCTGGACGACCATCTTAAGGTCCGGATGGCCCGTGTCGAAGAAATCGCGGCGCGCGCTGATGATGGGGGTGAGGGTTCTGGACAGAACTTTTCCGGATTCGCATCCGTGCGGCAATGTGAGGGGGGAGGAACTCAGGGAGGGATAGACGGGTGGGAGCGGCGGTGAGGCCGAGGTCGCGTCCGCCGACGCCGCGGGCGCGACGATCGCGCTGAGGGTGAGGGCCGCGACAAGCGCCGTCACTGCCCGCAGCCTTCGTCGCAGAGGGCCGCCCTGTGTCATGCTCACGAGATTCATGGGCTCTCTTTCTTGGAGATCGTTGAGCCCATCTCACATGATCATTTGATTTTGTTGAACCTTCCGGGCTGGTATGTAAGGGATACGTCATAAGTATCGATAGGTGAATTAAAAAATGTCGTAGAAGTCGCCGAGATCCAGTGATCCACAGGGTTGGTTCGCTACGGCCTGTACGCCCTGCGGTGTGCCGGTTCGCGGCCGGCCACTCCGCGGGCCGCTGTCACAGGTCGGTGGTGATGATCTTCTCGATGTTCCGTTCGGCGAGCGCCGTGATGGTGACGAACGGGTTGACGCTG
>NZ_JCADBG010000022.1:0-181383 GCF_059358815.1 Streptosporangium nanhuense
GATAGGCTGGAAGTGGAAGCGCAGTAATGTGTGGAGCTGACCAGTACTAATAGGCCGAGGACTTGACCACAAAGCAACTTTTGCTCGCGTCCACTACGCAATTCTGAGACAACAAACAGTAGGTTTGTGTGTTTCATAGGGTTACGGCGGTTATGGCGAAGGGGAAACACCCGGTTACATTCCGAACCCGGAAGTTAAGCTCTTCAGCGCCGATGGTACTGCACCGGGGACGGTGTGGGAGAGTAGGTCACCGCCGGACAATCTTTCATGAGGGCCCCCACCGTTTGGTGGGGGCCCTCATGCTTTTCCGGACCCTTTTGCGGCGGCATCCGCCTGAGGTTTCCCGTGATCTTCCGGGGGCCTGTGAGGGGTTCCGGCTCCCGCGGATCACCGGCACAGGCGATCAACGGCACATGAGCCTTCCCGCCGTTGCGATCGCCTGTCCCGCCGCCGGGGAGTTGAGCTGCACCACCACCTGGCGCCGGCCGTCCTCGCTGCTCATGGCGATTCCCGAGTATCCGTAGATCATCCCGGAGTGGTTCCACACCCGAATTCCGCATGGCAGCCTGTCGGCGAAGACGCCCAGGCCGTCCGCGCGTTTCAGTGCGGTTCCCTCAAGCAATGGTTTCGGCGTCGCCCCTCTGGAGGGTTCACCGCCGGACACGGCCCGCTTCCCGCCGAACAGCGCCTCGTAGAAGCTGCCCACGTCCCGCGCGGTCGATACCAGCCCGCCCGCGGACCAGAAGATGGAGGAGTTCACGACCGTCGCTCCGGGACCGTCGCCCTGCCTGCCCGCGGCGAGCCCGGGGGGCCGTAGATCCCGCGGCAGTTCGGTGTCGCGCAGTTTCAGGGGGCCGGTGACGCGCTCGCGGAGCGCCTCGGCGTAACTCTGGCCGGTGACCTTCTCGATGATGAGACCGAGGAGGATGAAGTTGCCGTTGGAGTAACGGTTCACCCCGCTTTTCCCCGGCCTGCCGCCGTAGCCGAGGAGTTCCCGCGGCGGCCAGTCGCGCGTGTGCATGCCGCCGTCGACGATGGCGTCCATGAAGCGGGAGTCGGTGAGATAGTCCGGTATCCCGCTGGTGTGGTTGAGCAGTTGTTCCACGGTCACCCGGCCGGCGCCGGGAAGGACGCCGGGAAGCAGCTTGCCGAGCGTGTCGTGAAGGGCCAGCCGTCGCTCGCGTACCAGCTGCAGTGTGATCGTCGCGGTGAACGTCTTGGTGATGCTCGCGATCCGGAAGCGGTGGTCGACCCGCATCGGGGTGCGCGCCGCCGGGTCGGCGAATCCCGAGGCGGCCTCCTGGACCCTCCCGTTGTCGCGGACATGCACGACCGCCCCCGGGGATCCGGCCGCCGCCACCAGGTCATCCGCGATCATCTGGAGGGTGGAGGCCGAGCCGGCGGGATCCGGCGACGCCGGGGGACGCGGCCCTTCAGAGGACGACGAGGGAGAAGAGGGAGAGGAGGGGGACGCGGGCACGGGACTCGTTCGCGGGGGAGAGGGGGGCGGGGCGGCGCTGGGAGCGGGGGAACAGGCGGTCAGCGCGATCACCAGCGAGATGGTCCCGAGTCCGGTCGCGCGCATCCGGCGTTTCCCTTCTCGTTCCTTGTGCTCCTCGCCGGGGTCATCACTTCTCCCTGAACGCGACCTGAACGCGAACTGGACGCGGGTCGGAAGCGGGCCGGACATAGTCGGACATGGGTGGGACGCGAAAACCTCCGCCCCCCGGGCGGAACCCGGGCGGGAAGGATGTCAAGACGCTACAAGCGGCGCGGCGAATGGGAAAGCCCGCCTGATGGAGGCCCGGTCCTCGGATGGAGGTCCGGCGTCGGCTGCTTCCGGCCCCGCCGGTCGGCGGGATGCTCGGCGGCCTCGTACCACTTCGACGCGCTGCTTCGATGTGCCACTCCGATGTGTCATCAGACGGCTGTCGGATGTGTTCCCGATGTCTCAGCCGACGTGTCGCACTCGATCTGTCGCATCCGGCGCACAACCATGATGCTTCTGCCGATTATGGGCGAAAGTCCTACGCTTCTCAACCAAAGTACCCGCCGAACAGGCTCCGTGACGGTTCGTGGCGGGGTGAGTCGCCCGTCGCCGGGCGACCTCACAGGTCCGGCTGGATGCAGGGCGCGAGGGAGCCGTTCGGCGGTGCTATCTGCTCATATCGTTACAAACCAAGTCTGTTGTGGCGCCTCGGAGGGCGGTCACCCCGGCTCATCAGGCAAGATCCCCCGCCGAGGGGGCTGTTGGGGGCCGGTGGGCGGGGCTGCGGACCGAGGCGACTTTGGTCGTTGATCGTAGAAAGTTCAAGTGATCATGGCAAAAGTTCTTCCAAAAGCGTCAGAAGACGCGTAACTTCCACGCCAAGTTCTCTGCACAACATCAAGAGGGCGCGGTGAGTCGGTCGGTGGCGTTCGTGGGCGGATCTCCTCGAAGAGGTGACCCGCCTGACGGGGCCGCCGGCCTGCGGTGGAAGGGGATCTGCGGTCATCCGGCTGAGGCGTCGGGGATCACGGGACTCCGTCCACCCACACGGAAGCAGGAAACATGAGTGCACACGAAGAGATCGACGAGGTCGCGGGCGCGCTGCGCCGCGGGCTCGGACTGAACCGCCGCCAGTTCCTCGCGGCCACGACGGGGGTCACCGCGGTGGCCGCCGTCTCGGCGGTGGGCCCGCTCGCGTCGGCCGCGTACGCCTCTCCCGGTGACGACCAGGAGCGCGGTCAAGGTCACGGTCACGGCGACCGGAACGCCCTGGTGCCCGAGGCCAAGCGGGGCATCATCCTCTACACGGTTCGTGACGTGATCTCCCGTGACCCGGCGGCGAACCCGAGCCTGCCGGCCGGCTTCCGGCGCGTGTTCGAGGAGCTCTCGCGGATCGGCTACAGGCAGGTGGAGTTCGCCGGCTACCGCCAGCACGCGAACGCCGAGGGCGGGGCCGACCTGGAGACCGTCGAGGGAGCCAGGCTGCTGCGCCGCTGGCTCGACGACAACGGGCTCAAGGCCCAGGGCAACCACGGCTTCATCCCCGGCTCGTGGCCGCTCACCGAGGCCGATCTCGACCGCTTCAAGCGGACCCTGGAGATCGCCGGCATCCTCGGCATGGAGCACGTGGGCACCGGCGGCGACCCGACCAACAGCGCCTACAAGGCGGACTGGGACCTCGCGGCCCAGAAATGGAACGGTCTCGGCTCGATCGCCTCGGCCGCGGGGCTCAAGCTGTACACGCACAACCACGACGCGGCGTACGGCTTCCTCCTCGACACGGGCCCGCTCGACGAGCTCGGCCGGCCCACCCGCTCGTCGGGCGTCCGCAAGCTGGAGTACTTCCTCGACATCACCAGCCGCAGGCACGTCCACCTGGAGATGGACATCTTCTGGGCGCACGTGGCGCAGTACAGGTTCCGCACGTACACCGCGCGCGACGGCTCCACCCGGACCGACATCTTCGACCCGCTGAAGCTCGTACGGCAGAACGAGAAGCGGTTCCCGCTGTTCCACGCCAAGGACGGGAAGTCCAACACCGCCGCCGCCGACGGCTACGACATGGTGCCGTTCGGCACCGGTGACATCGACTACCGCGCCTTCTTCTCGAAGCTGGACATCGAGAAGCGCCACAACCCCATGTACGAGCAGGACAACGCGCCCGGAGGGGCCGAGGAGCCGGGCCGCTCGCTCCAGTACGCCGACCTCAGCCACAAGAACCTGGCCGCCCTGCGCCGCCGCCGCTGAGAGCGCGGCGGAGGACAAGGCGAACCTTTCGAAACCCCCTCAAGAACCCGAACCCCCCAAGAGGTCGCCCCCTCAAGAACCCGAACCCTCGCACCGAAGAACACCTCGCACCGAAGAGCACCTCGAAAAAACCCGGAGACGGGTTCCGCGGACCGCCACGTGATCGAAGCCGTTGTCGCGGCACGCGTGGTGACCCGCCTTGTCCTGACACCCCCCTGAAGAAGAGGCTCAGGAAGTTGAAGCGCACCCGCGCCATGCTCGGTGGAGCACTGGCCGCCCTGTTGTTGCCCCTTGTGGTGCCCGGCACCGCATCCGTACAGGCCCAGACCAGCGTCCTGGACGCGCCCACGGACTGGTCGAACTACGAGAAGATCACGCTGACCAAGAACGTCGGCGAGCCGATCGACCTGGCGGTGCTGCCCGACAAGAGGGTCCTGCACACCGCCCGTAACGGCGACATCCGCCTGACCGACGGCGCCACCGGCCTCACCAAGGTCATCAACACGATCCCCGTCTACGCGAACTCCGAGGACGGTCTCCAGACGATCGCGATCGACCCGAAGTTCGCCGAGAACAAGTGGGTCTACGTCTACTACGCGCCGAGGACGATGACGGCGCCGTACCCGCAGACGACCCCCACCGGTTCGGCGCCCAACTCGCTGCCCGCCGGGGCGGACGAGTCGTACTGGAACCAGTGGAAGGGCTACAACCAGCTGTCGCGGTTCAAGTGGACCGGTGACGCGCTGGACCTCTCCACCGAGCAGGCCATCATCAAGGTCGAGGCGCAGCGCGGGCAGTGCTGCCACGTCGCGGGCGACGTGGACTGGGACGCCGCCGGCAACCTCTACCTCGTCACCGGTGACAACACCCCCGCGGGCACGCCCGGGGCCAACGGCATGGCGCCCAACAACGACGCCCCCGGGATGAACCCCGGCCTCGACGCGCGGCGCGGCGCCGGCAACAGCAACGACCTGCGCGGCAAGATCCTGCGCATCACGGTGCAGGAGGACGGCACCTACACCGTCCCGGCCGGCAACCTGTTCGCGCCGGGAACGGCCAAGACGCGCCCTGAGATCTTCGTGACGGGCGTGCGGAACGCCTTCCGGATCGACGTCGACGACGCGACCGGCACGCTCTCCTGGGGCGACTACGGCCCCGACGCCGGTGCGGCCGACCCCGCCCGCGGGCCCTTGGGCTACGTGGAGTGGAACGTCACCCCCCTCGACAAGCCGATGAACAGCGGCTGGCCCTACTGCACCGGCAACAACTTCAACTACAACGACTGGAACTTCGCGACCTCGACGCCGCGTGAGTGGTTCGACTGCGCGGGCGGGCCGACGAACACCTCCCGCTGGAACACCGGCATCGCCAAGCTGCCGGCCGCGACCCCCGCGGACCTCTACTACGGCGACAACAACACCCACCAGCCCGCGGAGTGGGCCGGGCTCACCGACTTCGAGCCGGCGGGCGGCCAGGGGCCGATGGGCGGTCCCGTCTACAACTACGACGCGGCCAACCCGTCGCCGACGAAGTTCCCGGCGTACTGGGACAAGAAGTTCTTCTACGGCGAGTTCTCCCAGGACTACCTCGCGGCGTTCACCGTGACGGGGTCGGACGGGCCGGTGACCAAGCTTGAGCACTTCCTGCCCAACGACGCGCTGAACACGGCGGTGATGCCGATCACCGACAGCCCGATGGACATCGAGTTCGGTCCCGACGGGTCGCTGTACGTGCTCGACTACGGCGACGGCTTCTTCCGCGCCAACCCCGACGCGGGCCTGTACCGCATCGACTACGCCGAGGGGAACAAGACGCCGCAGGCGAAGATCGTCGCCAAGCCGGTGTCGGGCAGCGCCGCGCCGCTCACCGTCGCCTTCAGCGCCGAGACGTCCACCGACGCCGAGCCGGGCGCGCTGACCTACGAGTGGGACTTCGACGGCAACGGGACCTTCGACGCCACCGGCGTGACGGCCTCGCACACCTACCCGGCCCTCGGCCAGTACTCCGCCAGGCTCCGGGTGACCGACGCGCAGGGCAAGTTCGGCCTCACCTCGACCGAGATCACCGTGGGCAACACCGCGCCCGAGGTGACCATCCAGACGCCGGGCAACGGTTCCTTCTTCAACTGGGGCGACGCGGTGCCGTTCCGGATCGGGGTCACCGACAAGGAGGACGGCAACAACCCGGTGTGCAGCCGGGTGCAGTGGACCTTCGGCCTCGGCCACGACACGCACGCGCACCCCGAGACCCTCGGTTCGGGATGCTCGGGCGCCTGGCCGACCCCGGCCGACGCTCCCGAGCACGGCGAGACCGAGAACATCTTCGGCGTCGTCGTCGTGAGCTACCGGGACAACGGCGCCGGCGACATCCCCGGGGCGCTCGGCGACGCCACGCTCATCCTCAACCCCAAGGAGCTGCAGGCCGAGCACTCGGACGCGAACAGCGGCGTCACCAAGGTGGAGGACGAGAGCGCGTCCGGCCTGGCGAAGATCACGTCCTTCGACGCCGGTGACTGGATCGCGTACGACCCGGTGAACTTCGCCGGTGTCACCGGCGTGAAGACCCGCGCCTCGGGTGCCGGAACGCTGTCGCTGCGGTGGGGTTCGGAGACGGCGGAGCCGTTCGCCACCGTCACCGTGCCGGCCGGGTCCGGCTGGCAGACCGTGGACACCTCGCTCACCGGCGCCCCGACGGGCAGCGGCAAGCTCTACGTCACCTCGACCGGCGGCGTGGAGGTCGACGGGTTCACCTTCCAGGGCGACGGTGTCTCCGACGAGACGCCTCCGACCGTGTCGGCCACGCTCACCCCGGCCGCGCCGGGCGGGGAGAACGGCTGGTACACCGGCAACGTCACGCTGACGGTCACCGCGACCGACAACGGCACGGTGTCGAGCCGCCAGTACTCGCTCGACGGCACGACGTGGTCGAACGCCAACAACCCGGTCACCCTGACCGCCGACGGGACGGCCACCGTCCGCTACCGTGCGACCGACAGCGCGGGCAACGTCTCGCCGGTCGGCACCGCCACGGTGAAGATCGACAAGTCCGCCCCGGTCCTGACCGTGAGCGGGGTGGAGCCCGGCAAGTACGGTGACTCCGCGTCCATCACGCCCGTCTTCTCCGCGGCCGACGCGACGTCGGGGGTGGCGAGCGTGACGGCGGCCATCGGTGACCTGGCGGTGGTCTCCGGCGAGCCGCTCGCCCTGTGGAAGCTGGCACTCGGCGCGAACACGCTGACCGTCACCGCCAAGGACAAGGCGGGTCACGTCACGAAGCAGACCGTCGCGTTCGAGGTCACGACCTCTATCGCCGACGTGGAGAAGCTCATCGACATCTTCGAGGCGGCCGGGCAGCTGTCGGCCTCCGGCGCCGCGAAGCTCCAGGACAAGATCTCCAAGGTCATGGTGTCCGAGGACAAGGGGCGCGAGCGCGACAAGAAGAAGATCGTCAAGAAGCTTGAGCGCTTCGTCGAAGCGGTCAACGACCCGAAGATCGTCTCCAACCCGACGGTGAAGGCCACGCTTCTGCGTGACGCCAACGCCCTGATCGTCGCCAACGGCGGCACGCCCGTGTAAGCGGGACCACGGCCCCGACCTGAGGGTGTCGCCACGTTGACCACGGCCCCGACCTGAGGGTGTCGCCACGTTGACCACGGCCCCGACCTGAGGGTGTCGCCACGTTGACGGCGACGCGCTGACGACGACGCGGGGGGAGAGCCTGACAGGCTCTCCCCCCGCACTCGTTTCCGGGTACCGGGATCGGACTGCGCCCGGGATCCCGTCGGGGGTCTCGGACCCGGAGTACGTCCAGTGTGCCGGTGGATTCCGGGGCTTCGGCGCCTAGGGCTTGGGGCTCCGGGGCTTCGGGGTCTTGGGATCGGGGCCTGGAGCCGTCCCGTGGGTTCCGTGGGTGGCGAGGTCGAGATCCTTGATCCTGGGGTCGCCCTCGTCGGCGAAGTAGTGGTCGGGCTGGGTGGAGTCGACACCGTCGGAGGACTTCACGGCGCGCGCGATGACCGTGCCGAGCGCGGCGACGGCCAGGTTGACCGCGAGCGCGAGGATGCCCGCGTAGATCGTCATCTTGGTGTCCAGGCCCAGCTTCTCCAGCGGGAACGCCGACCCGGCGAAGTGCAGCTTGCCGGTGGCCGGGTTGCCGATGTTGTAGAGCAGGAGCATCCCGGCTCCCATGCCGCCGATCCATCCGGCGATCAGGCCGCCGCGGTGGAACCAGCGGGTGTAGAGGCCGAGCGCCACCGACGGGAGCGTCTGCAGGATGATGACGCCGCCGATGAGCTGCAGGTCGATGGAGAAGCCGGTGTCGAGGAACAGGATGCACAGCACCGCGCCGACCTTGACGAGCAGTGAGGTGATCTTCGAGACGCGGGCCTCGTCGGCGTCGCTCGCGTGCGGCTTCAGATACTCCCTGTAGATGTTGCGGGTGAACAGGTTCGCCGCGGCGATCGACATGATGGCCGCCGGGACCAGCGCGCCGATGCCGATCGCGGCGTACGCGACGCCGGTGAACCAGTCGGGGAACATCTTGTCGAACAGCTGCGGCACGATCGTGTTGTTGTCCGTGCCGATGGGCTTGATCCCGGCCGCGATGGCCATGAAGCCGAGCAGCGCGATCAGGCCGAGCAGCAGGCTGTAGGCGGGCAGCGCCGCCATGTTCCGCTTGATCACGCCGCGGTTCTTGGAGGCGAGCACGCCGGTGATGCTGTGCGGGTAGAGGAAGAGCGCGAGCGCCGAGCCCAGGGCCAGCGTCATGTACTGCAGCTGGTTGTTCGCGTTGAGCAGGATCCCGTCGCCGGGCGCGGCGCTGGCGGCGAACTTGTCCTGGGCGGCGCCGAAGATGCCCGACCAGCCGCCCTCGATCTGGGCGGGGATCGCGAAGATCGCCACCAGGATCACGATGTAGATCAGCGTGTCCTTGACGAACGCGATCAGCGCGGGGGCGCGCAGGCCCGACTGGTAGGTGTACGCGGCCAGGATCGCGAACGCGATGATGATCGGCAGGTGGCCGGTCACGCCCATCGACTTCAGCACGGCCTCGATGCCGACGAGCTGGAGCGCGATGTAGGGCATCGTCGCCACGATGCCGGTGATCGCGACCAGCAGCGCCAGCGTGGGCGAGCCGAACCTGGCCCGGACGAAGTCGGCCGGGGTCACGAAGCCGTGCACGTGCGAGACCGACCAGAGGCGGATCAGCACCAGGAAGACGATCGGGTAGACCACGATCGTGTACGGCACCGCGAAGAAGCCCATCGCGCCCGCGCCCCAGATCAGGGCGGGCACGGCCACGAAGGTGTAGGCGGTGTAGAGGTCGCCGCCGATGAGGAACCAGGTGACCCACGAGCCGAAGTTGCGGCCGCCGAGCCCCCACTCGTCGAGGCTCGCCAGGCTGTCCGGCCGGCGCCAGCGCGCGGCCACGAACCCCATGCCGCTGACCACCAGGAACAGCACGGAGAAGATGATGATCTCTGTCAGGTGAGCTTCCATCGGGTCACCGCCGCCGCTTCGTCATCTGGTAGACGATCGTGGTGCACGTGACCCCGACCGCGATGAAGGCGAGCTGCAGCCAGTAGAACAGCGGAAAACCGAAAAGCCGGGGCTCATCGGAATTGTAGAGAAACGGGAGCAAAGGTAGGATGATCGGTACGATAAGCAGCCAGTTCCATGGGCTGCGATCGCTCCGGTTCCCGTTTGGAGTGGTCAACACGGTCTCCTTGAGCTGGAGAAGGGACGTCCGGACAGGATCGTCCCCTTCGGCTGACCGGCAGCGTAATTACGCGGTCGTTTCATTCAGGTCACCGAGCGCCGAGCGGCACGGGTGGCGCGACGAACGGCAACACGGCTCCGCGTTCACGGCCGCAGGCGAGGTCAAGGGGGTCTTACCTCCCGCACCGCTCCACTTCGCCGACGAACTCCCCCCGGTCACCGAATCCCCGGCGCGGCTTCCTTGACATGATCGAGCAAGTTCTCGTAAAGGCATGCCTCGTGGGAGCACGCCACGGGAAGACGTCTCATGCGGCGGGCGGATCCAGGAAATCCCGGCCGTGCGCGGGCTCAGACGGTCCTGTCGGCGGCGGTTCTCGGCTCGTGCCGCACGTCCTCCGGCAGGCCGAGCTCCCTGGTCCAGGCGGCGAACTCCACCAGGATGCCGTCGGGGTCCTTGAAGTAGATCGACCGGACGAACACGTCCTCTCCCATGGCGGCCGCTATGCCGAGCTCGCTGTCGTCGTGGTTGAGGATCACCCCGACGTCCACGCCCTTGGCGATGAGCTTGTCGCGGTACTCCTCGATCCGGTCCGGGGCGACGTCGAGGGCGATGTGGTTCATCGAGCCGACCGCCGAGAGCAGCTCACCCCGGTCGGGCAGGTTCTTCGGCGCCGAGACGCCGGGAATCCCCTCGGGCGCGTCGGGGAACCAGAAGAACGCCAGCGCGTTGCCGCCTCCGCAGTCGAAGAAGAAGTGCTGCCCCCAGCCCATCGGCAGCTCGATCGTCTTGATCAGGGGCATGCCCAGGACGCCGGAGTAGAAGTCGACCGTCTGCTTCATGTCCGAGCACACCAGTGCGAGGTGGTTGATCCCGCGCAGCTCGAACTCGGTGTTGTCCGCCATGTTCTCCTCGCTCCTTCGAGTAATGACTGCCTATCACAGGAGGGCGGGGCGAGACCCGGGCGCCGGTCGTGGGCGGTGGCGGAGAGCGGCGCCGCCGGCCGCCTCGCTCACGGCCGTTCGGGCACCTCGTAGCTCTCTCCCCTTTCCAGGTAGGTGACCCGGCCTCCGTGGCCACTCCGCTCGACGTGGTCGCGGAAGTCGGAGAGCGGAGAGCTGAAGGCGCCGTAGTCGTCGTAGTGCACCGGCAGCACGCGGCGCGGCCTGATCAGACGCACCCATTCGCTGCCCTGCCGGCCGTCCATCGTCACCAGCAGGACGCCCAGCAGTTTCGTGCCGCCCAGGTGGACGATCCCAAGGTCGATGTCCGGGAAGCGGCGCGGGATGGCGTCCAGCTCCCTGGTCATGAGCGTGTCGCCGCTGACGTGCATGCGCAGGTTCACCCGGCCGTCCGTGCCGGAGAACTCCAGCATGCTCCCCATCACGGGTGGCAGGAGGACGTCCGCCAGGCCGGGGCCGTGGCGCGCGGGCAGCGAGGTGATCCTCAGCGAGCCGCCCGCGGCCCGGAGTTCGTGGTCGTGCCAGGTGGCCAGGCCGACCGCTCCGCCGAAGCCCTGCCGCTTCAGCTTCCGCGCCGCCTGCGGTGTGGTGACGATCGGCGTGCTGTGGTCCAGCCCTCTGCGGGCCACCCGGTCCCAGTGGTCGCCGTGCATGTGCGAGAGGAGAACGGCGTCCAGCGGCGGGAGCCGGTCGACGCTCAGCGCGGGCTCGGTCAGCCGCCTGGTGAACAACCCGTAGCCCAGGTAGGCGTGCTGGCCGCGGTGCAGGAAGTTGGGGTCCGTGAGGACGGTGAACCCGTTGCAGCGGATGAGCGTCGTGGCGTTGCCGACGAACAGCACACTCGCCCTCTCCTGGTCGGACATGCCGTGACCCCCTGTCAGGTCAGTGAAATGATTGTCATGCCCGGACCGCGCCGGCCGCACACATGGTCGAACCTCGCCGGCCGCACACATGCCCGGCCCGTGACCCGCGCCTGCCGGTGCGGGGGGCTTCGCCGCCCTCTCACCCCGGCCGGCGGGCGGCCGTCGCGGTCACCAGGCGACCTTCAGGGACGACAGGCCGTACACGAAGCTGAAGGAGCGGAAGTGCGCCTCGGATTCGACCTCGCGCAGCTCGGGGAAGCGCCTGAGCAGCGCGGGGAAGGCGATGCACATCTCCATCCGCGCCAGCGGCGCACCCAGGCAGTGGTGCACGCCGTGACCGAAGGCCACGTGGCCGGGCGCGCCCCGGGTGAGGTCCAGCACCTCCGGATCCGACAGGAACGCGGGGTCGCGGTTGGCGCCGAGCAGCGAACACATCATCAGCTCGCCGGGCCCGATCTCCTGTCCGGCGATCTCGACCTTGGTGGTGGTCATCCTGAAGGTGCTGGAGTGGACGATGCTGAGCCAGCGCAGCAGCTCCTCCACCGCGGCGTCGACGCGGTCGGGCTCCTTCTTGAGCAGCTCCAGCTGTGCGGGGTCGCGCAGCAGGGCGAGCGTGCCCAGCCCGAGCATGTTGGCGGTGGTCTCGTGACCGGCCACCAGCAGCAGGCCGCCGATGCCGATGAGCTCGTCCGTCGTCAGGTCGGCGTGCTCGCGGACCAGCGTGCCGAGCAGTTCCTCCCCTGGGGCGGCCTGGGCACGCGCGACCAGCTCGGCCATGTAGGCGCGCGACTCCATCTGCGCCGCCCTGCGCTCCTCGAAGGACGCCGACATGTCGAGCATCCGGCGGGTCCTGCGCTGGAAGTCCTTCCGGTCGGCGTACGGCACGCCCAGCAGCTCGCAGATCACCAGGGAGGGGACCGGCAGCGCGAACGACGACACCAGGTCGGCGGGGGACCCCGCGCGCTCCATCGCGTCCAGGTGATCTTCGATGATGCACGAGATCCGCGGCTCCAGCCGGCGTATCCGGCGCAGGGTGAACTCCGGGGTGAGCATCCGGCGCAGCCGGGTGTGCTCGGGAGGGTCGCAGGCGAGCAGGTTGCCCGCGCGGAGCGCGGCGAGCTCCTCCTCGCCGATCCGGACGCCGGGCGGCTGGAAGTTGATCGTATGGGCGTTGCTGAACCGCTCCGCGTCGCTCAGTACCGCGCGCACGTCCTCGTAGCGGGTCACCAGCCAGGCGTCGACACCCGGCGGTGTCCTGGCGAGCCTGACTCCCTCCCCGTCCCGCAGCGCCTCCAGCTCCGGATCGGGACCGAAACCCGCTCGCCGCATGTGCGGAGGCAGCGTCGAAGACTCTCCCATGGGACCCCCCTCGATGACTCGCCGTTCTGGCCACTGCGAAAAAACGCTAGCAACCCATCGATTGCACACAAAGGACCCTGACGGCCGTCCCGGGTCAGTTTCGTGTCACTGACCAGCCACTACTTGATTCGGCTCGCTCCGGCGGCGGTGCGGACCGCCGGTTCTCCGGCCCGGGACCGGGACGCTGGCACCACGGTCCCGGACGCGGGAGGCCCGGGGCGCGGCACGGTTCTCCCGTCCTCTCCGTCGACCGTTTCGCTCCACGGCCATATCCCTCGATGGACGTCGCGCGAAAACATGACAGTAGATGTCCCCTTTTCGCGCCACGCTGGCCTCATGACAAGAACGCTGGAAGGGAAGGTCGCCCTGGTCGCGGGGGCGACGAGGGGGACCGGCCGGGGAATCGCGGCGGAGCTGGGCGCGGCCGGTGCCACGGTCTACTGCACCGGGAGGAGCACGCGGGAGCGGCGCTCGGAGATGGACCGGCCGGAGACCATCGAGGAGACGGCCGAGCTGGTGACCCGCGGGGGCGGGCGCGGCATCGCGGTCAGGGTGGACCACCTGGACCCGGAGCAGGTACGCGCCCTGGTGGAGCGGATCAGGACCGAGCAGGGCAGGCTCGACATCCTCGTCAACGACGTCTGGGGCGCCGACCCGCTCACCGAGTGGCACGTCCCCGTCTGGAAGCACTCCCTCGACGACGGCCTGCGCATCCTCCGGCTGGCGGTGGACACCCATCTCATCACCAGTCACCACGCCCTGCCCCTGCTGATCGAGAACCCCGGGGGCATGGTGATCGAGGTGACCGACGGCACCCTGGAGTACAACACCGTCAACTACCGGCTCTCGGCCTTCTACGACCTGGCCAAGATCTCGGTGAACCGCCTGGCGTTCAGCCAGGCCCACGAGCTGCGCCCGCACGGCTGCGCCGCGATCTCGCTCACCCCCGGCTGGCTCAGGTCGGAGAGCATGCTGGAGCTCTTCGGCGTCACCGAGGAGAACTGGCGGGACGCCACCGACAAGCAGCCGCACTTCGTGATCTCCGAGACACCCGCCTACACCGGTCGCGCGGTCGTCGCCCTCGCCGCCGACGAGGACCGGATGCGCTGGTCGGGACAGTCGGTGTCCAGCGGGCGGCTCGCCCAGGTCTACGGCTTCACCGACGTCGACGGCAGCAGGCCCGACGCCTGGCGCTACATCGAGGAGGTCGAGAGCAAGGGCAAACCCGCCGACGCCACCGGCTACCGCTGACCTTCGCCGGTTCCGGCGCCGGTGCCGGAACCGGTGCCGGGCCCGCCGACCGGAAAAGCCGGCCGGGAAGGTCGGCGCGGAACCGGCGCCGGGCCCGCTGATCGGAAAAGCCGGCAGGAAAGGATCGGCCGGGAAGGTCGGCAGGGAAGGTCGGCAGGGAAGGTCGGCAGGGATCGCGGTGGGGAAGCGGTGGGGGAGCGGTCAGCGGCCTGAGGTGCCGGTGTCGGCGGTGTCTCCCGCACCGGCGGTGTCGCCGGTGCGGGAGACGCAGGTCGGGTCGGCGGGGGAGTCGGGGGCGGCGTACAGGTCGCGCAGGCGGGTGGCGGCCTCGGTGAGGCGGGCGCGGAGGACGGGCGGGTCGACGACCTCGGCCTCCGGGCCGAAGCGGAGGATCTGGCTGTAGGCGATCTCCGGTGACTCGACGGGCAGCCGGAACGTCACCCACCCCTGCCCGTCGGGCTCGCCGGCGGAGGCCAGGGCGGCGTCGAGGGCGGCCGGATCGGCGACGGCGGGGAGCGCGCGGCGGCCGGCTGGGCTCAGCCGTACGGTGACGTGCGTGGTGAGCAGGGAGCCGGCGAAGCGCGCCGCCCTCTCGCTCCAGAACGCGGCCAGGTCGAAGGTTCCGTCCCGCTCGAAGTGCAGGTCGTGATGGATCTCGACCTCGTCGAAGCGGTCGACCCGGTAGATGGCGAACCGGGTCGCCAGGTACCAGACCCCGGCCTTCAACACGAGCCCGTACGGATCCAGGCGCCGCCGGGCGGCCTCGGCCCGCTCCGTCCGCCCGCCCTCCCCGGTCCGCTCGTCGGGTCGGGGGCGGGTGGCGCGCCGGTACAGGGCGGTGACCGGGTGGTCGCCCCACACCGCTCTGGCCAGGGGCGCCAGCGCCGCCGGTGGGGGACGCTCGCTCGCGAACCAGCCGGGGGCGTCCAGGTGGAAGCGCTGGGCCGCGGTCGCGGGGGCGTCGCGGAGACCGGGGGAGAGCGCGGCGGAGGCCTTCAACCGGGCGGTGGCCGCCACCTCGCTCAGCCCCATCTCCCGCAGCGCCTCCGGGACGCCCGACAGGAACAGCGCCTCGGCCTCGGCGCGGTCCAGCCCGGTGAGGCGGGTGCGGTACCCGTCCAGCAGCCGGTAGCCGCCGCCTCGGCCTCGGTCGGCGTACACCGGCACGCCGGCCTCCGACAGGGCCAGCACGTCACGGTGGACGGTCCGCTCGGAGACCTCCAGCTCCCTGGAGAGCTCCGCCGCGGTCATCCCGCCCCGGGCCTGGAGCAGCAGCACCAACGACATCAACCTGGCCGCGCGCACTCCCCGACCCTAGCCCTGGCGCACCCGTGACGCGGCCGGGCGAAACGGAGCCGCCGGGCCGGGACCGCCGGAACGGGACCTCGGGAACGGGAACGCCGGAACGAGGGCGGTTGGATCACTCGGCGCGCGTACCTCACGTGGATTCTGGTGATTATGGGAGGTTTTGGGCGTGTGTGAACGGGGGGCGGGCCGGGCGTGGGTGTCACGTTGCATGATCGCGGTCGCCGCCGGTACTCTGGCCACATGCGACACCCGTTTACCCTTCAGTGGTGGCGCCGCTTCTGAGCGGCGCAGGTTTCGCATTCGCGAGCAGACAGGCGGCCGCCCAAGGGAGGCGGCCTTTTCTGTGTCCGCTCCCTTGAGGCATCAGGGAAACAAGAGGGGCGATACCGCAGTGGAGACGAGCCGATATACCACCGCCGGCGGCATAGGGGTCGAGGTCACCGCGTCCGACGTGCCCGAGACGGTGCTTGAGGACGTCGTCACGACGCTCGGCGAGCGCCGTGGCGGAGTGCTCTCCTCCGGGATGGAGTATCCCGGCCGCTACAGCCGATGGCACCTCGCCTACGTCGACCCCTGCCTGGAGATCGTCGCCAGGGGGCGCAGGATCTCCGCCCGCGCGCTGAACGCCCGGGGCAGGGTGGTCCTGCCGGCCATCGTGTCCTGCCTGCTGGCGGCGGGCAAGCCCGTCGAGGAGCCGACGGCCGACCTCGTCGAGGTCCACGTGGCCGAGTCCGAGGACATCCTCCCCGAGGAGATGCGCAGCCGCCGTCCCACGGTCTTCACCGCGATCCGCGAGGTCATCGCCGCGTTCAAGGGCGAGAACGAGCACCTGGGCCTGTACGGCTCCTTCGGCTACGACCTGGCCTTCCAGTTCGAGCCGATCAGGCAGGTCCTGACGCGGGCCGCCGACCAGCGCGACCTCGTGCTGCACCTGCCCGACCGGGTGATGGTGATCGACCGCAAGAGGGAGACCAGCAAGGAGTTCCGCTACGAGTTCACCGTGGACGGCGTCTCCACCCACGGGCTCGCCCGCGAGGGGGAGGTCGTGCCGCTCACCCCGCCGCCGTCCGAGCTCCCGGCCGACCCCGAGAAGGGCTCCTACGCCCAGGTGGTGGCCGCGGCCAAGGAGAAGTTCGTCCGCGGCGACCTGTTCGAGGTCGTCCCCGGCCAGGTCTTCCACGCGCCCTGCACCGACCCGGCCGCCTTCTACCGGGGGCTGCGCAAGGTCAACCCGGCGCCGTACGAGTTCCTGTTCAACCTCGGCGAGGGCGAGCACCTGGTCGGGGCCTCCCCGGAGATGTACGTCCGGGTCAGCGGCGACCGCGTCGAGACCTGCCCCATCTCCGGCACCATCGCCCGCGGCGGCAACCCCATCGAGGACGCCGACGCGATCCGGACCCTCCTGTCCAGCGTCAAGGAGGAGTCGGAGCTGACCATGTGCACCGACGTGGACCGCAACGACAAGTCCCGCATCTGCGTGCCGGGGACGGTCCAGGTGATCGGCCGGCGCCAGATCGAGATGTACTCCCGGCTCATCCACACCGTCGACCACATCGAGGGCCGGCTGCGCCCGGAGTTCGACGCCCTCGACGCCTTCCTCACCCACATGTGGGCCGTCACCGTCACCGGCGCCCCCAAGACCTGGGCGATGCAGTTCATCGAGGACCACGAGGCCACCACGCGGCGCTGGTACGGCGGCGCGGTCGGCTACATCGGCTTCGACGGCTCGATGAACACCGGCCTGACCCTGCGCACCGCGCAGATCCGCGGCGGGGTCGCCACCGTCAGGGCCGGGGCCACGCTGCTGTTCGACTCCGACCCCGAGGCCGAGGAGCGGGAGACCGAGCTCAAGGCCAGCGCCCTGCTGGGCGCCCTGGCCGCGGTCGGCGCGGCCCCGCAGGAGCGGGCCGAGGCGGAGGCGGCCGCCACGCCGCCGGGAGACGGGATGAAGGTGCTGCTCGTCGACCACGAGGACTCCTTCGTCAACACGCTCGCCGACTACTTCCGCCAGCAGGGCGCCGAGGTCGTCACGCTCAGGCACGGCTTCCCCGTCACGATGATCGACGAGATCGCGCCCTCCCTGGTGGTGCTGTCGCCCGGCCCCGGCTGGCCGTCCGACTTCGGGCTGCCCGCCCTGGTCGGCGCCCTCTACGAGCGCGACCTGCCGGTGTTCGGCGTCTGCCTCGGCCTGCAGGGCATGGTGGAGCAGGCCGGCGGCACCCTCGAACTGCTGTCCTACCCCGAGCACGGAAAGCGCGGCCGGGTGCGGCGGCTGGGCGCCAGCGCCCTGCTCGACGGGCTCCCCGAGGAGTTCACCGCCGCGCGCTACCACTCGGTCCACGCCAAGCGGCCGGGCGTCGGAGGGTTCACCGCCACCGCGCTCACCCCGGACGGCGCGGTGATGGCCATCGAGGACGTCGAGCGGCGCCGCTTCGCGGTGCAGTTCCACCCCGAGTCGATCCTCACCGCCGAGGGGGGCGCGGGAGCGAAGATCATCGCCAACGTTCTCCGGCTCTGCCGCAAGGGCGGGTAAAGACCTCGTATTCCGCGCCCGGCGGTCACGCCGGGCGACCCTAGAGTTCTCCCCGTCGTGGAGACCGCCGGGCGTACCGGGCCGAGATCGGCCGGTACGCCCGGCGGCGGGGGAGGAGCGGGCATGAGGTCGGACGGCGTGCTGCCCGTCGAACTGCCCGACGCCGTACGGGAGGCGCTGCTGGCGCCGCTGGTCGACCACAACTGCCACGGCGTGCGCCGCGACGACCTGACCCGGGCCCGCTTCGAGACGCTGCTCACCGACACGGGGACCCCGGCGCCGCCGGGCACCACCCACTTCGACACCCCCGCGGGCGCGGCTGTCCGGCGCTGGTGCGCCCCCGTCCTCGGCCTCGCCCCGCACGTGCCGCCCGCCGTCTACCTGGCCCGCAGGGCGGAGCTCGGCGCGGCCGAGGTGAACCGGCGGCTGCTGGACGCCGCGGGGATCTCCACCTTCCTGCTTGACGGGTCCGGCTCCGACTTCGACGACCACGACGGTCCGATGGTTCACGAGGACGGCGTCGGCGGCATGGGCGGCATGGGCGGCATGGGCGGCATGGGCGGCGCGGACGGCGCGGACACCGTGCGGGTCGTCCACATCGAGCGGGCCGAGGAGGAGGTCGCCGGGACCGCCGTCTCCGGGGTCTCCTACATCTCCGCCCTCGCCCAGAGGCTCGCCGAGCGGGCCGTCCGCGCCGTCGCGCTGAAGTCGGTCACCGCCCACCGCTCCGGCCGGCCCCTCGATCCGGCCAGGCCGAGCCGGGGAGCGGTGATCGCGGCGGCCACCCGGCGGCTGGCCTGCCCGGGGGAGCGGCTCACCGACCAGGTGCTGCTGCGCCACCTGCTCTGGACGGCGGTCGACGTGGCCAGGGAGTACGGGCGGCCGCTGCAGTTCCACACCGGCCTCGCCCGGCACGCCGGGGACACGCGCCACGAAATTCCGCCGGGGCGCGGTGGCGGCGACCGTACCGTCCCCGGCGGTCGCGGCGCGTACGGCGGCCACCGGCCCTACGCCGGCGGCGGGCACGGCGGCTTCGGCGCCGCCGGGGGCGCCGGCGGTTTCGGGCCCTCCGGAGGGAACGCCGGTCCCGGCTGGGGCCCCGACCCGGGTCCGTACGGCGCGGGCCCGGCGCCGCTGGCCGGTTTCATCATGGCGACGCAGCCGGTGGGCGTCCCCGTCGTCCTGTTGCACTGCCACCCGTACCACCGGCAGGCAGCCCATCTGGCGGGCGCCCTCCCGCACGTCTACGTCGACGTGGGAGCGGCCCTGACCCGCAGCGCCACGGGGTCGGCCGCGGTCATGGCGGAACTCCTGGAACTCGTGCCGTTCCACAAGCAGCTGTTCGGCTCCGGCGGGCACGGCGTGGCCGAGAACTGCCACCTCGGCGCCCTGCACTATCGGCGCGGCCTGGCCGGGGCACTCGCCGCGCGGCTGAGCGACGGCGAGTGGAGCACCGCGGACGCCGCCCGGGTGGCCCAGATGATCGGCTCGGGCAACGCCCGCCGGATATACCGGTTGTGACGGATGCCGCCACCGGGGCGCCTGGGTTCCCTGGAATAATGAGGCGACTGTTGGTACGACGAGGGGGAGCAAGTTGACGGACGACGGGGCAGAGGCGCGTTTTCTCGACGACGTGACCGTGGAGCTGGTCAAGCACAGCGCCTCCGACACCGACGTGCTCTGGGCCGCGCGGGTCTCGACCGCCGGGGAGCAGTCCCTGGAGGAGATCGGCAAGGACCCCGAGCGTTCCAGGGGACTGCTCAACTACCTGATGCGCGACCGGCACGGCAGCCCCTTCGAGCACAACTCGATGACCTTCCTCGTCAGCGCGCCGATCTTCGTTTTCCGTGAGTTCCATCGCCACAGGGTTGGCTGGTCATACAACGAGGAAAGCGGACGGTATCGCGAGCTTCGTCCTGATTTCTATGTTCCGGGGGCGGAGCGGAAGCTGGTCCAGGAGGGCCGTCCGGGCAAGTACGTCTTCGCCGAGGGCAGCGCCGAGCAGCACAAGATCGTCACCGAGGCGATGGAGTCGTCGTACCGGCAGTCCTACGCCGCCTACCAGGAGATGCTGGAGGCCGGGATCGCCAGGGAGGTGGCCAGGGCCGTGCTGCCCGTCGGTCTCTTCTCGTCGATGTACGCCACCTGCAACGCGCGCTCGCTCATGCACTTCCTCTCCCTGCGCACCAAGAACGAGCAGGCCAAGGTGCCCTCGTTCCCGCAGCGCGAGATCGAGATGGTGGCGGAGAAGATGGAGGCGGCCTGGGCGGAGCTGATGCCCCTGACGCACGCGGCCTTCGTGGCCTCGGGCAGGGTCGCTCCCTAGGTGTCAGCGGGTGTCGGCAGGTGTCAGCTCGTGGTCTCCTGACGGCGGGAGAGGGCGGGCAGGACGAAGATCTCGGCACCCGGGGGCAGCGCGCAGTCGAGGCCGCCGAGGTGCCGGGCGTTCTCGCCGCAGACGAACATGCTGATGTGGCGCCGGATGCACCCGTAGTCGTCGCGGAGCCGCTGCTCCAGGAACGGGTGCGTGCGGCGGAGCATGTCGAGGGCGGAGCCCAGCGTGGGGTGGCCGTCGTCGTGGTCGGCGATGGCGAAGACGCGGATCTCGGTGGTCTCGCCCGCCCAGTGCCGCAGCGTGGCGGGAAGCATGAAGGTCACGAGGATGACTGGTCTGGCCATCGGCTCAGAGCACCGGTGCGCGAGGGGCGGGCGCGGCCGGAGAGCCTGGCAGCGGTTCGCGCAGGGCGGGCGCGGCGAGGAGGCCTGGACGTCGCGTGCCGCGGCCGACCGGGTGCCGCGGGCGGGCCTCGCCCCGGCTTGCGGGGAGCCGCCGCCGGTGGAGGGGACCGGGGACGGGCTCGTGCGGCCGAACGGCTCCGGCCCGGGGGCCGGACGGATGACGATGGTGGCGGACGTGGCCGCGCGGATGGCGGTCGAGAGGTGGGCACGGGCTGGGAGGGGGGCCGTCGTGCATGACCATCTCCTTTCGGATTGGGCCTCATGCTGCCATGCCACGCCGTGTCCTGCCGTGCTCTATGAAATTTGCGTGATCAGTTCGGGGCGTTAGTCCCGAATGTCGTTCAAGGCTCGCCCTGCACGATGTCCCGGTGGATGTGGGGCAGCGGCATCCCGCCCCGCTGGAGCCTGCGGACCGCCTCGTTGACCATGGCGCTCGGGCCGCAGACGTAGGCCTCGTGGTCGGCCCACGAGTGGAACCGCTCCATCACCTCGGCCACCTGGCCCCGCATGCCGTCGTACCCCGGTTCGCCGGAGACCACGGGCAGCACCCGCAGCCACGGGAAGGCCGACTCCATCCGTACCAGGTCGGTCAGGTCGTAGAGCTCGGCGGCGGTGCGGGCTCCGTAGAGCAGGTGGACGTTGGGGCGGAGCCCTGAGTCGATCACGTGCTCCAGGATCGCCTTGATGGGGGCCAGGCCGGTGCCGCCCGCCACGCACAGGATGTCGCGCCCCGAGCCGGCGGGCACCATGGTGCCCATCGGGGGGCCCAGCGTCAGGGTGTCGCCGATCCGGGTGTGCTGGACCAGCGTGCTGGAGACCCAGCCGCCGGTGATCGCGCGGACGTGCAGGCGGACGGTGTTGTCGTCCCTGGGCGCGTTCGCGATGGAGAACGTGCGCCAGACGCGCGGCCAGCGCGCGGTCTGCACGTTGACGTACTGGCCGGGCGTGTAGGGCAGGTGCTGGTCGAGCCGCAGGGTGATCACCGCGATCTCCGGCGTGCGGAGCTCGTGGTCGATCACCTCGGCCAGCCACCAGGCGGGCGACACGCCCGCGTCCGACTCGGCTGATTCGATCATGAGATTGGCGGCGGCGGTGTACGCGGCCACCCACGCCGCCTCTATCTCGTTGTCCCAGATCTCGGCGGCGAAGCGCCTGATCGTGGCGAGGAGCGCGTTGCCGACCGCGGTGTAGTGCTCGGCGAGGACCCCGTACTTGCGGTGGTCGCGGCCGAGCTGGCCGAGGAACGACGCCAGGCTGCCGGGGCTGTCCAGGCTCCAGACGATCCTGGTCAGCGCGCTGAACAGGCGGTCGCGCTGGACGTCCATCGCCGGGGGGAACATCGCCCGCAGGTGCGGGCTCTCGGCGAACAGGCGTCCGTAGAAGTACGCCGCGGCCTTGTCCGCGACGGGTTCGACGACGGCGAAACTTTCCTTGACGAGACGCGGATTCAAAGACATTTAACGAACCCACCCTAATTGACCGGCTCAAAGTCCGATCATGCAGATCCACCTCCCTGACGGCTCCGGGTGATGAGCGACCGGGGGCCCCGGCTCACCTGGTCACTCGAATTTGAGTCTTCCATCACCATGTAGACGTCACAACCGTTTCTCAGCAATATGGTGGGAAATCTAACTATCCGTAATTGAAAAGTTATTTTGCGTGACCAACTAATTGGCGGTGAACGAAATAGGCGAATAATAATCACGTTCGATTTGAAAGAGATTCTTACTGATCGTAAGCCCTGCGGTCATGGCTGAGTTCCAGGTCGCCGGGGATGTGAACCGTCCTCGTGGTGAGAGTTGGGGGCTCCTGGCGAGACGACACTGATACCTCGAATGTGTGACATGACCGAAATAGAGTGCGCCATGATAGGGGAGCCGTTGCAGACGGGATCGGTGCTGTCCGAAACAGGTGGCACCACCTCACGCACGCCCCCTGGAGAACGCATGCCCCGACCCTTGATCGGTATCACCGCCTACCTCGAGGCCGCCCGCTGGGGCGACTGGGTCAGGGAGGCCGTCCTGTCGCCGCCCTCCTACGCGCGAGCCGTCGAGAAGGCGGGCGGCGCCCCGGTGGTGCTGCCCCCGCTCAATCTCGGCGGGATCGACGACTACGTCCGCGGGCTGTCGGGCGTGATCCTCGCCGGAGGGGGTGAACTCGACCCCTCCCTCTACGGGGCCGCCCGCGAGGAGCGCGTCAGGGATCCCCAGCCGCACCGCGACCGCTTCGAACTGGCGCTGGCCCGCGCCGCCGTCAAGGCCGACCTGCCGCTGCTCGCCTCGGGGCGGGGCATGCACGTCCTGAACGTCGCCCAGGGCGGCACCCTGATCCCCTGGCTTCCCGAGGTGGTCGACCACGGCCGCCACGCCGCCGCCCAGGCGCACCGTATCCACATCAGCGCCTCCAGCAGGCTCGGCAAGACGATGGGCGACACGGTCGAGGTGGCCGCGCCCCACCACCAGGCCGTCAAGAGGCTGGGCACCGGCCTGCTCGCCGTGGCCTGGGCCGACGACCAGATCGTCGAGGGCGTCGAGCTGCAGGGGCACCGGTTCGGCATCGGCGTGCAGTGGAACCTCGGACGCGCCGGGGACGACCGGCTCGTGGAGGCCCTGGTCGAGGAGGCCCGGCACTGAGGCCCGGCACTGAGGTCCGGCGGCGAAGCGCGACGGCGAGGTCCGGTGGTGAGGCACGAAGGGGCCGAGCCCCGAAGGCGGGTCCGGAGGGACGAGGCCCGGGGGCGACGTTCGGCGGTGAGGCGCGTCCGGGTCACGCCGTGCCGGGGACCCGGCGGGTAAAGTGCCGATCATGCCGTTGCACCCGCAGGCCGAGGCCTACCTGAAGCTCTTCCGGACGGACCTCGGTGCCCCGCTCTCCACGCTCACCCCCGAGATGGTCGCCGAGCTGCGGACCCTGGACGCCTTCGCCGAGCAGCGCGGTCCGATCCTCCCCCTCCCGGTGGTCAGGGACGACGTCGCCGCGGGCGTGCCGGTTCGCGTCTACCGGCCCGAGGAGGGCGACCGCCCCCTCCCGGTGATCGTCTACTTCCACGGCGGAGGCTGGGTCTTCGGGAGCGTCGAGCGCAACGACGCCCTCGGCCGGGACCTCGCGGCGCGCAACGGGGCGGTCGTGGTCTCGGTCGACTACCGGCTCGCGCCCCACGACCCCTTCCCCGCGGCGGCCGACGACGCGTGGAGCGTCGTCCAGGACGTCTTCGCCCGCCCCGGCGCCTACGGGGCCGACCCGGAGCGCGTCGCGGTCTGCGGTGACAGCGCCGGGGGCAACCTCGCGGCCGTGGTCGCCTGGCAGGCCAGGGACGCCGGGCTCGTACTGGCCCATCAGCTGCTCGTCTACCCGGTGGCCGACGTGGCCATGGACACCGGAAGCTACCGCGCCTACGCCACCGGCTTCGGGCTCGGCGCGGATGAGATGGCCTGGTTCGTCACGCAGTACGGCGGCGACCCGGCCGACCCCCGGCTGGCTCCGGCCAGGCTGGCCGACAAGTCCGGCCTGGCCCCGGCCACGGTGATCGTCGCCGAGTGCGACCCCCTCTGCGACGAGGGCGAGGAGTACGCCGCCCAGCTCGCCGCGGCCGGAGTGCCGGTCGAGGTCAGGAGGTACGAGGGCGCCATCCACGGCTTCTTCGGCCTGCCGGGCTTCTTCGACCAGGCGACCGAGGCCCGCGAGTACGCCGCGGCCCGCCTCGCGAAGGCCTTCCGCCAGGCGGACCTCCCGCGGTGAGCGGCTCCCCTCCCGGGGGCGGGTCGCCCTTCCCCGGTGGGGGACCCCTTTCCGCGAGGCGGGATCCATGCCGCGACGTCCGGCCGGACCTGTGCGGCACGGCCGCCCCAAGGGGGACGGCGCCCGGTCAGAAACGTCCGTGCAGGGCGGCCAGGCCGGGCTCGAAGACCTGGCGGACGACGAAGTCCGTCACCTTCGCCGCGTCGTCGGTCTCGAAAGTGGCCGACCACTCGACGAACGCCCTCCCGCTGTCGGTGACGGGGGCGACACGATAAAGAGCCCGGTAGTCGCGGACCGGCAGCGGGCTCTCCAGGATCGCGTACGTCGCCGAGCGCGAGGCGTCGTCGAGGGTGAGCAGCCGCTCCCTGAAGACCCCGGCGGGGCTCTCCAGCCTGCGCACCGCGCCCGGCCGGGAGTCCCCGCCGTCCTCGACCTCGCAGCCGGTGATCCCCGGCAGCCACTCGGCCACGTTGCCGAAATCCCGCAGGTACTCCCACACCTCGTCGGCGGAGGCGTCGATCACCGTGCTGGCGTACGCGGACATGACCACTCCTCGTCCTGGCTCGTCGCCGACGATCGTGCCCGCGCGCGCCACGGGGTAATCGGGGTCGCGGGGTAATCGGGTCAGAAACTCCTCGGCAGCCCGAGCACCTGGGTGGCCAGGTAGTTGAGCAGGAGTTCCTCGGTGACCGGGGCGACCTTGCCGATGCGGGCGCCGGTCAGCAGGTGGGCCACCGGGTACTCCAGCGAGTAGGCCATGCCGCCGTGCGTCTGGAAGGCGTGGTCCGCGGCCTCCCACGCGGCCTGCGAGGCGGACAGCTTGGCGATGTTGGCCTCGGTGGCGCAGGGCAGCTGCCTGTCGAACAGCCAGGCGGCCTTGTAGATCATCAGCCTCGCCAGCTCGATCTTCGCCTTGACCTGGGCGAGCGGGAAGGCGATGGCCTGGTTGGCGCCGATCGGGCGGCCGAAGACCTCGCGCTCCTTGGCGTACTGCACGGCCACCCGCAGCGCCACCTCGGCGCCGCCGAGCGCGGAGGCGGCGAGCAGGACGCGCTCGGGGTTGAGGATGTCCCACAGCACCAGCGAGCCCTGGTCGACCTCGCCGACCACGTTCCTCTCCGGGACCCGCAGGTCGTCGATGAAGACCATGTTGGACGGGGTGGTGTTGGCGCCGAGCTTCGGGATCGGCTGGAAGGACAGCTGCCCGGCGGCGACCGCCTCGGGGACGTTCACCAGGAGGACGGTGAGCCCGTTGGAGCGAGGCTTGGCCTCGGCGGCCGGGATGGTCCGGGTGACCAGGAGCATCCAGGTGGCGCGCTGCACGCCGGTGATCCAGATCTTCTGGCCCTTGACGACGAACTCCGCGCCGTCGCGGCGGGCGAAGGTGGAGATGCCCAGGGCGTTGGACCCGGCGTCGGGCTCGGTCAGCGCGAAGCAGGTCTCCAGCTCGCCGGTGGCCAGCTTGGGCAGCAGCTCGTCGCGCTGCCACTCGCTGCCGTGCCTGGACAGGGTCATCGCGCCGAACCCGGGGGTGAGCACGTAGGTGAACGCCGAACCGCCGGCCGACCCCGAGGCCGACAGGGTCTCGGTGGCCACGGCCAGCTCCAGCAGGCCCTGGCCGCCGCCGCCGTACTCCTCTGGCACGGCCAGGCCGAGCCAGCCGCCCTTGGCCAGGTCCCGCCAGACCTCCTCGGGCCAGCGTTTCTCGCTCTCGCACCGCTGCCAGTAGTCCAGGTCGTAGCGGGCGCAGATGTCGCCGATGCCGCGTTGCACGGCGAGGGCGCTCTCGGGGAGGGTGAAGTCCACGATGATCAACTCCATTCTAGCTGCGGGCGCAATCGTAGAACGTAGTTCGGTATCTTCGTGGCCCCCGCGCGCCGGACCGCGAGATCAGGCCTCCCGGGCGCCGGACCGAGGGAGGCAGGCTTTCCGGGCGCCGGACCGGCGAGATCAGGCCTCCCGGGCGCTGGACCGGCGGTGTCAGGCCTCCTGGGGGGTCTCCAGCCGCGGCCTGCGCGCGTGGTAGACGAAGGCGGGCGGCACGTTGCCCCACACCGTCCGGCCCGTGACGACCTCCTCGAAGGTGTCGATCAGGCGCCTCCTGAAGCGCCGCGCCGGGGGAAGGCGCTTGGCGAAGCTGTAGGCGAAGGTCGTGAAGGCCGTGTGCGGGCCCATGATCGCGGTGACCGCGCCCAGCAGGCGGGCCTGCGTCTCCTCGGAGAACGCCGCCCAGGGCAGCCCGCTCACGATCGCGTCGGCCTGGGGCAGGCCGCGCTCCCGGAGCAGCTCGGGCAGCCGTGCCGCGTCGTCGACCACGACGTCCACTCCCGGGTTCCCGGCGGCGAGGAACTCGGCCAGCTTCGGGTTGATCTCGACGGCCAGGTGGTGCCCCCGGCCGCCCAGCCGGCGCTGGATCTCCGCCGTGAACGCGCCCGTACCGGGGCCGAGCTCGACGATCACGGGATCGCCCCGGTGCGGGACCGGCGAGGCCACCGCCTCGGCGAGCCGCCGCGAACTCGGCGCCACCGCTCCGACGGTGCCCGGCGAGCGGATCCACTGCCCCAGGAAGAGCGTGGTGTCATTGGTCATGGTTTGAAGGGTAGAGGGTGCGGGAGGGCGGGCAGTACGCCGTCCGGCCGATCTTGACGGCCTCGGGGAGGAGGGATTCCCCCCTCCCCGAGGATGACCGGAAGCCGGTGCGCCGCCCCGCCTGCGGCCCCGCGAGCCGGGTGCCTCTCACGCGCGGGGACGCGCGCCCACATCCACCCGTCCGCATCCGACGCAGTAGTGTCACCATCAGGTACGGGGAGGGAGATCAGCCGGTGAATCCGGAAGCATCGGGGGCCGAGGACCGAATCTGGACGGTCCCCAACGCGTTGAGCCTGGCCAGGCTTCTGGGGGTGCCGGTCTTCCTGTGGCTGGTGCTGGGCCCGAAGGCCGACGGCTGGGCCGTCGCCCTGCTGATGCTGGCCGGGTTCTCCGACTGGCTCGACGGCAAGATCGCCCGTGCCTGGAACCAGACCAGCAGGCTCGGGCGCCTGCTCGACCCGCTGGCCGACCGGCTCTACATCCTGGCCACCCTGTTCGGCCTCGCCATGCGCGAGATCATCCCCTGGTGGCTGGCGCTGGCCATCCCGCTGCGCGACGTGATGCTGCTGGGCATCCCGCTCATCCTGCGCCGCCTCGGGTACGGTCCCGCGCTGCCCGTGCACTTCCTGGGCAAGGCCGCCACGGCCAACCTGCTCTACGCCTTCCCCCTGCTCTTTCTGGCCCACCATCCCTCCTGGTACGCCGAGGCCGCCGGGATCGTCGGCTGGTCCCTGGCGATCTGGGGCACAGGCCTGTACTGGTGGTCCGGAGTGCTGTATTGGGTACAGGTGCGTCAGCTGACAAGCGAGGCCAAACGCCTTAAGAGGTGATCTGTGAAGGCCGTCGTCATGGCGGGCGGGGAAGGGACACGGCTCCGGCCGATGACCGCGAACCAGCCCAAACCTCTCCTGCCCGTGATCAATCGGCCGATCATGGAGCATGTGCTTCGCCTGCTCAAGCGGCACGGCTTCACCGAGACGGTGGTCACCGTGCAGTTCCTGGCCGCGCTGGTCCGCAACTACTTCGGCGACGGCGACGAGCTCGGCATGAGCCTGTACTACGCCACCGAGGACACGCCGCTCGGCACCGCGGGCAGCGTCAAGAACGCCGCCGACCGGCTCCGTGACGAGCGCTTCCTGGTCATCTCCGGCGACGCGCTGACCGACATCGACCTGACCGACATGATCCGCTTCCACCGCGAGAACGGCGCGATGGTCACGATCGGGCTCAAGCGCGTCCCCAACCCGCTGGAGTTCGGCATCGTCATCGTCGACGACCAGGGCAGGGTGGAGCGCTTCCTAGAGAAGCCCACCTGGGGCCAGGTCTTCTCCGACACCGCCAACACCGGCATCTACGTGATGGAGCCCGAGGTCCTCGACGAGATCGCGGCGGGGGAGTCCGTCGACTGGTCGGGCGACGTGTTCCCCAAGCTGCTGGAACGCGGCGCCCCGCTGTACGGCTACGTGGCCGACGGTTACTGGGAGGACGTCGGCACCCACGAGAGCTACCTCAAGGCCCAGGCCGACGTCCTGTCCGGCCGGGTCAAGGTCGACATCGACGCCTTCGAGGTCTCGCCGGGCGTCTGGGTCGCCGAGGGGGCCTCGGTCGACGCCGACGCCGTCCTCAAGGGCCCCCTCTACGTCGGCGACTACGCCAAGATCGAGGCGGGGGCCGAGCTGCGCGAGTACACCGTGCTGGGCAGCAACGCGGTGGTCAGGGAGGGGGCCTTCCTGCACCGCGCGGTCGTCCACGACAACGTCTACGTCGGGCCCAGCGCCCACCTGCGCGGCTGCGTGATCGGCAAGAACACCGACCTGATGACCGGCGCCAGGGTCGAGGAGGGCGCCGTCGTCGGCGACGAGTGCATCATCGAGGCCGAGGCCTACATCTCCTCCGGTGTCAAGATCTATCCGTTCAAGACCATCGAGGCCGGGGCGGTGATCAACAACAGCGTCATCTGGGAGCCGCGCGCCCAGCGCAACCTGTTCGGCCCCCGCGGGGTCTCGGGACTGGTCAACGTCGAGATCACCCCCGAGCTGTGCGTACGGCTCGCCAGCGCCTACGCCACCACCCTGAAGAAGGGCGCCTCGGTCATCACCTCCCGCGACTCCTCCCGCGCGGCGCGGGCGCTGAAGCGGGCCGTGATCAGCGCCCTGAACGCCAGCGCGATCAAGGTGCTCGACCTGGAGGCGTCCCCGCTGCCGGTGGCCCGCTTCCACACCGCCAGGGAGAACGCCGTCGGCGGCATCGCGCTGCGCACCACCCCCGGCGACCCGCAGAGCGTCGACATCATCTTCATGGACGAGCACGGCGCGGACCTGTCCCCGGCGGCCCAGCGCAAGCTGGACCGGGTCTTCTCCCGGCAGGAGTTCCGCCGTGCCTTCCCCGGGGAGATCGCCGAGCTGAGCTTTCCCGCCCGCGCGGTCGAGGACTACACGCACGAGCTGCTGCGCCTGATCGACATCAGCGGGGTGCGCGACGCCGACATGAAGGTCGTGGTCGACTGCGCCGGAGGCACCTCCTCGCTGGTGCTGCCCAGCCTGCTGGGCCGGGTCGGGGTGGACGTGCTGACCGTCAACAACCGGCTGGACGACGCCTCGCCCACCGAGACCCTCGCCGAGCGCCGCCGTGACCTGCAGCGCCTGTCGGAGCTCGTCAGCTCCTCCAGGGCGGCCTTCGGGGTGCGCTTCGACCCGGTGGGGGAGCGGGTCGCGCTGGTGGACGAGATGGGCCAGCTGATCAGCGAGGAGCGCGCCCTGCTGGTGGTGCTCGACCTGGTCGCCGCCGAGCGGCGCGGTGGCAGGGTGGCGCTGCCGGTCACCACCACCCGGGTGGCCGAGCAGGTCTGCAGGTTCCACGGCGTCCAGGCCGAGTGGACCTCCACCGCGATCGACGCGCTCACCGCCGCCGCCAGGGGGCCGGAGATGATCTTCGCGGCCGACGGGCGCGGCGGCTTCATCGTGCCCGAGTTCGGGCCCACGGTGGACGGCCTGGCGGTGTTCCTGCGCCTGCTGGGCCTGGTCGCCAGGACCCGGCTCTCGCTCAGCCAGATCGACGCCAGGATCCCCGAGGCCAAGCTGCTGCGCCGGACCGTGCCGACCCCCTGGGCGGCCAAGGGCGCGGTGATGCGCTCGGTCATCGAGGCCGCCGAGCACTACCGCATCGACACCACCGACGGGGTACGGGTCGTCGCCGAGGACGGCAGCTGGACCCTGGTGCTGCCCGACCCGACGGAGGCGGTCACCCACCTGTGGGCCGAGGGGTTCGACGTCGACTCCGCGCAGACCCTGATCGAGCACTGGGCGCGGGTGGTCGAGGAGGCGGCGGGCGGCTGACGGGCCCCGGCCGGGTGCGCGAAGGCGCGGGAACGGGGCCCGGGCGGGGGCTCCGGGCCGAGCGGTTGCCACAAACACAGCGCGGCGCCATGGACCGGGGACAGTGCCCCACTGTAACTTTGTCACCGACCGTACCCGCGGTTCAGCGTCAACCTTGACCTTCGCCCCTCATCACTGTAGGTTGCGGCATTCGCAGTCCGAGAAAACACTTGAGAAGCGAAGAAGCGAGGCGCGCATCACTGAGCACCGTTGCCGCGTCTTCGCGGTAGGAGGCCGAGCCGATCGATGCCGAGCGTCTACTGCACGCAGTGCGGTCATGCCAATCCTGAGGATGCCCGTTTCTGTTCACGATGCGGGTCGCCGCTTACCAAAGCCGAGACCCCCGGAGACAGCACATCGACGATCTCCCTCTCCGGGATCGAGGCCTACGAGGCGGAGACAGGTGAGACGCTTCTCGCCGAACGGCAGGCCGTCGAGCAGTTGCCCCCGGGCACAGCGCTGCTGGTCGCGATGCGCGGCCCCAACGCCGGCAGCCGGTTCCTGCTCGACAGCGACCTCACCACCGTGGGCCGTCACCCCGAGAGCGACATCTTCCTCGACGACATCACGGTCTCGCGCCGCCACGTGGAGTTCTACCGGCGCGGCGGCGGGGTGTTCACCGTCCGCGACGTCGGCAGCCTGAACGGCACGTACGTGAACCGCGAGCGCATCGAGGAGGTCCCGCTGTACGGCGGGGACGAGGTGCAGATCGGCAAGTTCCGCCTCGTCTTCCTCACCCGCGGCGCCGCTGGAGGATGATGAGCTCGCAGGCCGCTCGTGCGCACATGAGCATCGGGGAGGTGCTCGCTCTCCTGCAGGGCGAGTTCCCCGACGTCAGCATCTCCAAGATTCGTTTCCTGGAGGGCGAGGGGTTGATCGAGCCGGAGCGCAGTCCCTCCGGCTACCGCAAGTTCACCTACGCCGACGTCGAGCGGCTCCGTTACATCCTCAGCGAGCAGCGTGACCGCTACCTGCCGCTACGCGTGATCAAGGACCATCTGGAGGCGGCCGACCGCGAGGAGCGTCCGGCCGCCCGGCCGCGCGCCGTCCCCGACGACGCTCCCCCCGAGGTCAGGCTCACCCGCGAGGAGCTGCTCGCCGCCGCCGAGCTCGACGAGGAGACCCTCGCCGAGCTGGAGGACTACGGCCTGCTGGCCGCCGTGGCCCGCTACTACGACGCCGAGGCGCTGGCGGTGGCCCGCAGCGTCGGGGCCCTGGCCGCCTTCGGCCTGCGGGCCCGCCACCTGAGGGCCGTCAAGGCCGCCGCGGAGCGCGAGGCCGGGCTGGTCGAGCAGGCCGTCGCCCCGCTCCTGCGCCGCCGCGGGCCCGGCGCCATCGACCAGGCCGACGAGACGGCGAGGGAGATCTCCGGCCTGTTGCTGGAATTGCACGCCTCTCTGCTGCGTTCCGGCGTTCGTGGGGCCCTGGGCCGGTGAGAACCTGACCAGGCACTCGTACCCCCACGAGTGTTACGTTGAACAAACCGGTCGGAATCCAGCGAAGACGGAGCAGCCCGTGTTGCAGATGGAGGTCGTGGGCGTTCGAGTTGAGATGCCCTCCAACCAGCCGATCGTCTTGCTGAAAGAGACGCATGGGGAGCGTTACCTACCTATCTGGATCGGCATGACGGAGGCCACGGCGATAGCCATGGCCCAGGCCGAGGAACCACCACCCCGGCCGCTCACCCATGACCTGTTCCGCGACGTGCTCGAAGGGCTGGGAGTCCGGCTGAGCACGGTCAACATCGTCGCCCTGCGCGACGGCATCTTCTTCGCGGATCTCGTGTTCTCCAACGGGGTCGAGGTGAGCGCGCGTCCCTCGGACTCGATCGCCTTGGCACTTCGCACCGGCGCACGTATCTTCGCGAGTGAGGACGTGGTCCGGGAGGCCGGGGTGATCATCCCCGACGACCAGGAGGACGAGGTGGAGAAGTTCAGGGAGTTCCTTGACACGATCACGCCCGAGGACTTCGGCCGCGCGGGGTAGGAATTTCGGTGCATTTACGCTTCACGACGCGCCGAGTGGGGTCGTTGACTGGACTTGGCCCCAGTCCTACGGTGCAAGTGAAACCCGCGGTCGTGCGTAAACCCCCAGATCAGGCCGTGGGATGAGAGAAAGCCGGAGGTCCGCGTGGCGGTCAGCAGCGGCGAGGGTAGAAACGCCGATCAGGATGACCCGGAACGGCGCCAGTCGGCACGTCAGCGCGCGGGTGAAGAGGGTCTGCTGTTCGACGGGCAACCGGTGAAGGTGCCCGCCGACATCGGCTACCGCGGTCCCACGGCCTGTTCCGCGGCCGGCATCACCTACCGGCAGCTCGACTACTGGGCGCGCACCGGCCTGGTCGAGCCCACCGTCCGGGCCGCCCACGGCTCCGGCTCCCAGCGGCTCTACGGCTTTCGCGACATCCTGGTCCTCAAGGTCGTCAAGCGGCTCCTCGACACCGGCGTCTCCCTCCAGCAGATCCGCATCGCCGTGCAGCACCTGCGCGACAGGGGCGTCAACGACCTGGCCGGGATCACCCTGATGAGCGACGGGGTGAGCGTCTACGAGTGCACCTCGCCCGACGAGGTCATCGACCTCCTCCAGGGCGGTCAGGGAGTCTTCGGGATAGCTCTGGGACGGGTGTGGCAGGAGGTGGAGGGCTCCCTCGCGGATCTGCCGGGCGAACGTGCGGAGTCGAGCGAGGGCCCTTTAGGAGATCATCAGGCCGATGAGCTGGCCCGCCGTCGCAGAGCACGACGAACCGGGTAAACTCGGACTTGCCACTGACCCTGTGCGGGAGAGACCCCGACCGCGATCGGGGCGCCGAAGGAGCAACCTCCCCGGAATCTCTCAGGCACCCGGTACCGCACGGACGAGGCAACTCTGGAAAGCAGGCGCGCTCGCCAGGCGCGACTCACCGACGGTGCAAGCCGCCCCATGAGGGGCAGGTGAAGCTCTCAGGTCACGACCCGCGACGACGGTCGTGATGACAGAGGGGGAGACCAGGCATACGCCCGCGCCCAGCGCCGGTCTCCACCCCGTCCCGGGAGGCTTCACCAATGACCGACCTGTCATCGCTCAGCGAACTCGGCTCCCCCGCCTTCGCGACCCGCCACATAGGACCGGACGACGCCGGCCAGGCCCGCATGCTGGAGGCGGTCGGGTTCGCCTCCGTCGCCGACCTGGTCGCGGTGGCCGTACCCGAGGCGATCCGCTCCTCCGGGCGGCTGAGCCTGCCCCCGGCGGCAGGGGAGTCCGAGACCCTCGCCGAGCTGCGCGTCCTCGCCGGCCGCAACACCGTGCTCACCTCGATGATCGGCCTGGGGTACCACGACACGATCACCCCGGGCGTCATCCGTCGCAACCTCCTGGAGAACCCGGGCTGGTACACCGCGTACACGCCCTACCAGCCGGAGATCTCCCAGGGCCGTCTGGAAGCCCTGATCAACTTCCAGACCGTCGTCTCCGACCTGACCGCCCTCGACGTCGCCGGGGCCTCCCTGCTGGACGAGGCCACCGCCGCCGCCGAGGCGATGACCCTGGCCCGCCGCGCGGGCCGCAGCCCCTCGAAGGTGTTCGTGGTGGACGCCGACGCGCTGCCGCAGACCAAGGCTGTGCTGCGCACCCGCGCCGAGCCGCTCGGCATCGAGCTGGTCGAGAGCGACTTCACCGCCGAGCTGCCCGAGTGCTTCGGGGTGCTCGTGCAGTACCCCGGCGCCAGCGGCAGGATCCGCGACTTCCGCGCCGTCGCCGACGCCGCCCACGCGCGCGGCGCCCAGGTGGTCGCCGCCGCCGACCTGCTGGCCCTCACCGTCCTGGCCGCGCCCGGCGAGCTCGGCGCCGACATCGCGGTCGGCTCCTCGCAGCGCTTCGGCGTGCCCCTCGGCTTCGGCGGCCCGCACGCCGCCTACATGGCGGTCCGCGACGGCCTCCAGCGCCAGCTGCCGGGCCGCCTGGTGGGCGTCTCCCAGGACGCCGACCAGCGCCCCGCCTACCGGCTCGCGCTGCAGACCCGCGAGCAGCACATCCGCCGCGAGAAGGCCACCAGCAACATCTGCACCGCGCAGGTGCTGCTCGCCGTGATCGCCGGCATGTACGCCGTCTACCACGGCCCCGAGGGCCTGCGCAGGATCGGCCGGCGCACCCACCGGCACGCCGTCGTGCTCGCCGAGGGCCTGCGCCAGGGCGGTGTCGAGGTGGTGCACGACACCTTCTTCGACACCGTGCTCGCCAGGGTGCCCGGCCGGGCCGAGGCGGTCGTCGCCGCGGCCCGCGACAACGGGGTGAACCTGCGCCTGGTCGACGCCGACCACGTGGGCGTCACCTGCGACGAGAGGACCGAGCTCCTCCACCTGGAGCAGGTCCTGGCCGCCTTCGAGATCAGCGGCGCCGTGCTGGCCGACCTCGACGCCGCCGCGCACGACGCGCTGCCCGCCGCGCTGGCCCGGGTCAGCGACTACCTGACCCACCCGGTCTTCCACAGCCACCGCTCCGAGACGGCCATGCTGCGCTACCTGCGCAGGCTCCAGGACAAGGACATCGCGCTCGACCGGTCGATGATCCCGCTGGGCTCCTGCACCATGAAGCTCAACGCGACCACCGAGATGGAGCCGATCACCTGGCCGGAGTTCGCCGGGCTGCACCCCTACGCGCCCGAGGACCAGGCCGCGGGCTACGTCGAGCTGATCGGGCAGCTGGAGAACTGGCTGGCCGAGGTGACCGGCTACGACGCCGTCTCGCTCCAGCCGAACGCCGGCTCCCAGGGCGAGTTCGCCGGGCTCCTGGCGATCCGCGCCTACCACACCGCGCGCGGCGAGTCGGGCCGCGACGTCTGCCTGATCCCCTCGTCCGCGCACGGCACCAACGCCGCGAGCGCCGTCATGGCGGGCATGCGGGTGGCCGTGGTCGCCTGTGACGACCAGGGCAACGTGGACGTCGACGACCTCGTCGCGAAGATCGGCAAGCACCGCGAGCAGCTTGCCGCGATCATGGTGACCTACCCGTCCACGCACGGCGTGTACGAGGAGACCATCGTCCGGATCTGCGAGCTGGTGCACGAGGCCGGCGGCCAGGTCTACGTCGACGGCGCCAACCTCAACGCGCTGGTCGGCCTGGCCAGGCCCGGCGAGTTCGGGGCGGACGTCTCCCACCTGAACCTGCACAAGACCTTCTGCATCCCGCACGGCGGCGGCGGCCCCGGCGTCGGCCCGGTCGCGGTCCGCGCCCACCTGGCCGACTACCTGCCCGGCCACCCGCTGCGTGAGGGGACCGCGGTGGGCCCGGTCTCGGCCGCGCCGTACGGCTCCGCGGGCATCCTGTCCATCTCCTGGGCCTACATCCGGATGATGGGCGCCGACGGCCTGAAGGCGGCCACCGAGCAGGCCATCCTGTCGGCCAACTACCTGGCCCGCAGGCTCAGCCCGCACTACCCGGTCCTCTACACCGGCCGCGGCGGCCTCGTCGCCCACGAGTGCATCGTGGACCTGCGCCAGATCACCAAGGAGACCGGCGTGACGGTCGACGACGTGGCCAAGCGCCTCATCGACTACGGCTTCCACGCCCCGACCATGTCCTTCCCGGTGGCCGGCACGCTGATGATCGAGCCGACCGAGAGCGAGGACCTGGCCGAGCTCGACCGGTTCTGCGAGGCGATGATCGCGATCCGCGAGGAGATCGCGAAGGTCGCCTCCGGGGCGTACGACAAGACCGACAACCCGCTGCGCAACGCCCCGCACACGGCCGACAGCCTCGTCGCCGACGAGTGGAGCCACCCCTACGGCCGCACCGAGGCGGCCTACCCGCTGCCGTCGGTGCGCGAGGGCAAGTACTGGTCGCCGGTCCGCCGCATCGACCAGGCCTACGGCGACCGCAACCTGGTCTGCTCCTGCCCCCCGCTGGAGGCGTACGAGGACTGATCCTCACGGGGGCGGAAAGCGCGCGAACCTCGATATTCGCGGGGAATGCGACGGGACGGAGGGCGCCCCGAGTCGTTAGGCTCGGGGCGTCTCCGTATCCGGAAGGATCATGCATGCCTGAGGTGGACACCCGTCCCTTGGACACCGCGCGAAGACTGGCCGAGTCGGGGGATCTCGACGGCGCCGCCGCGATCTTCGCCGAGCTGGCCGCCGATCCCGACGAGCCCGACCGGGCCCAGGCCGCGGTGGGTCTCGCGGTGGTGCTGGAGGAGAGCGGGGACGTCGCGGGCTCGCGCGCCGCCGCGCGCACCGCGCTGGCCACCGGGCATCCGGAGTTCGCCGCCCAGGCCGCCTGCCTGCTCGCGGGGAGCTTCGAGCGGGAGGGGCTGGCCGACCAGGCCCGCGCCGCCTGGCAGGCCGCGCTGGGCGTCGGCCACCCCGCCTACGTGCCGCCGGCGCACATGGCCCTCGCCAGGCTCGCCACGAGCGAGGAGGAGGCCGAGCGGTCGCTGCGCGACGCACTGGCCACCGCCGACCCGGAGATCGCTCCTCGTGCCGCCCAGCGGCTCGCGGAGGCACTCCTGGAGGAGGGCGAGCCGGGCGAGGCCGCCCAGGTGCTCCTGGAGGCGCTCGCGGTGCCCGACGCGGTCGAGGTGGCGAGACTGCGGGTGATGCTCGGCATCGCCCATCTGGAGCTGGCGTGCGCGGAGTTCTCCGGCGCGATCGAGGAGGGCGGCGACGTCGAGACCGGCGCGCTGGCCATCGAGCTCCTGGCCCGCACGCTCCCGCTCAGGGGACGCGACGAGGACGCCGAGCGGGTGTGGCGCTACGGCCTTGACAGCGCCGACGAGGACCTCGCCGGCGAGGTCCGCCTCCGCCTCGACCGGGATCTCTGAACCCGGGGCGCGCGGCGCGCCGTCTCCCGCGCGAGGGCGCGGTGGGTGCCGGGCCCGCGGAGGACCTCGCCGATTCCCGGCCGCCCCGGGTGGGGGCGGGGCTCCGGGGGCGTCAGCCGCGCTCGCGCCAGCGGCTCAGGGCGTGGGCGAAGTTGATCGCCACGATCCCGCCCCAGGCCAGCAGCAGCCCGGCGGTGCCGGAGGACTCCGCGGCGATGGCGGTCAGCGGGATCCCGATGCCCATCGAACCGAGGGCGATCGGGATCGAGCTGTTCGAGTTCTTGCGCGGCTTGGCCTTCGGCGCCCCGGCGGCCTGCATCTCGGCATGCACCCGGTGGGCGATGGTCGCGTCCAGGCGCGACACGAACGACTCGATGAGGGCGGTCTCGTACTCCGGGCCGAGGTCGCGCCGGGCCTCGACGGTGGCACGCATGTCCTGGCGGATATCTTGATAGTCCTGCACACCTCGATTCTTCCTTCCGGCCGCCCGCCGGACATCAGTCAATAGGAGGAGATCCGTGTCCACCTCCAAGTCCACCCCTCTCGCCGGCGCGTCCACGCCGGGCGCCCGGCCCCCGGCGGTCGCGGTCCCGCCGATGGAGATCGCGACCCCGCACGGCCCGGCGCTGGTGGAGATCGACGAGGTGGCCTCCCCGCGCTTCCTGCTGGTGCTCACCCACGGCTCGGCCGGGGGAGTGGACGCCCCGGACCTGCTGGCCGTACGGGACGCCGTGACGGCGATCGGCGGCACGGTCGCGCGGGTGCTCCAGCCGTTCCGGATGCGCGGAGCCCGCGCGCCGGGGTCGGCGGTCAAGCAGGACGAGGCGTGGGAGACACTGGTGGCCGGGCTGCGCGGGCGCTATCCGGGACTGCCGCTCGCGCAGGGCGGGCGGAGCAACGGGGCCAGGGTCGCGTGCCGTACGGCCGGGAGGGTCGAGGCCCGCGCGGTCGTCGCGCTGGCCTTCCCGTTGCACCCGCCGGGGAAGCCGGAGCGGTCACGCGCCGGGGAGCTGCGCGCGGCGGGTGTGGACGTGCTGGTGGTGAACGGAGACCGTGACCCGTTCGGCGTGCCCGAGGCGGCGGACGCCGCGCGCCTGGTGGTGCTGCCGGGAGAGGGTCACGACCTCGGGAGGAATCCCGCCGGGGTGGGCGAGGTGGTCGCCGAGTGGCTCGACACGAGGATGCGGCCGGGCTCGGTGGACCGGCTCAGCGCGACCGGCCGGGCGTGACCGGCCTCAGACGACGCCGGCCAGTGGCCGGTGCGGCTCGATGACGGCACCGTCCGGGAGGAGCTCGCCGGTGTCGTCGAACAGCACCACACCGTTGCAGAGCAGACTCCAGCCCTGCTCGGGGTGGGCCGCCATGGTGCGGGCGGCTTCGCGGTCCAGCGCGTCGGCGGACGGACAGGACGGCTCGTGCGGGCACATCGGCGTGCCTCCGGATCTCTCGTGTCGGCTCGCCCGGTCACACCGGGCACGGGTGGGCATCGGACATCCGGCGGCACCGTCACCGATGGGTCTCCGTTCCCACGTATGACGGGGACGAGCATCTTAATGTTGATATATGGCCATGCGGCCCCTAACAGAACGGGGGCCGCACATCAAGCAGATCAAGTGTGCGATCGATCGCACCTCGGCGACATAGCCCGTTAGGACTGTTTGAGAACTGGTAAGGGGTCAGTCCGGCAGGGCTTTATCAGGGGATGTGACCTATAACACAGCATGCCTCATATAAGGACATTCGACCAAGTGCGACACGCCGCCGAGCAGGTAAACGATCGGTTACAAGTTTCTGACGTGCGCCGACGCGGATTTCCTGGCCCGTGACCGTCCGTTACCCGATCCGATGCGTTCACCGCGTGCCCAGACCGGCCAGGAGCGCGTCCAGGCCGTGCTCGAAGTCGGCGTCGGCCGCCGGGCTGCCGCCTCCCCTGGACGGGGGGCGCCAGGGCTCGTCCTCGTCGCCGGAGGGGTCGGCCCAGCCCGACTGCTGCACCTCCACCGCCACCGCGCCGAAGACGTAGGCCCGCAGGGCCCGCACCGCCCCCGCGGGATCGGCCAGGCCCGCGTCGGCCAGCTGGTCGGTCTGCTCCCTGATCGCGATCGCCGCCCTGCCCCTCGGCGGCTTGGTCAGGGCCAGGGCGAGCACCCCGGGATGCTCCCTCAGCGCGGCCCGGCTCGCCCGGCACCAGGACCTCGCGCTCTCCTGCCAGCTCTCGCCGGGCTCGGCGTGGACGGTGGTGACGTGCTCGGCCAGCGCGTCCATCAGGGCGTCCTTGCCGCGCGGCAGGTGGTGGTAGATGGCCATCGCCTCCACCTGGAGCGCGTCACCCAGCCGGCGCATCGTCAGGCGCCGGAGCCCCTGGCCGTCGGCGATGTGGAGGGCGGCGTCGATGATGCGCTCCCTGGAGAGCGGGACGGGTGGTCGCTTGGCAGGCATGGGAGGCATCCTGCCACCGCTCACCTTACTGCGTAAAGGACGGCGCGCCGGGCCGCTGCGAAGAGGTCCGCGGAGATCTGCGGAGGTCCGTGGAGGTCCGGTCCCTTCCCTGAGTGTGTGGGGCGGGGGCGGACCGCGTAGGCTACGAGCGGTGATCTGCCGGAGGAGATCCGGCGACGGCGAGAGAGGGAAGAAGATGGCGTTTTTCCGACCGCGCGTGAGCCGGGAGGCGGAGGTTCGTCACCACGCTGACCAGGAGGTCGGGAAGAGCTTCCCCGAGCTCCTGGAGAAGGCGCGCCAGGCCGAGGCCGAGGTGCGCCGGGCGCAGGCCGCCGCGGCCCCCGTGCAGGAGCTGCGGGCCGCCGGGCTGGCCTTCGACAGGGCGCTCACCGAGGCCCTGCGCGCCGCCGAGGCCAACCAGCGCGCGACGTTCGGGATCAGGTCCTACGACGACCGGATCCGCCGCCGCAAGGGCAGGGCCACCCCCAGGGGCGCCGAGTGGACCACCGAGGTCAACCGCCTGCGCACCCTTCGCGAGCAGAACCGGCTGACCGGCATCCCCAGGGTCCCGCGCCCGGTCACCGCCACCGCCCGCTGACCCGCGGTCCAGGTCCTCGTCCCGGTCCGCGCCGGGGGTTTCCCCCGCGGGCGCCCGGGCGCGGGCTTGGTCCCGATCCGCCCGGCGGCCACCGCCCGCTGACCTGATCCGAACGGCCTCTCGCCGCCCGTCACACGTTCCCGTGACGGGCGGTTTCGCCGTCCAGGGGTTCGGAAGTTCGGGAGGGGCCGTGCGGTGTGCCCGCACCTCGTGCCCGCGTCTCGTCTCGGACACCTCGTGTCCGCGTCTCGCGCTCGGAGCCGTCTCGGACTCGCGCGAGGGGTCGTCCACCCGTGCGCGGGGCCCCCGCCCGCGCCGTCCGGCCTCCGGGTAGGCCGGTACGGCTCAGCGGGTGGCGTGCGCGGCGGAGGCGGAGAGCATCCGCCGTACGCGGACGGCCGGCAGGACGGCCGCGCACCGCTCCGCCGCGTAGGTCTGGGCCATCCGGTGGTGCTCGGCGGAGAAGTCGGCCACCCCGTCGGCCACGAAGAACACCTCCACGTCGCCCATGAAGGCGTCGCAGGCCGTCATCAGGCATCCGATGTGGGCGTAGATGCCGGTGACGATGAGCTGGTCGCGCCCGTGGTCGGCGAGCAGGTCGCGCAGCGGGGTGCGGTGGAAGGCGCTGTAGCGCCACTTGGTCAGCCGGATGTCGTCCGGGCCGGGGGCGAGCGGGGCGATGATCTCCTGGGCGCTCGGTTCGGCACCGACACCGGCCCCCCAGAAGTCCTCCAGCAGGCCGCGCTGGGCCGAGGTCTGCCCGCCGGGCTGGGCCGAGTACACGACCGGGACGCCGGCCTCCCAGGCCGTCTCGCGGAGCTCGGCGATCGCCGAGACCAGCTCCACGATCGGCGAGGTTCCCGGTGCGAACGCGTTCACGAAGTGGTTCTGCATGTCGTGGACGAGGAGTACCGCGCGGCGGGCGTCCGGGGTCCAGGAGACGCGGTTGGCGGGCATCTCGTCCTCGCGGGGCATCGGATAGGGGGTGATCACGGGTAAGGCCACGGCTGCCTCTCTTTCTGTTTTCTCTGGTGTCTCGACGTGCCGGGGGTCACCGGGGTCGGTGGCCTCGGCGGTCCCGATCCCGATCGCGGTGGTCCGGCGGGGCGCCCCGCCCGTGGGAGGGGGCTCCGGAGCGCCGAGGGGCACTCCGGAACGGGCGTCCCCCGGGCCGGACGCCCGGCCCGGGGGACGCCCGTCACGTGTCTCCTCTCCGAGGCTGCTCGCCGACGACCGCGACGGCGTCCAGGCCGGGAACGGTGTCCAGGCCGGGAACGGCGTCCGAGCCCGCGCCCAGGTCCACGTCGAGGTCCGGGGCCAGTCCGAGGGCCTGCAGGAGGGTGCGGAACTTCGCCGAGGTCTCGGCCAGCTCCTCCTCGGGGACCGAGCCCGTGACGATCCCGCCACCGGCGAACAGCCGGATGCCGCCACCGGTCACCTCGGCGCAGCGGATCGCCACCGCCCACTCGCCGTCCCCCGAGGCGTCGCACCAGCCGACCATGCCGGTGTAGAAACCCCGGTCGAAGGGTTCGATGCCGGCGATCGCGGCGCGCGCGGCGACGGTGGGCGTCCCGCAGACCGCGGGGGTGGGGTGCAGGGCGACCGCCAGGTCCAGCGAGGTGGTGCGCGGGTCGGCGAGCCTCCCGGTGATCCTGCTGGACAGGTGCCACATGGTGGAGGTGCAGATCAGCGACGGCTCGGCCGGGACGCTCAGCGCCCGGCAGTGCGGGGCGAGCGCGGCGGCCACGGCCTCGACCACGACCGCGTGCTCGTGCTGCTCCTTGGCCGAGCAGAGCAGCGCCGCCGCTCGGCGGCGGTCCTCGGCGCGGTCGGCGCTGCGCGCGGCGGAGCCGGCCAGCGGGTTGGCGACGACGGCGGGCCCGTCCCTGGAGACCAGCAGCTCGGGGCTGGCGCCCACCAGGGTCCGCCCGCCGGGCAGGTCGACGGCGAAGACGTGGCCGTGCGGGTCGCGGACCGCCAGGCGCCGGACCATCGTGGCGATGTCGGCCGGTTCCGGGCTCGTCAGCTCCAGCGACCTGGCGAGCACCACCTTCTCCACCGCGCCCGTGGCGAGCAGTTCCAGCACCCTCCGTACGCTCTCCAGGTGCTCGGAGGGGGTGGGGACCGGGGTGATCCGCCACGGCCGCGCGCCCTGCCGGGGAGGGGGTTCGCCGGAGACGAAGGGATCGGCCCAGCGGGCCCGCACCGGGGTGATCAGCCGGGCCGAGGCGGGGTCGTCGAACGGGATCGCGCCGAGGACCAAATCGCGGTGTTCTCGTACGCGTTCGGCCAGCTCCCGCATGGTCCAGGCGGGCGCCACCACGTCGGCGACGCCCCCGGCCAGGAGGGTGTGCCGGGGAGAGGAGAAGATCGATGAGGAGCCCGGCCGGTACTCGTCGAGAAGCTCGGTGGCGCTGACCGCCTCGTATGCGATTGTCAAGGCTGACCTTTCGGGGAGCTCAGGCCCTGAGCGTGGCACCGCCGTCCACGTACAGGTCTTGCATGGTGATGTGCCGGGCACGGTCCGAGGCCAGGAAGAGAACGGCTTCGGCGACGTCCTCGGGGTCGGCCAGCCGGCCCAGCGGAATGCCCACGCGGTAGGAGGAGGGGTCTCCGTCGATGACCGCGCGAGGGTCGAACCCCGCCTGCATGGCGGTGTCGGTCGATCCGGGCGAGACCACGTTGCAGCGGATGCCGTGGCGGGCGAGTTCCAGCCCGGCACACCGGGTGAACATGACCGCGGCGGCCTTGGACGCCGCGTACGCCGCCATGCCGACGCGCGGCACGCCCGCGGCGTTGGAGGCCACGGTCACGATCGTCCCGCCGCCGCGGGGGATCATGCGGCGGGCGACGGCCCGGACGGCGTGGAAGACCCCGCCGGTGTTCACCGCGAACACCTGGGCCCAGTCGTCGGCGCCGATCTCGGTCACCGCGCCGGTGCGCAGCACGCCCGCGACGTTGACCAGGACCCCGATCGGTCCCAGCTCGTCCTCGACCCTCGCGACGACCGCGTCCACCTGTCCGGGGTCGGTGACGTCGGCGCGATGGCGCGTCACCGGCTCCCCGCGGTCGTCCCAGGGGCCGTCCCGTACGTCGGCCCCGGCCACGACCGCCCCGGCCCGGGCGAGGGTCGCCGCGACGGCGGCTCCGATGCCCCCGGCGGCGCCCGTGACGAGGGCCACCGTCCCGGAGAGCCCGGGATGGTCCTGCCGATCGATCACACTCACCTCACTGATTTACTTAGGTTAGCCTTGCCTCACTTACCCTGGTTGTCGAGAGCGTGGCGGGTAAGAGTCAAAAGGTGGTCTGGCCCCTGATGATTGGGCATCTTGACATTGTCGTCAATGGGGTGGATCTTAGGTTAGGCTTCCCTAATAAGACACTCCGCCCCAGTGGTCTCTCGGGCCACTCGTTCAACGTCGTGACCAGGCACTTCGCTGAGGTACACACAGTTATGCCATTTTCGTCTGCCTTTTTCCCGTGCCCGGACGACCCATCACATCCGGGCGGGGGGAACGGCGGTCGCCGACCCCCGGGCGCCGGTGCCGGGACCGGCGCCGGGCGAATCCACGCAGCCGGGTCCGCCGCCCGGCACACCCACGCTGGAGGTATCCGATGACCAACCCCTTCGACGACGAGAGCGCGTCCTTCGTGGTGCTGGTGAACGCCGAGGGCCAGCACTCGCTGTGGCCCGCGTTCGCCGACGTCCCCCCGGGTTGGGAGATCGCCCACGGTGAGGACTCCCGCGCGGGCTGCCTGGCCTACGTCGAGGGCTCCTGGACCGACATGCGCCCCAGGAGCCTCGTCGCCGAGATGGGCGCCTGACCTCCTTCAAGACCTCCAGGGCCTTCCAGATCTTCAGGCCTTCCAGACTTTCAGGGCCTTCAGGCCTTCAGGCCTTCCAGACTTTCAAGGCCTTTCAAGCCTTCGAGGGCCGGTACGGAAACCGTCGCCCCGGTACCCGTACCGGCCCCTCGGGGAGGGGCGCTCCGCGCTCCTGCCGGTCCCATCGGGGGGCACTCCCCGCCGGGGCCGGAACACGGCGAAGGGCGCCACCGCGGACCGTGAGGTCTCGCGGTGGCGCCCTTCGGAGATATCGGGACTTCGGGAACCGCCGGACGGGGTCAGCTGGCCCAGTCGAGCAGCGGGCGGGTGTTGCTGGGGTGGCGCAGCTTGGAGAGCGACTCCTTCTCCAGCTGGCGGATGCGCTCGCGCGTCAGGCCGAGATACTTGCCGATCTCGTCGAGGGTGTGGGGCTTGCCGTCGACGAGGCCGAAGCGCAGGGCCATGATCTTGGCCTCCCTGGGAGAGAGGTTGCCGAGCACGCCGCGCAGCTGCTCGCCCAGCAGCTGGCGGTCGACGACCTCCGACGCCTCGGGCGAGTCGACGTCCTCGATGAGGTCGCCGATGGTGGTCTCGCCGTCCTCGCCGATGGTGGCGTTGAGGCTGATCGGCTGGCGGCTGGTGCGCAGCAGCTCCTCGATCTGGTCGGGGGTCTTGTCCAGCTCGACGCCCAGCTCCTCCGGCGTGGGCTCGCGGCCCAGACGCTGGTGCATGTCGCGCTCGACGCGCGACAGCTTGGAGAGCATCTCCAGCACGTGCACCGGCAGCCTGATGGTGCGGGCCGAGTCGGCGAAGCCGCGCTGGATGGCCTGGCGGATCCACCACATGGCGTAGGTGGAGAACTTGTAGCCCTTGGTGTAGTCGAACTTCTCCACCGCGCGGATCAGGCCCAGGTTGCCCTCCTGGACCACGTCGAGCAGGGCCATGCCCCGGTCGGTGTACTTCTTCGCCACGGAGACGACCAGGCGGAGGTTGGCCTCCAGCATGTGGTCCTTGGCCCGGCGGCCGTCCTCGGCGATCCACTCCAGGTCGTCGCGCGCGACCGCGGACAGGCCCGGCTCGGCCTCCAGCTTGGACTCGGCGTACAGGCCGGCCTCGATGCGCTTGGCCAGCTCGACCTCCTGCGCGGCGGTGAGCAGGGTGCGACGGCCGATCGACTTCAGGTAGGTGTGCACCGAGTCGCCCATGACCGAGGACTGGTCGTCGAGGTCGAGGGTCGGCTCGGCCTCCACCTCGGCGACCTCGGCCTCCTCCGGCGGGTTCCACTCGTCGTCGAGCTCCGCCGCTGCGTCCTTTGTGTCCTTGGTGTCCTTGGCGGTCGTGGTCTTCTTCGCGGCCCTGGCGGTCTTGAGACCGCCCGCGGGCTCGGTCTTGGTCGTGGCTGCGGCGCCCTGGACGTCGTCGGCGGCCTCGGTCTTGGCCGTGCCCTTCCTCGCGGGCGCGGCCTTGGCCTTGCGGACGGGGGTCTTGCGGGTGCTCTTGGCGCCGGACGCGGACAGCGCGGGCTCGTTCTCGGCCGCCAGGCTGACGCCCGCCTCGGTGAGCTCCCGCAGGATCGACCTGCCCTCGGTGGGGCTGATGCCCGCCTCGGCGAAGGCGTGGCGCAGCTCCGCGAGGGAAAGGTGGCCCTGGACTCGCCCTCGGTCAAGGAGCTGGTCGAGGGTCGTCGGGGCCTCAGATGAGGTCGCCACGGCGGTTGGGGGCATGAGGACACCTCCTCCATCACGGAGTCTTCTGAATTTACGGTTTGCTGGTCTTGGGGTGGCGCGGTCTGGGGGCCGCTCGGCGCACCAGTACCAATAACCCCAGTCAAGAACTTTCTGTTCCCGACCCGGCCCGGAAAATATGAAGGGCGGACCGCCTTCCCGGCGATCCACCCGCGTCCGGGCGCCCGAGAGGGCCTACTCGATCACTTCCACGGGACTCTCTCCCGCCGGGCCCAAGGAGCCTTCGACCAGGGGGCCGTCGACCATGGGCAGCGGGAAGGGCTCGGCCTTCTCCAGGCGGTTCTCGTTCCAGTAGCCGATGACCTTCTCGGGGTCGGGGTTGACCTCCTTGGAGACGACGAAGTCCTCCGCGGGAGGGGTGGGCGTGGTCGGGGACGGCTCGTACGAGGGCGGGCCCGGCTCGTTCGGGGCGACCGGCACCGGCTCGGCCGACGGTTTCCCCGCCCTGCCGATCCCGCCCGAGGCGGCGGCCGCCGTGACGGAGATGCCGCCGGCGAGGACCAGGCTCACGATTCCAGCCGAGACCCATGTCTTCCGGGTGACGTTCATCGGGCTTGTCCTTCCTGCTTCGGCTACCTGTTGGACGTGTCAGGGCACCTTCACGGTTCCCGATCACGACCATAACGGAGAGTTTCAAGATCTGGTTTGCCATTGGCCAGAAGCGGTATTTCGGTCATAACTACCAGCTCGGCAGGGGCCGCGTAGGCGGGCAGCCGTTCCTTGGCGAAGGCGCGCAACTCGGCGAGGGACGGCGGGTCGGGCGAGACGACGACGGCCACCACCCGCTCGCCCCACTCGGGGTCGGGACGGCCGACCACGGTGGCGTCGACGATCGCGGGATGCTCGGCCAGCACGGCGGCCACCGCCGCGGCGACGACCTTCTCGCCCCCGGTGTTGATGACGTCGTCGGCCCGCCCCAGCACGCGCAGCCGCCCGCCCTCCAGGACGCCCAGGTCCGAGGTGAGGAACCGGTCGCCGTCGCGGGCGGCCTCGGTGAGGTCGGGGCGCAGCCGGTAGCCGGAGAACAGCACGGGCCCGCCCAGGCGGATCCGGCCGTCGCCGCCGACGCCGACCTCCACCCCGTCGAGGGGCTCGCCGTCGTAGACGCACCCGCCGCAGGTCTCGCTCATGCCGTACGTGGTGACCACCCTGGCCCCGGCCTCGCGGGCCGCGGCGAGCAGGCCGGGGGGAGCGGCGGCGCCGCCGAGCAGGATCGTCCTGAACGCCGATATGCCCGTCCCGCCCGCCTGGAGCAGCCGGCGCAGCTGGGTCGGCACCAGCGAGACGTGGTCGGCGCCGCCGGAGAGCGCCGAGAGCACGGCCTCGGGGGAGAACCCGTCGTGCACGATCGGCTCGGTGCCGCCCAGCAGCGACCTCACCAGGACCTGCAGGCCGGACACGTGAGAGGGTGGCAGGCAGCACAGCCAGCGCTCGCCCGGCCCCGCGTCCAGGCGCCGCAGCGAGGCCGACGCCGAGGCGAGCAGGGCCTCGGCGGACAGCTGCGCGCCCTTGGGGACGCCGGTCGAGCCGCTGGTGGCGATGACCACCGCGACCTCGGGGGGCACGCCGACGCCGCCCTCGCGGCGGACCCCGTCGACGTGGGTCGGGCGCAGCGCGTCGAGCGTCGCCCGCAGCGCGGGGGCGGGCAGGGCGGGGGAGAGGGGCAGCACGGCTGGACCGCGGCCGTCCAGTGCCGCGCCGACGGCCCGGAACAGCTCCGGGCCCGGCGCCGAAACCACGGCGTGCAATTCCCGTTGCACGGAAAGCCACTCCTCCTGCACAGGAATGGTCATCACAGTCGTAAGGTTAGTGCCGAATGCCGGACAACGGCCGGGCTGGTCCCGGCAAAGGGGAAGGGTGAAGTCATCGTGGGCACGGAGCGGGTCGAGCCGGGCGTGAACGAGCAGGTGGTGTCGGAGACGGCCTCCGAGAGCGACGGCGCGGTCGACTGGAAGAGGTCCGGGCAGTACGAGGACATCATCTACGAGACCGGCGAGGGCATCGCCAAGATCACGATCAACCGCCCCGAGCGGCACAACGCGTTCCGCCCGACGACGCTCTTCGAGCTCAAGGACGCCTTCAACGCCGCCCAGGAGGACGCCGAGGTCGGTGTGATCATCTTCACCGGCGCGGGCGACCGGGCCTTCTGCTCCGGGGGCGACCAGAAGATCCGCGGCGACGACGGCTACGTCGACAAGTCCACCCCGCACGTCGGCCGCCTCAACGTGCTCGACCTGCAGGTCCAGATCCGCCGCTGTCCCAAGCCGGTCATCGCGATGATCGCCGGTTACGCCATCGGCGGCGGCCACGTGCTGCACGTGTGCTGCGACCTGTCCATCGCCGCCGACAACGCGATCTTCGGCCAGACCGGCCCCAAGGTCGGCTCCTTCGACGGCGGCTACGGCTCCTGGCTGCTGGCCGAGACCGTCGGCCTCAAGCGGGCCCGCGAGATCTGGTACCTCTGCCGCCAGTACGACGCGCAGAAGGCCCTCGACTGGGGCCTGGTCAACGCGGTCGTGCCGCTCGCCGAGCTCGAGGCCGAGACGGTCAGGTGGGCCAGGGAGATGCTGGACAAGTCGCCGCTGGCCCTGCGCATGCTCAAGGGCGCGCTGAACGCGGTGACCGACGGCGCCGCGGGGATGCAGCAGTTCGCCGGTGACGCCACCCTGCTCTACTACATGAGCGAGGAGGCGCAGGAGGGCCGCAACGCCTTCAAGGAGAAGCGCACCCCCGACTTCGGCAGGTTCCCGCGCCGTCCCTAGGGGCGGCCGAGGACGCTGGAAACAGGTCGCCGTCATCAAGGGCGGCCGGAGACAGGTTTCAGCGCGGTCGTGAGCGGCGGGAGCGGGTTCCCCCGCCGCTCCCGGGGGCAGCGGGGATCCGGACGGATCGGTCCCGAGGCGCGCGGTCCCGCGTAGGCGAGGTGGCTTTCGCGCGCCTCAAGACGGACTCACCCCCGGGTGCGGAGATGAAGGAGGCGGTGCGGTGAATCCCGCGACCGCGCTCGCGACGGTGCTGGTCGACGAGCTCGCCCGCTGCGGTCTCACGGACGTGGTGCTCGCGCCCGGTTCGCGCTCGGCGCCGCTCGCCCTGGCCGTGCACGCCGACAGCCGCATCCGGCTGCACGTGCGGGTGGACGAGCGCTCGGCCTCCTACCTGGCGGTGGGCCTGGCCCGCCGCAGCGAGCGGCCGGTCGTGCTGATCTGCACCTCGGGCACCGCGGCGGCCAACTTCCACCCGGCCGTCATCGAGGCGCACGAGTCGGGGGTGCCGCTGCTGGTGCTCACCGCCGACCGCCCGCCCGAGCTGCGCGACACCGGCGCCAGCCAGACGGTCGACCAGGTCAAGCTGTACGGCACGTCCGTCCGCTGGTTCAGCGAGGTCGGCGTGCCCGAGAACCGCCCCGGCCAGGTCGCCTACTGGCGGTCGACGGCCTGCCGCGCCTACCAGCGCGCGATGGGCCCCTACGACCCGGGCCCCGTGCACCTCAACCTGGCCTTCCGCGAGCCGCTCATCCCCGACGACGACCCGTCCTGGTGCGAGTCCCTCGACGGTGACGACGGAGGCCCGTGGGTCCGCGCCCGGGTGGCCTCCCCGCCGGTGGCGCTGCACCTGCCGCCGACCAGGCGGGGCGTGCTGGTCGTCGGCGAGGGCGCGACCAACACGCGCAGGTACGTCGCGGCGGCGGGCATGGCCGGGTGGCCGGTCCTGTCGGAGCCCAACGGCGGCGCCCGCTACGGCGACCACGCGATGTCGGCCTACCACTTCCTCCTCGGCACCCCGGAGTTCGCCGACCGGCACCGCCCCGACGTCGTGGTCACCCTGGGCCGTCCCGGCCTGTCCAAGCCGCTGCTCAAATGGCTGAGGCACGCGGGCGAGCACATCGTGGTCGCCTCCGACCTGACCCGCTGGCCCGACCCGACCCGCTCGGCCACCCAGGTGGCCCAGGTGGTGGAGATCCCGGTCGCCGCGGGCGACGACGCGTGGCTGCACTCCTGGCGCCGCGCCGACACGGCGGCCAGGGCCGCGATCGACGAGGTGCTGGACGGGGCCGGGCTCAGCGAGCCGCGCCTGGCCCGCGACCTGGTGGAGGCGCTGCCCAACGGGTCGCTGCTGTTCTCCGGCTCCTCCATGCCGATCCGCGACCTCGACCAGGCCATGCGCCCCCGGAGGGGCCTGCGGATCATGGCCAACCGGGGGGCGGCGGGGATCGACGGGGTGGTGTCGTCGGCGATGGGCGCCGCCCTCGCCCACAACGGCCCCGCCTACGCCCTGATGGGCGACCTGACCTTCCTGCACGACCAGAACGGGCTGCTCCTCGGCTCCCGCGAGCCGCGCCCCGACCTCTGCCTGGTCGTGGTGAACAACGACGGCGGCGGGATCTTCTCGCTGCTTCCCCAGGCCGCGCTGCGCGACCCCTTCGAGCGGGTCTTCGGCACCTCGCACGGGGTGGACCTGGGCTACGTGGCCGCCGCCACCGGCACGCCGTACACCTTCGTGGACGAGCCGGGCCAGCTGGTCAAGGCGCTGCGCGGCGACGGGCTGCGCATGGTCGAGGTGCGCACCGACCGGGAGTCCAACGCGGTGCTGCACGCCATGATGCGCGACGCGGCCCACGACGCCGTCCGCGGCGCCATGGCGTGACACGCGTGCTCCCGGGGGCGGGCCGTGGCGCGTGCCCCCCGGGAGCATCCGGTACGGCCGTGCGGTTCTCCGTGCCGTGGTTCGTGACACCGTGCGTGCCGTGGTCCGTGACACCGTACGGCGAGGTCACGTGACGTCGCGGCGGAGCGTCAGCGCGCGGGCGGCGAGCACGGCCACCGCGACGTAGCCCGCGAACAGCAGCCCGCCGGCCCAGACGGGCAGCAGCTCACCGCCCAGGGGCATGCCGCCCAGAGCGCGGGCCGCCCCGGTCGGCAGCCACCTGCCGAGGTCGGGCAGGAAACTGACGAGCAGGTAGTCGGCGTACATGAACCAGGCCAGTGCCACCGCCACCGCGGCGACCTGGTTGCGGATCAGGGCCCCCAGGCCCACCCCGAGCAGGCCGTACAGGACGACCGCGAGCGCCGAGCCGAGCAGGACCGCGGGCACCCGGGGGGTCCAGGCGGGGTGGCCGGCCAGGCCGAGCATGACCAGCCCCGCCACCAGCGTGACCAGCGCCGAGACCACGGCGATCAGCAGGCCGACGATCCCGTACGCGGCCAGCTTGGCCCTCACCACCCGGTCCCGCCGGGGGCTGACCAGGAACTGCCAGGTGATCGTCTGGTGGCGGTTCTCCCCGGCCATGCCGAGCACGCCGAGTACCAGGGTGAAGACGTAGGCCTGCTGGGTCATGCTGTAGACGTTCTCGATCCGCGCGTCGAGCGGCATGCCGCCGCCCTGGCCCATCAGGAAGACCATCAGCCCCGCCCAGGCCACGCACAGCGGGGGCGCGAGGGCGGCCAGGATCCAGGTGATGCGGTTCGAGCGCGCCTTGAGCAGCTCGGCGCGGATCAGGCCGGTCATGCGGTCACCTCCATGTAGAGCTCCTCCAGGTCGGTCTCCGGGCTGAGCGGTCCCTGCCAGGCGAGGCGCCCCGCCCGTACGACGATCACCTGGTCGGCGATCTGCTGGATCTCGGCGAGTACGTGCGTGGAGACCAGGACCGTGCGCCCCTGGTGGGTGTAGGCCCGCAGGAAGCCCCGCAGCCAGCGCATGCCCTCCGGGTCCAGGCCGTTGGCGGGCTCGTCGAGGATGAGGATCTCCGGGTCCCCCAGCAGGGCGGAGGCCAGGGCGAGCCGCTGGCGCATGCCCAGGGAGAAGCCGCCCACCTTGCGGCCGGCGGCGGCGGTGAGGTCGACCTGTTCCAGCACGTGCTCCACGCGCCCGGGACCCAGCCCGGCGGCCAGGCGGAGCGCCTCCAGGTGCGTGCGGGCGCTCAGGCCCGGGTGGAAGGCCGTGGCCTCCAGTACCGCGCCGACCGTGGAGACCGGGCGCTCCAGGTCGCGGTAGGGGCCGCCGCCGATGGTCGCGGTGCCCTCGGTGGGCGTGACCAGGCCGAGGATCATGCGCAGGGTGGTGGTCTTGCCCGCCCCGTTGGGGCCGATGAAGGCCGTGAGTGTTCCCCGTTCCACCGTGAACGACAGGTCGTCGACGGCTCGTACCCCGCCGAACGACTTGCCGAGGTGGGTGACGCTGATTGCTGACATGCCTCGACGATGGCCCCCGGGCGGGTGGGAAGGCACGGTCCCGGGGGTGGATCCCGAGAGGTCCACCCGGGGGGAGGCGGCGGTGGCCGGGGGTGGAGACGATCTCCACCCCGGGGCCCATGGTCCGCCGCGGGGAGGGTCGATACCTTGTGGCCGTGACGTTCCTCCGTAGCCCCCCGGTGCGCTGGTTCCTCGCCGTCGTGCTGGCGGCGTACCTGGCCTTCGGCCCGCTGTTCGCCGTGGTCGAGATGGGCTGGCCCGGCGTGCTCTGGCTGCTTCCCCTCGGCGCGGCGGCCCTGGGCTGCTGCGCGTGGGCGCTGCTGGGCGGGGACGAGCGGCGCAACGCCTGGCTGCTCGCGGCCACCCTGGCCGGCGGGTTCACCCTGCACGCGGTCAGTCACTACAGCGGCATGGGGTTCCTGTACGTCGTCATCTTCGCCGCGCCGTTCAGGACCCGCTTCTGGCCCGCCGTGCTCCTGGTCACGGCCGACCTCGCCGGAACGACGGCCCTGTCCTTCCTGGTCGGGCTGCGGGGCTGGGAGGTGTGGGGCAACCTCCTCGGCCTCACCTACGTCGCGGTCCTCATCTTCCTGGTACGGCACGTGAGGACGACCAGGGAGCACGCCGCGGCGCTCGCCGAGGCGCGGGCGGGAGAGGCCGTGCTGGCCGAGCGGGCGCGGCTGGCCAGGGAGGTCCACGACATCCTGGCGCACTCGCAGTCGGCGCAGATCGTCCACCTGGAGGGGGCGCGGCTGCTGCTGGAGCAGGGCGAGGACCCGGCGGCGGCCCTCGACCGGGTCAACCGCGCCGTGCGGCTGGCGCGCGCCGGGCTGGAGGAGACCCGCCGGGCGCTCGACGCGCTGCGCGGGCAGGAGCTTCCGCTGGCCGAGCGGCTGGAGCTGCTGGCGGTGGAGTTCCGGTCGGTGACCGGCTCGCCCTGCGCGGTCTCGGTCGCCGGGGACCTCGGTTCGCTGGAGGCGGGGGCCAGGCTGGCGGTGGCCAGGACCGCGCAGGAGGCGCTGACGAACGCGCGCAAGCACGCGCCGGGCGCCGCGGTGTCGGTGGCGCTGCGCCGCGCCGGCGCGTGGTGCGAGCTGGAGGTGCGCGACACGGGCGGCCCGCCGGGCCCGCGGGAGTCGCGGGAAGGGGGGTACGGGCTGGTGGGGATGCGCGAGCGGGCCGAGCTGATCGGCGGTTCGCTGGCCGCCCGGCCGGGCGAGGAGGGTTTCGAGGTCCTGCTGCGGGTACCGGCGTGAGCCGCCCGCGGCGCCGTTCCGCCGCGGGGGCGGGAGCGGTGCCGCGGCCCGGCGGCGGGTCCGAGGGGCTTCGGGAGACCGCGCGGGACTTCGCGGGACCGCGAAGGTTTTCGCGGTACTTCGCGGGACTGCGAGGGACTTTGGGAGACTGCGAGGGGTTTCGAGGGACCGCGTGGGATTTCGCGGGATCGCGGGGGACCGCGCGGGACCTGCGGGATTTCGAGGGACCACGAAGGATTTCGCGGTCCCTCGCGGGACTTCGCGAGACTTCGCGAGACTTCGCGAGATGAGGAGGGCCGGTGTGACCGTGCGGGTGCTGGTGGCCGACGACCAGACGGTGGTGCGCGAGGGGCTGGTGCTGCTGCTGGGACTGCTGCCCGGCCTCGAGGTCGTGGGGGCCGCGGCCGACGGGCGGGAGGCGGTCGAGCTCACCGGCTCGCTGCGGCCCGACGTGGTCCTGATGGACCTGCGGATGCCCCGCATGGACGGGGTGGAGGCGACCCGCAGGATCAGGGCGGCCCACCCGGAGATCCACGTGGTGGTCCTGACGACGTACTCCGACGACGAGTCGGTCTTCGCGGCGCTGGGCGCGGGCGCGCGGGGCTACCTGACCAAGGACGCCGACGCCGAGTCCCTGGCCTCGGCCATCGCCACCGTGGTCGGGGGCGAGGCCCAGTTCGACCCCGCAGTCCAGCGGCGGCTGGCCGAGGCGGTGGCCGGGGGCCGCCGCTCGCCCGAACCGCCGGACGGGCTGACCCGCCGCGAGAGCGAGGTGCTGCGGCTGATAGCGGCGGGCCGCTCGAACGCGGAGATCGCCGGGGAGCTGTTCATCTCCGAGGCGACGGTCAAGACGCACATCAACAACCTCTTCGCCAAGGCGGGACTGCGTGACCGGGCCCAGGCGGTGACCTACGCCTTCCGGCACGGCCTGGTCCCCGACTGACCCTGACGGAACGGCGATGACTGTCAGGTCTGGGGATGTGGGGACGCCCCCACGGGGTCAGGGTGGATCGGGTACGGATTCACCTCGCGGGTGCCCGTTGGAGGGAAGTGCCATGCGACCTGACGTCAGTTTGACCGGCCACGAGACGGTGGCGGGTTTCGGCAACTACGCCGAGGCCCAGCGTGCCGTGGACCGGCTGTCGGACCAGAAGTTCCCGGTCGAGCACACGATGATCGTCGGAGTGGGTCTCCGGCTTGTCGAGCAGGTGCTCGGGCGGCTGACCTATCTTCGCGCCGCCGGGATGGGCGCGGCGACCGGAGCCTGGTTCGGACTGCTGATCGGCCTGTTCTTCGCGATCTTCACGCCCGGACGGTTCCCCTTCATCCTGGTCCTGTGGGGCCTGATCTGGGGTGCCATCGCCGGAGCGATCTTCGGACTGGTCGGCCACGCGCTCACCGGGGGCAAGCGCGACTTCCTCTCGTCGAGCGCGATCGTCGCCGACCGCTACGAGGTTCTGGTCGCGGCCCCGCACGCCGCCGAGGCGCGCAGGCTGCTCGACGTGGGCACGTCCCAGCAGATGCATCAGCAGATCTGACCGGAGCCTCCCGGGCCGAAGCCCGTACGGGCGCGCGGCCCGGCCGGTTCCGTGTCCCTGACCGGGAATCCGGCCGATGTCCCTGACCGGGCCAGGGCCCGCACGGGCGGCGGTGCGGACGGCGGTGTGGGCGGGTCTCGCCCGAGCCGCTGTCCGCTGTCCGGGGTCCGCCGCCGGGCCGCCCGTCCGGGCGGTCCACGATGTCCGGGAACGCCGGGACGTCGCGGGCGGGCGGGGCGGCGGTGCCGTCCTGTGGGTGCCGGGGCCACAGCGCACAGACAGCGCATAGGAGGACAGCATGCCTAAGACAGTCGGAATCGACCTAGGTACCACCAACTCGGTGATCGCCACGATGGAGGGCGACAAGCCCACGGTGATCCCCAACGCGGAGGGGGCGCGGACGACACCCTCGGTGGTGGCGTTCACCGACAACGGCGAGCGTCTGGTCGGCCAGCTGGCCCGCCGCCAGGCGATCCTGAACCCCAAGGGGACGATCTACTCGGCCAAGCGCTTCATCGGCCGCCGCTACGACGAGGTCGCCAGCGAGCTGACCGCCGTGTCGTTCGACGTCGTCCCCGGCCCCGACGGCGCCGTCCGCTTCAAGATCAACGAGAAGTTGTACGCGCCCGAGGAGATCGCCGCGGCCGTCCTGCGCAAGCTCGTGGACGACGCCTCGAAGTTCCTGGGGGAGAAGGTCACCGAGGCGGTCATCACCGTGCCCGCGTACTTCAACGACTCCCAGCGCCAGGCCACCAAGGACGCCGGGAAGATCGCCGGTCTGGAAGTCCTGCGGATCGTCAACGAGCCGACCGCGGCGGCCCTCGCCTACGGGCTCGACCGCCAGGAGAGCGAGACCGTGCTCGTCTTCGACCTGGGCGGCGGCACCTTCGACGTCAGCGTCCTCGCCATCGGGGACGGCGTCGTGGAGGTACGGGCGACCGCGGGCGACTCCCACCTGGGCGGCGACGACTTCGACCGGCGCGTCGTCGACTACCTCGCCGACGAGTTCCAGCGGGACAACGGCATCGACCTGCGCGGGGACCCGCAGGCCCTGCAGCGGCTGTTCGAGGCCGCGGAGAAGGCCAAGGTCGAGCTGTCGGCGGTCACCCAGACGCAGATCAGCCTGCCCTTCATCACCGCGGACGCCTCGGGCCCCAAGCACCTGAACACCACGCTCAGGCGCTCGACCTTCGAGGAGATCACCGCCGACCTGCTCGAACGGTGCCAGGGTCCTGTCCAGCAGGCCATGGCCGACGCCAAGCTCACCGCCGACGACATCGACGAGGTGATCCTGGTGGGCGGCTCGACCAGGATGCCCGCCGTGCAGAACCTGGTACGCCGCATGACGGGCGGCAAGGAACCGAACATGACGGTCAACCCGGACGAGGTCGTGGCGCTGGGCGCCGCGGTCCAGGCCGCCGTCATCAAGGGCGAGCTGAAGGACGTCGTGCTGCTCGACGTGACCCCGCTCTCCCTCGGCATCGAGACGCTCGGCGGGGTGATGACGAAGGTCATCGAGCGGAACACGACCATCCCGGCCCGCCGTTCCGAGACGTTCAGCACCGCAGAGGACAACCAGAGCGCCGTGGACGTCGTCGTGCTGCAGGGCGAGCGCGAGCGCGCCGCCGACAACCGCCCCCTGGGCCGGTTCCGGCTGGAGAACATCCGGCCGGCGCCCCGTGGCGTGCCGCAGGTCGACGTGACCTTCGACGTCGACGCCAACGGGATCCTGAACGTCTCGGCCAAGGACAAGGACACCGGCGCCGAGCAGCGCATCACGATCAGCGAGAGCTCGAACCTGGACACGAGCGAGGTCGAGCGGATGGTCGCCGACTCCGAGCGGCACCGCGAGGAGGACCAGCGGATGCGGCAGGTGGTGGACGCGCGCAACGAGCTCGACAGCGCCGCCTACCAGGTGGAGCACCGCCTGGCGGAGCTGGGCGACTCGGTGCCCGTCCACGAGAGGGCGCGGGCCGACATGCTGGCGCACGACGCCCGCGACGCGATCAAGCAGGAGGCCCCGCTCGACCGGGTGCGCTCGCTCACCGCCGAGCTCCAGCAGGTCTACCACAGCCTCGGCGCGGCGGGCTCCGGCGCTCCCGGTGCCGGTGCCGGTGCCGGGGCTGGGGCTGGGGCCGCGGGCGGTCCGGGAGCGGCCGGTTCCCCGGGCGGCCGGGACGACGACGTCATCGACGCGGAGTTCACGACCGATGAGTGAGACACCCGGGCGTGGCCGGCACGTCCCGCGCCCTGACGGGGATCCCCGCGGCGGGTACGACCCGCCCGGCCGGGAGCCGTACGACCGGGAGCCTTACGACCGGGAGCAGGGCGATGGCCAGGAGTACCGCCAGGGCCGGAATCAGGGCCAGAAGCAGGACTGGGAGCGGGACGCCGGCGGGGAGGCGCGAGCCCAAGACCGGCAGCCCCCTGACCAGCCCCCTGACCGGTACGGAGCCCAGGAACCGCAGGGTTCCGAGAGCTCTCGGAACCCTGCGGGACCTCAGGGGGCCGAGACCCGGCGCGGTGGCCAGGAGGCGTCCGACCAGGAGACGCGCGCTCAAGGGACGCACGGCCAGGAGACGCACGGCCAGGAGGGGCGACCGGGTGCCTCGGACGGTCTCCAGGAGCGCGTCCAGGAGCTGCAGGACCAGGTGGCCGATCTCCAGGACCGCTGGCGGCGCGCTCTCGCCGACCTCGACAACCTGCGCAAGCGCGTCGGCAGGGACGCCGAGCGGACGCGGTCGGAGGAGCGGGCGCGGGCCGCCGGTGAGTGGCTGCCCGTACTGGACAACCTGGACCGCGCGCTGGAGCACGCCGAGACCGATCCCGGCTCCATCGTCAACGGGATGCGGGCGATCCGCGACCAGGCGCAGGAGGTGCTGTCCCGTCTCGGGTACACGCGCCGCGACGACGCGGGGGCCGTGTTCGACCCGGCCAGGCACGAGGCGGTGGGCGTGCTCTCCCAGGAGGGCGTTCCCGACGGCACGGTCCTGCAGGTGGTGCGCCCCGGCTACGGGGACGGCGAACGGCAGCTGCGGCCCGCGCTGGTCGTGGTGGCCAAGGGGGCATGATGCCCCCCGACCGGGACTTCTACGAGATCCTCGGCGTACGGCGGGGGGCGAGCCAGGAGGACATCCAGCGCGCCTACCGCAAGCTGGCGCGGGCCAACCACCCCGACGTCAACAAGGACCCGTCCGCCGAGGACCGCTTCAAGGAGGTCTCCGAGGCCTACAGCGTGCTGTCCGACCCCGAGACCCGGCGTCGCTACGACGCGTTCGGGCCGGACTTCCGCCAGGTGCCCGACGACGTGGACCCGGAGACGTGGGCGCGCGCCAGGAACCGCGGGGCGGGCCGGGCCGGTGCCCGGGGCGGGGGAGCGGGTTTCGGCGGCTTCCAGGAGGGGGTCGACCTCGACGACCTCTTCGAAGGGCTGTTCTCCGGCAGGAGGGGCCGGTCCGGCGCGAGCTGGGGGCCGATTCCCGGCGCCGACCAGGAGGCCGAGATCGTCCTGACCGCCGAGGAGGCCTACCGGGGCGGGTCTCGTTCCATCACCGTCGGTTCGCGCGGGCTGCGGGTCGACATCCCGCCGGGCGTCACCGACGGGCAGCGCATCAGGCTGGCCGGGCAGGGCGGCCGGGGTGGCGACGGGGCGGCGGCGGGCGATCTCTACCTGATCGTCAGGATCGCCCCGCACCCCCGCTACCGGATCGAGGGGCGCGACATCCACGTCCTGCTCCCGGTCACCCCGTGGGAGGCGGCGCTCGGCGCCTCCGTCGTGGTCGACACCCCCGGGGGCGACGCCAAGGTCAAGGTGCCGCCGGGAACGTCCAGCGGCAGGCGGCTGCGGCTGCGCGGCCGGGGGATGCCCAGCCGCGGAGACAAGCCCGGTGACCTGTACGCCGAGGTGCGGATCATGGTCCCGGACCATCTGTCGGAGGAGGAGCGGCGGCTGTTCGAGCAGCTCGCCGAGGTCTCCTCGTTCGACCCGAGGAGGCGGTGATGAACCACTCGTTCCCGGAACGCGGGACGCCCGGCCCGGGCCCGCGTCCCACCCGCCCACGGACGGACACGGCGGACGGGGAGCGCGCCGGGCCCGCCCCGCCCGCCCCGGACAAGGGCGCGGCCCTCCACGCGCGAGAGGCCCGGCGGGAGACCCCGGGGGGAGCCCCGCGGGCGACCTCGCGGGAGACGGTCAGGACCTATCAGCTGATCAGGCCCGAGCGCCTGGATCTGGAGGCGTTCGCCAGGGAGACGGGTACCCATCCCGAGCTGGTGCGGCGCCTCGTCGCGCTGGGGGTGCTCGACGCGTGGGCCGACGCCGCCGGGCGCCTGTGGTTCCCGCCCTCCCAGCTGCTCACCATGGCGCGGATCCGGCGGCTGCGGGCCGGGTTCTCGATCAACTACGCGGCGCTCGGCCTCGTACTGGACCTGCTGGACCGCATCGCCGACCTGGAGGCCGCCCAGCGCGGTCGTTCCCGACCCACCGGAGGCCCGCCGTGGACATGAACCAGCTGACGCAGAAGTCGCAGGAGGCGCTGCACGACGCGCAGACCAAGGCCCTGCGCTTCGGGCACACCGAGGTGGACGGCGAGCACCTGCTGCTGGCGCTGCTCGACCAGCCGGAGGGGCTGACACCCCGCCTGCTCTCGTACGCGAACGTCGACACCGACCGGCTCAGGAGCGACCTGGAGGCCGAACTGGGCCGCCGCCCGCGGGTGAGCGGCCCCGGCGCCGAGCCCGGCCAGGTATACGTGACGCAGCGGCTCTCGCGCCTGCTGGAGACGGCCAAGCGGGAGGCCGACCGGCTGAAGGACGAGTACGTGTCGGTGGAGCACCTGCTCATCGCCCTGATCGAGGAGGGCAGCGCGACCTCCGCCGGGCGGCTGCTGCACGAGCAGGGGCTGACCAGGGACGGCTTCCTCAAGGCGCTCACCGCGATCCGCGGCAACCAGCGGGTGACGTCGGCGATGCCCGAGGTGGCGTACGAGGCGCTGGAGAAGTACGGGCGCGACCTGGTGGCGGACGCCGTGTCGGGCAAGCTCGACCCGGTCGTCGGGCGCGACGCCGAGATCCGCCGCGTCATCCAGATCCTGTCCCGCAAGACCAAGAACAACCCGGTCCTCGTCGGCGACCCCGGCGTGGGCAAGACCGCCATCGTGGAGGGGCTCGCCCTGCGGATCAGCCACGGGGACGTGCCGGAGGGGCTCAAGGGCAGGACGGTCTTCAGCCTCGACATGGGCTCGCTGGTGGCCGGGGCCAAGTACCGGGGCGAGTTCGAGGAGCGGCTCAAGGCGGTGCTCAACGAGGTCAAGGCCGCCGAGGGGCGGATCCTGCTCTTCGTCGACGAGATGCACACCGTGGTGGGCGCCGGGGCCGCCGAGGGCGCCATGGACGCGGGCAACATGCTCAAGCCCATGCTGGCCCGGGGCGAGCTGCACATGATCGGGGCGACGACCGTCGTCGAGTACCGCAAGCACGTCGAGAAGGACGCCGCCCTGGAGCGCCGGTTCCAGCCGGTGATGGTCGACGAGCCGTCGGTCGAGGACGCCGTGTCCATCCTGCGCGGCCTGCGCGAGCGCCTGGAGATCTTCCACGGGGTGAAGATCCAGGACAGCGCGCTGGTGGCGGCCGTCGTGCTGAGCCACCGCTACATCTCCGACCGCTTCCTGCCGGACAAGGCCATCGACCTGGTGGACGAGGCGTGCGCGATGCTCCGTACGGAGATCGACTCGATGCCCGCCGAGCTCGACGAGCTCACCCGCAGGGTGATGCGCCTGGAGATCGAGGAGGCCGCGCTCGCCAAGGAGGAGGACTCCGCGAGCGGGGCCCGGCTGGAGGAGCTGCGCAGGGAGCTCGCCGACCTGCACGCCGAGGCCGACGCCATGCGGGCGCAGTGGGAGGCCGAGCGGCACGCCCTGCGCGCCGTCCAGGCCCTGCGCGCGGAGATGGAGCAGGTACGCGCGGAGGCCGAGCGGGCCGAGCGCGACTACGACCTCAACCGCGCCGCGGAGCTGCGGCACGGCAGGCTGCCGGAGCTGCTGCGGCGGCTGGAGTCCGAGGAGGAGCGGCTGTCGGCCAAGCAGGGGACGTCGCGCCTGCTGCGCGAGGTCGTCACCGACGAGGAGATCTCGATGATCGTCTCCCGGTGGACGGGCATCCCGGTGAGCCGCCTGCGCGAGGGCGAGCGCGAGAAGCTCCTGCGGCTCGACCAGATCCTGCACGAGCGGGTGATCGGCCAGGACGAGGCGGTACGGCTGGTGGCCGACGCCGTCATCCGGGCCCGCTCCGGCATCAAGGACCCGCGCCGCCCGATCGGGTCGTTCGTCTTCCTGGGGCCCACGGGCGTCGGCAAGACGGAGCTGGCCAAGGCGCTCGCGGAGGCGCTCTTCGACACCGAGGACAACATGATCCGCATCGACATGAGCGAGTACCAGGAGCGGCACACGGTGAGCCGCCTCGTCGGCGCGCCCCCCGGCTACGTCGGGTACGAGGAGGGCGGCCAGCTGACCGAGGCCGTGCGGCGCAAGCCGTACTCCGTGGTGCTCTTCGACGAGGTGGAGAAGGCGCACGCCGACGTCTTCAACACGCTGCTGCAGGTGCTCGACGACGGTCGGCTGACCGACGCGCAGGGCAGGACCGTCGACTTCCGCAACACCGTCCTGATCATGACCTCCAACCTCGGGTCGGTGTACCTCCTCGACGGCGTCACGTCGAGCGGGGAGATCGAGCCCGAGGCGCAGCAGCGGGTGATGGCCGAACTGCGCTCGCACTTCCGTCCCGAGTTCCTCAACCGCGTCGACGACATCGTGATCTTCAAGCCGCTCACCCCCGAGGAGATCGAGCGCATCGTCGGCCTGATGTTCGTCGAGCTGCGGACCCGCCTGGAGCAGCGGGGCATCCGGCTGGAGGTCACCGAGGCGGCGCTGCGGCACATCGCCGAGCGGGGCTACGACCCCGTGTACGGGGCCCGGCCGCTGCGCCGGTTCATCGCCAGGGAGGTCGAGACGCGCATCGGCCGCGCGCTCCTGTCGGGGGAGGCCGAGGAGGGAGCCGTGGTCCGGGTGGACCTCACCGGGGACGAGCTCGTCGTCACCTACGGATGAGCCGTTGTTCGTGGACAGGGTGCCACCTGCGGATGAGCCGCCACCCGCGGACAGGGCGCCACTTGTGGACAGGGCGCCACCCGCGGACGAGCCATCGCCCGCGGACAGGGCGCCCCGGCCGGTCCGCGGGCATGTACCCGGCGGCCCCCGGCGCCCGTCCCGGTTCTCCCGGTTGTCCCGGAGGTCCGGTCTCACCGGAGGTGTGGGCGGCCCCTGCCGTCGTTCTCCTCCGCCGCCAGCCTGGCCAGCTCGACCCGCGAGTGGATGCCCAGCTTGCGGAAGACCTGCCGCAGGTGGAAGGCGACGGTGTGCTCGCTGATGAACATCTGCTCGGCGGCGTGCCGGTTCGTCAGCCCCCTGGAGACCAGGTCGCAGACGGCCTGCTCGGTGCCGGTCAGGCTGGCCCACCCCGACACGGGATGGTCGGTCCTGGCCCAGTGGCGGCACCGCTCGCCCAAGAGCCGCAGCCTGCCCCGTACCCGCGCCGCGTCCCGGGTGGCCTCCACGGCCCCGTAGCAGGCCAGCGCCGTCTTCAGGCTCTCCACGGCCAGGTCCCTGCGGCCGCCGTCCGCGCCGAGCAGCACGCCCAGATCCTCCGCGGCCGACGCCCTGGCCCAGGGGTCGGCGTGCCCGGCCACCGCGCGGCCCATCGCCTCGGGGTCGCCCTCCAGCAGGCCCCGCGCGTGGTCGGCGGACGCCGACGGGCCGGACAGGGCCGGGTTGCGCCGGGCGACGTCCTCGGCCGCGCCGATCACGGCGTCGGCCCTGTGCCGGTCCCTCGCCGCCATCGCCATCCGTACCAGCCACGCCGCGGCGGTGGGCTCGCAGGCCAGTGCCCCGAGATGGCGGGGCAGCGCGTCGCAGATCCCGTCGAGCGAGCTCATGCCGCCCGCCGCGCCGTCGCGCGCCTCCCTGATCCGCCCGGCCACCAGTTCCGACCGCAGCCACGCGGGGGGCGGTACGCCGGGCGCCGACCTGACCGGGTCCCTCTCCATGTACCCGACGGCCCCCGGCAGGTCGCCCGAGCGCAGCGACGCGGTACCGAGCACCGACAGGGCCGAGGAGGCCAGGAGCGGGGCGTCCAGGGTCCCGGCGGCGGTCAGGCCCGCCTCCCCGTGCTCGATCGCGCCGCCGAGCCGGCCCGCCGCCAGGTCCAGCCGGGCGCGCAGGACGGGGATCTCGGCGGCCCATCCGGGCTCACCCCCGGCGCCGGCCTCCTCGGCGGCGCTCTCCGTCGCCGGTTCCGCCTCGTCCAGCAGCCGCAGGTCGATCAGCATCGAGGCCAGCACCGCCCTCGGCTGCCGTCGCAGGCCGCGGGCCGGTCGCCGTCCTCGTGCCACGGCCTCGCGCGCCAGGTCCAGTCCCCGCGAGAGCCCGCCCTCGTCCCACGCGAGCAGGGCCAGGTCCACGAGCCTGCCTGCCTCGCCGTCGCCGCTCCTGGAGGCGATGGGCCGCCGGGCTCCGGAGGCGCGCTCGACCTGCTCCCGCAGCGCCCGCCGCACCGGTGACGGCACCCCCTCGACGATCGACCGCCACACCAGCTCGTGCCGGAACGCCAGCTCGTCGTGGGTGGTCACGAGCACCCCGGCCGCCAGCGCCTCCTCCAGCGGGGGAAGCAGCGCGGCCGGGGTCTCGCCGAGCATCTCGGCCACGTACGCAGGCGTGAACGAGCGTCCCAGCACCGCGACGGCCTCCAGCAGGTAACGGGTCCTGACGCCGAGCTCGTCCAGGCGCCGCCGGACGGCGGTGTGCAGGCGCGAGGGCAGCACCGGCGGCACCGGCGGCACCGCCCCGGCGGGTGTGGTCCCGGCCGGCCGGGCGACGCCGTCCTCGACCAGGACGGCGTCCTCCTCGCGCAGCCCGGTGAGAAGCTCGGCGAGCAGGAGCGGGTTACCCCCGGCCTGGGCGGCCAGCGCCGCCAGCTCCCCCCCGGGGACCGCGCCCAGGATGTCGGCGGAGATCTCGGTCACCGCCCCCTCGTCGAGGGGGCCCAGCGTGATCCGGGCGGCCCCCTCCTGCTCCAGCAGGTCGAACAGCCGCCCCGCCTCGCCGGGGGCCGGGGTGTCGCGGCGGGCCAGCAGCCACGCCACGGGGTACGAGGCCAGTCGCGAGGGCATCGTCCGCAGGGCCATGACGGTGGCGGGGTCGGCCCACTGGAGATCGTCCAGTGCCACCAGCAGCGGCCCCGAGGCCAGCCTTCCCTCCAGCGAGGTCCTGACCTGCTCGGCCAGCCACAGCAGCAGTCCCGGCCCGTCGGAGAAGGTGCTCCTGGTCATGGGAATCGGAAGCGTCGGCGAGTCCTCCAGCGCGGTCAGCAGCGGCCCCAGCGGGGTCAGCCGTCCCAGCTCGTCGGCCCGCCCGCTCGCCACCGCCGTCCCCCGCGCGGTCGCGGCGCTCGCGGCCTCGGCGAGCAGCAGGGACTTCCCCGTCCCGGGTTCGCCCTCGACGAGCACGACGTTCCCGGTCGCGGACGTGACGTCTCCCAGCAGGGCGAGGACCGCCGCCCACTCATCTTTCCGGCCGCGCATAGTCATGTCTTGGATCTGAGGTCATATGGCGGGCTTCCTGAGGAGTGATTACGCATATGACATCCCCAGGGGACGAATCATCACGCGTCGGGCACCGCCGCGCACCGGTGGTTTGGGACAGATTTGACCTCAAGGCCCCCGCCCGGCCGGTACCCCGTCGGTGCACGACGAGCGTGATCCTCGGCCAGGTCCGCGCCGGATCGGGTGTGATTCTCCCGCCCGGTCGGTGCCCGCCCAGTGCGTGCCCGGTGCCCGGCCGGTGCGTGCCCGGTGCCCGGTCAGCGCTCGATGAGCGTGACCTCCAGGGAGTAGTGCGAGGCGCGGTAGACGTGGGAGCCGTGCTCGACGGCCCTGCCCTGGTCGTCGTAAGTAGTGCGGACCATCGTGAGCAGCGGCGCCCCGCGCCGCTCGCCGAGCAGCCTGGCCTCGGCCGTCGTGGCCGCCCGCGCCCCCATGCGCTGGTTCGCCACGCGCATCCGCACCCCCGCGGCGCGGAGCGTCTCGTACAGCCCGCGCTCCTGGAGGCCCTCGGCGGTCAGCGGGGCGAGACCGGAGGGCAGCCAGTTGTGCAGCAGGGCCAGCGGCTCCCCGGCGGCGTAGCGGATCCGCTCCAGGCGGAGCATCTCGGTGCCGGGCGCGACCCCGAGGATCGCGGCGACCGCCTCCTCCACCGGGGCCGGTCCCAGGGCCAGCACCCTGGTGGCCGGTTCCTGACCGGCCCTGCGAAGGTCGTCGTAGAGGCTGGTCAGCTCGACGGAACGCTTGACCTGGCCGTGCACCACCTGGGTGCCGACGCCACGCTTGCGCACCAGCAGGCCCTTGTCGACCAGATACTGGATCGCCTGGCGGACGGTCGGCCGCGACAGGCCCAGCCGGTCGGCGAGCAGGATCTCGTTGTCGAGCCGCGACCCGGGGGGCAGGTCGCCGCGGCGGATGGCCTCGGAGATCTGCTCGGCCACCTGGAAGTAGAGCGGGACCGGGCTGGACCGGTCGAGATCGATGGCGAGCTGCGTCGTCATTCGCCCTCCCGGTTGACACGCCGCGCCGTCAGGCTAGCGGACATCAGAATGTCTTGACAAAAACCGGCCAGGGCCGGTGGGAGGTGCCGGCCGGGCGCGTGCGGGGCCGGTGTCCTCGTACAGGATGGAAGGCGGTTCACGTCACCGAGCCCACGTCACCGGACCCGCGTCGCCGAGCCCGTGCCACGGGGTCCGCACCGCCGGGCCTGTGCCGCCGGGCTCGCGCCACGGGGTTCGAGTCAATGGAGGAAGCATGGATCAGGGCACCGCAGCAGAGCTCTCCGCCGTCGCGGTCGAGGCCGCCCGCGCGGTGGGGGACCGGCTCCGCGGGGCGTTCAGGTCGCGTCCGGCGGTCGAGACCAAGAGCGACTTCCACGATCCGGTGACCGAGCACGACCGCGCCGCGGAGGAGACCATCCGGGAGGTCATCGGCAGGCGTGTCCCGGGCAGCACGATCATCGGCGAGGAGGGCGGCAGCAGGGGCTCCGGCGAGATCCGCTGGTACGTCGACCCGATCGACGGGACCGCGAACTTCGCCTCCGGGCTGCCGTTCTTCTGCGTGTCGATCGCCGCCGCCGTCGGGGACGAGGTGGTCGCCGGGGTGGTGTACGACCCGGTGCGCGACGACGAGTTCCGGGCCGACCTGGACGGGGCCTGGTGCAACGGCGTGCCGCTGCGCAGTTCCGGCGCCGCGCGCGACCGGGAGGGGGTGCTGCTGACCAGCTATCCCACCCCCCGGGACCTGGCCGAGGGCGGGGAGGAGGCGCTGCGCGGGTTCGGCGGGATGGTGGAGGCGTTCGCCTCCACGCGCCGTCCCGGCAGCACCGCGCTCAAGCTGGCGCACGTCGCGGGAGGGTGGGCGGACGTCGCCTACGGCAGCAGGGTCAGCCCGTGGGACATGGCGGCCGGGTCGCTGCTGATCCGCCAGGCGGGAGGCGTCTTCATCCCGCTGAACGGGTCGATCTTCGAGCCGGGCGGGTACCTCGCCCATGTCGGGGGCTTCGACCTGGCGGGGTCGGTCATGAGCGACCTGCTCCTCCGCGACCGCCCGGCCTGAGCGCCGGTGAGCCGAGGGGAGGCGCGGATGACCCCCGCGGGATCGCATGACCGGGCGGAGCGCGAATGACTCCCGCGGGATCGCATGACCGGGCGGAGGCGCGGATGGCTCCGGCGGGATCGCATGACCGGGCGGAGGCGCGGATGGCTCCGGCGGGATCACGTGACTCCGTGTGGAAGACTCTCGCATGGGCAGGCCCAGCGTGTCGGCCACCGCATTACCTATTGATCCTGTAGGAAATACAGGTAAAATGATTGTCTCGCCGTACGAAGGAGCCGCCATGAGCCTGGAGCCGGAGGCCGAGAGCCCGCTGGCCGCCGCTGTCGGGGCCGCGCGCTGGATCCGTTCGGCGGCGGTGGACGACGAGCGCGGGCGCCACTGGCGGGCCAACCCCGACCCCCGGGGCCGGGCCGCGATGCCCGACCACCCCCTGTCGCTGTACTCGGGGGCGGCCGGGATCATCCTGTTCTTCCTGGAGCTCGCCGCCGCCACCGGCGACGACGGCTATCTGGACGACGCCAGGGCCGGGGCCCGCTACCTCGGCGCCACCTGGCGGGAGCAGGCCGACCTCTCCCTCCACCACGGCCTGGCCGGGGTGATGTTCGCCCTGTCCGAGGCCGGGTGGGCCACCGGCGAGGGGGACTTCGAGGTCGAGGCCGCCGCCGTCGCCGACCGCATCGTGCGCAGCGCCCGCCCCATCGACGGCGGGCTGGGCTGGACCGGCGACCCCGCGCAGCGGGGCGACGGCGGGATCATCCTCGGCCTGCTGCACGCCGCGGGCATCCTGGGGGTGCCCGCCTACCAGGAGGCCGCCGTCGAGGCCGGCGCCCGCATCGCCACCCTCGTCGTCCCGGGCCACCGCTTCGGCGAGGGCGCCTGCGCGGACCTGCCGCTGGACGCGGTCACCCCGGGCTTCCTGTCGGGAACCGCCGGGACCGCCTTCCTGCTCGCCCGCCTGTACGGCGTGACCGGCGAGAGCCACTTCCTCGCCGCCTCCCGCAGGGGAGCCGACTTCGTCCGCGCGGTCAGTGCCGTGACCGAGCGGTGCGCGCTGGTGCCGCACCACATCCCGCAGGGCCGCGACCTGCACTACCTGGGCTTCTGCTCCGGCTCCGCCGGGGTCGCCCGGATGTTCTACGAGCTGCACCGGGTCTCGGGCGACGCCGGGGACCTCGACTGGGCCGAGCGGCTGGCCAGGGGAATCGTCCGCAGCGGCGCCCCCGCCAACCAGAGCGGCGGGTTCTGGAACTCCGCCTGCCAGTGCTGCGGCACCGCCGGCCTGGTGGAGCTGTTCGTCGGGCTCTGGGCGGCGACCGGCCACCGCCGGCACCTGGAGTTCGCCCGCACCCTGGGGGACAACCTGGCCGGCCGGGCCACCGCCCACGACGGCCGGGGGACCCGCTGGTACCAGGCCTACCGGAGGCTGCGCCCCTGGGAGGTCACCGCCGACACCGGCTACATGGTCGGCGCGGCGGGGGTCGGGGCCGCTCTCCTGCACCTGGACGCCACCGCCCGCCCGCAGGAGGCCCGGCGGCTCGTCCTGCCCCCTGACAACCCGTTCCCCGCCATCCCGCTGCCGAGTGCGACGCTCCGCCGCTCCTGACGGTCCCGGACGATCGTGAAGGGCACGTCGCCGGTGAGCCGGCCGGTCGTCACCGACGAGTGTGACGGGTGTGGCGCGAGGGCCGCGCGGTCCCGTACGGGAGCGGAACGAGCCGCCGTGATCCGGCGGCGCGGGAGAGCGCGACGCGAGGGCCGCGGAGGCCCGCCGCGCCCGTGCACGTTCCCGCACCGTGTACGGTCGGGCATCGAGGCCTCCATCGGGCCCGGTGCCACGGACACGTCCCCGGCGCCGACCCGGCACCCCGGACCGTGTCACCCCCGGTACGCCCGATCGTGCCGATCCGGTCGTGGAGAGTGGCGGCCACCGGCGCCCCTCGCGCCGGAGAAACCAAGGACGACATGCCCTTTGGCCGTCAAGGGGTGACAAAGCTCGTGATGACGATTGGTGATTCTCCGTGAGTGCTACCCAAGGCTTGCCTAATCTCGGTGTCGTGACAATCGAGGATTTCCTTCCCGACCCCAACCGTTCCACCGTCGCGATCGAACCGGCGCAGCCGGGTGCCGGCCACTGGGCCGGCGCCCCGAGCGCCGTGGCGAGCGACGGCCTGATCTATCTCGCCTACCGGCTGCGCCGCCCCGTCGGCGAGGGCCGGGGCTATGCCGTCGCCGTCGCCCGCTCCACCGACGGCGAGCGGTTCGAGACCCTGCTCACGATCGGCCGTGAGGAGATGGACACCGAGTCGCTGGAGCGGCCCACCCTGGTCCGCACGCCGGAGGGGCGCTGGAGGCTCTACCTCAGCTGCGCCACCTACGACACCAAGCACTGGCGGGTCGAGGTGCTGGAGGCCGACGACCCGTCCGGTTTCCAGGCCTCGCAGCGGCGGGTCGTGCTGCCCGGCGACCCGAAGACCGGCGTCAAGGACCCGGTGATCGTGGTGCGGGAGGGCGTGTGGCACCTGTGGGCCTCCTGCCACCCGCTGGACGAGGCCGACGAGGCCGACCAGATGGTGACCGACTACGCCACCAGCGCCGACGGCATCGAGTGGACCTGGCAGGGCACCGCGCTCAGCGGCCGTCCCGGCGTCTGGGACGCCCGGGGCGCGCGGGTGGCGGCGGTCCGCTTCCTCGACGACAAGGTGGTGGCCTTCTACGACGGCCGGGCCACCGCGTCGGAGAACTACGAGGAGAAGACCGGTGTCGCGGTCGGCGCCGACCCGGCGGAGCTGACCCCGCTCGGCACCGCGCCCGTCGCGGTCTCGCCGTACGCGGGCGGCGGCCTGCGTTACATGGACATCGTGGACCTGCCGGGCGGCGGGCGGCGGTTCTACTACGAGTACACCCGCGCGGACGGGGCGCACGAGCTCCGCACCGAACTGCGCTGATCACGGCCGCCCCGGCGCGTGCGTGTCTCGCGCCGGGGCGGCCGAGGTCCCGGGCTCGTTCGGTCACGCCCGGGACCGGCCTGCTTGGGCCGCCCCGTCCAGGAGCGGCCCCGTCCGTGCCCGGGACCGGCTCGTCCGTGCCCGGGCTCGTTCGGTCGCGCAGGGGATCGTTCGCGGCTAGGCCTGGGGGCGGCCGTTGCGGGCCTGGCGCTGGCCGTCGGGGCGGACGCCCACCAGGCCGCCGGAGCGCTCGCGAGGCAGGAGCCAGTCGCTGAAGTCCTCTCCGGTCATCTTCTGCAGCAGCGCCACGTCCTCGGTGAAGTAGGAGATCAGCTTCTCCCGCTGGTCCCAGGTCAGCGGCTGGCGGGAGCGGGCCTGCTCCTGCAGCCTGCGCTCCAGCGGGTCGGTCAGCGCCACGCTCACCCGCGAGGGCAGGAACCGTCCCACGGACGACCCCACGCGCAGCGCCCGCGACAGCATCCGGTGCCCCCGGGTCGGTTCCGGGTGGGCGGTCACGTTCTCCCGGGGGACCTCGGTGACCACGCCGGCCTCCACCCCGAGGAAGCGGCAGATCCGGTCGAGGGTCTCGGCGGGGCGGTCGACCAGGTCGCGGTAGCGGTAGACGAGCACCTGCTCGCGGGGGAAGAGGGTGAACAGGTGCTGGAGCTGCTCACCGTACTTGCCGAGCCCGCGGTAGTGCCAGAACGGGGCCCAGCCCGCCTTGATCCGCCGCTCCTCCTCGGCGCAGGCCCGCACCACGTCGCCGATCGGTTCGAGCCCGGCCGACCACAGGTGCGTCCAGTTGGAGTGGGCGCGCTCCACCGGGTCGCGCAGCACCACGATGAGCCTGGCGTCGGGGATGGCGGCCTTGATCCGCCGCTGCGCCGCCAGATCGTAGAGATAGAACGGGGTGGACTCGCCGGTGAGCGTTCCCGGCGGTGCCGCGTCGAACAGGGCCTCGTAGTCCTCGCGTCTCCAGACGTGTTCGCGGTAGGTCTGCGCGTCGCCCGGTCCTCCCCTGGTCGGCGGAGGGCCGTCGCTGAGGAAGAACTTCGGCTCCTTCACCGGGGACATGAACAGTCCCGGGTGCCGGGCCAGCGCGGCGTGCAGAGCGGTGGTCCCGGACTTGGGGGCACCGATCGTGAGGAAATTCGGCAGGGGCATCGTTATTACCCTTAATCCCTACTATGATTATTGGTAAATATAGCCCCTTTTCCGGCGAAGGCAAGCGTCGGGCTGTGCGTTCGTCGTGATCCAAAGGGCTTCCCGAGGGCTTCCCGGGTACGGGGATTCCAGTCGTCGGCGCCTATCTCCAGGTCGTGGACGTGAAGGGTGTCGTCCCGTTCAGTGAACGCTGAGTTCTTTTCCTCTATTTCATGGCTGAGGATGAGTTTTGTCGCGTTGCAAATAAATATGATACTCGTGCCGTATTTTGGATGCGGTGCCGCTAGCGGATCTTCCTCCGCGTTCTCCTGTGCCCCGGTGCGGGCGGTTCTCTCCCGCGCCTCTTCCGCGATGCCGTGACGTGCACCGTCGTGCCGTACCGTGCCGCGCCGCGCCGTGAGACGTCCGGGCGGGCGGCGCCGTCGCGGCGGGCCGTACCGTCGCGGCGCGCCGGCGATCGGTGAAAGTTCCAGCGGCGGCGGGCGTGAATGTCATGGTGCGAAGGCGGGCGCGGGCGGGTGTGGAACGTTACCGCGATTGCATAAGTCTTAATGTCACGACAAATCATTGACATGTAGGTAATGCGTTGGTTACAAACCAGGGACGAGGGAGATCCGGCGAGGCGACGCGCGGAGGTACCGATGAAGTGGACGACAGGGCTGGTCGCGGTGGCCGTGCTGGGCCTTTCCGCACTGACCGGCTGTTCGGCGGGGCAGGCCGGAGGGCAGCCCTCGGGAGAGTCCGCCCCCGCGGCCAGCGGGTCCGCCCCGGCGGCCGGTGGCGGCACCTTCGCCGTCGTCACCCACGCGAGCGCGGGGGACGCCTTCTGGGACGTGGTCAAGAACGGAGCCGAGGCGGCCGGAAAACGCTACGGCGTCACCGTGACCTACCAGGGTGACGGCGACCCGGCCAGGCAGTCCCAGCTCATCGACCAGGCCGTCAGCCAGAAGGTCGACGGCCTGGTGGTCTCCCTGGCCAACCCGGACGCCCTGAAGGAGTCCGTCGGCAAGGCCGTGACCGCCGGGATCCCGGTGATCACCATCAACTCCGGCGGCGACGTCTCCCGCGAGTTCGGCGCGGTCACCCACGTCGGCCAGTCGGAGGACGTGGCGGGCCGGGGCGCGGGGGAGAAGCTCAAGGCCGAGGGGGTCACCAAGCTGCTCTGCGTGATCCACGAGGCCGGGAACGTCGGTCTCGACCAGCGCTGCAACGGCGCGACCCAGGGACTGGGCGGCACCGTCGAACGGCTCCAGGTGGACGTGAGCAACCTCGCCGACGCCACCTCCAAGATCAAGGCGAGGCTCCAGTCGGACACCTCGCTCAACGGCGTGCTCACCCTGAACCCCGCGGTGGCCGTCGCCGCCCGCGACGCCATCGCCGACGGCGCCTCGAAGGCGAAACTCGGCACCTTCGACCTGTCGGCCGACGTGGTCGCCGCCATCGAGGACGGCGAGATCCTGTTCGCGGTCGACCAGCAGCAGTACCTTCAGGGCTGGCTGCCGATCACGTTCCTCACCCTCCACAAGGAGAACCTCAACACCGTCGGCGGAGGGCTCCCGGTCAACACCGGCCCCGGCTTCGTCACCAAGGACAACGCCGCGAAGGTGGCGCGGCTGGCCGAGAGCGGAACCCGGTGACGGTGGCGGACGAGCGGCTGGCCGGGACCGGGGCCGCCCGCAGGCTGCTGATCAGGCCGGAACTCGGCGCCGTCGTCGGCGCCCTCGTGATCTTCGCGTTCTTCGCCGGCCAGTCGGAGGTCTTCCGGTCGGTCGAGGGCGTGGCCAACTGGCTGGACCCGGCCTCCACCCTCGGGATCATGGCGGTGGCGATCGCGCTGCTGATGATCGGCGGCGAGTTCGACCTGTCGGCCGGGGTGCTCACCGGCACCGTCGGCCTGGTCACGGTGATCCTCGCCACCCGCTACGACCTGCCGGTGTGGGGCGCCATGCTCGCCGCCCTGGCCGTGGCGCTGCTCGTCGGCTTCCTCAACGGGCTGGTCGTGGTCCGCACCGGGCTGCCCAGCTTCATCGTCACCCTCGCCACCTTCCTGATGCTCCAGGGTGTCAACCTGGGTGTCACCAAGGCCCTCACCGGGACCGTGCAGGTCGGCGGCCTGCGCAGGGCCGAGGGGTACGAGGAGGTGAGGGCCGTGCTGGCCGGGACGATCTCGGTCGGCGGGACCGACTTCCGGGTGGCGATCCTGTGGTGGCTGGCCGTCACCGCGCTGGCCACCTGGGTGCTCACCAGGACCAGGGCCGGAAACTGGATCTTCGCGGTCGGCGGCGACGAGCGGGCCGCCCGCGCGGTCGGGGTTCCCGCCGAACGGACGAAGATCGCGCTTTTCATGACCACCGCCGTCGCCGCCTGGCTGGTCGGCTCGATCATGGCGTTGCGCTTCACCTCGGTGCAGGCGGGCTCCGGCGTCGGCCAGGAGTTCGTCTACATCATCGCGGCGGTCATCGGGGGCTGCCTGCTGACCGGCGGCCACGGCTCCGCGATCGGCGCCTCCGTCGGCGCGGTGATCTTCGGCATGGCGGACAAGGGCATCGTCTTCGCCGGTTGGGACGCCGACTGGTTCACGTTCTTCCTCGGCGCGATGCTGCTGCTGGCCACGCTCGCCAACCGGTTCGTCCGGCGGTACGCGGAGGAGGTGAAGCGGTGACGGGAGACGAGGCCGTGACAGGCCGCGAGGCGGCGACCGGGGACGAGACCCCGACAGGCCACGAGGCGGTGGCGGAGGACGAGACCCCGACAGGCCGCGAGGCGACGGAGGGCGCAGCGGAGGCCCCGCCCCTGCTGGAGGTCCGCGACGTGGGCAAGACGTTCGGCGGCGTGATCGCGCTGCGGGACGTCTCCATGCGGGTGCGCGCGGGGGAGGTGAGCTGCGTCCTCGGCGACAACGGCGCGGGCAAGTCCACGCTGATCAAGATCCTGTCGGGCATGCACGCCCCCGACTCCGGCTCGTACCTGGTGGACGGCGCCCCGGCCGCCTTCGCCAGCCCCCGTGACGCCCTCGACAGGGGCATCGCCACCGTCTACCAGGACCTGGCGATGATCCCGCTGATGTCGGTGTGGCGGAACTTCTTCCTCGGCTCCGAGCCGGTGCTCGGGCGGGGGCCGCTGCGCCGCTTCGACGTGGCGGGAGCGAAGCGGACGGTCCGCGAGGAGCTGCGCTCCATGGGCATCGACATCCGCGACGTCGACCAGCCCGTCGGCACCCTGTCCGGCGGCGAGCGCCAGTCCGTGGCCATCGCCCGCGCGGTCCACTTCGGCGCCCGCGTCCTCATCCTGGACGAGCCGACCTCCGCCCTGGGCGTCAAGCAGGCCGGTGTCGTCCTGCGCTACATCGCCCAGGCGCGCGACCGGGGCCTGGGGGTCGTCTTCATCACCCACAACCCGCACCACGCCCACCCGATCGGCGACCGCTTCCTGCTGCTGAACCGGGGGGCGAGCCTCGGCGAGTACGCCAAGGCGGACATCACCCCCGAGGAGCTCACCTCCCTGATGGCGGGGGGTGCCGAGCTGGAGCAGCTCGCCCACGAGCTGAGCCGGGGCGCCCCGCCGGCCGGACCGGCGGCGCCGCCACCCCCGTGAGCCGGATGAGCCGTTCAGGACCGGCCGGGCCGCTCAGAAGTCGAAGGACTCCACGTGGATGCGGCGGCCGGGGACGCCCGCGCGGCGCAGGGCGTGGCGTGCGGCGACCGTCATCCCGGCGGGGCCGCACAGGTAGACGTCGTGGACGGCCAGGCCGGGGATGAGGGTCCGCAGGGCGCGCCCGGTCAGCGGCACGTTCCGCTTGCCGGCCGACCCGGTCAGCTCGTCCACGGTGTAGTGGATCGTGGCGCCGCGCGCGGCGGCGATGGCGTCCAGCTCGTGGCGGAGGATCAGCTCCTCGTCGCGGCGCGCCATGTAGACCAGCGTCACCTCGCCGGGCAGCGTCTCGAAGAGCGCGCGCAGCGGGCTGATGCCCACGCCGCCGCCCACCAGCAGCACCTGGGGCCTGCGGCGCCGCGCGGCGGTGAGGGCCCCGTAGGGACCCTCGGCCCACACGCGGGTGCCGGGTCGCAGCCCGGCCAGGGCACGGCTGTGGTCGCCGACGCCCTTGACGGTGATCCGCAGGAAGCGGGAGTTGGCGGGCGCCGACAGCGAGTAGGGGTTGGCGGTCCACCACATGCCGGGGGCCAGGAAGCGCCACCGGAAGAACTGGCCGGGTTCGGCGCCCAGCTCGTCCAGGTGCTCGCCGGTCAGGTAGACCGACACCACGGCGGACGACTCCCGGCGGACCTCGGCGACCCGGAGGTCGTGGCGCAGGGCGCGGTGGACGGGGGTGAGGAAGCGGTACCAGACCAGCAGGACGGCGACGGACACGTACAGCGCGTACCAGAACACGCTCATCACGGCGTCGTCGGCGAAATCCGGTCCGGTGAGCTGGTGGCCGAACCCGAGGAAGACGGCCCCGTAGGTGACGAAGTGTAGATAGTGCCAGGTCTCGTACCTCATCCGGCGCCGCACCTCGCGCACCGAGATGACCGCGACGCCGATCAGCACCAGGAGGGCGACCGTCGCCTCCAGCATGGCCGGGCCGTCCAGGATCAGTCCCGCGACCGCCTCCGGCGCGCCCGCGTCGGAGCGCGCCGCGTGGGCCGCGACGGCGAACAGCATGTGGGCCACCGACAGGACGACGGTGGCGCGGCCGCCCGCCGCGTGCCAGCGGGCCAGCCGGTCGGTTCCGACCCCGCGGTCCAGCGCGGGAACGCGGGCCATCAGCCCCAGCAGGATCGCGCAGGCGTAGCCCGCGAGCAGGCCGGTGAGCCTGCCCGCCCAGGCCAGCGCGTCGGTGAGCCCGGAGACCGAGGTCAGGTCCGCCCAGCACGTCGCGGTCGCCGCGACGGCTCCGGCGTAGATCAGGGCGAGGGCCAGGGACGGCCGCGTCCGGCGCGCGGGCGGGCGGACGGGAACCCTGCGACGTCGCGTGCGCGTGCCGGAACCCGTACGTGCGCGCGTACCGGGGTGAGGAGGCGTGCCGGAACGCGGGTACGCATCGGGGTGCGTGCCGGAGTCGGGGGCCGGGGCGGCGCCTCTCACGGCTCCAGCCGGGTGAGCTGGTCGCCGTGGGTTCTCTCCAGGGCGACGGCGAACGCCTTGGTCTCCTGGTCCGCGCCCGCCTTCTGCTCGCTCTTCGCGACCAGGACGGACTGCGTGAGGTATTCGCGCGCGTCCTTGGTGAAGAGCCGGTCGAAGGCGGCGCCGTCGGCCCGCTTCAGGGCCGCGAAGTCGTCGGGAATCACCATGCCCGGTATGTCATGCCCCTCGTGCTCGTTGCTCTCCGGCACCCCGGACCGCCGCAGCAGGTCGCGCAGCTTCCGGAGCGTCGTACGGCGATCGGCGACGTTCTCCGTGGCGAATCGCGTTATCTCCGGGTTCGAGGTCTTGCCGGGGGCCAGTTCCAGCAGGCGCACCGCCTGCTCGGTCATCGGGATCATCAGTTGCAGCCACGCGATGTCTGTGGGGTTGAAGGAGCTCGACGCGCTTCCGGTCGGTGTGGGGAGCGCGGCGGGTCCGCTTCGCGACGGTGGGTGGTTCGCGGCCGAATGGGTCTGGGGCTCGGCGGCGACGCATCGCGAGACCAGCAGGACGGTGAGCACGACGAGCACTGACGCACCGATCGTGGACGCCTTCATGCCGTTCCTCCGCTCGCCGTTCCGTGGTGAGGCGAGGCCCGGTATGCCGGGCCTCGCCCCGTTCAGGTCAGACGGTACGCTTCCGCCCGAAGGCGGTCACCTGCCGTCTCATGGGGTGCCGCCGGCGCCGCGCCCGGCGATCGGGCGGACGCGTCGGCGGGGGAGGCGTCGAGGACGTGCCGCTCGCGCGAGGTGCGGAAGCGGGCGTGCGAACACCGTCGCTGTGCGCGGCGGAACCCTGTTGAACAGGACATATAGTCCTGTAACGGTGTCACCACGCGCCTTTCCGATGTCATCGTCGCGGGCCTCCTTCGCCGTCACGCCCGGCGCCGGGCGTGTTCTGCTCCTGCACAGGAGACGGACGGGGGAACGGGCGACAACAGAAACCCGGAAAAAGAGCGGAGAAAATTTTCGTTGTCGATCTGACCTGCCGCCGGTCTCCGTAGAGGGGGCTCGTTGGTCTTCCGCTATGTGGAGTTATGGAGAGAATCGTCCCTGCCCGGCGCGCGGTGTGGCCCGGGGACGACGGACCGTGGACGACGACAGGAAGCGGAGTGCGATGCTCGGAACCGGCAGGGGCGGACCCGACACGGCGATGGTGGCCGCCGCGCGTGACGGGGACCAGCGGGCGCTGGACGCCCTGGTGGCCGACTCCCTCCCGCTCGTCTACAACATCGTCGGCCGGGCGCTGAACGGTCACACCGACGTCGACGACGTGGTCCAGGAGACCTTCCTGCGGGTCGTCCGCGCCCTGCCCGACCTGCGGGACCCGCAGGCGTACCGGTCCTGGCTGGTGGCCATCGCCGTCCGCCAGGTGCGCGACCACGAGCAGGACCGCAGGACCACCCAGCACCGCAGGGCCGACCTCGACAGCGCCGAGGAGGTGCCCGACCCCGCCTCCGACTTCGCCGCCGTGACCATCCTGCGGCTCGGGCTCACCGACCAGCGCCGCGAGGTCGCCGAGGCCACCCGCTGGCTGGACGGCGACGACCAGGCGCTCCTCGCCCTGTGGTGGCTGGAGGAGACCGGCGAGCTCGACCGCTCCGACCTCGCCGGAGCCCTGGGCCTGTCGGGGCGCCACGCCGCGGTACGCGTCCAGCGGATGAAGGAGCAGGTCGAGACGGGGCGCACCATCGTGCGGGCGCTGCGCGCCGACTCCGGCTGCGCCGAGCTGCGCGCCCTCACCGCGAACTGGAACAGCGTCCCCAGCCCGCTGTGGCGCAAGCGCTTCGCCCGGCACATCCGCGACTGCGCCGTCTGCCAGGGGCGCACGGCGGGCCTGCTGCCCCTCGACCGCCTGCTCAGCGGGCTGCCGCTGCTGCCGCTGCCGATCGGCTTCGCCCTGCACCACCTCCACGCCGTCCCCCCCGCCGTCGAGGCGGTGGCGCACGCCACCTCCTGGGGGGCCTCCCACGGCGCCCACGCCCTGGAGACGACGCGGCCGGGCCTGCTCGCCTCGCTGCCCCCCGCCCCGATCGCGATCGGCGGCGCGGCGGCCGTCGTCGTCACGGGCGTCCTGATCTTCGGGCAGCTCACGGCCCCCGCCCCCACCCCCGAGCCCGCCCCGCCGCTCGCCGTGCCCACGCGGACGGCCGCGCCCTCACCGGTACGGACGCCGTCGGCGAGCGCCACGCCCGAGCCGCCCCCGTCTCCCACCCCCAGCCGCAAGAAGGCCACCCGCACGCCCACCCCCACGCCGACCCGGACGACGCCGCCCCCCGCCGCCGTCGTGAACTCCCCCAGGAAGGGAGTGGGCGTGTGGAAGATGCCCGGCCTCAGCAGCGCCTTCGCGAAGTCCGGCGCGAGCTGGTACTACACCTGGTCCACGCGCCGCGAGGGGGTCACCGGCCCCAGGGCGGACGGGTTCGTCCCGATGATCTGGGGATCGGGCAGCGTCACCCCGGAGAACCTCGCCCAGGCCAGGAGCGCCGGGCCCTACCTGCTCGCCTTCAACGAGCCCGACCTGCCCCAGCAGGCCAACATGAGCGTGGAGGAGGCGCTGAGGCACTGGCCGAAACTCATGTCCGCGGGCCGCGTGCTCAGCAGCCCCTCCGTCGCGTTCGGCGCCGACACCCCGGGCGGCTGGCTGGACCGCTTCATGACCGGGGCGAAGGAACGGGACTACCGCGTCGACTTCATCGCGCTGCACTGGTACGGGGCCGACTTCCGCACCCAGCCCGCGGTGAGCCAGCTCAAGTCGTACGTCCAGAACGTGTACAAGCGCTACCGCAAGCCGATCTGGCTCACCGAGTACGCCCTGATCGACTTCTCCAACGGCACCCGTTACGCCAGCGACGCCCAGCAGGCCGCGTTCGTCACCGCCTCCACCAAGATGCTGGCCTCCCTGCCGTACGTGCGGCGCTACGCCTGGTTCGGCCTGCCCTCCTCGGAGACCGAGCCCAACAGCGGGCTGTTCCGCCACGACGGGACCGTCACCCGCGCGGGCCGCGCCTTCCAGGCGGCCCGCTGACCGTGCCCTCCGGATAACCGTGCCCTCCGGATAACCTTGCTCTCTGGATAACCTTGCCGGATGCCCGACCCGTACCTGACTCCGCAGGACACCACGGAACACGAGATCGAGATCAGGCGCTCCCGGTTCCTGTGCGCGGTCGGCCCGGCCTCCTCGGAGGAGGCGGCGCGGGAGTTCGTCGGCGCGCGCAGGCGGCTGTACGGTGACGCCACGCACAACTGCTCGGCGTACGTGATCGGCGGCGACCGCCTGGTCCAGCGGGCCGACGACGACGGCGAGCCCGGCGGCACCGCCGGGACCCCGATGCTGGAGACCCTGCTGCGCCGGGGCGTCGCCGACGCGGTGGCGGTGGTCACCCGCTACTTCGGCGGGGTGAAGCTCGGCGCCGGAGGCCTGGTCCGCGCGTACGGCTCGTCGGTGGGCAAGACGCTGGACCTCACGCCGCTGGTCGAGATGGTGCCCGCCAGGGTCATGACCGTGACCGTCGACCACGTCAGGGCCGGGCGGCTGGAGAACGACCTGCGTGCCTCGCCGTACGAGGTCAGGGAGGTCGTCTACGGCGAGGAGGTCGGCTTCCGCGTCGCGGTGCGCGAGCGGGACCTGCCCGGCTTCCCCGGCTGGGTCGCCACGCTGACGGCGGGCCGCGCCGGGATCGAGCCGGGCGAGGCGGTCCACCTCAGGGGCGTCTGACCCGCGCCGGGCTCGGGTGTAAGCCGGTGACCCTTCCCCGGGAAGATTCCGGACAAGCCTCGCCACCGAGGGTGAAAAATGTGGGATGGGTCACACTCGTCACGGGACGGCGGTGCCGATCGGCGGTCATGGCCGCCCGTCCCCGGGCCGCGACGGATCTCCTCCGCGTTCCCGCCGTCCCCGCGCTGACCGCTCGATGCCCTGCTGACGTGCGGGAACATCGGAAAGCGTCGGGTCGTCACGGCCGCGCGGCGGGCGGCTGCGGTTTTCCGCAGCCGTGCCCTGCGGCGCACGCCAGGCGAGGTGGGGAGCGTTCCGCATCCACACCGTACGCAGCTCTCCGTAGCCTTGTCCCTATGAGTTCACCGAATGTCGACGGGATCGCCGGATGGGCGATCAACCTTATGGAAACCCTGGGCGCGCCCGGGGCGGGGCTGGCGATCGCACTCGAGAACCTGTTCCCGCCCCTGCCCAGCGAGGTGATCCTGCCGCTGGCCGGGTTCACCGCGAGCAAGGGGAACATGGGGCTGTTCGACGCCGTGCTCTGGACGACCATCGGATCGGTGGTCGGCGCGCTGGCGCTGTACACGGTCGGGGCCCTGCTGGGCCGCAACCGCGTGGTGTTCATCGCCTCCAAGCTGCCGCTGATCAATGTCTCCGACATCGAGAAGACCGAGGCCTGGTTCGCCAGGCACGGCAGGAAGACCGTCTTCTTCGGCCGGATGATCCCCATCTTCCGCAGCCTCATCTCGATCCCCGCGGGGGTCGAGCGCATGCCGATCCTGATCTTCACCCTCCTCACCACCCTGGGCAGCCTCATCTGGAACACGGCCTTCGTGATGGCGGGGTTCCTGCTCGGTGAGCAGTGGGACCTGGTCGAGCGGTACATGGGGATCGTGTCGAAGGCGGTGCTGGGCGTCGTGATCCTCGCCGTGGTGGTCTTCATCGTGGTCAGGCTGTCCGACCGGCGCAAGGGCAAGCACCACGCGTAGCCGCGGGCGCGCCGATCAGGGCCCGCCGGGTGCCGGCGGGGTCCGCGCCGGGGGTCGAAGGGCCCCCGGCCGTGCCCCTTCCCCTCCCGGCGGGCCCTCTCGCGTTCGCGACACGCCCGCCGGGAGGGTCACGTGGCCGCCGGCGCCCGGAGGCGGGGGCGGGCCGGTGGGCAGGGAGGACCGGGAGGACCGGGAGGACCGGGAGGACCGGGAGGACCGGCCCGCCGGCGCGGCCTCGCCGGTCGATGCCTCACCCGCCGATCCGGTCGGCGTAGTCGCGGGCGAACCGGGCGAACGTCCGGCCCGGACGGCCCGTCACGGCGGTGTACGTGGGCGTGGTGTAGTCGCCCCAGCCCGCGTCGTAGGCCCTCATGTACTCCTGGGTGACCTCCGCGTCCCACTCCCTCATCCCGGCCTTCAGCAGCATGGGATAGGCGTCGTCCGGGTCCACCGGCTGGTAGGCGAGCGGCCTTCCGTACACCTCCGACAGGGTGTCCGTCATGTCCCGCAGCCTGATCGTCTCCGGTCCCGTGAGCGTGTAGGTTTCCCCGTGGTGGCGTGCGGGGTCACGGAGCACGACGGCGGCGAGGTCGGCGATGTCCCGCACGTCGATCATGCCGACCCGGCCCTCTCCGGGAGCGCCGTAGAAGGTGTCGCCGTTGACCGAGCCGAGAATGTTCTGCATGAAGTACGCCGGGCGGATGACGGTCCAGCCGAGGCCGGAGGCCGCGAGCTCGATGTCCGACAGGACGTGCAGCCGGCCGTTGCGGGTCGGGGCGTCGTGCCCCGCGCCGATGGCCGACATGCGGACGACGTGCCGCACGCCCGCCTTCCTGGCCGCCGCGAGCGCGTTGCCGCTGGCGTGCGTGGAGTCCGGGCCCATCGCGGTCAGCAGCCACACCGTGTCCACGCCCGCGAAGGCCTGGCCCAGCGTGTCCGGGTGGTGGAGGTCGCCGACCGCCACCTCGACGCCTGACGGCGCCTTGGCCCTGTCGCGCACCAGCACCCGCAGGTCCGCCGTGCCCCGCAGCGAGCGCAGCACCTCTGTCGAGACGGTGCCGTTGGCGCCGGTGATCAGGATGGTCATCGTGATGTCCCCTCTTCCATGGAAACGAGTTCGTCGATCAGGGCGAAGAAGGCCTGGGTTCCCGGCAGGTTGCCGCCCTTGGCGCGGGAGGCCGCGAAGTCGGCCGGCGAGCGCCACTCCACGATGTCCAGCCATTCGCCGCCGGGCAGCTGGATCAGCTTGGCGCCCAGGAACCCTTCCCGGTCGGCCCGGAAGTCCGCGACCATCCCGCCGCGGGCGGCCAGAAGGTCCGTCGCGTGCTCCGGGGAGACGCGGAACCTGGTGATTTCCACTGTCGTCGTCACACCGCGACGATATGGTCAAAAATATTGATAGTCAAAATCAGTGACTAAATGGGAGGCGTGCGGTGTTGAGGAGCGAGCGCAAGCGGGAGCTGCCCGACCTGGGGATCCTGTCCAGCCGGACGCTGTTCAGCCTGCAGAGGGAGCTGTTCTCCCGGCTGTCGGAGATGGGCCACGCGCTGGTCAGGCCGCGGCACGGAGCCGTGCTGGCCTACCTGGACGTGGAGGGCAGCCGGGCCTCCGATCTGGCCGCGCAGTCGGGCCAGCACAAGCAGGTGATCGGCAACCTGGTGGACGAGCTGGTGGCGCTCGGGTACGTGGAGCGGCGGCCCGACCCCGCCGACCGCAGGGCCAAGCTCGTCGTGCCCACCGAACTGGGCCTCGACCACATGGTGAAGTCGGACGCCGTGCTCGTGGAGATGGAGGCCGAGCACGCGCGGGCGGTCGGCGAGGAGGCGTACGCGGAGTTCAAGCGCGTCTTCCGGCTGGTCGCCGAGCGCCAGACCGGGGAGAGATGATCGTCGGCCCCCTGTAGTGCCGAGCCCGGCGTCCGGGCCGCGGCAGGGCTTTCGGCCGTGCATAAATCGGTATTGTGGTACCGTATCGACATGCCGATCGGGTAGTGGTCGGCTCCAACCGGAACGCGGGGCGGTCGGCGGGGACCGCTGATCGCACGCCCGGCCATCCCTGCACATCCGCCGGGCGGCAGACGCCCGCCTCCGACGCGCCCGCGGTCATCGGCACCGGCTCGTACCGGCTCCGCGAAACAGGACACCCGGCTCGTACCGGCTCCGCACAACGAGATCAGAGAGACGTCACCATGCCCCTCCGTTCCCCTTCCCCTTCCCCTTCCCCGCTTCTCTCGTCCGTCGAAGGACCCGTCCTCTTCCCCGAGGACGACGGTTTCGCCGACGAGGCGTCGGTGTTCAACATGGCCGTCGCCCACCGCCCGCACGTGATCATCGGCGCCACCGGCGTCGCGGACGTCCAGGCGGCGGTGCGCTTCGCCGCGGAGCGGGATCTCCCCGTCGCGGTCCTCAACACCGGGCACGGCCCCTCCGTGTCCGTTCCCGGAGACGCCGTCATGATCACCACGCGTCGCATGACGGGGGTGAGCGTCGACGAAGCGGCGAGGACCGCCCGGGTCGAGGCCGGGGTCCGCTGGGGTCAGGTGGTGCGGGAGGCCGCCAAGGCCGGGCTCGCGCCCCTCGCCGGCTCATCGCCGCAGGTCGGGGTCGTCGGCTACACGCTCGGCGGCGGGGTGAGCGTCGCGCTGGGGCGGGCCTTCGGCTACGCGGCCGACCACGTCCTGGCGATCGACGTCGTGACCGCGGACGGCGTGCTCCGCCACGTCACACCGGATTCCGACCCGGAGCTGTTCTTCGCCCTGCGCGGCGGGAGGGGCAACTTCGGCGTCGTCACCGCGATGGAGTTCGGCCTGTTCCCCGTGACGGAACTGTACGCCGGAGCGCTGCAGTTCCCGGGCGAGGACGCGGGCGCCGTGCTGCGGGCCTACCAGCGCTTCACCGCCACGGCGCCCGACGAGATGACCTCGTCGATCGTCTTCCTGCGCGCGCCCGACCTGCCGTTCGTCCCCGAGTTCATGCGCGGGAAGCTCACCGTCACCGTCCGGGTCTCCTACCTGGGCTCGGCACGCGACGGTGAGGCCCTGGTCGCCCCGTTGCGGGCGGCCGCGCCGGTGCTCACCGACACCGTGGCCACGATGCCCGCCGCGCACGTCGCCACCATCACCAACGACCCGGCCGAGCCCGGCGCCGCCGTGGAGCACTTCACCGTGCTCGACGCGCTGTCCCCGACGGCGATGGAGGCGATCCTGGAGGTCGCCGGACCGGATTCCGGCACGCGTATCACCATGGTCAACCTGACCCACCTCGGCGGCGCGTTCGCGAAGGCCCCGCAGCGGGCCAACGCGGTGGGACGGCGTGACGCCGCCTTCGCCGCGTTCACGTTGACGGCGGTCGCGCCCGGCGACGTCGACGGCCACGAGAACGTGGGCCTGGAACTGATCGACAGGCTCACCGCGTCCGGGGGCGGCCGCAAGCACCCTGTCTACCTCTCGCCGGCCGACGCCTCCGTCGAGAGCGTGCGGCTGGCGTACGACGAGCCGACCTACGAGCGGCTGCGGGCGGCGAAGACCACGTACGACCCGCGCAACGTGTTCCGCTACAACCACAACATCCCGCCCCTGGCATAGGCGTCGCGGACACGCCCCTCAGGGTTTGACCCCCACCAGGCACGAAAGTATGGTACGGCCATGCCCATAGCGAGTCGGAAAAGGCGTGCGGGCGGGGAGAAACGGAATCTCGTCCTGGACGCGGTGATGAACGTGCTCGCCGAACGCGGCTACGAGAACACCCGTTTCGCCGACGTGTCGGCCGCCAGCGGTGTCGCGATCAGCACGCTGCAGAACTACTTCGGTTCGCGTGAGGACATGGTCATCGAGGCCATGGGGCTTTCCGTCGATCGGGAGGTGGCGGCCCTGGAGGCGGTGGCCGTCGCCGAACGTGATCCGTGGGAGCGGCTGGTCGCCATGATCGACCGGAGCCTGAACAGCTCCGATCACACGCGGCGGATGCTCGTCGAGTTCTGGCGGTCCGCCATGCGGGACGACGAACTCAACGCGTACAGCACCGAGGTGCAACAGCGCTATCGGGCGCCCTTCCTCGCCGCCGTGAGGGAGGGCGGCGAGCAGGGCGAGTTCACCCTCACCCACAGGCCCGACGACGTGACGGACCTCCTGATCTCCACCTTGATCGGGGACATCGTCTTCAGGGCCATGCACCATTCCACACCGGCTCCCGCCGACCTCCGCGGCGTCCTGCTGGCCCAGCTCCGCCTGATGCTGGGCCTGCACGGCGCGAGCCCCGCGGCTCGCCGGTGAGGAGTTCCCCACAGGCGCCGGCCGCCCTCACCGCCGGCGGCACCGCGAGGTCCGCCGTCGCGCCGGGGAGGAGATCGTCGGCGCGACGGTGGGGTGGGGTGCCGAGCAGACAGGTCCCGGGTCAGGGCGAGGCCGATCCGGCGCGCCGCAGGTGGCGCGAGCGGGCCAGGTCGTGGGCCGTGCGAAGCAGCTCCCGGACAGCCGGTTCCGTCCGCGGCCCCGGGTTCACCACGGCCAGCCAGCCCAGCGTGCCGTAGACGGGGTGCGCGATCACGGAGTCGGTCACGCTCGGGTCGGTCATGCTCGGGTCGGCCTCGTCGGTGGCCCCGTCGGTGGCCTCGTCAGCGGCCTGGTCGCGCGGCTGCCGGCCTGTCCGGGCGACGAAGGCGTCCTTGCCGGCGAAGAGGTTCAGGCGGAAGGTGCCGGGACGGCCGAGACGCGATCGCTCGTCGCCCGGGTAGTCCTTCGTCACGATCGTCGCGAAGGGCTGGGTCGTCTTCGGGACCTCGCCGTCGGGCGCGTAGTAGAAGAACGAGTCGCCCCAGCTGATCTCCGGCGAACCGTCGCCGGGTGCCGGCCGCAGGACCAGGACCCCGTCGAGGCCGGCGAGGAATTCGGTGATCTCGTCGATACTCATGTGTTGTAGCGTGTCATTCACGTGGTTGTGGAGGCTTTGCCACCAAAACTCCGAGGTGGACGGGTGAGAAGTCTCAAGTCGGCGAATCTGCGGACGGTCGATGTCGCGCGGCACGCCGGGTGCTCCGTCCAGCAGGTGCGCAATCTCGAACGCGACGGCGTGCTGCCCCCGGCGGCGCGCACCGGCACGGGATACCGGATCTACGGCGAGGCGCATCTGCGTTCCGCGCTGGCCTACCGGGCTCTCGCGGACGGCGCGGGGCCGGTCGAGGCCAGAAGGATCATGCGCGCCGCGCACGCGTATCCCGCCTCCGACATGCTCGCCCTGCTCGACGCGGCCCACGCCCGGCTCGACGCGGAGCGGCGGGAGCTCCGGCTGGCCAGGGAGGCCGCCGCGACGATCTCCCGGGAGTCGATCGGCGACGTGCGGCCATCGGACGTCATGAGCGTCTCCGAGCTCGCCGTCGCGCTCGGTGTGCGCCCCTCGACGTTGCGGCACTGGGACGCGGAGGGTCTGGTCGTGCCCCGGCGGGCCACGCCGGGAGGGCCGCGACGATACTTCCCGGGCGATGTCCGCGACGCGCGGATCGTCCACCAGCTGCGCCTGGCCGGTTACCGCGTCGCCCCGCTCAGGGCCCTGATGCCGGAGCTGCGGCGCACCCGCCGCTGGGATGAGGTGACGGCCGCGCTGGCCACCCGGGACGCGAGCGTCTCCGACCGGTCGAGAGCCCTCCTCGACGGTGCCGCCGCGCTCAGCGCGTTGATCACGCCGGGCACCTCCCGGGAGACCGCCGTGGACGTACGGGCGTGAGTCCCCGCTTCTCGGCGGGGTGTGGTTTTCCGCAGCCCCGAAACGGCCATGTACCGCATTCCGTTCATGTCCCGGTCCTTTGTAGCCTCTGGGGCATGTCGGATGGGCTGGTCGGAGCGATGGAAGACCCCGCGGCGCCGGGCGCGTGGCCGGTGACCGCGCGGGTGCTCCCGCCCGTCCCGGTGCTCCGGGACGGGCCGGTGGGCGTGGACGCCGGGGCGGTCGAGCGGCGGGAGGGACGGCGTGCGTCCCGTCGCTGAGGGGCTGCGGCTGCTGCGCGCGGTGGTCCTCGGGGCGGTCACCGCCCTGCTCGGCGTCGTGTTCCTGCTGCTCACGCTGCCGTTCGCCGGCCGTCCGGCCGTGCGCAGGGCGGCCCGGCGGCTGGCCGTGCTCGAAGCCCGCCGCCTGCGTCTCGACCCCGCGGCCCTCCATCTCGACACAAATCGCCCGGACGGGCGGGAGCTGCGCTACCTGGCGGCGAGGGTGCCGGTGGGCGTGCTCGGCGGCCTGGTGGTCGTCCTGCTCGTCTACGGCGCCGGGACGGCCGTCGCCCTCACCTGGTCCTGGGGGTGGGGCCTGCCGTTCGACGGCATGACGCCGAGCGTGCCGCTGCTCGCCTACGCCTTCCTGGGGGGCGTCGTCCTGCTGTTCCTGGACCTGTCGGGCCTGGTGGGGGTGCACGCGCTGGAGCGGCGGCTGGCCGTGCGCATGTTCGGGCCCGACCCCACTGAGGCGCTGCGGCGCCGCATCGCCGAGCTGGCCGAGAGCCGCGCGGGCGTGCTGGCGGCCGTCGACTCCGAGCGGCGCAGGATCGAGCGGGACCTGCACGACGGGCTGCAGCAACGGCTGGTGGCGCTGTCCATGCTGGTCGGACGGGCGCGCAGAGGACGGTCCGAACTGCTCGGGCAGGCGCACGAGGAGGCGCAGCAGGCACTGGCCGAGCTGCGTGAGGTGGCCTGGCGGGTCTACCCGTCGGGGCTGGACACCCTAGGGCTCGCCGACGCGCTGGCCGGGGTGGCCGAACGCTCCGGCGTCCCGGTCAAGGTCGTCTGCGAGCTGTCCGCACGGCCGCCGATGGCGGTGGAGACCGCGTCGTACTTCGTGGTCAGCGAGGCGGTGACCAACGCGGCCAAGCACGCCCGCGCCACCGCGATCACCGTCGAGGTCCGCGAACGCGGCACAATGGTCGTCGTGCGGGTACGGGACGACGGCGTGGGCGGGGCGAGCGCGGCGGGCGGCGGGCTGTCGGGCCTGGCCAGGCGGGTGGCCGCGCTGGACGGCCGCCTCGGCGTCGACAGCCCGCCCGGCGGACCCACCACGATCACCGCGGAGCTCCCGTGCGGGTGATCCTGGCCGAGGACTCGACCCTGCTGCGCGAGGGGCTGGTCCGGCTGCTGCTGGAGGAGGGCCACGAGGTCCCGGCCGCGGTCGGCGACGGCGAGGCGCTCGTCGCCGCGGTCGCCGAGCACCGGCCCGACGTCGTGGTCGCCGACGTGCGGATGCCGCCGACCCACACCGACGAGGGGCTGCGGGCGGTCCTGGAGATCCGGCGCCGCCACCCGGGGACGCGCGTGCTGGTCCTGTCGCAGTACGTCGAGAAGCGCTACGCCACCGAGCTGATGACCGGCGACGTGGACGGGGTGGGCTACCTGCTCAAGGACCGGGTGGCCCAGGTCGCCGACTTCCTCGACGCGCTCGACCGCGTCGGCGCCGGGGGAGCGGCCTTCGACCCCGAGGTGGTACGCCAGCTGCTGGCCAGGACCACCCACGCCGACCCGCTGAGCCGCCTCACCTCCCGCGAGCGCGAGGTGCTCGACCACATGGCCCAGGGCCTGACCAACGCCTCCACCGCCGAGCGGCTGCACGTCTCCCAGAGCGCCGTCGAGAAACACGTCAACGCCATCTTCGACAAGCTCGGCCTGCTGCACGTCACCGGCTACAGCCGCCGGGTCCTGGCGGTGCTGCGCTACCTCGGCTCCTGAGCCCGGGTTTCGATCTCCGGCGGGGCGGCCTCTTACGGGCCGTCGCTCCTCGGTCAGGCGACTCTGATGTCCATCTGAGGGGAGTGCTTCGGATCCATCCAGCGCAGCAGCCGCAGCAGTTTGTCGGCCGGCAGGCTGACGCAGCCACTGGTGGGCCCGCCGTTGCTGACGTGGAGGAAGATCGCGCTGCCCAGGTGGGGTGTGCGCTTCTCGGTGTTGTAGGCGATCACGGCGCCGTAGGCGTAGGCCGGGGGGTTCAGCATGTTCTCGGGAGAGACCCCCGGATCGGCGTGGCGGGCGTCCACCCAGGTGTTGTAGAGGGGACTGGCGGAGTCGTCGTTCCATTTGTCGTGGGAGAGCGCCTGCCGGTAGGGAAATTTCACACCGGGATCGGGTTCGGCCCCGAACATGAAGTCGAACCCGTACGTGCCGGACGGGGTGCGCCCGTCGCCCTCCCGCTTCTGGCCCGGTGGGGCGATGCCGCTCTCGCCGACGTTCGCCGTCCACGGCCCGTACGCCTTCACCCAGCGGCCGTTCCTCGCGGTGTAGGCGACCAGCGTGGCGGTGCTTTCCCGGTAGGCGTCGGCCGTCACGGTGATGAGCTGCCGTCCCGGCGCCGGGGGCGGCAGGGCGGCGGCGGTGGAGGTGGAGGCGGCGGCGAAGGCGGCACGGGCACCGAAAAGCCCGCCGAAGGCCATGACGAGTGCGAGCAGGGCGGCGCTCACGAGGGAGGCCGTTCCCAAGCCCGCGGACGCTCTGCGGTCAACGTTGTCCATACGTGCAGGTTAACCAGGTGAGAGGCGTGCTCGGTATGGCGAAAGGCCAGGTCAGAGCCTTGCTCATGTTGGATTCCCGGCTCGCGCCGGACGTTCTGCCCCCGGCGCCGGGCCCCGGCTCATGTCCCGCCGGGGCTCACCGGCCGGCGGTCCCGCGCCGTCGAAACGGCAGCCGGTGGCTTTCGCCGCGGCACGGCACCGGGAGATCCCGGCGCGAGGGCGTCATCGTCCGTTCTGGGAGAAGTGCTGGTAGTCCTTCGAGGTCGACCATGATCCGCCCCAGCTCCAGCCGATCTTCTTGAACGCGCGAACCACGTCGTCACCGGGGTTGATGACTCCCGGCCGGTCCAGGGGGCGCCGGACGTAGTCCTTCGCGTTCGGGGGGTCGACGGTGCCGCCTGGATAGGGATGGATGTAGGGGTTCTCCCGGGTGTTGACATCGATCGCCAGGCCGTAGGCGTGTTGCGACCAGCTGGTGGTGGTCCCGACGCGCCGGCAGTTGAAGCCCGAGGTGTTGTCCGCCGCCATGGAGGCGTCGTCGCTGCCCTTGTAGGCCTCCACCGGCTGCATCCGCCGGATGGGGAAGCGCTGACCGTACAGCTCCCTGAAGACCGAGACGACCTGGCCGGCCACCGATTTGTTGATCACCATCCTTCCCGTGTGGGGCCTGCCGTCGAAGCCCCAGTAGGTCATGGTGATCATCCTGAGGTCGCCGGGTCCCACCGGGCATCCCCGACGCCAGGAATGGCGGAGCCGGCCCGGGGACACCGGCGTCACCGTGGCGGTGAACGCCTGTGGCGTGCCCGGGGCAGGGGGCGCCGACGGGGACGCCTGTGGTGTGCCCGGAACGGGGGGCACCGGCGGGGACGCCGCGACCGTCGCCGCGGCGACGCCGGTCACGCCGAGTAGAGCGATTGCCGCCGCGGCCGACCTGTGGCGTGGGATGAATGCCATCTCCCCAGACTAGGGCCCTCCCTCTGCCCGCTCTCATCGATACCCCGCCTTGACGAGGTGCCGGGATCCCGCGTGGCCTGCGCCTACGGACCGTGAGGGGTGGAAGGCGATCCGCGGGCGGGCGAACATGTATTGCAGGCGCACCGCGACTGTGCTCTTCGATGAGGCGGGCTCTGTGCCGGGGAGGTGGCCGGCGCGGTCGTCTTTTCGGCCGTGGCGGTGTGACTCCTGGGGCGCAGGTTACGGATGTCCTTTATCTCCCGCCGCTGCGGCGGCTTCCTCGGTGTCCGTCCGGCCGAAAAGACCTGCCCGAAAAGCGACATTTACCTAAAAACGTGATTTGCGGTTATTGGGCGATTTGAATGGACCGTCCAGGTGAGCGGCTATAGCCATCCTCTTATGAGGTTGATACTATTCGTCCGCTTAGCTTACGCATGCATGATCTTTTGCTCGGGGGGCCTGAGGTCGGCTGCGGTTTTTCGCGTAACGGGGCATTGACGGCAGCACCCATCAAGGACGGCGCGTCGATACGTCCTGCCCGAAATACCAGGCGATTCCCCTGCCTGTTCCCATGCCCATTCGGATTGTGCGCGCCCGCGGTCCCGTCGCGGCCGTCCAGGAGGATCTATGCAGCCGGCCGACTCCCTCCCGAGCTACGAGCAGCTGTTCGGCGATCTCGACTTCCGCGAGCGGGACGAGTCCCGTTCCGTGTACTCACCCGCCGCCTACCTCGCCGAACTGCTCCAGCTCCTCGGCGACGACGCCCCGTCCGGCCTGCTCGGCGACCTCCTCTCCCGCCGTCCCGCCCTTGGGAACGTTCCACTGGACGGCGCGAACACCTACACCGAGCTGCCCTATCTCGACGTGGTGAACGAGGTCCTGGAGCAGGAGCTGACCCGGGGCCGCACGGTCGGCGCCGACCAGGTGCTGCGGGCGCTGCGGCACCCGTTCACCATGCCGTTCTCGCTGCGGCACGAGCGGCTGCGCCGGCTGCTGCACCACCTGGAGGTCGAGCCCGCCGAGCTTTACCGCCACCTCGCCGACGCCCCCGCCCCCGACGTCGTCGCCCGCGAGTACCTGGGGCTCACCCGGGACGACGTCGAGGTTCTCACCACCCCGCTCGGCGACGGCCCCGTACTGCGCGGGCACTGGGGGCTGGACCCCGAGGCCGGGGAGACCAGCCTGCGCGTACTGGAGGCGGTCCCCCGGTTCCGGCAGGCCGCGTCGATCACCGGCACCGAGCTGCGGGAACTGCTGTACGGCGGCCTCGGCGAGGCCTCGGCCGGAGGGGCGCGCCCCGAGCGCTCGGCCGCGTCCGCGTTCTTCGTCCACCACGGCGGCCCGGTGGTCGTCCTGGACGCCGAGGAGGAGCGGCTCGTCTGCGCCGACGACCCCTCCGACCCCTACGACGGCGGCGCGTCGATTCCCGCGGCCTGGTTCGACCGGGCCTCCAGGTTCGTCCGGCTGGCCCGCCGCACCGGGCTGACCTTCACCGAGCTCGACCTGGTGCTGCGCGACTGCTGCGACAACCGGATCGACGCCGCGGCGCTGCGGCACCTCGCCGTGCTGCTCCACCTGCGCCGTGGCCTGGACGTGCCGATCGACGTCGCTGTCAGCCTGGTCGCCCCGCTGAACACGCTCGGCGCGGGCGACGGCGAGGTGCCGCGGGACCTGTTCGACCGGGTGTTCAACGTGCCCTTCGCCACGGCGGGCGCCCCGGTGATCCTCGGCTCGGCGCGGGTGCCGCACGGCTACGCCGACCGGCCGGTGCTCGCCTGCGCCGGCGACATCCTCGCCACCCGCAACAGGGAGTACCGGCGGCGGGTCACCGCGGCGCTGTCCCTGACCGAGGACGAGCTGGCCGCCCTCGTCACCCGCTTCCGGGAACGTCCCGCCTCGGACGACACGGCGCCGCCGCCCCCGTTCGACCGCGCGACCGGCCCCGCCGAGCTGTCGCTGCTGCACCGGATCCACCGGCTCTCCGCGGCGCTCGGCGTCTCGGCCACCGAACTGCTCGACGTGCTCGACGCGCTGGAGGGCGACCCGGCCCTGCGGCGGCACACCACCTTCCCGCTGCTGATCGACACCGGGGCGAGCACCGGCGACTACCACGCGGTGCTGGCCGGCGGGGACGTCGCCTCCGGCCTGTGGCTGGCGCAGACCCTGCTGGCCGTGGTGCCGTGGATGCTGTCCGCCGACCTGAACGGCCGGGAGCTGGCCACGGTGCTGGGCCTCGCGGCGGCGCGGGCGGGGGCCGGAACCGGAACCGGCGGGCAGGGCGTATTGAACGGACAGGGCGTCCTGAACGGGCAGGCCGTCCCGGGAGAACCGGGCGGGCCGGAGGAGCCGGACGCCGACGCGGCCCTGCTGGCGGAGCTGCGCCGGCGGTTCGAGGAGCTCGCGCCCTCTCCCGAGCTGTTCGCCTCCCGCCGGTTCGGCCCGCGCGCCGCCGCGGTGATCCACGACATCGCCGTCGCCCACCCGGACGGCGTGGTCTCCCGCAGGGACGCCCGGCTGCTGCGCGTCGACCCGGCCCGCGCCGCGGCCGCCGCCTACGCCGCCCTCACCGAGCTGGACATGGTGGTGGGCGGCGACCTGGAGGGGATCGGGCTCGGCGACCGCCTCGCCGTCAAGGTCTACACCAACCTGGTCGTCGCCGGCCATCTGGAGCCGGGCGGCGCCCTGGTGGCGGACCGGCTGCCGGAGGCGCCCGCCGGGCTGCGGCTGGCCCGCGACTTCGGCGCGCACCGCGACGCGCTGTTCGACCTGGTACGCAGCCTGTGCCCGGTGCCGCCCCCCGGCGAGCCGCTGCCGGAGCCGGCCGTCTTCTTCCCCTCCGACCTGGCGAAGCTGGCGGACCTGGACGAGGGGGAGCGCGCCGAGCTGTACGACAACCTGATCTTCAACGGCTACCTCGACGACCAGGGGACCGTGCTGCGGCCCGGTTTCTTCGCCCTCCGGGAGAACCGCGCCGCGTTCGCGGTGAACGCCGACCTGGGCGGCGTCGCGGCCGGCGTGCACGCCCGGCTGCGCGAGCTGGCCACCCGGTTCACCGGCGGCGCCGTCGCCTTCGACCCGGCGGTCCTCGCCGCGCTGCCGCTGTCGCCGCGGCAGGTCACCGCCCTGGTGGAGAGCCTGCGGTTCAACGGCCACATCGACTCCGAAGGCTTCTTCACCGATCCGGCCGCGCTGCTCGACCCCGGTCTCGGCGAGCCGGCGCTGGCCCTGGAGTTCTACCCGTACCGCAGGCACGTCCTGGGCGCCCTGCGCGGCCTGCTCACCAGGGCCCGGGCCGAGCTGCTCGCCGTCACCCCGGCGGACTTCCTGGACATCACCGACCCGGCCGCCGCGCAGCGGGCGGCCGACCTGCTGGACGGCGTCCACCTGGCCGACGACCGCATCCTGCGGGGCAGCCGGGCGTTCTTCGCCGACCCGGCGAACCGGCTGGAGCTGGCCGGGTTCACCGCGGCCGAGAACTCCGCGATCTTCCAGCGGGTGGCCACCGCCCTGGCCGACCACCTCCCCTACCGGGTCGACCCGGCGGCGGCGGCCGAGTTCGGCTTCGACGCGGGCGAGCGGGAGCAGCTCGTGGTCAGGTTGGTCAACGCCGGGCACCTCACCCCGGAGCTGGGCGTCCCCGAGCACCGGCTCGACTACTTCGCCGAGATGTACAACGCGCTGGACTTCGCCCTGCCCGGCCTGGAGGACTTCGCCAAGGACGTCTTCTTCCTGCTGCACGCCGTCGCGGTGCGGACGAACGCGGCGATCGCCGAGATCACCGCCAGGCTGGAGGCGCTGGCCGCCCGGCAGCGCGCCACGCTGCTGGCCGTGCTCCAGGACGAGCTGGGGGTGAGCGCGCAGGTCGCCGCCGCGGCCTGCGCGGCGGTCACCGGCGGCCCGGCCGAGGCGGTGGAACTGCTGGTCGCCCCCGCGCTGGCCGACCCCGCACCGGTCGCCCCCGTGTCGGCCCTTCCCGTCCCCGCCGTCTCCGCGTCGGCCGCCCCCGCGCTGATCGCCCCCGCGCCCGCCGGAGCCGGACGCGGCGCGGACCTGCCCCCCGACTCGCGCGCCGCCCTCCGCCGCATCCGCGCCGTCGCCCTGCTCGCCGGGAAGTTCGGCCTCGACGCGAACCAGATCGTCCTCGCCTTCCGCGACCAGGACCTGGCCGGGAAGTTCCCCGAGCCGCTGGCCGCGCCCCGCGGCGTCGACCGGATCGACGCCCTGCTGGAGAGCTCCGACGGCAACGTCTACCTGTTCCGCGGCCAGGAGTGCTGGGTGTACGGCCCCGGCTACGCCCGCACCGGCGACGAGCCGGTGCCGCTGACCGAGCTGTCCGGCCGGTTCGCCGGCCTCACCGGCGTCGACGCCGCGTTCAGCGACGTCAACGGCACCGACTGGATCATCGGCAGGGACACCGGCGGCGTCACGCGTACCTTCACCCGGCAGCGTGGTGGCGCCCGGTGGACCCCGAACACGCAGGAGTGGGGCGTGGTCGAGAACGCCTTCGACGCCCCCGCCGCGATCGACGCGGCGTTCACCGACGAGGAGGGCCGGGTCTACCTGTTCTGCGGCGACCAGTACGTCCGCTACTCCGGGGCCGGGCGTGAGCACGTCGACCCCGGCCACCCCCGCCGGATCGGCGAGTGGTGGCAGGACGGGCAGCGCGGCGCCGAGCTGCCCGACCGGTTCCGCCGCTCGCTGGACGCGGCCTTCCGCGGCACCGACGGCATCACCTACCTGTTCTCCGGCGACCGGTTCCTCGCCGTGGACGGCACCGCCGCCGAGCGGCCGGTCGCCGACGCCTGGGGACGGATCCGCAACGCGTTCGCCGAGACCGGCCGGATCGACGCCGCCTGCGCCGACGGGGCCGCCTACATGGTGTTCTCCGGCGACCAGGTGTTCCGCTACTCCGGCGACCTCGAGAGCGGCGAGCTGCGGGCGGACGCGGGCTTCCCGCAGCTGATCGAGGCGTTCCTGCCGGGCGTCCCCGCCGAGTTCGCCGGTGGGGTGGAGGCCGCGTTCCGCGACCCGGCCGGGGTGCTGCACCTGTTCAGGAACGGCAGGACCGTCGCGCTGCGCCGGAGCGGGCCGGAGATCGCGACCACCGCGCAGCGCTGGGGGAGCATCGGCGCGGCCCTGCCCGGCGGCACGGTCGACGCGGCCTTCGTCGGCCTGGACGGCCGCACCTACCTGTTCTCCGGCGACCGCTACCTGCGCTACTCCGGCGCCGACTACTCGACGGTGGACCCCGGCTACCCCAGGCGTGTCGCCGACGACTGGGGCGGGCTGCTGCGGGTGGACGCCGCGTTCACCCTGGGCGGCGCCACCCACCTGTTCGGCGCGGCCGGGCTGATCACCTGCGTCGCGCTGGAGCACGCCGGCGACCTGGACGCGGGCCGGCTGCCGCACCCGGTGCGCAGGCTGCTGCTGGAGCACGGCATCGTCGCCGCCGAGGACGCGCCGGTGTCCGGGGCCGGTCCCGAGTGGCGGGTCACCGCCGACCACGGGATCACGCTGGTGCTCCGCCGCGCCGTGGACCCGGCCGCCGTGAACCCGATCACCGGGAAACGGGCCCCGGGGGAGCGGATCGAGGTCCACCTCGCCGAGGAGTCCGAGGCCTCCTTCCACGTCCGCTACTCGACCAAGGACTACGGCGTCCCCGACGCCGCCCACCCGCAGGCGCTCGCCGCCGGCCGGTGGAACCTGCCGGACGGGCTGGGCGACGCACCGTTCGCCAAGGTGGACGCCGCCTTCACCGGCAGGGACGGCCTGGTGTACGTGTTCTGCGAGGACCGGTACGCCACCTTCGACAACAAGCGCCGCTGGTGGTCGGAGCCGCAGCCGCTGCGCCGGCAGTGGGACGACCTGCCGTTCGACCGGGTCGACGCGGCCCTGCTCGGCAAGGACGGCCGGACCTACCTGTTCTCCGACACCCGCTACGTCCGCTACTCGACCGGCAACCACACCCGGATCGACGACCGCTACCCGGCGACGATCACCCGCTTCTGGGGGAACGTCGTCAGCGCCATCGCCCGCACCGGGCGGGTCGACGCGACCCTCGTGGCGGCCGACATCGGGGCGGACGGCGTGGAGCGCACCCGTACCTACCTGTTCTCCGGCAACCAGTACGTCCGCTACACCGGCACCGACCTGTCCACGCCCGACCTCGGCTACCCGCAGGTCCTGTCCGCGCTGCCGCGCGAGCCCCGGCTGGGCAATCTCAAGGAGGCGCCGGCCGGGGTGGACGCCGCGTTCGCCGACCGGGGCACGGTGTACCTGTTCGGCGGCGGGCGCTGCCACGCGGTCTCCCAGGCCGCCTACCGCCGCTACGAGAACGCCCTCCCCGAGCCGGTCGGCTGCGCGTTCGACCAGGACGGCGCGCTGCTGGCCGAGCGGTCCGGCGAGTGGCACCTGCACGGCCAGCCGGAGCGGGGGGCCGTCGAGCCCCGGCGGGCCCGGCCGAGGTTCCCGCGCGCGGTGCCGCCGGAGTTCCGTACCGGCCTGGACGCCGTGCTGCACGGCGCCGACGGCAACACCTACCTGTTCAAGGGCACGTCGTGCTTCGACACCCGGCTGGGGCGGGCCTACCCGCTGGCCGAGGAGTGGGGCAGGCCGCGCAACAACGTCTACCACGACAACGCGGTGGACGCCGCGTTCGTCGGCACCGACGGGAAGACGTACCTGTTCAGCGGCGACCAGTTCGTGGCGTACGCCGGCGCCGCCACCGTGGACGCCGACGTCGACGGGGCGCCGCTGCCGATCGCGGCGCACTGGGGCGGGCTGACCCGGGTGACGCTCGCCTACGTGCAGGACGGCACCACGTACCTGTTCGAGCCGCCCAGGGCCGACGGCACGATGCGCTACGTCACCTACACCGGCCGCGACTACACCCGGGCCCCGGAGGGCGGGGTGCCGCGCGTCGCCGCCGCAGGCTTCTGGGGCGTGCCCGAGGAGTACCTGCCCGCCGGGTTCACCGTGCCGGACGCCGTACTGTCCGTCGGCGAGACGACGCTGCTGCTGTTCGACGGCCAGTACGTGCGCCGGGATCCCGCCGGCCCGGCCGGCACGGCGACCGGCGGGCCGGTGACCGGGGCGTGGTCGCGGCCGCGCCCGCTGGAGCGCGCCTGGCGCGGGCTGGCCAAGGCCGACGGCCTCACCAGCGCGTTCGTCGGCCGCGACGGCGCCACGTACTTCTTCTTCCCCGGCGAGTTCGCCCGCCACGACGGCACCCTGGCGGCGCGGCGGCCGATCAGGGACGCCTGGGGCCGGACCCGCAACAACTTCCTGGGCACCGGCGAGGATGTGGTCGACGCCGCGTTCGCCGACACCTCCGCCGACGGGAGCCGGGTCACCTACCTGTTCTCCGGCGACCAGTACGTCCGCTACACCGGCACCTCCTACCGGCACGCCGACCCCGGCTACCCCCGGCCGATCATCGGCAACCTGCGCGCCGAGGAGGCGTTCACCGGGCTGCCGGTGTCGTTCGACGAGGACCTGGCCGACCGGCTGGAGGCCGACGGGCGGGCCATGGTCGACGCCGTGACCGGCGGCGGGCGCACCGTGCGCGTCCTGTCCGGGCGCGTCTGCCACGTGCTGTCGCGCGGCCTGACCGCGACCTTCGACCAGGCGGCGCTGGCCAGGGTCCGCAACACCGTCGCCGAGCGGCGGCGGGTCGACGCCGCCCTCGTGGTGAACGGGGACGCGGGCCCGCGCACCCTGCTGTTCTCCGGCGACCAGTACGTCCGCTACTCCGACGCCGGAGGCTACGACCAGGTCGACGAGGGATATCCCCGGGTCATCGCCGAGGCGCTCCCCGCCGAGCTGGGCGTCGCCGAGCTGCCCGAGGCCTTCCGCGACGCGATCGACGCGGCGTTCCAGGACGCCGACGGGGCCGTGTACCTGTTCGCCGGATCCCGCCACCTGCGGATCGCGGCCGGTCAGGCGGCCGAGGCGCCGATCGCCGGCACCTGGGGCGTGGTGGACAACGCCTTCCGCGCCCCCGGGGCGACCGTGGAGGCGGCGTTCACCACCCGCGACGGCGACCTGTACGTCTTCTGCGGCGGCCAGTACGCCCGCTACCGGATGACCCGGCTGAAGGCCGTCGAGGACGGCTACCCGAGGCCGGTGGCCGGTGACTGGGGCAACCTGCCCGAGGCGTTCGACGCCGGGCCAGACGCCGCGTTCTCCTTCGAGGGCCGCGCCTACCTGTGCCGGGGCACCGAGCACGTCCGCTACTCCGGCGACCGGTACGACACCCCCGACCGCACCTACCCGCAGCCGTTCCGGCACCGCTGGTCCGGCACGGCCGACTTCCGGCTGAGCGACGTGCGGACGATCGCCGGGTTCGCCGAGCTGGCCCGCGCCCACCCCGGCGACCTGGCCGCCTTCCTGCTGCCCGGCGAGGCCGCCTTCGAGGACCCGTACCGCTACCTGGCCGACCTGTTCGGCTGGGACGCCGACGAGATCCGGTGGTGCCGGCGGCGGGTCGGCCTGCTGACCGCCGGCGCGGCCGACGAGTCGCTGTTCGAGCTGGAGTTCCTGATCCGGATCGCCGCCCTGTTCGCGTTCGCCGCCCGGCTGGGCACCGTGCCGTCCGCGCTGCACGCCGACGTGTGGTCCCGGCTGTACGGCGACGCCAAGGACGGCGGTGGCGGTGACACCGCTCTGGACGCCGCCGCCGAGGCGCTGCGGGAGCTGCTGCTCCGCCGCGGCGACCCGGCCGACCGGCCCGCGCTGGAGCGCACCCTGCACGACGAGCTGAACGTGCTGCGGCGCGACGCGCTGGTCGCGGCCGTGCTCGCCCGCCGCCCCGGCGACCGGCTGCGCACCCCCAGGGACCTGTTCGACCGGTTCCTGATCGACGTCGAGATGGGCCCCCGGGGCGACACCTCCCGGGTCAGGGAGGCCATCGCCGCCGTCCAGCTCTACGTGCACCGCTACCTGCTCAACCTGGAGTCCTCCCCGCCCAGCGGGTCCGCCGGGTCCGGAGTGGTCGCCCTGAACGGGGCCGGGGGCGTCGTCGAGTCCGCCGAGGACGCCCGCCGCCGCATCCTCGAGTGGTGGCGGTGGATGCGCGGCTACCGGCTGTGGGAGGCCAACCGCAAGGTCTTCCTCTACCCGGAGAACTACATCCGGCCCGAGCTGCGCGCCGACCGCACCCCCGCCTTCCGCGCGCTGGAGGGCGACCTGCTGCAGAACGAGATCACGCCCGTGGCGGTGGAGCAGGCCTACAAGCGCTACCTCGACGAGTACACCGAGGTCTCCCGGCTCACCATCGCCGGAGGGTACGTCTACACCAAGGACCGGGCGGCCGACGGCCCGTACCGGCTGGCGCTGTTCGGGCGCACCAGGACCGACCCCCGGCGCTACTACCACCGCCGGGCGGAGTTCACCAGCAGGGAGCGGCTGTCGGCGTCCTGGGAGCCGTGGCAGAAGGTCGGCCTGCAGATCGACGCCGACGAGGTGCACCCGGTGCACGCCTTCGGCCGGCTGTTCGTCTTCTGGGCGGCCGTGGAGGCGGTCGCCGACGACGGGGCGACGACCACCGTGGTGGCCGAGTCCAAGGGCGACGAGCAGAAGGTCAGCGGCAAGCCGCCGACCCGGCAGATCAAGATCTTCTACTCGTTCGAGAACCTGAACAAGGAGTGGGTGACGGCGCAGACGCTCGGCGTGGGCGCCCCGCGCAGCGGCACGATCGACGGCATCACCCTGTTCATCCAGCCGGTGGCCGCGGGCGAGGACCGCACCTCCGTCGTGGTCGCCTGCGCCTACACGGTGACCACGCCGAACCCGCCGGACAAGGACGGCAAGCCGCAGGCCCCGACCGTGCGGCGTACCGGCATGATGTTCTCGCTCAGCGCCGAGCTCGGCGCCGAGGACCTCACCGAGCGGGCCCTGGCCGACATCCCCGGCATCTCCGACCTGCCCTTCGGGATCTTCCACGGCTCCGTCCTGAAGGTGCTGGCCGGGGCGTGGGTCGCGGGCGAGACCGACGACAAGGTCGCCCAGGCCCTCACCGCCGCGGCCGAACGGGTCGCCGAGATCTTCGTCGACCCGGTGCGGGCGGCCGACGTCGTCCGGTTCGACACCCCGGTCGCGGCCGAGTCCGGCTCCTGGTTCAGCGTGGACGTCAAGGGCGGCAGCTTCCTGTGCCGCCCGGCCGACGTCGGCCCGGACGACTCGGCCACCCTGATGCCGCTGGACGGCAACGACGACGGTCTGCCGGTCTGGGGCCGGGTGGACGCCGCGGTCGAGCTGCCCGGCGGCGCCCGGTACTTCTTCGACAACACCGCGGGCCAGTACGCGGAGTCGGTGCCGGGCGAGGTCCCGGACGGGGCTCCGGCGGGTACACCCGCGGGCGCGCTGAGCGGGCGGCTGGCCACCGCCTCCCGGTGGGGCCTGGTCCCCACGGTCCTGCCCAAGGCCGACAAGGTCGACACGGTGCTCACCCGCGGTCAGCACACCTTCGTCTTCTCCGGCCAGCGCTACGTCCGCTTCACCGGCGTCCCGTTCCAGGTCATCGACGACGGCTACCCGAAGAACATCAGGACCAGCAGGGACGACCTCCCGCCGTGGACGAAGGTGGACGTCGCGTTCACCGCCCCCGACGGCGTCGAGTACTTCATCTCCTACGGCCTGGGGCGCTACATGACGTCCGAGGACATCGCCGCCGGGGCGGCCAGGAACCCCCCGGAGGCCCCGGCCGACCACCGGCTGGAGGACCTGCGGGTCTTCGAGGACATGCCGGGCACGCTCAAGCCGCTGGACGCGGTGCTGGTCAACGACCGCCACGCCTACGCCTTCGCCGGGAACTCCTACGCCCGCTTCGTCTGGAGGACCGACCAGGACGGAAACGGGAACGGGAACGGGAGAGGGCACGGCGGAGGTCACGGCGGGGGGAACGGCGGGCAGCGACGGAGCCGGTTCGTCCTCGACGAGTTGCAGGGGCAGAGCAGGTACCCGCTTCCCCTCGACGGCAACCGGGCGGGCCTGCCGCAGACCCGGGTCAACGCCGCGGCGTGGCGCGACGGCGTCACCTACTTCTTCGACAACGGCGACAACGGCACCGCCGGCGGCACCGGCAGCGGCTTCTACCGGAAGATCACCTCCAACGGGACCACCACCCAGCACAGGATCGGCGCCACCACCGCGCTGGCCTCGACCGGCAAGGTCGGCGCGGCCTACACCGGCGGCGGCAAGCTGTACCTGACCAGCGGCACCGAGTACGTCCGCTACACCCTGGGCGGCGACGGCCTGCCGGGCCGCCTCGTCGACGAGGGCTATCCCAAGCCGCTGACCAGGGAGATCGACACCGCCTTCACCCGGGGCGACAAGGTCTACCTGTTCTCCGGCGCCACCTACGCCCGGGGCGCGACCGGCGGCGGGCCCGACACGGCCGGTGAGTACCTGCCGGTCGCCGGGGCCTGGGGAGGGCTGCCCCGCGAGTCGCCCACCCCGTTCGACGCCGCGATGGACTCCGACGAGGGCCTGTTCCTGTTCGCCGGCGGCTTCTACGCGCGCCGCACGAGGAGCGCGGCCGTGCCCCGCCCGTACGAGCGCACCGCCCTGCCCTTCGAGATCATCCGGCTGACCACGGGCACCGCCGCCGCGCTCAACCAGCGGCTGCTGTCGGGCGGGGTGGCCGCGCTGCTGGACACCGCCACCCAGGAGAGCGACGAGGTGGCGGTCACCGTCGACCCCAGGGCCGCCACTGCGGTCCGGGTCCGCAAGGACAAGGTCGACGAGGGCCGGCTGCCGACCGGCGCGCACCTGGACTTCCAGAGCGCCAACGGCATCTACTACTGGGAGATCTTCTTCCACGCGCCGCTGCTCATCGCGCAGGCGCTCAACGAGGCGCAGCGCTTCGAGGACGCCAAACGGTGGTACGAGTACGTCTTCGACCCGACGGACCCGCGCGGGCACTGGCGGTTCCTGCCGTTCCTCGGCGCCGACCTGCGGGCGCTCGCCGAGGGCTGCGCGCGCGACCTGGAGGTGCTGCGCGAGCTCGGCGTCACCGTCACGAAGGTCGAGGAGGCGGGGCTGGCGGACGTGCTGGCCGCGCTGCGCCGGCTCGCCGCCGCCGACGCGGGCGACGGCCGGCCCCGCGAGATCGACGTGCTCGCCGTCACCGACGAGGACACCCACCACGCCGTCGGCGCCGCCGTCACCACGCTGGCCGCCACCGAGGGGCTCACCGCCGGGCAGGCCGCGGCGGTGGCCGCGCTGGGGGAGCGCACCGCCGTCCTCGCCGACCTGGAGAAGCAGCTCCGCGCCCTGGGCGGCCGGGCCGACCTGCTGCGGGCCTACCGGCAGGACCCGTTCGACCCGCACGCCATCGCCATGCTGCGCCCGGTCGCCTACCGCCGCGCCGTGGTGATGGGCTACATCGACAACCTGCTCGACTGGGGCGACATGCTGTTCCGGCAGTACACGCCGGAGAGCGTCGACGAGGCGCGGATGCTGTACATTCTCGCCTTCGACCTGCTCGGCGAGGCCCCGGAGCGGCTGGGCACCGCGCTGCCGCCGAAGGCGCGGTCCTTAACCGACCTGGAGGAGGAGCCGGGCGACCTCGACCTGCTCGGCTACCTGACCGGCGGCGGCTCCCTGCTGGAGCAGGCGGGCAAGGCGCACGCGGGCGCGGCCTCCTCCTACTTCCACATCCCCGACAACAGCCTGTTCGCCGAGTACTGGCAGCGGGTCGCGGACCGGCTGCGCAAGATCCGCGACTCGCTGAACATCCTGGGCGTCAGCCAGCCGCTGCCGCTGTTCGAGCCGCCGCTTGACCCGATGCGGCTGGTGCGCGCCGCCGCCGCGGGCACCCCGCTCGGCGAGGCCGCCGCGGCCGCGACGGCCGTGCCGGTGCCGCCGCAGCGGTTCCCGGTGGCCCTGCGCCGCGCCCAGGAGCTGACCGACCGGGTCCGCCAGTTCGGCGCCGACCTGCTGGGCGTGCTGGAGCGGCGCGACGCCGAGGAGCTGAGCCTGCTGCAGACCAGGCAGGAGGGGACGATCCTCGGCCTCACGCTCGCCGTCCGGCAGGCGCAGGTGCGCATCGCCGAGGAGGACCTGGCCGAGCTGGGCGAGAGCCTGTCCTCGGCGAAGGGTCGCTCCGTGCACTACGGCGACCTCATCGGCTCCGGGTTGTCGGCGCTGGAGCACGGCCAGCTCGCGATGATGTCCACCGGCGCGGCCCTGCACGTCGTCGCCGCCCTCCTCAAGACCGGCGCGGCGTTCGCCTACCCGGCGCCGCAGGTCAAGGCCGGTCCGTTCATCCTGGGCACCGAGTGGGGCGGCGAGCAGGTCGGCCGGGGCCTGGACAAGGCCGGCGAGGTGTCGGAGTCCGCCGCCGAGGGCCTCAGCATGATCGGCGAGGCGCTGGGCGTGCGCGCCCAGCACGAGCGGTCCGTCGAGGACTGGAGGTTGCAGCTGGCCGTCGCCGACAGCGACGTGCTCCAGATCGGGTACCAGATCACCGCCGCGCGGCACCGGCTGGAGTCGGCCCGGCAGGAGCTGCGGATCCTGGAGCGGGACATCGCGCACAACGCGTCGACGGCGGCGTTCATGCGGGACAAGTTCACCGGCGCCGAGCTGTACGGGTGGCTGTCGGCCAGGCTGTCCGGCCTGTGCTTCCAGGCCTACGAGATGGCCCACGACGCGGCGCGGGCGGCCGAGGCGGCGTACCGCTTCGAGCGCGGCGTGCGCGACGGCGAGCCCGAGCTGATCCAGCCGGCGTACTGGGAGAGCAGGCGCAGCGGCCTGCAGGCGGCCGAGAGCCTCGGCATGGACCTGGAGCGGCTCGGCCAGGCCTACGCCACCGGCAACGTCCGCGGCCTGGAGATCACCAAGAAGGTCTCCCTGCTGGAGCTGGACCCGGTGGCGCTGCTGCGGCTGCGCTCCGGCGGCCGGTGCGAGTTCACCCTGGGCGAGGACCTGTTCGGCCGGGACTTCCCCGGCCACTTCCTGCGCCAGATCCGCACCGTGTCGGTCACCTTCGCCGACGCCGCGGGCGAGCAGCTCGGGCTGAACGCGACGCTGACCCAGCTGAACAGCAAGACCGTGCTGGAGGCCGACCCCAAGGCGGTCAAGTACCTGCTCGACCCGCAGGGCGAGGCCCCCGCCACCGTGCGCGGCGACTGGCGTCCCAGCCAGCGGATCGCGCTGTCGCAGGTCGAGTACCCGCTGGAGAACAACGGCCTGTTCGAGCTGCGCTACGACGACGAGCGCTACCTGCCGTTCGAGGGCACCGGCGCGGTGTCCACCTGGCGGCTGGAGCTCGGCGGCGGGCCGCGGGGCGTCGCCGCGGCCGGTGCCCTGACCGACGTGGTGCTCACCGTGCGCTACACCGCCGAGCACGGCGGCGACGTGTTCACCGAGTCGGTCAAGGGCATGCTGCGCCCCTACCCGGCGGCCCACCTGGTCGACGTGGCCCGCGACTTCCCGAAGGAGTGGGCGGCCTTCCTCGGCGGCGACCGCCTGGTGCTGCCGCTCTCCCCGGAGCGGTTCCCCGGGATGAGCAGCCGGCGGATCACCGGCCTGTACCCGAAGTACGAGTACGCCGGCGAGAGCACGGCGGGCACGGCGCGGCTGGTGCTGGAGACCGGGCGGCGGCTCCCGCTCGCCGACGGCGTCCCGCTGACCACTCCCGGCCTGAGCCTCAACGGCGGCGGAGGCCCGTCCGACTGGGCCTTCACCGTCGAGGGCGACCGGAGCGCCCTGAGCAACGTCACCCTGGTGCTGACGTACCAGGCGGCCGTCCGATGACCGGTCCGGCGACCGGTTCGCCGATCGCCCCGCGCCGGGGCTCCGGGAGCACGACGAGGCCGGCCACGCAGGAGGAGGAACGATGAGCAGCAGCGGAAGCTCGAAGAGGAAATCGTTACGGCGCAAGAAGGCCGTCGGCGGCACCGACCTTGGCACGGACTCCTCCGGTGAGGATTCGTCCTCGGAGGAGACCGTCGCCCCGCCCCCGGTGGGGACCGGCGAGATCGACGTGATCGACTGGGACGAGATAGTGCGTGACCTGAGCGCGCTGGCGGGCACGACCACCGTCGACGATGAGAGGACCGGCAAGGCGGTCGACCTGGAGACGCAGAGGATCCTGGACGAGGCGAACGCGCTCGGCCAGTGGGATTTCTGGGAGGCCTCGCAGGAGACCCCGCTGGAGACGACCGTGCCCGAGGGGCAGCAGGACACCGAGGAGGTCGGCGAGCTGACGGCCTTGAACAAGCGAGATATCTGGGCGGACTTCGACTTCGACTTCGATCTCGGAGCGCTCCTCGGTGTTCCCGCGTCGAAGGTCAAGCTGGTGCCGCACCCGAAGTTCAAGGCGTCGTCCGAGGCCGGCGTGCCCATCTACGAGCGGCTGCCGAACGGCGACCTCGGCGGCGTCCAGGAGGATCCGCTGAAATACTCCGGCTTCCACCTGTACACGATCGACCGGCCGGTGTCCGTTCGCGACGCGAAGGGCGTGCCGATGGTCGCCCTCAGCTACCTTTTCGGCGGTGAGTTCCTCGTCAGCCGGGACGCTTTCGTCGAGGAGACGTACCAGAAGACGCTGAACACGATAGACGCGCTCGACGCGGTGTCCGACAAACTGCTCGTGGACTTCTGGACGAAGATGCTCGAACCACTCCAGGAGTTGACGGAGGTGACGCTCTCCGTCCAGCAGCTGGGGATCCCCAAGAGCGCGGTGGACCAGCGCCAGGTCAGGAAGACACCGCCCGTCGCCGTCCCGCGGGGAACCTACCGGAAGGTCGAGCTCGTGAACCAGAGGCTGGACCCCACGCAGCGCTGTCCGTTCAGCCTGGTCATCGAGGTGGGGGGCCAGGAGATGGTGATCGTCCCCGACTACATCATCGGCGACCTGATCGGGGGAAAGCAGACGGACCCGTCCGAGGAGAAAGTGGGCGCGCCCGAGGAGGTGAGCACGTCCGGGAAGGCGGACGCGCCCGAGGAGGACCCGTTCCAGACCATCGACGTGCCGCCGCAGGTCGCCGAGGGGCTGCAGCAGGTCGTTCCGGAGTCCGAGCAGGCGCGGGCGCCGCGGCTGAACGCGAAACAGATCGTGGACGTCTTCGTCGGCAGCACCGGGCTCGCGAACTACGTGACACTGCCCGAGGGGCCCGACTGGCTCCGCGACGAGCACATCCACTACGTCACCGAGGACCAGCTGGGCGCGGTCTTCGTCCTCGACAGGATGCCGAACGACCAGCAGGAGATCGACGCCGCGCGCAAGGACGACAGGTTCGCCCAGTCGGAGACCACGAACGGGCTCCAGGTCGGGGAGAAGATCTACGTCCGGGAGGACCGCACCGGCGCCGGCACCGAGTACCACGAGACGGTCCACAAGCTCTCCCACCCCGCGGTGCTGGACGTCCTCGGCTTCTGGTTCAACGAGGGCCTCACCGAGCACTTCACCCGGATTCTCCTGGAGGGCGGGGATCTCGTCCGGGACGAGAACCAGTACGGCTCGCAGCAGCAGGCGATCACCGCGCTCATGGACTACGCGGGGGTGACCGAGGAGGAGCTGGCCGGCGCCTACTTCCGGGGTGAGCTCCAGCCGCTCTACGACCGGGTCGCCTCCAGGGCCGTCCACGACCCGTTCAGTCCGGACAGCCCGTTCAGCCTCGACGCCTACGTGGCGCGCATCGACGACAAGCGCTTCTTCGCGGCGCGGCAGACGCTCATGGACGCCTGCGGCGTCGTCGAGACCGCCACCGAGACCGCGATCGAAACCGAGACCGCCACCGAGGCCGCCACCGAGGCCGACGACACGATCGACGAGCCCACCACGATCGTCATCACCCCGTCCGGGAAGACCGGGAGCGAGGTCAGCTAGGCGAGGTGCCCGGGGACGGTCCGCCCCCGGGCCGTGCGGTCATGCCGTCGTGACGGCCGGAAACGGCGGGTGGCGCGGAAACGGCCGGTGGCGCGGACCGCCGCCGTCCCGGCTCCCGGGACGGTACGGACGTGCGCCACCGGCCGCCTCCCGCCGGATCGTCAGGGGCGGAGCGGGTCCTTGTCGGCGGGGGAGAGGTCGCTGGGCCAGAGCCGGTAGACGTTGAGGCGCGTCTCGTAGTACTTGTCCGTCTCCCCGACCCACTGCATGCCGATGCGCTTGGCCGTCCCCGCGCCACGGTCGTTGTTCACCCGGACGACCGCGACGAGCTCGTGGGCGCCGATGGAGAACGCCCACCCGGCCAGGGCGCGGCCGGCCTCGGTGGCGTAGCCGTTCCCCCAGGCGTCGGGGGCGAGCTGCCAGCCGATCTCGATGTCCTCCTCGTCGGGCGGCAGGTATCGCAGGGAGAGGCCGCCGACGACCCGCTGGTCGGAGTTGCGGACGATCGCCCAGCGGCCCAGCGGGGGTGTCAGGGTGCCGCGGCTGCGGGTCCACGACTCCAGCGTGGCGCGCATCGCCTGCTCGCCGTCGAGCTGGGTCATCGCCGGGGACAGCCACCGGGTGACCTCGGGGACGCCGTAGATACCGAGGGCCTCAGCGGCGTCGTCGGGACTCCAGTCACGCACCGTGAGGCGGGCGGTGGTCAGTAGTGCCATGTTTTCCTCTCCCTGACGAGTTGGCCGGCCATGCGGCGACGAGAGGACGCCGAGCTGGAGCAAATATCATTTTCTTGCCGGAAATGTCCGATGTATTGCCCTTGTGAGGGTACGCCTATTCGCCGGGTGGCGACCAGGCCGGAGGGAAACTGCCTGGTCGCGGGCGGATTCGTACGGAGGGTCAGCCCTCCAGGGCGTACTGCATCACGCGGAGCTTGGCCTGGGCCTCGGCGAGCTCGGAGGCGGGGTCGGAGTCGCCCATGATGCCGCAGCCGGCGAACAGGCGGGCCCTGGAGCCCTCGATCTGGGCGCAACGCAGCGCGATGCCCCACTCCCCGTCACCCCGCGCGTCGATCCAGCCGACCGGCCCGGCGTACCCGGCCCGGTCCATGCCCTCCAGCTCGCGGATGACGCCGAGCGCCGCCCCGGTCGGGGTGCCGCCGACGGCGGCGGTCGGGTGCATGGCCGCCACCACGTCCAGGACCGAGGTCCCCTCCGACAGCCGCCCGCTCACCGGGCTGGCCAGGTGCTGGACGTTGGAGAGCACCAGGAGCTCGGGCTCCTCGGGGATCTTCAGCTCGGCGCAGAGCGGGTCGAGCGCCTCGCGCACCGACGCGACCGCGCAGGCGTGCTCGTAGCGGTTCTTCTCCGAGGTGAACAGGGCCGTGCCGCGCGCCACGTCGTCGGCCGGGTCGGCGCCCCGCGGGATCGTGCCGGCCAGCACCAGGGACTCGATGGTCTCCCCGGTACGCCGGACCAGCAGCTCGGGGGTGGCGCCGACCAGCCCCGCGCAGGAGAAGGTGTAGCACTCCGGGTAGCGCTCGGCCAGGCGGGCCAGCAGCAGCCGGACGTCGATCGGCCGCTCCGCGACGGCGGTCAGGTCGCGGGCGAGCACGGCCTTCTCCAGGTGGCCCGACCTGATCCGCCGGACGGCCCTGGCCACGGCGTGCTCCCACTCGGGCGCGGTCAGGCTGCCGTCGCCGTACCGGATCCTGCCCGGGGAGCGGGGCGGGGTGATCGCGTCGAGCCGCCGCTCGCCGATGGTGGTCAGCCAGGCGTGGCCGTCGCGGCGGGCGAGGATGGTCTGGGGGACGACGAGGACCGAGCCGTGCGCCTCCGGATCGAAGGTGAACGAGCCGAAGGCGACGGGGCCCGAGCCGGGCACCGCCACGCCGTCGGCGACGTGCGCCTCGCCGAAGAGGTCCGCCAGGCGGTCGCGGGCCCAGTCGAAACGCCGGGGGCCGGGCGGTACGGTCAGGCGGATGGCCTCACCCCAGGCGACCAGCCCCTCCCCGTGCCTGACCCAGGCGTAGGGGGCGGTCTCCGGCAGGCGTGCGAACAGGTCACCGGGGTCGTCGACAGAGGTGGTCGTCACCACGAGAGGACGGGTTGATCCGAGCGCTACACTCACCCCCGCCACTCTATGCGGGAAACTGAACGTGTTCGACGGTGGTTCCCCCGCCAGCACACCCGCCACGCGGTGTCAAGAAAACCAAGGTACTCGGTCAACGGGCCGTACTGTCCTGGCCTGCGGTGATACATCCGAAGCAGACGCGATCTCTCAGCGGAGGTGTCATGCTTCGCGCGACTGTGACAGCATTCACAAGTCTGGGCGCCCTCACGACCGCCCTGCTGGCCCCGGCCGGAGCCGTCCAGGCGGCGCAACCCTGGCGGCCGGTGGTCATGGCCGCGCTCGGCGACTCCATCAGCGCCGGATTCAACGCCTGCGGCTGGTACCTCACCTGCGCCTCGCGCTCCTGGTCCACCGGTGATCACCGACACGTCCAGAGCCAGTACGTCAGGCTGCGCGCCCAGGCCGCGGCCCTCGCCGGGCACAACGTGAACCTCGCCGTCCCCGGCTCCACCAGCGCCGACCTCGCCGGGCAGGTGACCCGGGCGGTCGGCCGGCGCGCCGACTACGTGACGGTGCTGATCGGCGCCCAGGACGCCTGCGTGTCCGAGGAGCGGCTGATGACCCCCGTCGCCGTCTACGAGCGGCGGGTGGCCGAGGCCCTGGCGCTGTTCCGGGCCGGGCGGCCCGGCGGCCGGGTGTTCGTGGCGAGCGTCCCCGACATCAAGCGGCTGTGGCAGATCGGCAGGAGGAACCCGGTGGCGCGCGGGTTCTGGGCGGTGGGCCGGATCTGCCCCACCATGCTGGCGCGGCCCACCTCGACCTCGGCGGCCGACCGGGCGCGCCGCGACCGCGTGCGCGCCCGGGTCGCCGACTACAACACCGCCCTCGCCAGGGTCTGCGCGGCGTACGGCCCCTCCTGCCGGTTCGACGGCAACGAGGTGTTCAGGCAGCGGTTCACGGTCGACCACCTCAGCCCGTGGGACTTCTTCCACCCCAACGCCGCGGGCCAGAAGCTGATCGCGGAGAAGACCTACGCGATGATGCGCGACTGGCTCACCGAGGACCCCGCGGCCCCCGTCCCGGCCCCGGCCCCAGCCCCGGCCCCCGTTCTCTGATCCCGTCCTCGTGCCGGTCCCTCCTCGTGGGCGGTTCGTTCAGAGGGGCGGACCGTTCGGGGGCGGGCCCGGCCCGGCGCTCTCAGAGCCAGCCGTTGTGCCGGGCGGTGCGGGCGGCCTCGATGCGGTTGCGGGTGCCGGTCTTGCCGATCGCCGCGGACAGGTAGTTGCGCACCGTGCTCTCCGACAGGTGCAGCCGCAGGGAGATGTCGGAGATCGTCGCGCCGTCGGCCGCCGCGGCCAGCACGTCCCGCTCGCGGTCGGTCAGCGGGCTGGCACCGGCGCTCAGCGCGGCGGCGGCCAGCGCGGGGTCGATCATCTTCTCGCCCGCCAGGACCCGGCGGATCGCCGCCGCGAGCTCCTCCACGGGACCGTCCTTGACCAGGAACCCCGCGGCGCCCGCCTCCATCGCCCGCCGCAGGTAGCCGGGCCTGCCGAACGTGGTCAGGATCAGCACCCGGCACCCCGGCAGCCGGTCCCGCAACCCGGCCGCGGCGTCCAGGCCGCTGCCCCCCGGCATCTCGATGTCCAGCAGGGCGACGTCCGGGCGCGCGGCGAGCGCGGCGGGCACGACCTCGTCGCCCCGGTCGACCGTGGAGACGATCTCGATGTCGTCCTCCAGGCCGAGGAGCAGGGCCAGCGCGCTGCGCATCATGCCCTGGTCCTCCGCCAGCAGCACCCTGATCATGGGAGCGTCACCCTCAGCAGGAAACCGTCGCGGTCGCCGGTCTCCAGCGTCCCGCCGTACGCGACGACCCGCTCGGTCAGGCCGCGCAGGCCGTTGCCCGGCGGTCTCCCGCCGCGCCCCCGGCCGTCGTCGCGGATCTCCAGCATCGTTCCCTCCAGGGTGATCTCACAGGTGCGGGCGGCGCTGTGGCGGACCACGTTGGTCACGCCCTCACGCACGGCCCAGCCCAGCAGGGCGTCGGCCTCCGGTGCCCGCCGCTCCTCGGTGACGGCGACGGCGACGGCGATGTCCGCGTCGGCCAGTACCGTACGCGCCGAGGCCAGCTCGGCGGCGAGCCCCCGGCCACGGTAACCGGTCACCGCGGCCCTCACCTCGGTCAGCGCCTCCCTGCCGACGGCCTCGATGTCGGCGGCCTGCCGCGCCGCCGCCTCGGCGTCGCGGGGGGCGAGCCGCCGCACGGCCTCCGCCTTGACCACCATCACCGACAGGGTGTGCCCGAGCAGGTCGTGCAGGTCGCGGGAGAACCGCAGCCGCTCCTCGGCCACCGCGACGCGGGCCAGCTCCTCCCGGGTCTCCTGGAGCTCGTCGATCACCGAGAACAGCCTCAGGACGATGCTGACCACCAGGCCGCCGGTGCTCGTCCCCCAGGTGGCCAGGGAGATGCTCGCCCAGCTCGCCCCCGCGCGCCACATCACCACGACCAGCGCGAGCGTCAGCGCCGTGAGGAGGAGGTAGACGGACCTGCCGCGCAGCACGGTCCCGCAGGCGATGGTCATCAGCGGCGCGAGGTAGAACCAGTCGTGCGCGAACCCCGCCAGCAGCAGGAAGGCCACCGCCAGCAGCGCGACCAGCGCCACGGTCGCCGCGCGCCGCCGGTCGCCGAAGGAGAACCGGATGCACGATACGTACAGGACGACGAAGGCGGCGACGCCCAGCGCGGCGGGCGCCGCCGGCTGCACCTTCCCCGAGGCGAGGTCGCTGAGCGGAGGGTAGACGATCAGCAGCCACGGGTAGAAGGCGAGCTCTCCCGGCCCCCTCCGCCGCCTTCCCCAGGACCACTCCCGCCTCCTGGCCTCCCGCGGCTTCCGCGCCTCCCGTGCCTCCAGCGCCTCCAGCGCCTTCTGCGGTCTCTCCGTCTTCCCGCTCACCCGGCCACTCCTATCACGCGGCTCACCTCACGCGCCCGGCCCGGCGGTAGCCGTACACCGCCAGGGCCCCGAAGGCGACCAGCCAGCCGGTCAGGATCAGTGCCGTGCCGGCCTCGGGCGCCTCCCCGAAGGCGACCTTCCGCGACAGGTCGGCGTAGCCGAAGCTCGGCGTCCACTCCGCGACGGCTCGCAACCAGGAGGGGAAGCCCTCCGCGGGCAGCCACAGCCCCCCGACGACCGCCATCGACATGTTGGCCGCGATGTTGAGCACGGCGGCGGTCTGGCCGCTGAACAGGTAGCCGAAGGACAGGCCCAGCAGGGTGAAGGGCAGGGAACCCGCCCACAGCAGGAGCACGATCGAGATCCACTGCCAGGCCCCGAGCCGCACCCCGTTGAGCAGCGCCGCCGACAGGCACACGCCGACGATCACGGGCAGCACCACGAGCATCCCGGTGGCCGTCTTGCCCGCGACCACCCGTACCGGGGCCAGCGGGACGGTCCGCAGCTGACGCAGCCAGCCCACCGTCCTGTCCTCGGCGATGCCGCTGCCGTTGTTGAAGGCCGAGCCGATCGCGCCGAAGGCGGCCATGTTGACCATCACGTAGAGGGCGGCCCAGACGCGGTCGTCGCCCGCCACGCCGAGGTTGGTGAAGATGAGGTACATCGTCACGGGCATCGTGAAACCCATGATCAGGTATCCCGGGTCGCGGAGGGTCCTGGTGACCTCCAGGCGGATGTAGCCGAGCATCACGCCTCCACCTCCGTCAGCGCCTTCGCCGATCCGGCCGCCGTTCCCGACGCCGGCCCGGAGGGCAGCTCCGTGAGCGCGATGAAGGCGTCCTCCAGCGCGGCGGGGACGACCTCGAGGTCCCGTACGGCCCCCGTCGCCGCCAGCGCCACGACGGTGGCGTCGGCGTCGCGGGTGCGCAGGTGGGCCCGCCCGCCCCGGATCTCGGCCGAGACGACCCCGGGCAGGCGCTCCAGGGAGGCGGCGTCCCCGGTGGCGGCGACGCTGACCGTGGACGGCGCGACCAGGCGCTTGATCTCCCTGCTGGTACCGTCGGCCGCGATCCGGCCCCGATTGATCACCACCACCCGGTCGGCGTACTCGTCGGCCTCCTCCAGGTAGTGGGTGGAGAACAGGATCGTCTTGCCGCGCGCGGCGAAGGCGCGCATGCTCTCCCAGAACTCCCGCCTGGCCCGTACGTCCAGCGCCGCGGTCGGCTCGTCCAGCAGGATCAGGTCGGGGTCTCCGGCCAGCGCCAGCGCGAAGCGGACCCGTTGCGCCTGGCCGCCCGACAGCCGTTCCGTCCTGCGGCCGGCCAGCCCCTCCAGCCCGGCGGTCGCCAGCACCTCCTCCAGCGGGAGCGGCGACCGGTAGGTCCCGGAGACGAAACCGACCAGCTCGCGGACCGTGGTCCGGGGGACGAGGCCGCCCTCCTGGGGCATCGCCGCCAGCCGCCCGCTTCGGACCGCGCTCTCCGGGGAGTCACCGAAGACGCGCACCGTCCCGGAGTCGGGGGCCAGCAGCCCGAGCAGCAGCCCGATCGTGGTCGACTTCCCCGCGCCGTTCGGGCCGAGCAGGGCGACGGTCTGCCCGGCGGGGATGTCGAGGCTGAGGCCGTCCACGGCGCGCACCGCCCCGAAACGCTTGGTCACGCCCCCGAGGGAGACCGCGTCATTCGTGTCGTTTGCCATGTGGACGACGCTACGGAGAGCGCGTGATCCACAGCAGATCCATAGATCCGGAAGCACCCATGACAAATGTCCCGCCGGGCACCCCGCGGTGCCCGGCCCCTTCCCCCCCGGAGTTCCGCGCGGCCCGGCACCCCGATTTTCCCCGGTCCCTCCGAGGGGGTTTCCGAGGCCTCAGCCCGCCAGCGCGGCCAGCGTGGCGGCGGTCTCCCCGGGCCTGGAGAACATCGGCCAGTGCCCGGTCGGCAGCGCGGCGAAGCTCCACTCGGGCCCGGCGAGCTCCGCGAAGAACGGGTGGCCGGAGGCGATCATGGCGTGTACCCGCTCCAGCGGGAACGAGCACGTGACGAGCGTCTTGGGCAGCGCGGCCGCGCCGCCCTTGAGCACCAGCGGCTGGGTCAGCGTCCCGTACGGCTGCGGGGTCGCGCGGGAGACGAGCCACTCGCGCTCGGCCTCGCCCAGTCCCTCCAGGCTGGCCCCGGCCCGCTCGTGCTCCTCCCACGAGGGGAGCGGATAGCTCGCCCCGCCCCGCTCGGCGACCCGCCTCTCGATGAACGCCCGCCAGCCGGGCTCGGTGAGGTCCAGCTGGGTCATCCCGTCGGCCGGCGGCCCGCTCTCGACGTAGACCACCCGGGCGAGGCGCTCGGGAATCCGGTCGGCCGCGCCGGTGACCGGGGCGCCGGCCCCGCTGTGGGCGACGAGGATCACCTCGGTCAGGTCCGCGAAGACGACGGTGTTGACGATGTCCTGGATGTGGGTCTCCAGGTCGACCTCTGGGCCCGCCAGGTGAACCCGGTCGCCGAGGCCGGTGAGCGTGACCGGGTGGACGTCGTGCCCGGCCTCGCGCAGCGGCCCGGTGACCTTCTCCCAGGCCCAGCCGCCGAGCCAGAAACCGGGGACCAGGACGTATGCGCTCATCGTGTCTCTCCTCTGTTCGCCTGATCTCACCCTAGAATCGAATCCGGACAGTATCGGTCCTGATTTTGAGGGGAATCCAGATGACCGCCGCCCGGGTGCTCGCGCTGCTGGAGTTGCTGCAGGCCGCCCCCGGCCTGACCGGCCCCGACCTCGCCGCCAGGCTGGAGGTGGACGAGCGCACGGTCCGCCGCTACGCGGTGAGGCTGTCGGAGCTCGGGGTGCCGGTCCAGGCCGAACGGGGCCGCCACGGCGGTTACCGGCTGCTGCCCGGCTACAAGCTCCCGCCGCTCATGCTCACCGACGACGAGGCCACCGCCGTGGTGCTGGGGCTGCTGGCCGGGCGGCGGACCGGGCTGGCGGTGAGGGAGGCCGCGACCGGGAGCGCGCTGGCCAAGATCCAGCGGGTGCTCCCGCGCCCGCTGCGCGAGCGCGTCGACGCGGTGTCGGAGACGCTGGGCCACACCGGGAGCGCGGCGCCGAGGGTGAGCACCCCGAGGGCGGGACCGCTGCTCGCCCTCGCCGGCGCCGCCCGGCGCCGGGTCACCGTCCGGCTGGCCTACCGCTCCTGGCGCGGCGACGCCTCCGAGCGCGACCTGGACCCGTACGGCATCGTCTTCCACTCCGGCCGCTGGTACGTCGCCGGGCTCGACCACGGCAGCGGGGAGATCAGGACGTTCCGGGTGGACCGGGTGGCGGACGCCACGCCCACCGAGCGGGGCTTCCAGGTGCCCGGCGGCTTCGACCCGGTGGCCCACGTGGTCGGGTCGCTGTCGGCGGTGCCGTACCGGCACGAGGTCAGGGTGGTGCTGGAGACGACCCTGGAGGAGGCCTCCGCGCGGATCCCGGCCGCCACGGCGACGCTGGCCGAGACCCCCGACGGGGTGCTGCTGACCACCAGGGCCGAGCGGCTGGACGGGATGGCACAGATGCTCGCCGGGCTCGGCTGGCCGTTCACCGTGATCACCCCCGCCGAGCTGCGCGACGAGGTGAAAGCCCTGGCCGCCCGCCTCGTCGCCTTCGCCGACGCCTCCCCGCCCTGACCCCGGCGCCCGGCCGCGGGCAGCCACATGTCCGCCGACCCGTCGACCCCGTCGATCAAGTGGTGGAGATCGCGTCTATCCTGTCCACATGCCGATCACGGACGAGGAGGTGGCCCTCGCGGCAGCGGGATCAGGAGCCGCCGTCGTGAGAGCCATGTACGGTGCGTCGCTGGAGCGCTTCGCGAAGACCGCGACCGACTTCGCCACCTCCGCCGACATCGACGCGGAGAACGCCGTCATCGACGTCATCCGCGCCGCCCGGCCGGACGACGCCGTGACGGGCGAGGAGAGCGGCCGCGCCGGCTCCGCCGGAGCGGAACGCATGTGGCTGGTCGACCCCCTGTGCGGCACGCTGAACTACGCCGCGCGCACCACGCTGGTCGCGGTGAACGTCGCCCTGCGCGTCGGCCGGGACCTCACGGCGGCCGCCTCGGCCGACCCGTTCGCCGACGAGGTGTTCTGGACGGACGGCGGTCGCGCCCACGTCCGCCGCGACGGCGTGGACGAGGAACTCGTGCCGTCGGCCGAGTCGCGGCTGGTGGACCTCAACCTCGACCCGCCCTTCCCGAACGAGCCGGGCTTCCAGGTGGCTCGTCTGCTCACCGATCCCGGCTTCACCGAGCGCTTCCACACACGTGTCCTGTCCACCTCCCTGGCGCTGGCCTGGGTCGCCGCCGGCCGGCGAGCCGCGTACGTCACCGACGGCCACGCGCACGACAACGTGCACTTCGCCGCCGGGATCGCGTTGTGCCGGGCCGCCGGGTGCGTGGTGACGGGCATCCACGGCCAGCCCCTTCACACCGGCGCGGGCGGCCTCGTCGTGTCGGCCGACCATGAGACGCACGCCGCACTGCTCGAACTCATCGGCGATCAGTTCCCAGCGGCTCCGTGAGCACCGGTTCGTGCCATGAGAAAGGATCAAGGCTTGTCGATACAGGGATCGGCCCGCGAGTCCTGGTCACAGATGGATGAGCCGTGGCGGGCTGCTGCGGGCTCGATGCCGTCGCGCCCTCGGGGTTCGAGCCGCGCAGCGTGGTGATACTCGACGAGATCCTGCCGCACCCCGATGGGTGCAGCCACGAGATCGCCCTCCGGCAGGGAACGGTCATGGTGGTCTGCCGGGAGCTGACCGCTACGTGGGTGGAGTCCGAACTGGCCGGCGGTCGGCATGATGACTCGGAGACCTGGAAGGTGATGCCGTGGAGGACCACGAACGAGCTCTCATCAGCCAGATGGCCGCGCGGCTCGACCTGTACGACTCGGGTGGGATCTCCTTGCCCAAGCTGGCCGAGGACCTTCGCGGCCTGTTCGAGGCCGCAGATCCGCGCGAGCCGGGCGTCAGGGACTCGTTCGAGGAGATCTGGGCCGAACTCGACGCCGAGAGCGAGCTCAGAACGGAGGCATGGGCACCTCCAGGCCTCGCCGACGACGCCCACCTGCGCGAGATCCTCCAGCGGCTGCGCTCCTGGATCGAGCCCCTGGCATCCGCTCGGTGAGCCGTACGGCAACGCGTCAGGGCACCGGCGCGGCGACGGCGTCTCGGAACCCGGCGGGTCGTGTCGGTGGGCCCTGCCATGATCGTCGCATGATCACACCCCTTGACGACCACGCCTGGTTCTACGATTCGGGCTTCGCGGAGGCGTACAGCCTCATCTTCGTCCGCGGGCTCACACCCGAGCAGCTCACGGCTCGGACGGGTGGCCCAGGGGAAGGCCTCTCCTGGACGACGCTCGACGCCGGTGCCGGCCACGACCACGAGCCCGGGTCCGGGGCCGGTGGGGTGACGACCGCCGGTGGCTGGGCGTTCGCCGCGCGGTACAACAGCTGGCTCGGCGCCGACGACGAGTTCCTCGGGCCGCTGTCGGCGGGCACCCGCCTGGTCTCCCTGTACCGCCTCGACATCAAGGGCCTGGAGGACTTCCGCTGGATGGAGGACGGGGAGCTCCGGTTCGCCTTCTGGGCTCAGGAGGGCTACTCCGAGGAGGTTCCCGACGAACTCGCGGAGACCATGAGGCGGATCGACCACGACTACGGGCAGGACAAGTACGAGCTCTACCGGGGGCCAGGGCTTGTCCTGATCGAGCGTCTCACCGGGATCAGGCTCACCCCCCGGATCCTGGAGGGGGCCGCTCACCTGTCATGAGCCGTCTCCGAGCCGCCGGCCACCACCGCGTCCAGATCCGTCGCTCCTCCCCGCGATCGCGCTCCAGGCGGTGGCAATGACTCTCACCAGGGTGAGAGTCTCTCCCCGGACCTCGACCACCGAAGATCACCCCGCACATGTTCCGCAACGGCCGTCGATCACAAGGGGCTGCCACGGTACGCATTGCGGCATCCCGAAGTCACCGACAGAGTGATCCGTACGTGTGAGATAGATGGAGGCCAGGGCGTGACCGAACGCGAGCGTGTCAGGGACCTGTTGTCCGTCGCGATCGCCGTCGGGGTCCTGGCCTGGGGCGCCATCGGCGCGTGGACGGCCATCACGGTCGACAACTACCCGTGGAACAAATGGATACCGTTCGCCAACGGGGCCGGCAAGGGTGTGGTTCTCGGCCTGCTCGCCGCCGTCGCCGTCGTCATCGTTTCGGCGAAGGGTTCCCGGACCGGGTGGAGATGGGCCGTGTTCGTCAGCGCCTTCGTCGGCGGCAGCCTGCTGGGCACACTCCGGGATCTTCTCGGCGCACCGACTCCCATGATGTACTTCGCGGAGCCGCTTTCGGACGAGCGGTGGTACGGGACGACGATGTTGCTGCATTGGGCGGGCAAGGTGGCCCTGCCCGCCGTCGTATGTGCCGTCACCCTGACCCTGCTGGCGGCTCGCCCCTATCGGCGGGGGCAGTCGATCGCATCTGGCACGGCGCTCGTCCTCGCGGGTATCGCAGTGCTCCTGCTTCCGGTGATCGCCTCGAACCTCGCGCCCGAGATACAGGGCAACGGCGAGCACACCAACGCGGAGGTCTGGGCGTTCCTGCGTTGCTGGATCGTCGGGCTGCCGACGTTGGCATTCGGGCTGCTCCGAATGCTCTCGCTCCTCCTCAGCCGAAGTGAGTCGCCGTCGGTCCCCTTCCCCTACGGAAACGCTCTTCCAGCGTCGGCTTCCCGGAATCTCCGGCCTGGTTCCTGAGGAGCGGCGAACCGGGAGGTGCTCATACGGAGCTTCTTTGATGTGAGGAGACTCGGATTTGCACGGTTCCGGACTTGCCTGGGCCGCAGCTGACCTTCTGATCCGTGGATTCCCGAACGAGGGAGGCCCGCCTACGTACCTGCTTGGTGAGCCGTACGGCAACGTGTCAGGGCACTGGCGCGACGACGGTGTCTCGAAACTCAGCGGAACACCCAACATACGGACCAGAAGATCAATCTGACGCCTACTCCACCCACCACCAACCGTCTCCGAGATCGTGTGTGGCATTGCCGAGGTCACCGCTTGCCGTGTGGACCGTCGTGCCTCGACCATCCGGACCCGGTATGTGGGCGATGCCCCTGCCGCTCTCCGCTCGCCAGTCCTCGAACACCGGCAGATAGAGAACGTCGCGTTGTGGCCGTACCTGACCGTCTATCGACAGATACCTCATCCACCCGGGCACGGTGAGCGGCCGGTGGTGTTCGTGGTCGGCGGCGAGTTCGGCGAACGCGTCCCGGTGCGACCGGACCAGGCCCTCCGCGTACAGGACTTCCCAGTCAGCGGTTCTGACCACCGCTCCGGCACCGAGGGCGAGCAACAAGGCGGCGACACACCGGCCGTAGTCCCTGGAGGACAGACAGGTCATCACCACCGCGGTCGACCGGCTGATCACCCACAACCAGGCCGCCGTGATCGCAAGCCAGGCGAACAGCTCGGACACCCTGAACACCGGAATCCAGAAGTACTCCAGCGCCACCAGCACGAACCACGCGAGTGACGCCACAGTAAGCGCCCGCCGGCTCATGGGCTTCTTCTCGCTGGATGCGGTCGACACGGCGTGAAGTCTTCTGGGACGACCGGCGGTCACGCTACGTGTGGACAGGTAATTTCACACCGTTTGCATGATTTCCCTACATATCTCCAGTGCTGCTGATCATCCTGTCCACCAATCGCGGAACACTGGTCCGGAGGATCCGCTTCCGGCACTCGGAAACCGTCCGGCCGCACTCCTCTGGGGCCGCCTTCCCGGGCCCGCGCCTGACGCCGGATGGTTGGCGTGTGAGCTCATCGAGGCCGGTCTCGATGCGACCGCGGTCTGGGAGCTTGCGGGCCACGCGTTGTCCGCCGGGCCGATGTCCGGCGTCGAGCCGCTGGTTCGCCAGGTGCCGGTGGAGAGTGGCCGCGTTCGATCTGGTTACCGGCGGGCCGGACGAGGCTGAAAGGGGCGGTTCGCGATCGTTGCATGCTTGGTGCGCGGTGGTCGTTGGGCAAGCCTCCCAGGCCTGAATCCGGAACCTGCGGACTGAAGGTGGAGCGCTGCTCTTTCATCGGATTCGTCGGACAAGGTCTCGGCCTGCGGTCAACGCATGTGATCACCCTTGGTGAGAAGCCGGCGTTCCGCGCATGTTCCGGATCTTGCTCTCGTTTGATCAGCCTCATCACCCGAAGGCACTGCCCAAATGCAGCCAGGTTGGAGCGACCGGTGCTCCGCCACCAAGAGGCTTCGTTGTCCTCTGATCTCGGCCATCTCGCTGATGGCCGGCTCCATCTGAGCGCCGATGATCGTGATTCTGTATCCGTCTCGTCGCCGGAGTTCAAGGGTCTCGCCTGGATTCCAGTCTCCGGAACGCCAGTGACCATGGATTCTGACATTGTCCCCCGGCCCTGCGCTCATCCACATCGCCCAGAAGTGAAACGGCCGGCCTTCCCCGCGAGAGCCCACGCGGTACCGCTCTCCGCACTCGCGGCACACCCGCTCGTAGGACCAAGGCGGGTCATGAGCTATTGGGTCTGCCTCGTGCTGGGTCATTTGTCTGAATCATAGGTGCGCGAATCAGAGATCCGGTCCACGACCATGGAACCCGAGAGCGGTGTGATTGTCGGAACCGCTCGTTACTGTGGCGGCGCATCCAGGAGAACGGTAGGAAGCGTGCAGCATGGAGATCACTCGTGACGATGTCGCCTGGCTTGCCCGTGACTATGCGCTCCTTGGCGTATGGTGTCTGACCTTTGTTCGAGGGCTCGACGAGGCCGAGGCGTTTCGGCGTGTGGGCGTCGAAGAGGGGAGCATCCGGTCACTCACCCATGAGGAGCTGATGAATGAGTGGCCCTTTCCCCCCATCCCCAACAAGATTCTGGCGAGGCATCTGGATGGCTGGACCGTGCTCATCGAGGTGTTCGGCAGAAAGTCGCTGGACGCCTTGCAAGCGCTGTCGGTGGGGACGGAGGCGGTGTCAGTGCAGCGGCATGATGACGCGGCCAACTGTTTTGCGTATGCCGTCGACGGAGAACAGGTAACCGCCTTCGATCCGATAGATCCCACTGAGCGGTATGGGAGTGATCCGGATCGTCTGGTGGACCTGATGAGGGACGTGGGCTTTGATCCTGCGTACGAACTGAGCATCGAAGACGATGAGGAGGACGAGGAGAACGAGGAGGAGAGATTCGATCGCCCGATAGTGGACGGGGCTCTGATGCTCGCGGCGCGGTTGACCGGTGTCATGTTGACTCCAGACGCCTTGAACGGGCCGTTGTCGGGAGCCGATGTCACGGTTCATCGATCTCGGAACTGATGTGGCGGCGTGCCGGTGGTCGGCGAGTTCCTCGGTACGGCGAGTGCGTGGGTCGGTGGACGCCCCGGGTCGCCGCCTGCCGGGACCGGCGCCCACGCCGCACGCCCGGGCGGCGGGCGGCGGAGGACCGGGTACGACGGCGCGGTACGGCGCCGTGCTCGCTACCTGTGAGAACAATTCGGCAACGCCGCTGCGTTTGAGGACGAGACTGTATGTCAAGGAGGGCCGAACAAGGCGGCAAGACGATGCTGGAGCAGCGTAGGACCAGGCTCGTTCGCCAGTCGATTGTGTTCTACGCACGCCAGAACTGCATGCGGAACTCTTCGATGTTGTCCGGCGGGTACTCATCTGTCGGGCCGTGACCGAGCGGACGTACGCTGGCGCGAACGTTCCACTCCTGTCCGCGGGCCTGAAGATTGAGCATTCTGCCCGAGGGCGGGAATCCGCTTCCCGTGACATACACCACGCTGGAACTCAAGAACATGGTCGCATCAACGACCTTGGCCCATCCCTCGTCCCGCGGTGGCTCGCCGTCCCAGCGTTCCAAAAAGACGGTCGCCTTGTGGAAGCCGTATTCGCCGACGACGAAGGCGACGTTCCCACTGGTCAGGAACCAGGCCCCGGAACTCCTCGCCTGGTCGGCAAGGTCGAAGGGCGAAAGGCCACCTTCTGCCTGCCCGTTCCCGCCGTCCCAGTCCAGCAGCATGAACTCACCATGATCGACATACACCTGATCGGTGAGCTCGACGACGCGTTCCGCCACGATGTTCCTCCTCGGCGGCGGACTCCTCACCCGGATACGGATCCCGAGCTCATGCCGCGATTCGATCATGCTAGCAAGCTGTTCCTTACCGCGGTTCGGGTGGATTTTCCCGGTCAGCGGCGTGGGCGCGGCGCGAACCCCTTCTCCATGACCATGACCTCAGTGCGCAGAGTGTATGTCCGCGTGGACGCGGGGTGCTTGCCGAAGTTGGGGGACATACTTGCTGACTTCCGCCCGGGAAGCATCATGGTGGTCTGCCGGGACCTGACCGCCACATGGGTGGAGGCCGACTGCTCCGAGGAGTCCCAAGCGACGGCATCGGGCACAATCGCTGGATGTTCAACTTCGGAATTCCCGGATACCAGCCGGAGTGGTTAAGCGGACGCTCGGCGATCGCTGCCGTTCACGGAGCGAGGCTTGCCCGCCTCGTCGGCCGGCGGCTGACCCGTACGCTGTTGATGTGGGATCTCGACGAGGACGAGTGGTTCGCTGACTGCCCGGTTCTCCTGGATTTCGAAGGCGAACAGGTCGAGATCAATCATTGGAAGTTCGACGAGCTCTCCATCACCTGGAACACCATCAATCCGGCACACGCACCGGACTGGCCGGAATTCCACCTGGCATGGCGAGACGACGTACCGGACGAACTCACCGCACTGGCTGGGCAACCTTGTTCGGCAGTGGAACTACTGATGTGGAGAAACAGGGATTTTGTGGAGGAACCGATCGTGTCCCTGGGGTTCGGCTTCCCGAACGGCCAGGTGACGATACACAACGCGCTTGATGAAAACGGTATGGAGTTCGTGCCGCCTGGCGACCACTACACGCGGTACAGGCTCGGAACATCTGATTCATAGCCTCCCGAACGATGTGCAGAACCGTTCGCTCTGCTGCTCGCCCGGACTTCGGCCGTTCGGATCCGTCCGACCCAGTTCATGATCGTCCCTGTGGGTGGCTCCCAAGGTGGCTCCCCGAAATGCGATCGACTTCTCCCGTCTCACATCGGCATACTCCTAGTCCCGCCTGGGATGTCCGTTCGGTCACTGTCTCCGGCACCGGTCATGGAGGGCGAAGACATGTCGACACCGCAGCTCCCTGACAGCCTGCTCACCGAACTACTCGACTGGGACGAAAGCTCTCACCGTGAGCATTTCGACGCGATGGACCGGCTGTTCGAGTCCCTCTCCAGCCCCGAGGAGATCATCGCCCTGGCCCAGGCCTGGTGGGCTGATGCCGACCATAACGTGCGGGCACTCGGATTCGACCTGCTGGCGGTTCAAGCGCTCGACTTCGCCTGGCACGTCCCGCCCCTGATCGAAGCGGCGAACACCCTCAATCTGGACACAGCCCACGAGGACGTCCGGTGGTCCGCCGCCCACGCGCTCGCCGCGATCTGTGACGACGAACGCGTCTTGTCCTCGCTCCTGCGGTTCGCCGGTGACCTGGACCCTGATGTCCGCCGGCAGGTGGCATACGGGATTCCGGCCGGGATCGATCCGCTTCCCGAGGATGCGGTCCAGGTCCTGCTGAAGCTGATGCGCGACCCGGACGCCCAGGTGCGGGACTGGGCCACCATGGCGCTGGGCGGCCGTGAAGACAGCGACTCCCCAGCGATCCGAGACGCCTTCGTCGAACGCCTGCAGGATCCCGAGGCAGATACGGCGGGCGAAGCCGCGGTGGCACTGGCGATACGGCGCGATGTCCGGATCCTGCCCACATTGAAACGAGTGCTCGCCACTCCGAACGTGGGCAACCTCTATGTCGAGGCCGCGGCGGAGTTGGGTGATCCGCAACTCTTGCCGCTGTTGCAGAAGCTCAAGACCGATGGCTGGCAGGATGACGAGCCGCGCCCCCATGTCCTTGATCAGGCTCTGAATGCTTGCGCTTCAGGCAGACCCCTACTCGCCTGATCTCTTTATCTGCAGCGCCCCGTCTCCAGGAACAATCAGCGAGGACGACCCCGTGTCCAAACCGCATCAGCAGCTCTGACCCTGCCCGTCCCGATCAGTTTCACCTGGACCAGCAGGGTTCCGTGGTTCACCTGGAACGAGGTTGGACGGCGCTGAATCGCACCTGGAAAGAGAATCACGACGTACGCGGACGCACGCGCCTCTCCATCCGATCACCTCGGAGCCGAATGTTCCCCTCGCAGGTATGACCGTGCCGGCATCGTCGCGTCCAGCCTTGACAACCTCGGGATGCCAACGTGAGCTTGGGACGGGAGGCAGCCGGTGACGAGGCAGACAGCGACCAAGCACGACGACAAGGATGATGACGTCGTGGCGCCGGAGGGCGGGCGTTTCCTCTACCCGATATGCCGGTGGACCGTCACGGTGATCCTGCTGCAGTACGGCTTCGCCAAGCTCTTCGGCGCCCAGTTCACCGTGCTCGACTCCGAGCTCGACAAGCCGATGGGCGCGGTGAGTGGATTCTGGCTGACCTGGTACTACTTCGGTTACTCGCCGCTCTTTGGCAATCTGATCGCGCTCTTGCAGATCGGCTTCGGCCTGGCGTTGGCGTTCCGTCGCACCACGCTGCTCGGGGCCGCGGGTGCCGCACCGTTGCTCGCCGGGATCACCGTGCTCAACGTCTCCTACGGGATCGCCTACGACGCCCTGGTCATCGCTCTGATCGGGGCCTGCTGCGCGAGCTACCTGTTGTGGAAGCACCGCCGGGAACTGGCGGCGGTGTTCTGGGACGGCCAAAACCGGGTCGCGCCCCGCTCGCGACGTACGCGCCCCTGGTGGGTGCACGCCGTGCTCGTGGCGCTCCTGCTCGCTATTCCGGCTTCATGCTCGTACTACGTCGCCAACTACAACAACCGGTCGCCCACCCCGCTCGACGGCACATGGGACGTGACGGCGGGCACCTTCCGGCCCTCGGGCCTGTCCGGTCCGGCCGAGCGCGTCTACTTCGAACACAACCGCGCCCACCAGCTCGTCCTGCGCAGCGGACAGACGCAGCAGACCCACCACTTCGAAGTCGATCCGGTCACCGCAACGATCGGGATCTGGCGGACGTGGCTCAGTAAAGATGAACAGCTGCTGTCCGGGCGATACGACCTCACCGATGACCGGCTGGTGGTCACCGCCACGGATCTGACCTCCGGACAGCGGCTGCGCTGGGAGTTGCGCCGGGTGCCCCCTGAGCAGATCCGCCGAGCCCCGTAGCCGATGGCGTGGCCCCCAGGGACCGAACCCCCGCCCCGCAGTTGATCGGCACGATTACCCGTAGCTCTCCGGCGACAGCGCGCCCCGCAGGATTCGAACCTGCGACCGTCGGATTAGAAGTCCGATGTTCCGTCCAGCTGAGGGTCGCAGCTTGTCCAGTTCCTTGGCGGTATGAACGAGCGAGACCAAACGGGGATGGTGTCCGGTAGGCGCACGCTTCGCATGACCGCCGATGGCGATCAGCCGAAGAGCTGGGTGAGCTTCTGGAACAGCTCGTAGACGCCGTAGGCGAAGGGGAGGCCGACCCAGGTCCAGGCCAGGATCATCAAGGGGGTGTTCCCGGCCGGGGCGCGGTCGTCCGCCATCACGCGTGGCCTCCTCTTTCGTGCCGGATTTCGGGGGGTACGGGCTTCTCGTGGTGGACGGGATTCACCGGGCGGATCAGCTCGTTGGCCAGGAAGCCGACCGCGAGCAGCCCGATCATGATGTAGAGGGATGTCGTGTAGAGCTCCGGCCCCGACCGGCCCGCGGCCTTCTGGGCGTCGGCGATGGCGTTGACGATCAGTGGTCCGAGGACGCCGGCGGTGGACCAGGCCGTGAGCAGCCGGCCGTGGATGGCCCCCACCTGGTACGTCCCGAACAGGTCCTTCAGGTAGGCCGGCACGGTGGCGAATCCTCCACCGTAGAAGGACAGGATGCCGAGCGCGCAGAGGATGAACAGGAACTTGTGGGAGTCCCCGGCCAGGGCGATCGCCAGGTAGAAGAGGGCGCCCACGCCGAGGTAGACGCGGTACATGTTCCTGCGGCCGATCAGGTCCGAGGTCGAGGACCACACGAAGCGTCCCGCCATGTTCGCCAGGGAGAGCAGGGCCACGAAGCCCGCCGCCGCGGCGGTCGTGACCGGCACGGTGGTGTTCGCGAAGAAGTCCTTGATCATCGGCGCGGCCTTCTCCAGGATGCCGATGCCCGCGGTGACGTTGAAGCACAGCACGACCCACAGGAGCCAGAACTGCGGTGTGCGGATCGCGTTGCGCGCGGAGACGTCGGCGGTGGTGACCAGCGGGCGGGCGGCGGCCTTCGCCGGTTCCCAGCCCCGTGGCCGCCAGCCCTCCGGCGGGACCCTGATCAGGAACACGCCCATCGACATGAAGACCGCGTACACCAGGCCGTGCACCAGGAAGGTCGTGGCTATCCCGCCGGTGCCGGTACCGAACGTCTCGAGCATCTGGTTGGACCACGGTGAGGCGATGAGGGCCCCGCCGCCGAATCCCATGATGGCGATGCCCGTGGCCATGCCGGGCCGGTCGGGGAACCACTTGATCAGTGTGGACACCGGCGAGATGTAGCCGATGCCGAGACCGATCCCGCCCACGAAGCCGTACCCCAGGACGACCAGCCAGTACTGCCCGACGGCCACGCCCAGCGCGGAGATCAGGAAGCCGAGGGAGAAGCAGGTCGCGGAGACGGACATCGCCCAGCGCGGGCCGTTGCGCTCGACCAGCGTTCCCCCGAACGCGGCCGACAGGCCGAGCATGACGATGCCCACCTGGAACGGCAGCGCGCTGGCCGTGCCGGAGAGGTGGAGCGCCGACTCCAGGGGCGGCTTGAAGACGCTCCAGGCGTAGGCCTGGCCGATGGCGAGGTGCACCGAGAGCGCCGCCGGGGGGATCAGCCAGCGGCTCCAGGTCGGCGGCGCCACCGTACGCGCACGGCTGAAGAAACCAGAGGAGACGGTAAATATGGGGGTTTTTACCTTTTCGTCCGGCATGCAGACAACCGTATTCCGTAGTGATCGCTTCGTCGAGAGTGGCCGGTGGGGCAATTGAAACGATTCGACGGGTGGTGTCCAAGGTTCCGGCCGCCGTGATCCGGATCGCTCAAGGTCCGGCGGGGATCGCGGTGCCGGCGACAGGGGAGGTCGGCGTCCCCGGTCGGCGGTGGAACATGACCTCGCCGACTTTCGCGTAGGAGCACACGGGTATCGCTCGCCCACGCATCGTGTTGACTTGTGATCTGTTCCTGAAATAGTTGTCGAGCGCACGTTCGAGATTTCCGGCGAGCAGGTCGTTCCCGTGGCCGGGGGCGCCCTCGTCCTTCACGCCCCCTGCCAGGAGTTCACCCGATGTCGCAGAAGATCACTACTTTCCTGATGTTCCAGGGCACCGCCGAGGAGGCGATCACCTTCTACACGTCGCTGTTCGACGACGCCGAGATCCTCGGCATCGTCCGCTACGGACCCGAGGGGCCCGGTGCGGAGGGCAGCGTGCAGCACGCCACGTTCACGCTGGCGGGCGGGGAGTACATGGCCATCGACAGCAACGTGCAGCACGCCTTCGGCTTCACCCCGTCGGTCTCGCTGTATGTGCGGTGCGACTCGGAGGCGGAGATCGAGCGCCTGTACGCGGCCCTGTCGGAGAACGGCGAGCCGCTGATGCCGCTCGGCTCCTACGGCTTCAGCAAGCGCTTCGGCTGGACCAACGACCGCTTCGGCGTCTCCTGGCAGCTGAACCTCGCCTAAACCCCCGCCCCGCCGTGACGGATCCCGCCCCCGCCGGTGGGATCCGTCACACGCGAGCAAGCGGCCGTGCGTTCCCGCGCGCCCGGTGCGTTCCCGCACGTCCGTACGTGTTCACGGCGTCATCGCTCAGTCCTCCCGCAGGACCTCGTTCTCCCGCAGGACCTCGCGCAGCCGGGGGACGAATCCGGCGGGGTCGTCGGCGAAGGCGATGTGGCCGCCGGGGAAGTACGTCGGCTTCGTGCCGAGCGCCGCGGCGAGTGCGGTCGACGCGCGGTCGCAGAGCTGGCCGGCCGACTCCTCCCCGATACCGACCACGACGGAGCCCGGCCCGGCACGCAGGGCGGCGATGTCGGGCTGCCAGCGGGTGGTCGCGCGCATCTCGTGCAGGAACCAGAAGCGCTCGTCCGCCACCTGCTGCGGGTCGGGCTCGGCCGGGGCCTCCGCGGGAGCCCCGGCGGGCTCCTCGAACGCGGGCAGCGGGATATTGGCGTTGATCATGAACTTGACCCAGGCCCCCGCGACGTCGCCGGACACGTAGGTGGCGATGATGTCCTCGACCGCGGCGTCGTGCTGCTCGGGATCGTCGAGCAGGCGGTTCAGCGGGGGCTCGTGCGCGATCACGGTACGCACCTGCTCGGGGTGGGCGACGGCGAGCGCCAGCGCGGTGACGGCGCCGCCGCTGGACCCGAAGACCGCGGCCGGACCGGCGTCGAGGTGGGTCAGGAGCCGGGAGAGGTCGTCGGCGCGCATCCGCGGGGTCGAGTCCTGACCGGGTTCGTCGAGGGAACTGCGGTTGACGCCCCGGGGGTCGGTGGTGAGCACGGTGTGGTCGTCGGCGAGCAGGGTGGCCAGCGGCGCGAAGTGCGCGGCGTGCATCGGTGCGCCGACGAGGACTATGAGGGGTCCCCGGCCCCGTACCTCGTAGTAGAGCGTGGCGTCGGGGACCTTGAGGTAAGCGGTGGTGACGGTGGGAGTGGGGTTCATGGCGGCCTCCTGCGACGGTTCGGAACGGTGCCGTGGTGCTCGGTCGAAGGGAAGACTGTCGACGTGAGGCAGAATCGTCGTTCGTGAGGGAGATTTCTTCGCGGTCCGTGGACAAGGCGACGCCAGGCGTCGGGGACGCCGGCCCGATCCGGGCACGCGACGGTGACGAGGGTCTGACCCGGGCGCGTGGCGCGGATGTGGTCCTGGTCCAGGAGCACGACGCGGACCCGGTCCGGGCGCGTGGCGGTGACGAGGGTCTGACTCCGGCGCGCGGCGGTGACGATGGTTTGACCTCGGCGCGCGACGGTGATGAGGGTCTGATCCGGGCGCGCGACGATGATGATCTGACCTCGGCGCGTGGCGGTGACGACGATCTGATCCGGGCGCGCGACGGTGACGACGCCGCGTTCACCCGTCTCGTGGAGCCGTTGCGTCGCGAGCTGCACGCCCACTGTTACCGCATGCTCGGCTCCACCCACGACGCCGACGACGCCCTGCAGGACGCCCTGCTGCGGGCCTGGCGAGGGCTCGCGCGCTTCGAGGGCCGCAGCTCGTTGCGCTCGTGGCTCTACACCGTGGCCACCCGCACCTGCCTGGACGTCGTCGCCACCCGGGGCAGGCGGGCGATGCCCGTCGACCTCGGCCCCTCCAGCGAGCACGCCGTGCTCGGCGACGCCCCGCTGGCCGACGTCGCCTGGCTGGGGCCCTACCCCGACGCGGGCCTCACCGACGACCCGGCCGGTCCGGGCGCACGCTACGAGCAGCGCGAAGCCGTCGAGCTCGCCTTCGTCGCGGCCCTGCAGCACCTGCCGGGCAACCAGCGGGCCGCGCTGTTGCTGTTCGAGGTCCTCGGCTTCTCGGCCGCCGAGATCGCCACCACGATGGACACCACCACCACGTCGGTGAACAGCGCCCTGGCGCGAGCGCGCAGGGTCGTCGCGGACAAGGTCTTCCCCCGCACCCAGCAGCTGACGCTGCGGAAGATCGGCGACGCCCGCGTACGGGAGATCGTCGCCGGCTACTCCTCCGCGCTGGAACGCGGGGACGCCGACGCCCTGGTCGCGTTGCTGACCGAGGACGTCACCTGGTCGATGCCGCCCATGGCGCACTGGTATCGCGGCCTGGAGGCCGTCACCGACTTCGCCGTGCGGGTCCCGCTGACCAGCTGCGGAAGCTGGCGGCACCTCCCGGCCACCGCGAACGGCCAGCCCGGGGTGGGCTCCTACCGCTGGGACGACGACGCCGGCGCCCACCTCGCCTGGTCGATCAACGTGTTCACCCTGCGGGGCGAGCGGATCGCCGACATCACCTCGTTCATCGGCCTCGACCACTTCGTCTCTCTCGGCCTGCCCGCCTCGCTGTCCTGAGCCGTCCTGAGCCGTCCCGAGCCGCTCTGGTTCGGGAACGCGCCGATACCCACGCCCGGGTACGGCCACCGGGACGACGGGCGGGCCGACGCCGCGCGACCTCGGCCGGGCTCGCCGCCGACGCGTCGCGGGAACCCGGCCGCCCCTGACGGTGGGACCGCCTCTTGCGGATCCTCCGGGCGCACCGGCCCGCCCGGCTCAGCTGAAGCGCTGATCGAGGTGGAACGTCACCTCGGCGCCGGCCTGGCTCTTGCCGATGAGCTTGCACAGCGCGGCCCTGATGGGAAGCCAGTGCGGGCCGTTGCCCGACGGCATGAGGGTGGCGGTGAACGGGTGGCCGTCGATCGTCCCGCCGACCTTCACGGCTCGCCTCGTCCCGAGGAGTTCGGCGGAGTCCGGCACGGTCACGAAGGTGGCGAAGGCCCCGTCCTTCTCGATCGGCGCGGTGAAGGTGTGGTCGAGCGGTCGCGCGGGGTCCTGTGCGGACATGTTGGTCTCCTGAAGTCGTCTGCCGATGGTGTCATGGCCTCTCGAAGAGGTGACTCACGGGGTGAGACGGAATCGTCGCTCGTGAGGGGAAATTCTTCGTGGATCGGTGGCGCGGTGGCGGTGCCGAGCGCCCCCGCCAAGCCGGACGCCGCGCGGCCGTCCGCCGTCCGGTGTCCGCCGTCCGGTGTCCGCCGTCCGGTGTCCGCCGTCCGGTGTCCGCCGTCCGGTGTCCGCCGTCCGGTGTCCGCCGTCCGGTGTCCGCCGTCCGGTGTCCGCCGTCCGGTGTCCGCCGTCCGGCGGTCACCCGGTCTCGGCGACGTGTTCCTCGTTCCACAGCCGCCGCATCTCCGGGCAGGTCTCCAGCAGCTCGCCGAGCGGGCCGTGACCGGCGACCCGGCCGCGGTCGAGGACGATGACCTGGTCGGCCCGCTCCAGCACCGCCCGCCGGTGGGAGACCACCAGCAGCGTTCCCGGCCCGCGCCCGTCGCGGGCGGCACCGGCGATCCGCTCCCACAGCAGCCTCTCGGTCCCCACGTCCAGGGCCGACGACAGGTCGTCGACGACCAGCAGGTCCGGCGCCCGGACCAGTGCCCGTGCCGCCGTCACACGCTGCGCCTGGCCGCCGGACAGCCGTACGCCGCGCGGGCCGACGACCGTGTCCATGCCCTCCGGCATCCCGGCCAGGTCCTTCTCGAACGTCGCCAGCTCCAGCGCCAGGCCGAGCCGGTCGCCGTCCGCGGACCGGCCCAGGAGCAGGTTCTCCCGCAGAGACTCGGAGAACAGCCGGGGGACCTGGCTCGCGTACGCCACGCGGCCGGGGACCATGAACGTCCCCGGGTCCTCGACGGGCCCGCCGTTCCAGGTGATCGTCCCGGCGTCCAGCGGTACCAGGCCGAGCAGGGCGCGCACCAGCGTCGTCTTGCCCGAGCCGACGGCGCCGGTGATCACCGTGAACGACCCCCGCGCCACCCGCAGGTCGACCGCTTGCACGCCGCGGCCGCTCCCGCCGTGGCGCACGGTCAGCCCGCGCGCCTCGACGACCCGGAGCGCGTCGCCGTGATCCGGCGGCGTCGTGGCGGGAGGCGGTTCCCGGTGGAACCAGACGTCGCTCCCGCGCGACAGGTGGTCGGCGTCCTCGTGCGGCGCCATCAGCCGGGTGAGCCGTTCGGTGGCGACCGCGCCCTGGGGCAGGCGGTGGAGGATCACCCCGATGGTGCGCGGCAGCGCCGTCAGCCAGCTGACATAGGTGGTGAACAGTGCGAGATCGCCCACCGTGAAGTCGCCCCTGCGCATCGCCGACGCGCACAGCAGCAGCACGAGACCGATGCTGATCTCGACGGTCGCGCCCGTCGCGGTGTCCAGCATGTCGGTCGCCAGCCGGTCCTTGACGGCCGCGTCGCGCCGCCCCCGGTTGCGCTCGCGCAGCCGCTCCAGCACCGCGTCCTCGGCCCCGGCGGTCTTGATCGCCAGTACGCCGCCGAAAGTGTCGCCGACATGGGCCGTGACGGCCGCGCCGAGCACCCGGGCACGGTGGTGCAGCCGCCGGATCACCTCGTTCAGCGACCGGCTCAGCACGCCGGCCGCGACCATCGGCACCAGCAGCACCAGGGTGATGACGGGGTCGATCGAGGCCATGATCACCAGGGCGGCGCCGCCGAAGAGGGCCGAACCGGCCAGCGGGACGCTCTCGTCGGTGAGGTTGACCAGGTCGCTCACGTCGTCTCGGAAGCGGGCGACGGCCTCGCCCGGCGAGTGCGGCAGCCGGGTCGCCGCGGGCCCGCGCGCGGTGAGGATCGAGCGCAACGCGTTGGCCCGCAGGAGGGTCGCGGCGGCGGTCCACCAGTAGACCCCGTAGGACCACGCGACGACGAGCACCAGGCCGCGGACCACCTCCACGCCCACGAACGCCGCGCACAGCCACAGCGACTGCTCCAGGCTCGCGGCTCGATGCCCGCTGATCTGGTCGAAGAGCCGCTGCAGCACCAGCCCACCGGCGAGCGGGATGACGCTGACCGGCATCCACAGCAGGGCGCCGATCAGGTACCGGCGCAGGTCGAAGCGGACGAGCCGGGCGACCACCAGCATCACGGGCCTCATCGGACCACCTCCGGGGCGTTCGGCGTCGCGTGTCTCATCGGAGCGCCTTCGACGGCATCGGGTCTCATGGGACCACCCCTGATGGCGTCCGGTGTCGTGGGCTTCGTCGGAGCGCCTTCGACGGCATCGGGCGTCGCGGATCTCATCGGAGGACCACCCCCGCGACGTCCAGCATCCGGGCGAACCGGCTCCGCGGGTCCGCGACGAGGTCCTCGCGATCGCCGTACTCGACGACCCTGCCGCGGTCGATGACGGCGATCTTGTCCACCCGCGACAGGGAGGAGAGCCGGTGCGCGATGAGCACGCCGGTCCGGCCGGCGAGCAGCCGGTCGACGCTCTCCTCGACGCGCCGCTCGGTGGCCGGGTCGAGCCGGCTGGACGCCTCGTCCAGCACGACGAGCCCGGGGTCGGCCAGGAACGCCCGAGCGAACGCGAGCAGCTGCGCCTCCCCGGCGGAGACGCCGCCCACCGGCCCGCCCACCGCCCCATCCACCGACCCGCTCACCGACCCGCCAACCGGCCCGCTTCGTGGAACGCCCTCCGAACCGTCTCCTGAACCGTCTCCGTATCCCGGACCCGGACCGCCGCCCAGCCGGGTGTCGAGCCCGTCGGGCAGGCCGGCCAGCCAGTCGCCGAGGCCGACGCCGGCCAGGACGTCGCGCAGCCGGTCGTCGTCGGCGAGCGGCCTGAAGAGGGTGAGGTTGTCCCTGACGCTGGCGGAGAAGAGCTGCACGTCCTGGGTGACCACGCACATCCGTCCGCGCACCGACGCGGGATCGACGTCCCGCAGGTCCAGCCCGCCGACCCGGACGGTGCCCTCGGTCGGGTCGTACAGACGCAGCACCAGCCGGGCGAGGGTCGTCTTGCCGCTGCCCGTACGGCCCACCAGGCCGAGCGTCTCGCCCGGTGCCAGTGCGATCGTGACGTCCGAGAGCACCGGCTCGTCGTCGTCGGCGTACGCGAAGCCCACGCCCTCGAGGCGCAGGGCGAGCGGTCCGGACGCGGGCAGCGGCAGCGGGTCGGCGGGCGCGGGGAGCGTGCGCCGCTCGGCCAGCAGGTCGCCGATGCGCGCGATGCCGGCCAGCGCCGCCTGGTACCGCCTCAGCTGGTCGATCAGCCGCTCGAACGGCGCGCGCACCATCTGCGTGTACTGGAAGAGCAGCACGGCGGTACCGACCGTGAGCGTGCCGGACTCCCGGGTCCACGCGGCGAGGCCGAGCAGGATCGCCGTACCGGCCGCGAACGCCACCGTCGTGCCCGCGAGGATGACGGTCCCGACCCGCGCGTCCCGGAACTCCGCGTGGTACAGGGTCGCGGAGGCCCGGTGGAAGCGGTTCACGGCGTGCTCCCCGGCGCCGTTGGCCCGGATGTCCTCGACGCCGGCCAGCCGTTCCTCAAGGCCGCCGAAGAGCGCCGCGCTCTCCGCCCGCGAGCGGGTGGCCGACGGTACGGCGAGCCGCTGCGCGCGGGCCATGCCGAACCCGATCAGCGCGCAGTACGCCAGCAGCACGCCGCCGAGACGCGCGTCGACGGTGAACACGACGACGAGCACCCCGGCCAGGAGCAGGAGACCGGCCACGACGTCCAGCAGGAAGGCGACGACGAACTCGGCCACCGCGACCACGTCGCCGTCCACCCGTTCGATCATCTCGCCGGGCGTCCGGCGGCCGTGGTAGGCCATGTCGAGGCCGAGCGCGTGCTCGGCGAGGCTCTCCCGCAGCCGGTTCGTGCCGTCCCAGGCGAGACGGCTCGCGAGCCAGGCGGTGACCACGCGGGCGGCCTGCCCGGCGACGGCGAGCACGAGGTAGCCGAGGGCGATCAGCGTGAGGTGACGGGTGCTCGCCCCGCCGATCGCGTCGTCGACGAAACGACGGGTGATCTGGGGTGCCGCCAGCGGCAGCGCCGTCGTGGCGGCGACGGCGGCGACGAGGGCCGCGGCGGAGCGGCGTCCCGGGCGAAGGTGGCGCAGGACGGCGCGCCGGGCCGCGGCGCCGGTCTCGTCGCCGGCCCCGGCGGCGTGGAGCGGCCGCCGGGCCAGGCTTGTCCTACCGGCGTCCGCGCGCGCCGAAGTCGTCGGGTCGGGTGTTCTCACCAAGCGTCATGTCCTCTGGATGGATGGGATTTCCGTTCCGGGAAAACATGAACGCTTCGCGCATTTCCTTCTCCTTGATCGATCGGCTGTCGTCAGAAGTCCAGCAGAAGGCCGTCCGGGAGGGCAACCGATTTGTTGGGGCGTGGCGGCCCCGCCCCCTCGGCCGTCCCTCCGCCCGGTCCGGCCCGGGACGGGGCGGTCGTGGCGAGGAGGCGCCGGTGTGTAGAGTCCGGCGCGATCAGACGCACGCCGGATGTACGCCGGATGTATGCAGGATGTACGCCGGCACACCCGGCCCAGCGCACCGAGGAGCCCCGATGACCCGTCCGGACCCGACGCGTGCCGCGCGCGTGGCCGCGTACTCGAAGGTGTCCACCCACCTCGCCCTGCTCGGCGACCGCCGGCTCGGGGACCTCGTGGAGGGGGCGGCCGGGCTGGGGGCGGGGATCGGCGGCGCGTCGGCGGCGCTGGAGATCGAGGGGGTGCGGGTCTTCGTCAAGAAGGTGCCCCTGACCGAGCCCGAGCTGCGTCCCGAGAACGTCATGTCCACCGCGAACCTCTTCGGCCTGCCTGGCTTCTACCAGTACGGACTGGGGTCGGCCGGTTTCGGGGCCTGGCGTGAGCTGGCCGCCCACACCATGGCGACCAACTGGGTGCTGGGGGAGGAGCACCAGGGCTTCCCGCTGCTGTACCACTGGCGGGTGCTGCCGGGCCCGCCTCCCCCCGAGAGCGCCGTGTTCGCCGAGTTCGGCGACCTGGAGGGCGCGGTCGGCCACTGGGAGGGCTCACCGGCCGTGCGGGAGCGGCTGGAGGCGATCCGCCGCTCCCCGGCGAGCGTGGTCCTCTTCCTGGAGCACGTTCCCCAGACCCTCTCCGCGTGGCTGCCCGGACAGGACCTTTCCGCGTACGCGCGGGTGGACGCGGAACTGGCGGAGACGGTCGCCTTCATGCGGAGCCGGCGCCTCGTCCACTTCGACGCCCACTTCCACAACGTCCTGACGGACGGCCACCGCCTGTACCTCTCCGACTTCGGCCTCGCCCTCAGCGCCCGGTTCGAGCTCTCCGCGGAGGAGGCGGCCTTCCTCACCCGGCACCGCGACTACGACCGTGCCTACACCGCGGCGCACCTGGTCAACCACCACCTGGCCGAGCGCGTACGCGGCGGCGTGGACCGTGACCGGTTCGTCCGTGCCTGGGCCGACGGCGACAGGCCCCCGGGCGTCCCCGCCGCCGCGGCCTCGATCCTCACCGGGCACGCCCGTACGGCCGTCGTGATGGACGAGTTCCATCGGCGCCTGTGCGACGAGAGCAAGGAGTCCCCCTACCCGGAGACCGAGATCGCGCGCTGCCACGCCCTGTCCGACAGGGCCCGAGCGCGGTCGCGGCGGACGGGCACGGCGTCCCCGGCGTCCCCGGAGTCGCCGGGCGGGAGCGCCGCCGGTTCCCGCCCGGAGGCTCCGGACCGTGACCGCCGGTGACCGGGGCGAGGCCGTTCCCGGGGGTCTCGGACCGCCAGGCCGTGCGAAGGCCGGGAGCGCCCCGGAGGGTCACGTGGAGGAGGGCGGGAACCCGAGGGGGAACTGGCGGGGCGGCAGGCGCGGCACCGCGAGCCGGGGTCTGGCCGCCGGGTTGGGGGTGTGGGGCGGCTGCAGGACCAGGCGTTCCTTGGCGGCCTCGATCGCCCGGTCCAGCTGGGTGTCCACCCCCGCCGCGTAGTCCTGCGGGGTGATGTCGACCTCGATGTCGGGATCGGTGCCGTAGTTCTCCACCCGCCAGCCCACGTCGTCGAAGGCGAAGGAGAACTCCGGCTGGGTGGTGACCGTGCCGTCGGCCAGGTTGTGCCGGGGCCAGATGCCGATCACCCCGCCCCAGGTGCGCTTGCCGATCAGGGGCCCCAGGCCCAGCAGCTTGAAGGTGTGACTGAAGATGTCGCCGTCGGAACCGGCCCACTCGTTGGTGATGGCCACCATCGGGCCGCGCGGCGACTCGTCGGGGTAGGGCTCGGGCACGCCCCAGCGGGGGAAGTCGTAGCCCAGGCGGCGCCGGGCCAGCTTCTCCAGCAGCAGCGCCGACACGTGGCCGCCGCCGTTGAAGCGGACGTCCACCACCAGGGCCTCGCGGTCGTACTCGGCGAGGAAGCCCCGGTGGAACTCGGCGTAGCCCTCCGGCCCCATGTCCGGGATGTGCAGGTAGCCGATCCGGCCGCCGCCGAGCTCGTGGCAGCGGGCCCGGTTGGCCTCCACCCAGTCGCGGTAGCGGCCCGGCTGCTCGTCGCCGATGGCCCGCACGGTGACGGTCCGCCGCTCGTCCCCGCGCCGGATCGTCAGCTGGACCTCCTGGTCGGCCTGGTTGACCAGCAGCTCGTCCGGGCTCGCGTCCGCGCCGACGGGCTGGCCGTTGACGGCGAGCACCGCGTCACCCGGCCGTACGTCCACCCCGAGGCGGTTGAGCGGCGAGGTCGCCTCGGGGTCCCACCGGTCGCCGCCGACGATCCTCGCGATCCGGTAGACGCCGTCCGCGAAGGCCCAGTCGACGCCCAGCTTGCCCTGCCGGTAGTGCGGCCGGGACCGGTAGGCGCCGCCGCTCTCGTAGGCGTGGGAGGTGCCCAGCTCGCCGAGCAGCTCCCACAGCAGGTCGGAGAACTCGCCCCGGGTGGTGACCCGGTCGACCAGCGGCAGGTAGCGCCGGTAGACGTCGTTCCAGTCGAGCCCGGCCATGTCCTCGGTCCAGAAGTTCTCCCGCTGCAGCCGCCAGGCCTCCCTGAACATCTGCCGCCACTCCGCCTCGGGCCTGATGGACACCTTCACCCTGGACAGGTCCAGCCACCCGCTCGTACGGCCGGGCGCGTCGTCGTCCTCGGGCTCCTCGCCCGCCTTGACCATCCGCAGCCGCTTGCCCGACTGGTAGAGCAGCGTGCTCCCGTCGCGGCCGAGCGCGAACTCGGACACGTCCCCGACCAGGGTCTCCTGCTTCTGCTTGGCGAAGTCGTAGACGTGCAGGGTGCCGTCGGAGGAGTCGGCGTAGTCGTCGCCCAGGCTGCCCTCGACGGGAAAGGTCAGGTAGACGGCCTTGCCCTTGATGCCGGCGATGGCCTCGTAGCGCCCCTCGGGGACGGGGAAGGCGACGACCCGGTTCTCGATGCCCTCCAGGTCGATGACCACCTCGGGCGGCCCGTCGCCCTCGCCCTCGTTCTCGCCGCCGCCGCTGTCAGCGCCGCCGTCACCGCCGCTGTCGCCGTCGTCATCGTCGTCCCCGAGCGGCCGGGGCTCCGGGACGAAGGGCGAGGTGACGTCGGCGCGGAGCGCGATCGCGTAGGGACGGGAGCCCAGGGGGAACCCCAGGTCGAAGTGGAGCTCGTCGTAGACCGGGTTGAAGACGCGCCGCCCGACGAAGTAGAGGTAGTCGCCGCCCGGGTCGAAGGCCGGGCGGGCGTCCCACAGCACCGGCCGGGTGGCGAGGAAGGTCTCGCCCGTCTCGACCCGGCACAGCTTCACCGCTGTCGTCTGCGCGGTGTCGCGGCAGGCGTACGCCAGCCAGCGGCCGTCGGGGGACCAGGCCAGGTCCTCGATCGCGCCGAACCTGCTGGAGTCGATCACCCTGCCCCGGGCCCGGCCCTCCTCTCCCGTACGGCCGGGCGTGAGGTCGACCAGGATCAGCTCGTTGCGGTGGTTGGCCACCGCGACGAGGTCGGCCGTGGGGGAGACCTCCAGCTCGATGGCGCGGCCGGTGTCGAGGTGGTCGAGCCTGGCCGGCTCGGTGCCGCCGTCGGCGGTGAGCACCGTCAGCACCTCGCGGTCGCCCTCGTCGCTGGCCGCCGCCACCAGCCGCTCGCCGTCGTTGAGCCAGTTCAGCAGCCGGTACCGCACCCCGTACAGCGCCCCGTGCTGGCGCACCGGACCCTCCCAGGCGGCGAAGGAGAACGCCTTGCCCCGGGTGGTGACGGCCAGGCCGACGCCGTCGGGGCTGAGGGTCGCGCTGTCCAGGAAGTCCTCGGCCGGGGCGAAACGCCGGTTGCGCTGGGTGCGCGAGCTGCGCAGCCGCACCTCGATCGGGCGCGACTCCCCGTCCTCCACCAGGTAGAGCTCGCCCCCGGCGTGGTAGACCAGCCTGCGGCCGTCGCCCGACAGGTTGCGGGCGTAGTAGTCGGTGTGGTCGGAGTGCCTGAGCAGGCCGGCGCCGTCCGCGTCGCAGGAGTAGATGTTGCCGACCCCCTCGTGGTCGGAGATGAAGTAGACCCGGTCGCCGACCCAGCGGGGCGAGGCGAGGTTGCCGGGCAGCGCGGTGAGCCGCCGGAACCGCCCGTCCTCGCCGGTCTCGATCCACAGGTCGCCCATGGTGCCGCCCCGGTAGCGCTTCCAGCGGGCGGGGTCGGCGGTGTTGCGGCCGAGCACGATCCGCGGGCCGTACGAGATGGTGTTGGCCGGGCCGTACGGCAGGCGCTCGGGCACCCCGCCCGGCTCCACCCGGTGCAGCCAGGTGCGGCCGTCGAAGGGCTGGCCCTGGTCGCTGGCGTAGACGACGCCGCCCCGGGGATCCCAGCCGGTGACGCTGGAGCGCGCCCCGTGGTAGGTCACCCGCTGTGCCGCGCCGCCGTCGGCGGGCATCACGTAGACCTCCTCGGGCCCCTCCTCGCGGCCGACGAAGGCGAGCAGGTCGCCGCCGGGGGAGAAGCGCGGGTATCCCGCCTCGGCCACCCCGGCGGTCAGCCGGAAGGCCCGCCCGCCACCGGCGGTGACCATCCACAGGTCGTCCTCGGCGGCGAAGACGACCATGTCACCGAAGATCGTGGGAAATCGAAGGTAGGCGGGCATCGTGTCACTCCATGATCGGGTGACCGGGTCTCACCCCGGTCACCCGATCATGATTTCACGCCCTCGGCGGCTGGACGGCCCGCCCGCCCTGGTGGGCGGGACCCGTCTCGGGCACCCTGGCCTCGGGCTGCCCGCTCTGTTTCTTCGCCTCCTTGGCCGAGCGTGTCGCCTTGATCGCGGCCTTCTTGCTCTTCCCCGAGCCCTTCGCGGCCTTGTTCTTGGAATCCTTGGTGTCCTTGGAGTCCGTCATCGTTTCCCCCGTTGTGCTTGATGGACGATGCCGTTGATTAGGCATTCAAAGAGGTTTAATACCCTTTTGGCCATCACTAATCCACGATCCGTGGCGACTCGAACACGGAATGTGACGGAGTGTCGCGGCGCCCCCGCTCAGGCCCTGCCCTCGCCGTCGAGGTCTCCCGCGAGGGCGCGCGCGGCCGCCGCGTCGCGCTCGCTCATGCCCTCGTAGCCGCTGTGCCGGTGCTGCTCGGCCTGGTCGTCGATCCACCGGCCGTGCGCCTCCCACGCGGCCTGCTTGCTCGTGCCCAGCGCCGCGCCGATCTGCGACCACGACGCCCCCGCGGCCCGTGCGGACCGCACGGCGAGCTGGCGCCCGTAACCCGCCTTGCGCGCGACCACCTCCCCGAGCGCGAGGAGCTCCAGCACCTCGTCGCGGGTGAGGGGGGGCGTCTCGGGATCGGCGGGGTCGTTGAGGTCGTCGGGATGCTCTCCGCCGGTGGCGTCGCCCGCCGCCGGGGCCAGGGCGTCGCGCACGCGGAGCTCGTCGTAGCGGGCGGCGGCGGTCAGGAGCGTGAAGTCACCTTCGAGGTTGTCGGGTGTGAACATGCTCCCCAGCATTTCGTCAAGCTGCCCTGACGTCAAGCCACCCTGACGACGGACGTGGAGAGAGGCGTCACGGAAAGTGCTCCCGGCCTGCCGGACGGTACGACGGGTGAGGTCCGGGGCGGCGGAATGTCGAGATCGCGGAGAAGGCTGGGAATCGCCCGACACCCCCGGCGGTGCCGCGCCGCCCCCGTGCGAGGGCATGATCGCGTGCTCGGATTGCGTCCGCGAAAAGAAGAGGTAAATCGAAGCCCTCGGAAAGGATAACGATCTTCACGATTGGGCAGAACGTCGGCACACGGCTTGCGTTCCGGGAGGTGATGCATGGCCTGGTCACAAGACGAGGAGCGCATGCTGCTGCAGATCGAGCGCCACCTCATCGATGAGGATCCACGGCTCGCCGCGCGGCTGGAATCGTTCAACGAGCGTGTCCAGCGCAAGGAGGGCGGCGGCGCCCGCGCGCGTGGCGCCAGGAAGGGGCGAGGGCGCTCCTCCAGGCGTCTGCGCCGCTCCACGGTCATCATCATGTTCAGCTGGTTGCTGATCGCCACGCTGATCGCCACGCTCCTCGTCATGGTCCTGCGTCACGAGGCGGTCGCGGCTCTCCCGCTGTGACCGCGTCCGCCGCCACCCCCGGGGGCGTCGGCGTCAGTGGTCGGGGTTGAGCGCGCCGCCGATGAACATCGCGGTCAGCAGCGTGAACAGGAACGCCTGCAGGAACTGGACGAACATCTCCAGGGCCGTGATGGCGATCGTCATCAGCACGCCCGCCACGCCGACCGGCACGCCCAGCGGGGTGGGATGCTCGAACAGGAACCAGAAGCCGACCATGCTGAAGAACGCCAGGATGAGATGGCCCGCGAACATGTTGGCGGCCAGCCGCAGCATGTGCGCGAACAGCGAGGTCACGAAGGTGTAGAGCAGCTCCAGCGGGATCACCAGCACGTACGCCAGGACGGGCAGCCCGCGCGGGATCAGCCCCCGGACGTAGCCGGCGGCACCGTGCCGCCTGACGCCGAGATAGATCTTCAGCACGTAGACGCTCACCGCGATCACCGCGGGGAAGGCCAGGAACGAGGAGACGGGGATCTGGACGAGCGGGACCACGCCCATCAGGTTCCAGATCCAGACCAGGAGGAAAACGCTGAGCAGCAGGCCCATCCACCGGTCGGCGTCCTTGCCGAGGAACGGGCGGGCCACCTGGTCGCGGACGAACACGTACCCCAGCTCGACCACGTTCTGCAGGCCGCGCGGCACCACCTTGGGGTCGGCGAAGGCGGCCCAGCAGACGCCGCAGACCAGGGCCGCGGCCAGGACGGCCATCAGGATCGGTTTGGTCAGCCAGTACGGCGCGCCCGCCCACAGCGGGGGGAAGTCGAACAGCTCCAGGCCGGGCGCCTGGAACCCGGGCGACCCGGGCGACCCGGGCGACCCGGGCGACCCGGGTGAACCGGCTGATCCGGGTGACGCGGGCGAGGTGAACGATGAGGTGATCAGGATCGTCATGAGGCGGTCCCAACGGCAGGGGGATTCTTTGTGAAGGTTTTCACATGACCCCGCCGACGCGGAAATACCTGGGAGGTAAAACCGGCTCCGGGGCGGACGCGCCCTCAGGACTCCCGTCGTCGCGGATGCCTGCGGGGAGCTTCCGGGAAAAGCCCTTGAGGAAACCCCCCGGGGAGGGCCGCCGTCAGCCCAGGGCGCGCAGGAAGTCGGCGGCCACCGGGGCGGCGACCGCGCCGCCGCCCGACCCCTCCTCGACGATCACCGCGAAGGCCACCTCGCCGCGGAAGCCGATGAACCAGGCGTGGGTCTTCAGGTCGTCCTGCTCGCCGTACTCGGCGGTCCCGGTCTTGCCGCGGGTTCCCCGGGGCAGGCCCGCGTCCTTGGCGGTGCCCTTGGTGACGACCGCGGACATCATCCGGTGCATGTTCGACATGACGGCCTCGGGCAGGGCCTGGGGCTGCGTCTCCTGCTTGATCGAGGGGACCAGGGTCGGCGGGCGCCAGGTGCCGTCGGCCAGCGCGGCGGCGACCGAGGCCATCATCAGCGGGCTGGCGGTGATCCGCCCCTGCCCGAACGACTCGGCGGCCAGTTCCGCGTCGCTCTCGGCCTTGGGGAAGCTGCCCTTGGCGGCCGTGACGCCGATGTCGAGCGGCTTGTTGAAACCGAACAGCTCCGCGGTGCTCAGCAGCTTGTCGGCGCTCAGCCGCTCCTTGGTCAGCGGGGCGAAGGTGGTGTTGCAGGAGTAGGCGAACGAGTCGGACAGCGACACCGAGCCGTAGGCGGCGTGGTGGGAGTTGCGGATCGGCAGGCCGCCGACCGTGACGTCCTTGGGGCAGGTGACCCGGTCGCCGGGGCTCATCCCCTCGGCCAGCAGCCCCACGGCGGTGACCGCCTTGAAGGTCGAGCCGGGAGGGTAGTTGCCGTCCAGGGCCCGGTTGAAGCCGCCCTGGTTGTTCACCACCGCGAGGATCTCGCCGGACGAGGGCCTGATCGCGACCAGGGCGGCGGTCTTCTTCAGGTCGCGGACGGCCTCGACCGCGGCCCGCTGGACCCGCATGTCCAGGGTGGTCTCCAGGGACTCGCCGTCCTTGCCCTCGACCGTGCCGAGCGTCTTGACCGTCTTCTTGTCCGGGCCGACGAGCTCGATCTCGGTGTCCGGGGTGCCGGCGAGGCGCTCCTGGAAGGTGTGCTGCAGCCCGCTCGCGCCGACCGCGTCACCCACCTTGTAGGGGACGCCCAGCTTCGCGACGCTCTTCGCCGTGGCCTTCTCCAGGTAGCCGACGAGCTGCTGCACCGAGCCGCCCACGTCGGAGCCGTCGATGCGGTCGCCGTCGGCCGAGGTGATCGCGGCCCGTTCCGGCCACTTCGTCTTCAGCGCGAAGGCGGTGGTCGCGGTCAGGTCGGGGTGGACGGCCTTGGGCGACCACTTGACCCGCCAGTGCCGGTCGACGACCGCGAGGTCGACGGTGCCGGAGTAACTCCACTCCCCGACGTCCTTGAGCTTCAGCGTGGCGGTGTAGGCGGCCTGCCCCGTGCCGTCCCCGGTCTCGCGCACCCCGTCGAGCCGCACCGTCGTGCCCTCCACCGCCAGAGCCTTGCGCATGGCGTCGTACGTCGTGGCGAACGCCGGGTCCGGAGTCCCCAGCTCGGCGCGCATGCCCGCCAGGTTGCCGCTCTGCCAGGCGCCGACGAACCGCTCCGCGGTCTCCTGGGGGGTGCCCCTGGTGTGCAGGTACCACCAGGCGCCGCCCCCGGCGGCCCCCGCCACCAGGACGACGGCGGCCGATGTGATCGCGATCGTCTTGCCTCGTGCCACGTGATCCCCCAGTTCTCTCTTCCCCAGGGCCGCAGCCTAGCGTGACCAAAGCGACATATACCGACAAAGGATCATTTGGTCTGTGTACGGCTGGGTGCGTAGCTCGTCACGTATTCCTGGCCGGACAGCTCCTGGATCGCGAACATGATCTCGTCGGTCACGCCGCGCCGGTCACGCGCGCTCGTCTCCGAGCCGGAGAAGGTCATCGGCTTGCCGATGCGCACGTTCACCCGGCCGAGCCTGGGCCTGGTGGCACCGATCGGCAGCACCTCGCCGGTGCCCTCCATCGCCACCGGGATCACCGGCGCGCCGGTGGCCAGGGCCAGCCAGGCGACGCCGACCTTGCCCCGGTAGAGGCGTCCGTCGGGGGAGCGGGTGCCCTCCGGGTAGATGCCGAACAGCTCGCCGTTCCTGAGCACCTCCGCCGCCGCGTCGAGCATGTCCTGGGCGGAGGTGGGGCTCTGCCGGTCGATGCTGATCTGGCCGGTGGCGCGCATCCACATCGCGGTGACGGGATTACCGGTGAAGTACTCGGACTTGGCGACGAAGCGGACCTGGCGCTTGAGCACCAGCGGCAGGAAGGTCGAGTCGAGGATCGACAGGTGGTTGGAGGCCATGATGGCCGGACCCGTGACGGGAACGTGCTCGTGCCCGGTGACCGAGGTCGGCCAGAGCAGGTGCAGGATCGGGCCGCCGACAATCTTGGTCAGGCGATAGAGCACGGACTCTCCTCATGAGACGGGTTACCCAACACTAGGTGGTGGCCCGGCGGCCGACGGTTGTACGCACCCGCACAAGCGAGGCCGTCAGGTTTGTAGCCCTCCTCCATCGCCACCGCTCTTTTCCGGGGCGAGTCCGGTGAAAAACCCCACCGGACCGGTCACGGAGGAAATGAAACACCCCGCGAGCCGGGTGGGCTCGCGGGGCGTGACGTTTGGTGCCGATGTGGCGGTCGCCTCCTCGGCGAGAGGCACAACACGGCTCCAGCCGAACGGTATTCCGTGAAGGCGGTAATTTGCGGCCCGGGGGACACAAACCACATCGGCACGATCACTCTAACGGACGTCTGTCGCTGGTTATTCCGTTTTGAGGTCGACGGCGTGTCCGGCGGGACCGCGCGGCCCGGGTATCCGCAGGTCACAACCGCGGGAGTTCGCCCGGAGAACACCGGCCGACGCTTTCGGTCCTCGACCCGGGGGCGGGGTCGCGGGGCTGCAGGGCTGCTGGGCTGCGGCCAAGGTTCACGAAGAAAGCTCATGGCCAAGGTCCACGGCCAAGGCTCACGGCCAAGGCTCACGGCCAAGGCTCACGGCCAAGGCTCACGGCCAAGGTTCGCGATCGCGGCTCGCGGTCCGGGTTCGCCCGGGGAGCCGCCGGCGGGTGCGCCCGACATGCCCGTGTGGCGCCGTGGCCACCCGTCCCGCCGGTCGGGCGGGGCCGGTGGGGCGGGCCGGCGACCGTGGCGGGCCATCTCGTGTACCTCGCCGGTCGCCGTGACCACCCCGATTCCGGCAACGATTAAAACGTGTTACTCGATCTAGGTGGAACCTTCTCCAAGGTGGTGCCGGACCCGGTCGCGCCCCACCTGCGAGATGGCGTAACGCATTGGAAACGAGGCTTTCATCCCCCATTGACAAGGGAGGCGGCCGGGATTAGCGTCCGCTCATTCTACTAAAACGTTTTTAGGGGATGGAAGGGGTGGCACGGTGACCGTACCGGACGAGGGAGAGGCGCCACTTCGGCCACCCTCCGGCGAGCCCCCTCCGGTCCTGGCGCTGGCCGGGGTGAGCAAGGCGTTCGGCGCCGTGCGGGCGTTGCGCGACGTCTCCCTCGACCTGCACGCGGGAGAGGCGCACGCGCTCGCGGGGGAGAACGGCGCGGGCAAGTCCACCCTGGTGAAGATCCTGGCGGGCGTGCACCGCCCGGACACCGGGCAGGTCCTGCTCGACGGCGAGCCGGTGGAGTTCGGCAACCCCGCCGACGCCCAGCGGGCGGGCGTGGCCGTGATCTACCAGGAGCCCACGATGTTCCCCGACCTGTCGGTCGCCGAGAACATCTTCATCGGCCGCCAGCCCAGGAGCACGCTCGGCCGGATCGACCGCGGGGCCATGCACGCCCGCGCCGCGGAGCTGTTCGCCGGGCTCGGCGTGGCCCTGGACCCCGAGCAGCCGGCCCGCGGCCTGTCCATCGCCGACCAGCAGCTCGTCGAGATCGCCAAGGCGCTGTCGCGGGACGCGCGGGTGCTGGTCATGGACGAGCCCACCGCGGCGCTGTCGGGCAACGAGGTGGCCCGGCTGTTCAACGTGGTCAAGACGCTGCGCGAGCAGGGGTGCGCGGTCCTGTTCATCTCGCACCGCCTGGACGAGATCTTCGAGCTCTGCCAGCGGGTCACCACGCTGCGCGACGGCGCCTGGATCGCCGGCGAGCCGGTCGCGGGCCTGACGCACGAGCATCTGATCCGCCGGATGGTCGGCCGCGACCTCGACACCCTCTACCCCAAGCAGGAGACCGAGGTCGGCGAGGTGGCGCTCAAGGTCGGCCGGCTCACCCGGGAGGGCGTGTTCACCGACGTCTCCTTCGAGGTGCGGCGGGGCGAGATCGTGGCCCTCGCCGGGCTGGTCGGCGCGGGACGCAGCGAGGTCGCCCGGGCGATCTTCGGCGTGGACCGCTGGGACGCCGGGACCGTCGAGGTGAACGGGAAGCGGCTGCCCGCCGCGTCCCCGACCGCCGCGATGTCCGCGGGCCTCGCCCTGGTCCCCGAGGACCGGCGCCAGCAGGGCCTGGTGATGGACCACTCCATCGAGCGCAACATCGGGATCACCGGCCTGAGGGCGCTGCGCCGCGGCCCGGTGATCTCCCGCGCCGCCGAGCGCGACCGGGCCCGCGACTGGGCGATCCGGCTCCAGCTCAAGTTCAACCGGCTGTCGGACACGGTCAACGTGCTCTCCGGCGGCAACCAGCAGAAGGTCGTGCTGGGCAAGTGGCTCTCCACCGGCCCCGACGTGCTCATCATCGACGAGCCCACCCGGGGCATCGACGTGGGCACCAAGGCCGAGGTGCACCGGCTCCTGTCCCAGCTGGCCGCCGACGGTCTCGCCGTACTGATGATCTCCTCCGACCTGCCCGAGGTGCTCGGCATGGCAGACCGGGTCCTGGTCATGCAGGAGGGGCGGCTCGTCGCCGAGATCCCGCGCGAGCGGGCCACAGAGGAGAGTGTCATGTCAGCGGCGACCGGGAGGGCCTCGTGACCGGACGGAACGAGAGCCCCCGAGGACGGCGGGGCACGGGGGGACGTGTCCGGAACACGCGACCGGAGGGGGAGGGCGCATGAGCGCCGTCACCGCCGGGCGGAGCACCCGCGGCCTGGTGGACCTGGTGTTCCGGGCCCGCGAGCTGAGCATCGTGGCGGCGCTGGCCGTCCTGGTGGCGGTGACCGCGAGCACCAACGGCAACTTCCTGTCCGGCCAGGGCCTGACCGACATCTTCCTCAACGCCTCCATCCTGGTGCTGCTCGCCGTCGGCCAGTCCGTCGTCGTCATCACCCGCAACATCGACCTGTCCGTCGGCTCGATCGTCGGCCTGGTGGCCTTCACCGTCGGCGACCTCCTCTCCGCCGACCACGGCAGGGGCATCGTCTTCGCGGTCGTGCTGGGCGTCGCGATCGGCGCGCTCTGCGGCATGATCAACGGCCTGCTGGTCAGCTTCGGCCGGGTACCGGCCCTGGTGGTGACCCTCGGCACGCTGTACGTGATCCAGGGCGTCGACCACTACATCGCCCACGGGCGGCAGATCAACGCCGTCGACCTGCCCCCGGCGCTGCTGTCCCTGGGCAACGGCTCGGTGTTCGGGGTGCCGTACCTGCCGGTGATCGCCGTCGTGGTGATGCTGGCCGTCGGCTACTACCTGCGCTCCTACGCCTCGGGCCGCGACTTCTACGCCATCGGCTCCAGCCCGGAGGCCGCGAGCCTGGCGGGCGTGCCGGTGCGGCGCCGCGTGATGGGGGCCTACCTCTTCAGCGGCGCGCTCGCGGGCCTGGCCGGGGTGCTCTGGCTGTCGCGGTTCGGCACCGTGGTCGCCGACGCCGCCAACGGCTGGGAGCTCCAGGTGGTCAGCGCCGTCGTGGTCGGCGGGGTGGCGATCACCGGCGGCGTCGGCACCGTGTACGGCGCGGCGCTCGGCGCGCTGCTGCTCACCACCATCACCAGCGCGCTGGTCGTGCTCAAGGTCAACCCGTTCTGGCAGCAGGCCATCACCGGAGCGCTGCTGCTCCTGGCGATCAGCGTCGACCGGCTGCTCGCGCTGCGGGTCGCGCGGCTACTGCGGAGGAGGAACTCCCGACATGGCTCCTGACGTGACGACCGTGAAGCCCGAGGCGCGGGCCGTACCGCCGGCCGGACGGCCGGAGCGCGGCTCGCTCGGCCGCCTGCTCCGCTGGGACGTGTTCGTCGGCCTGCTGCTGGTGCTCGTCTTCATCGCCGGTTCGGCCGGATCGCCCGGGTTCGCCAGCGTCGGCAACCTGTCGTTCGCGCTCGGCGACCTGGGGGAGATCGCGCTGATCGCGCTGGCCATGACCATGCTGGTGGTGGCCGCAGAGGTGGACCTGTCGGTGGCCTCGGTGCTGGGCCTGTCCAGCGCGCTGGTCGGCTCGCTCTGGGACGCGGGCTGGGCGATCGAGACGATCATCCCGCTGGTGGTCGTGGTGGGGGCGGTGTGCGGGCTGGTCAACGGCCTCCTGGTGACCCGGCTGGGGCTGCCCTCGCTCGCCGTCACCATCGGCACGCTGGCGCTCTACCGCGGCCTCGCCTACGTGGTGCTGGGCGACAGGGCGATCGCGGAGTTCCCTGCGCAGTACACGGAGCTGGCGGTGGGCGACGTGCCGGGCACGCCGATCCCGTACCCGGTGGCGCTGTTCGTGCTGCTGGCCGTGATCACCGCCGTGGTGCTGCACGCCACCGGCTTCGGCCGCTCGCTGTTCGCGATCGGCGCGCAGGAGGAGGCGGCGCGGTTCGCCGGCATCCGGGTCAAGCGGATCAAGCTGATCCTGTTCGTGCTCTCGGGCACCGTCGCGGCCTTCGCCGGGGTGATCTTCACCCTGCGGTACGGCAGCGCCCGCGCCGACAACGGCATCGGGCTGGAGCTGGCCGTCATCGCCGCCGTCCTCCTGGGCGGCGTCGACTTCGACGGGGGCAGGGGCACCCTCGGGGGCGTGATCGCCGGAGTGCTGCTCATCGGCCTGCTGCGCAACCTGCTCATGCTCAACGACGTGGCGACCGAGATCCAGTCGATCGTCACCGGCCTGCTCCTGATCATCTCGGTGATCACCCCGCGTCTCGTCGGCGCGGTGGGGCGGCGCAGGCACGCCAGGGCCGTCCGGGAGGCGTCACCCCAGCAGGCCGACACCTCGTGAGATGACGAGCACCGACAGGATGAGCGCCGACACCGACTCCACGGCCATCAGGAACTTCGCCCGTACCGACAGCGGCATGGTGTCGGTGGGGCTGAACGCGGAGGAGTTCGTCACCGACACGTAGAGGTAGTCGGCGAAGCCGGGCGTCCACCCCGACCTCGCCGACGACCGGGCGGCCACCTCGGCGACGGCGTCGTGGTCCTCGTCCTGCGGGAAGCGGAAGTCGGCCACCGGCAGGTTCCCGCCCTTCGTCTGGGTGCGCCGCACGGGTCCTCCCCGGTCGAGCTCCCAGAAGGCCAGCCCGAAGATGATGATGTTGGTCACCCACACCTGGACGGCGGCGAGCAGCAGCTGCTTGCCCTCCCTGACCTCGCCGGACACCAGCTCGATGATGAGCAGGACCAGCGACACCCCGTTGGCCACCGCGATGAGCAGGACGAGGGCGATGGACAGCCGCCTCATCAACCGGTTCTCCCGGACCATCCGCCGGGGGTTGATCGCTATCAGGGGCACCAGCAGCAGCAGTTCCAGGGTCGGGATGACGAACCGCGGCCCGACGATGAGCTTGCCCGGCAGCGCCGCGTACAGCGCCGCGGCGACCACCACCGCGCACGCGGCGGGGAGCCGGGGCTCGCCCGGGTGCCCGCGCCGCTCCGACCGCTGCCTCGCGTTCACGCCGTCAGGACCGTCAGGCGCCGGTGGCCGCGGAGGCCAGGAGCGCGACCCTGCGCAGCGGCGCCACCTGATCCTCGGTCAGGCCGTACCGCTCCTGGAGCTCGGCGACGCTGCCGTGGCTGACCAGGGTACGGCCGGACTCGTCCTGCCAGACGAGGATCTTCAGGGGCAGGTCGAGGGCGAGCAGCGGCGCGGCGACCATCAGCGGGGTGCCCGCCGCGGGGTCGCCGAAGATCACCAGCTTGGCGGGCCGCATGCTCAGCCCGGCCTCCGCGGCGGCCACGTCGTGCTCGATGACGGCGAAGAGCCTCAGCCCCCCGCTCGTGATCAGCTCTTCGAGCCGGTCGAGCGTCTCGGTGACGGAGGCGGGCGAGACGCGGGTGACGGTGTTCAACGATGCCTCCGGTGCGGGAGTCCCGGCCCCCGGTCCCTGAGAACGGGTTCCCTGAGAGCGGTTCTCCGCGAGAGCGGGTGGGAGTGGAACAGGCGGGGGTTTCTCAGAACAGGAAGGTCAGCGGCAGGCAGCACCCGAGGACGGCGACCGCGGCGCCCGCGCAGGCCGCTATCCGGGTGGTCAGCGGATCGTTGACCAGGGGGCCCATCACCGCCCGGTCGCGGCAGAAGTGGACGAGCAGGAACAACGCGACGGGCACGCCGAGCGAGATGACCACCTGGCTCACGATCAGCAGGCTGGTCAGCGGCACGCCGAGCACCAGGGCGAGGACGGCCGGTGTCATCGTCACGACGCGCCGCAGCTGGATCGGTACTCGGAGGTTCAAAAAGCCCCGCATCACCACGTCCCCGGCCAGGGTGCCCACCCCGCAGGACGAGACCCCCGACGACAGGAGCATGACGGCGAACGCGAGGGCGGCGGCGCCGCCGGCCAGGTCCAGCAACTCCGCGTGGGCGGCGAACAGGTCGCCGGTCCAGGCCCCGCCCGTCGCCGCCCCGAGCCCGGCGCCGAGGGCGATCATCGACACGTTGACGACCGTGGCGGTGCCGAGGCCGAGCAGGCAGTCGATCCGCAGCGCCCGCCGGACGAGCGCGGGCCGCCGCCAGGCCGCGCCGACCGGCCACCCCCGGCCCTGCACCAGCGCGGAGTGCAGGTAGATGGCGTGCGGCATGACGGTGGCTCCGACGATCCCCATGGCGAGGATGAGCGAGCCGCTGCCGTCCAGGCGGGGGATCAGCCCACCGGCCAGCCCGGCGGCGGACTGCCGGCCCACCGCGACGATGTCGTAGACGACACCCGCCCCGACGAGCAGGAGGCTCGCGGCGCTGACGAGCTCGAACCGCCGCGTCCGGCCGTGCCGCCGCAGTTGCAGCATGAGCAGCGCCACCACGGCGGTGACCACCGCCGACATCGCGGGCGGCATCCCGAAGAGCAGTTGCATCCCGATGGCCGCGCCGACGAACTCGGCCAGGTCCGTGGCCAGCACCACCACCTCGGCCTGGAGCCACAGCAGGAGGCTGCCGCGGCGGGAGAAACGCTCGCGGCACAGCCGGGGCAGGCTCTTGCCGGTCGCCATGCCGAGCTTCGCCGCCTGGAACTGCACGAGGAGCGCCACGAGGCTGGCCAGCACGACCACCCACACGAGCAGGTAGCCCGACGTGGCCCCGGCCGTCAGGTTGGTGGCCACGTTGCCGGGATCCACGTAGGCGATCGCCGCGACGAACGCCGGTCCCAGGATCGGGGCCACCCGCGAGCCGCCCGGCCGTGAGGGGGACCGGGGGGGCGAGGCGGGCGGGGGCAGCGTCAGCGTGCCGTCGTCGTTCATCCATGCCTCCCGGCGTGCCGTGCCTGCCGTCACCCGTGTTCGGCGGGCGTTCATCGGCGAGCGGGCATCGAGCTCCGCCTTGGCAGTGCGAAACCGCGCGACGTCCCGTGCTCGCGAGCGCATAATCGGAAAGTGTGAATTAGCGGTATATCGCAGCCTCAGTGCCGCAAACCAAAGATTACTCAGCCAAAGAATGAAGACAAGCGGCCGAGGTCTGGTGGGGGCAAATAAATAACCTGCCTCGGGAATCCGCCTCTTATATTCCTAAAGACGGCAAGTCGCATAAATGGTGATGGTCTCAAGGGGGCGGCGACCTACGCCTGGAGCGCCCGGTTGGGGCACCGAGCCGCCGAATCGTCGAGGAGCCGTGGTCCCGGACGGATCGGTCATGCGGGCGGTCACCCCAGTGGCTTGACCCAGCGGGACCACTGGGGTTGCGGCGCGTAGCCCGCGGCGCCCCAGGCGTGATGGGCCTGCTCGTTGTCGCGCAGCACCATCGCGTCGACCCGGAACGCGCCGAACGCCGCGAAGCGCTCCTCGGCCGCCCGGATCAGCGCGGTCCCCACTCCCCGCCGCCGGAGGGCGGGATCCACGGCCAGCCGGTAGAGGTGGGCTCGCCAGCCGTCCCAGCCCGCGAGCAGCGTGCCGGCCATCCTCCCGCCGATCTCGGCGATGAGGACGGCCTCGGGGTCTCGTTGGATCAGCGCGACCACCTTGGCCGGGTCGTCGTGCCTGTCGGTCCCCTCGGCGGCCACCAGCCAGAAGGCGAGCAGCGCCTCGACATCCTCGATCCGCCCGTACCGGATGTTCACGTCCACGGACGGGAAGCTACCAGCCGGCCGGGGCGGGCGGGCCTCGCTCCCGGTGTCAGGCGGGGGCGCTCAGGAACGGCACCGTCTCGGTCAGGGGCTCCGGCCCGGTCGGGGGCTCCGTCTTGGACGGGCGCTCCGGCCCGAGCAGGGGCTTCGGGTTCGGGAGGGGGCTCGCCGTCTCCGATCCCACCGTGATGGCCGCTCGGGGGGTGCGCTCGCGCACGTCCTCGCTGCGGATCGCCATCACGGCCGGTGGGCTGCCCAGGTCGCCGTACCGGGCGGCGACGGCGGCGGTGATCGCCCGGCCCGCGTCGGCGACCGTCTCCTTCGCCGAACCCGGTGGGTGGGCGGCCGACAGGTGGCCCAGCAGCGCGGCGAACCGCAACTCCTCGGCCGCCGCTCGGGGAACCCCGTCGTCGGACGGAGGCAGCGGCCGGTCCAGCCAGAACACCCCGCCGCGCAGGAGCGCGGGATACGTCACCTCGCCCCGCTGGAGCGTGAGCACGGAGTCGACCAGTAACCGCCCGAACTCCTTCAGGTCGGTATCGGGCGGCAGATCGGTCGTGACCAGCAGCGAAACCCTCAGCGCGTCAACCATGAGCGGCTATCCCTCCTTGAGGGGCTCATAGTAGGGGGCGCCACCGACAGTTACGGCGCGGCCGGTGGAACGTGTCGGAATCAGGTACCTGTCGCAGCGCCGGAAAGGCGGTGCCGAGAGAGACGGTGCCGAGGGAGACGGGCCTGAAATGGAGCTGGGGAGATGGAGTTGGGGCGACGGTGCCGAGGAGACCACGCCGTCCGGGAAATGCGCGGCGGGAGTCCGCTCCGGGAGCCGGGAAATGCGTGGCGGGAGTCCGCTCCGGGAGCCGGGACATGTCCGGCGGAGGTCTCTCGCGGGCTCGGCGGAGGAGCGGGCGGGGCGGGGAGGGCACGCGTGCCGTACGGAACCCGCGGGCCATTAAGAATCTACATTGTAAAGGCGGCGGGGCGGGTTGGAGGACTTTGGGTCGTGTCTAGGTCCATAACGCCATGTCGGAGCCGATGAGTGTGTGATTGGCTGTTCGCAATGGACATCTCATCGCGGGCTTCCGCCTACCTCGCGGCATACGACGAGCAGCTCCGGGCCAGGCCGATGCCGGGCCGTACCGCCGAGCGGATCGGGCCGCTGCTGAGGACCGTGTCGAACGGCCACGGCCAGGGGTTCCTCACGTATCGGGACCTGGGCGGTCTGGAGGGCGCCGAGCTGGACGCCTTCATCGCGCGCCAGCGAGACTTCTTCACCCGGGTCGGGCGCGAGGTCGAGTGGAAGTACCACGGCTACGACCTGCCCGCCGACCTGCCCGAGCGGCTCGTGGCGGCCGGGTTCGAGCCGCAGGAGCGGGAGACGGTGTTCGTCGGCGAGGCGGGCGAGCTGGCCGGTGCCAAGGCGGCGCCCGCCGGGGTACGGCTGCGCGAGGCGGCCGGGCGGGACGACCTGGAGCGCATCCGCGAGCTGGAGGAGACGGTCTGGGACGCGGACCACGGCTGGCTGCCCGGCATGCTGGAGCGCGACCTCGCCGGACCCGGGGACCCGTGCGCGGTGGTGATCGCCGAGGCTGACGGGCAGGTGGTGTGCGCGGCGTGGGCGCGCTTCCACGAGGGCACCGACTTCGCCTCGCTGTGGGGCGGCTCGACGCTGAAGGAGTGGCGGGGCAGGGGCGTCTACCGGGCGATGGTGTCGTACCGGGCGGAGCTGGCGGTGGCGCGGGGGTTCCCCCTGGTGCAGGTGGACGCCTCCGACGCCAGCCGCCCGATCCTCGCCAGGCTGGGCCTGGAGGCGATCACGACGACGACGCCGTACGTGTGGGTGCCGCCGACGCTCTGATCGCCGGCGAGGTGGCGGTTGCGCACGAGCACCGGTCCCGGCGCCGGGAGGGGGTGTCGACCGGCCGGAAGTGCTCGGGGCCCGGGTTTCCCGCGGGGCGGTGGGCGAGGTGGACCTCGCGTGCGGTGACGGTCGTCGATGTCTCCCGTCGAGCCGTTCCCGGCGGTGGTCGGGAGGCTGGACGTCGACCTTCGCGTGAAGGTCGAGCGCCGGGCGGATTTGGATATTCTGGCGCGGATCCGGGAACGGACGTCGTGCTCCGGCGTCGCGGCTCGCCCACGAGAGGACACGCATGCCCGAGGTGCTCAGCAGGCGCGCGCTCAACCGGGCCACCCTGGAGCGGCAGCTGCTGCTGACCCGTGCGGAGCTGCCCGCGCTGGAGGCGGTCCGCCACCTGTACGGCATGCAGGCCCAGGCGCCGAACCCTCCCTACATCGGGCTGTGGACCCGCCTGTCCGGGTTCGCCCCCGACGATCTCGCCCGGCTGATCGACGAGCGCCAGGTGGTGCGGCTGTCGCTGATGCGCTCCACCATCCACCTGGTCACCGCCGACGACTGCCTGGCGCTGCGCCCGCTGCTGGGGCCGATGCTGGCGCGGGGCCTGCGGGGGACGGCGCACGGCAGGGGACTGGCGGGCGTGGACCTGGACGAGCTCGCCGCCCTGGGGCGGAAGCTGGTCGAGGAGCGCCCGCTGACCTTCCGCGAGCTCGGCGCGCTGTTGCGCGAGCGCTGGCCGGAGGCTCCCGCCGCCGACCTGGTCGCCGGGGTACGCAACACGCTGGCGCTGGTCCAGGTGCCGCCCAGGGGGATCTGGGGGGTGGGAGGGCAGGCCGCCCACACCACGGCGGAGGCGTGGCTGGGCCGGTCCCAGGACCGGCGGCCCGGCCGCGTTCTGGCCGAGGAGGCGATCGGCCGCTATCTCGCCGCCTACGGTCCCGCCACGGTGATGGACGCCCAGCAGTGGTCGGGCATGACCCGCCTGGGAGAGGTCTTCGGCGAGATGGACCTGCGGGCCTTCGTGACCGAGGACGGCGCGGAGCTGTTCGACCTGCCGGAGGCGTCGCGCCCCGACCCCGAGACCCCCGCCCCGGTCCGCTACCTGTCGGAGTTCGACAACACGCTGCTGTCGTTCGCCCAGCGGACCAGGACCCGGATCAGCGATGAGGAGTACCGGGGGCGGATCTTCACCGTCAACGGCATCATCAAGGCGACGGTGCTGGTCGACGGCTTCGTACGGGGCATGTGGAAGGTGACGCGGAAACGGGACGAGGCGACCTTGGAGGTCGAGCTCTTCGCGCCGGTGAGCGAGGGGGAGCGGGCGGAGCTGGAGGTGGAGGGGGCGCGCATGCTCGACCTCGTCGCCCCGGCGGCGACGTCCCGCGACATCCGCTTCCAGGAGGCCTGAGCTCGGCGAACCGGCTTCCCTTCCGGGAGGTCCGGGCCCGGCGGACCGGTTCTCCCCCCGGGAGGTCCGAGCCCGCTCGGCGGGCCGTTCCCCTTGCGGGAAGTCATCGGGCACTCGCCCGGCCCTGCCGAGGAACCCTTGGGGGCCTGTCCGACGGGCCGGGGCCTTCGCCGTCCGCTCAGGGGGCGGGCGCCCGGGGCAGGCCCGAGACGACCATGGCGATCAGCATCTCGTAGCTGGTGTTCAGGTCCTCGTCCAGGCCGAACCCGCCGGCCGCCTCCAGGGAGGCGAAACCGTGCACGGCCGCGCGGACGCAGCGGGTGGTGTGGAGCGCCGCCGACCCCTCCAGCCCGTAGCCGCGCAGCACGGCGAGGATCACCTCCAGCAGGCGGGTCGCCGTGCCGACCAGGTCGGGATCGGTCAGCGGGTTGTCGGGGAAGGCCGCGTAGCGGTGCGGGAAGTCGACCACGTAACTCCGCCAGGCACGCATCAGGGCCGCCATCGCCTCGTCGCGGCTCTTGCCCATCGCCGCCGTGCCGAGCCGTGCCGCCATGTCGTCCATCACGCGCAGGCCGACGAGCTTGCGCAGCTCGGGCAGGCCGCGGACGTGCTTGTAGAGGGAGGGGGCCGCGACCCCGGTGCGAGCGGCCACCGCGGCCAGCGTCAGCGCGCCGGGACCCTCCTCGTCGATCAGGGCCAGCGCCGCGTCCACCACCGAGCCGGAGGTCAGGCCCGCCCTAGGCACGGACCGCTCCGGCGAGGAAACCCGCCAGGGCGGCGAAGGTGGCCTCGGGCATCTCGGCGTGCGGGTAGTGGCCGGCACCCTCGATCATCGCGACCCCGGCCGTGGCGGCGTACGGCCTCAGCACCTCCTCGGCCAGGCGGGCCTCCGCGGCGGGATCGGGGAAGTCGGGGTCCTTCGACCCCATGACGATCAGCACGGGACAGGTCATGCGAGGGGCGCAGTCGGTCCAGTGGCCCTCGGAGGGGGCGACCACCCCGGAGACGGCGGCCATCCTGCCGGGCTCGCGCAGTGTCGCCTTCAGCTCGCGCAGGTAGCCGGGGAGGTCGGCGGGCCTGGCCGTGGGATAGAGCGAGCGGTAGTACGTCCCCCACAGGAGCGGGCTGGCCATGACGAGATTCTGCGCCAGCCGCAGCATCAGGCCGAGCTGTGGCCGTCCGACGAAGGGCGCCAGCATGGCCACGGCGCTCACCTCGCCCTCGGCGGCGGTCGCCGTGGTCCACGCCACCGCCCCCGCGCTGGAGGAGCTGCCGACCAGGACGGCGGGGCCGCCCAGGTGGCGGACCAGGGCCAGCAGGTCGGCGCCGACCGACCGGGGGGCGTAGTCGGGCCAGCCCGTGCTGGACTCGCCGTGGCCGCGCACGTCGACCGCGGCGACCCGGTAGCCCGCCTCCGCCAGCCGCGGCGCCAGGAACCGGAACACCTTGCGGGTGTCGCCCATGCCGTGCGCGCACACCACCAGCGGCCCGTCCTGCGGCCCGGCGACCTCGTACGCCAGCCGCCCGCCGGCCACCTCCAGGAACTTCGTACCCGTCATGCGCACTCCTTGGCTACTGGTCATAGCTTCAAAGCTATGGTGAGTAGCTTCTGTCGTCAAGTGTTCGTCCGCGATGAGGGGTGGAGGGGATGCGGCGGGTAGCCGATGTGGAGGTCGCCGCGGGTACCGGCCTGTCCGGTACCGGTTCACGGGGTGTGGGTGGAGCCTGCCGCGACCGTCGGATCGTTCTCGCCGGGAGTTGAAGGTTCGCGGCGAATTGATCACCGAAATTGTCGGAATAGTGAATTTCGGCGAAGCTCTTTTAGGCTACTAAAAGCTATTATTGTCCTAAATATGGCTATATGGAATTATCGAGGGACACGGGGCAATTTTCTGGCTTGGGGTATGCCATGAGACGTTCGATCGCATTCGTATGCGCTCTCCTGCTCGCCGCTTCTCTCGTCGCCACTCCCGCCGCCGCGGCGGCCCAGGCGCCTGCCGTCCGGCTCAAACTGAGTTTCGGGTGGTGCGAGACGGCCTGTGAGATCCGTATCACCGTCACGAACAAGAGCCGCTACCACATCGACTGGGTGGGAGGCAGGTGCACTCTCCGGGTCAACGGGCGCGTGGTGGGGAAGGGGCACGTCTATCTGGGGGCCATCAAGCGCGGCCATTCTCGCAGCAGCAAGTGCTACGTCGTCGACTCGCGGCTGAAGAGGGCCTGGTCGAAGTACGAGAACGGCGATGCCGACTTCAATACGTACGCCTCCGTCAGGGCCACCTATCACTACCGCTACTAGAACCCGCCGCCGTCACGGAAATTCGCGGCGGCCACCGGGATTCGCCGGGATTCGCCGGGATTCATCCGCCGCATCGGATCCGCTGAGCGGCGTGAAGTCACCGAGCCCCGTCCGGCCGCGGCGCGGGGCCGGGGCCGGTGGCGCCGCCGCCGGTTTCGTCTCGCGCTACGGACCGCGTCGTTGCCCTCCCATGAGAAAAGGCCCTGTAACCTGGGCCTCAACCACGCCGGTTCCAGAACGAAACCGCCGGCCCGTCACCGGGCCTCCTGGCAGCCTCCCCGACAGCGATCGTCGTCACCGGTCACGGCGACGACTCGAACGGACATGTCGGCCGACGGCGTCGATGATTCAGCGGCCGCTCGGTCCCGGCCTGGAAACGCAGCCGAGAAACGTAGCTCGGGAACGCAGTCCGGGAACGCAGCCGAGAAACGCATCCCAGGAAACGCAGCAGAAGAACGCATCCGATCAGGCGCCGTAGTGGGAGAGGACGGACCATGAATGCCGCATATCGCCGGAGACCGGTCTCCTCAGCTCTCCGTGGCGTCAGCGAGGGCGACGGGCCGGGGGTCACGGTGATGAGCAGCGTCAAGCCATGACGGGCGACGAGGGAACGCTCTCCCCGGCGTCGAACCGTCCGGAGACGTCGAACCGTCCGGAGGCGCCGGACCGCCCGGACCCGGGACCGGTGGGCCTGCGTGCCCTTCCCCGTCCAGTGGCGGCGGTGGTGGGGGGCGGGGGGGTGCTCGGCGCCGCGCAGGTCGGTGTCGGGTACGCGCTGGAGCAGCGGGGATTCGTCCCGGACCTGATCATCGGAACCTCGGTGGGCGCCTTCAACGGGGCGATAGCGGCCGCCAACCCCGGCAGGGCCGCACCGTGGCTGGAACTCGTGTGGACCCGCGCGCGTCGCCGTGAGGTGTTTCCGCTCGGCTACCTGTCCTCGCGGGCCAGCGTCTTCGCCGACCGCGGCCTGCGCAGGCTGATCGCCCAGGCCGAACTGCCGTCGCGGATCGAACAACTGAAGATCCCCTTCACCGCGGTGGCGATGGACCTGGCCACCGGCGCCCAGGCGCTGCTCGACCACGGGGATCTGGAGTCCGCGCTGCTGGCCAGCGCGGCCATCCCGGGGATCCTGCCCCCGGTGAATCGGGAGGGGCGGACGCTCGTCGACGGCGGAGTGATCGCCTTTGTTCCGGTACGGGCGGCCCTGCAGGCGGGAGCGGCCAGCGTGGTGGTGCTGTCGACCGGGCAGAAGAGCTGGTCACCGCCTCCGGCAGGCCCGCCCCGGCGGGCCGGCGCGGTCGCAGCCAGGGCGGGGCTGCTGCTGTTGGAGCATCAGATCGAGCGCGACCTGCGCGAGGTGGCCGAGCGGGTCCCGACCGTCGTGGTGCCGACCGGCATCGATGCCTGGCCCGCCCCGTGGGACTTCGGCCACTCCCGGCGGCTGATCACCACCGCCGCCCTCGCGGCGGGCCGCTTCCTCGACGGGCTGCGCGTCGACGGACCCGGCCTGTACCGGATCGACGGTCCCTCGTCGATGCCCGCCGCTCCTGCCGGGACGCGGGCGATCGTCCGGGAGGCCGACCGGTGAGCACCGTCGCGTTCGTCAACATCGCCATGCACGGGCACGTCAACCCGACGCTGCCGGTCGTCGCCGAGCTCGTCCGCCGCGGCCACTCCGTCGTCTACCACACCTCGCCCGCGTTCTCGGAGGAGATCGAGGCCACCGGTGCGGCCGTGTGCCTCTACCCCGGGGGCGACCGGCCGCTCCCCGGTCCGCCGATGCCGCTCACGATGCTGGACGGGCTCGCCCGCGCCGCCGTCGGCCTGCTGCCCGCCGTGCTCTCCGACCTGCGTCGCGTCCGGCCGGACCTGGTGGTCCACGGTGCCATGTGCCCCTGGGGCGCGGTCGCCGCCCGGGAGCTCAGGGTGCCGGCGGCGGCGACGTTCACCACGTTCGCGTTCGACCGGCACGCGCCCAGCCCCACCCACGCCTCGTGGGAGTTGCTGGCCTCGGCGGCGAGGCGGCCCCGCAACGCTCTGGGCTACCTGCGGTCGCGGTGGGAGTTGTACCGCCGCCACGACACCCGCGGGCTGCCGCTGCTCGACCTGGCGAACGCGCGCCAGCCGCTCAACCTGGTCTTCACCTCGCGCGCGTTCCAGCCGGGTGCCGACGCCTTCGACGGGTCGTACCGCTTCGTCGGCCCGAGCCTCGGCGCCCGTCCGCCCGACCCGTCGTTCCCGGCCGATCAGCTGCGCGACCCGGTGCTGTACGCCTCGCTGGGCACGGTGTTCGACGCCACACCGGAGCTGCTGCGCACCTTCGCCGCCGCGCTCGCACCGCTGGGCGGCACCGTGATCGTCTCCACCGGGCGCACCGATCCGGCCGCGCTGGATCCGCTGCCGGCCAACGTGCTCGCCCGCCGCTTCGTACCGCAACCGGAGGTGCTGGCCCGCGCGGCGCTGTTCGTCACCCACGGCGGGATGAACAGCGTCAACGAGGCCATGCACGCGGGGGTTCCGATGCTGGTGGTCCCTCAGGGCGCGGATCAGCCACTGGTGGCCCGGCGGGTGGTCGAGCTCGGCGCCGGCCTGTCGATCCGTACCCGTGACGTCGCCGTGGAGCCGGTGAACGCCCTCGCCCGGCACCTGCTCCGCGAGCCGCGCTTCCGGGCCGCGTCGGCCACCTTGCGGGTCGCCCAGCGCGAGGCCGGCGGCCATCTGCGCGCCGCCGACGAGCTCGAGCGCTACCTGTACCGGGGCGGGAGGGGCGGCCGACCGGCCGCTCCGGCGGACTCGCCGCGGGAGCGCTGACCGATGTCACCCGCCGTGGTCGTCCTGCTGCTGCTCGCGGGGCTGTCCGAGGCCGCGGGGCGGATCCTGCCCCTGCTGGCTCGCCGGTCCTGCGGCGTGTCGCGGTCCGTCGCGATCAGGCTCCTGCTGACCGGCGCCCTGGTGGAGGGCGCCGTGTTCGCGCTGTGGCCGGTGATCGCATGGACCCTCGCCGAGCTGCTGGTGCCCGCCCCGCCCTCGGCCGAGGCCGCGCCCATCTGGACACCCGGCCGGGTCGCCCCGCTGGTCCTCGCCGCCGTCCTCGCGTTCCCCCTGCTCGGGCCCCTGCTGCACCTGCTGCTCGTCGTGGGGGTCGGTGCCGGGCTCGCCGCCCCGCTCGCCGAGGTGACGGGGCTGGGCTGGTGGGCCGCCGCGGGCTGCCTGGCCGTCGCCGGAGCCGGGCTCGCCGTCGCCGTCGAGGGCGTCCGGCGGCTGGTCGTGAGGATCGGCACCCCCGGGACGCGGGAGCCGGTCACATGACCGACTTCCCGTTTCTCGTCCTCGTCCTCGTCCTGGTGGTCGGGCTGGTCCTGCTCGCCGAAGCCCTGCTCGCCCGCTACGAGGTGCTGGCCTACACCGCGGGCTGGCGGGCCCCCACCGCCGAGCTGCCCCAGGACGTGCCCTACGCGAGAGGCGCGGACCCCGGCCGTCCTCCGGACGCCTACCTGGTCTATCTGGACGGCATCGGGAAACGTCGCTTCCGCGACACCCGTGACGGGGGCCGGCTGGTCGAGGCCCTGATCGCCGGAGCGCCGGAGCTGCGGGTGCTGGGTCAGGTGCAGCCCTACTCCCCGCTGGCCGACCCGCTCGCCGACCGGCCCGTGTGGGAGTGGCTCCGCCACCGCGTCGGGCTGCTGCTGTTCCTGCACAACGTCATGCAGATCTTCGTCGCCGCCGACCGCAGGTACCGGCCCCTGTACAACCGTGCGGTGGGCGCCCAGATCGCCGCCCAGCTGCGCCTCGCCGGTTACCCGGCCGGCGGCGGCACGCCCGTGGTGCTGCTCAGCTACAGCGGCGGCGCCCAGGTCGCCACCGGCGCTGTCGAGGAACTGCGTACCCACCTGCGTGCCCCGCTCCTGCTGATCACCGTCGGCGGGTTCCACAACGGCGCCAACGACCTCACCCACGCCCACCACCTGCACCAGCTCACCAGCGGCCTCGACTGGATCGAGCGGAGCGGCACCTGGCTCTTCCCCCAGCGCTGGCGGCTGTTGCGCCGCAGCGGATGGAACCGGGCCCGCCGCGCCGGGAAGATCACCGTGCACCGGCTCGACCCGGCCACTCACGTGGGGCCGTGCAGCTACATCAGCCCCGAGGCGCGGCTGCCCGACGGCCGCACCCACCTCGACCGCACCGCCGGCACGGTGATCGCGCTCATCCGCGCCCACTGCGGCACGCCCGCCGCGACAGACGGCCCGCTGACCGAGGGACCGGCAGGGAGGCGGGAGGTGTAGAACTTCGGTTCCGGGCCAATCTCGGTGATTGGCCGTTCTTTTGGCGGGGAGGCTGTCCGATGATGGGCTCATGATCTCTGTCAGCGCTCTCGCGGGCATCGCCGCGGTCGCCCTCGGCCTGGTGCTCACCCCCGGACCCAACATGATCTACCTGGTGTCGCGGTCGGTGACGCAGGGACGCCTGGCCGGCATGATCTCGCTGGCGGGCGTCGCGGCGGGCTTCCTGGTCTACCTGCTGGCGGCGACGGCCGGAATCACCGCGATCTTCGAGATGGTGCCCGCCCTCTACGTCGCGATCAAACTCGCGGGCGCGGCGTACCTGCTGTGGCTGGCCTGGACGACGATCCGGCCCGGAGCCGAGCCGATCTTCGCGCCCGGCGCCCTCCCGGTGGACCCGCCGTGGCGGCTGTTCTCCATGGGGCTGGTCACCAACCTGCTCAACCCCAAGATCGCCATCCTGTACGTGTCGCTGCTGCCGCAGTTCGTCGATCCCGCGCGCGGTGACGTCGGCACGCAGAGCCTCCTGCTGGGGGTCACCCAGATCGCCGTCGCCCTGTCGGTCAACGCGCTGATCGTGCTGACCGCGGGCTCGGTCGCGGCCTTCCTCGGCGGGCGGCCCACCTGGATGCGCGTGCAGCGCTATCTGATGGGCGCCGTACTCGGCGGGCTCGCCCTTCGCATCGCCACCGACCGCTCGCCCGCCGCGGCCGCGTAGGGCGAGCGGTCCGGTCACCAGTGGCGGCCCGTCGCGATGTCGTCCAGATGCGGTGTCGACAGGTGCAGCACCCGGTAGGCGGTCCCCTCGTCCTCCCCGGGCACCTCGTGCTCCCACAGCGTGAAGCGCACCAGCTCCCAGTGCCGGGGGTCGACGGCGAGGGCGGCGGAGTGCACGCCCGCCGTGGCGGCGTGGCGGCGCAGCTCGGCCAGGGCCCGCTCGACCACGGGCCCGGGGTCGACGTCGGCGGGGATCGGGTCGATGCGGCGCGAGGCCGCGCGGGGGGCCGACGCCGCCGAAGGCCCCCGCTCGTAGCCGGCGCCGGTCCAGTGCCGGACCACGGGCCTGCCGAAGTCACGCACGATGTTCTGGAAGCCGTCCCCGCCCCACAGGAAGCCGTTCATGCCGGTCAGGGAGCTCCACAGGTAGAACGGCGCGTACCGGTTGACCACGGAACCGTCCACGCCCCGCTCCCTGACCAGGTACGCCTTGAGTCCCAGCCCGGCGTAGCCGTCGAGCGCGTGGCCCCTGGTCGCCACCCGCTCGCGGATGATCCCCATGTCGTAGTCGGCGGGCAGGCCGATCTCGTACTGCATGGCGTGCATGGAAGGGGCCTCCTGGTGATGGCGTGGTGCGGGACGGGTGCCGGGCGATCCGCGGATGACCTCAGGGCCGCGGCCTCGGTGACCAGGCCCTGTCCCCACCGGTCGGGGGAGAGGCTGTAGAGCAGCTCGACCTCGCCGTCGGGGGTTTCGCGCAGGCCGCACACCCCCGCCATGGCGGAGTCCGGGACGAGCGCCCACAGGCCGTAGCCCCGCTCGGCGAAGTCGCGGCGGCTGTCCTCGACCAGCCGGTTCACGAGTGCGGGAAGGACGGGCTCGTTGTCGAACAGGTGGCGCCGGACGAGAGGGTGGTCCCAGTGCTCGCGCAGCACCTCGATGTCGCCCGCCTCGACCGGGCGCAGCGTCAGGCGGCCGGTGGTGAGAATCACGCCGGGAACCTCCGGTGCTCAGCCGTGGTCGAGGTCGATGACGCAGAAGAGGTTGCCCTCGGGGTCGGCGAGGACCACGAAGTCGGGGTCGTCCGGGTAGAGGTCCCAGGCGACCCGCTCGGCGCCCAGTGACACCAGCCGCTCCACCTCGGCCGCCTGTGCGGCGGCGTCGGGGGCGAACAGGTCGAGGTGCATCCGGGGGTGCTCCTGAACGGGCGTCGGCGTGACGCCGAGCGCCAGCGGGACGCCGTCGCCCTCCACGGGCTCGATCACGGTCCAGCCGTCGCGGGCCCGGCCCTCGCGGGGCGCGTAGTCCAGTGCCCGCGTCCAGAACCCGACGGCGCGTCTCATGTCGGTGACGCCCAGCACCACCTGCCCGATCCTCACCATGTCCCAATCCTGGCAGGAACCCCCGTCCCGGGGGAATCCGATATCCCGGCGCCACGGCCGCGCCCGGCCGTCCTCGCGGGGGAATCCCCGCCTTCCGTCAACCATGGTTGACGCGAACATGGTGTCAACTTATATTGACGGAAGTGGGGGTGTGCGGGCCCGGAGCGGGTCTCCTCACCTGGTCGCGTACGGGCTCCGTGCCCGCTTCCGGCCGCCCCGCCTCCCGGCGGGTGGTGTGTCGCCGCGCCCGTTCCCCCGTCCGGGCAAGTCCGTGCAGTTCGACCGATCTGATGAAGGAGGTGCCCGATGTCCGTTGACGTCGTGATCGCCGGTGGCGGCCCGAACGGGCTGATGCTGGCCTGCGAACTGAGCCTGGCCGGTGTCCGCCCGGTGCTGCTGGAGCGGCTGCCGGAACCGGGAGACGAGCCCAGGGCCAACGGCCTGGTGGGGGAGGTGGTCAGGGTTCTCGACGGCCGGGGCCTGTACCGGCGCTTCACCGGCGCCTCCGAACCCCCGAAGCCGGTGCCGTTCTTCATGTTCGGCGGCATGCTCCTGGACCTGAGCGCGCTGGATCCCGGCCCGCTGCACACCCTCCCGATCCCGCAGCGCCGCCTGGAGCGGCTGCTGCAGGAACGGGCGCTCGAACTCGGGGTGGAGATCCGGCGCGGCCACGAGCTGGTCGGCATGTCGCAGGACGAGGACGGCGTCACCGTCACCGTCCGCACCCCCGAGGGCGACCACGAGCTGCGCACCCGCTACCTGGTCGGCTGCGACGGCGCCCACAGCCTTGTACGCAAGAAGGCGGGCATCGGCTTCCCCGGCGTCACCACCGAGGACGTCGTGTCCCGCACCGCCCACGCCGTCCTGCCCGCCTCCCTGCTCGACCCCGGGACCGGCGAGCTGCTGCTGGCGGGGGAGCGGTGGAGCCCGTTCATGATCCATCGCACCGCGCACGGCGTGTTCAGCCTCGCCTCGTTCGAGCCCGGCGTGCACCTGCTGAGCACCATGGAGTGGGGGCAGGGGGAACAGGTCGACGAGCGGGTGCCGATGACCCTGGAGGAGTTGCGCGACAGCGTGCGCAGGGTGCTCGGGGCCGACCTGCCGATGAGCCCGCCCGGGGGGCCGGGTCCCCACGTGCTCCGCCGCGTCACCGGAGGCAACACCCGCCTGGCCGACCGCTACCGCGCCGGTCGCGTGCTGGTGGCCGGGGACGCCGCGCACGTCCACTCGGCGGCAGGTGGCCCCGGTCTCAACCTCGGCCTGCAGGATGTCGTGAACCTCGGCTGGAAGCTCGCCGCCGAGGTCCACGGCTGGGCGCCGCCGGGACTGCTCGACACCTACCACGGCGAGCGGTACCCCGTGGGCGAGCGGGTCGTCATGCACACCCAGGCGCAGTCCGCCCTGCTCGCGCCCGGGGGAGAGGTCACCGCGCTGCGCACGCTCTTCGCCGAGCTGCTCGAACACGACGAGAACCGGCGTCGCGTCGCCGAGCTCATGGCGGGTTCCGACATCCGCTACGACATGACCGGCTTCGACGCCCGCCACGACACGGCAGGCACCGGGAAGCCCTCCGGTACGGGCGGCCCCGGCACGGACCGTTCCGGCACGGACGGCGGGGACGTTCGCCCTGACACGGCCGGTGCCGGTCCTGTGCCGCGTACCCTGCTCGGAGGTCCGGCGCCGGAGCTGTCGCTCGCCACGGACGCGGGCACCGTGCGGCTCGCCGACCTGACGCACGGCGCCCGCCCGCTCCTGCTCGACCTCGGCGGCGGGAACGCGCTGGCCGGGACGGCGGCGGGCTGGAAGGACCGGGTGGACATCGTCGCCGCCACCGTCGCCGCCACCGTCGCCGCCACCGTCGCCGCCACCGCCGACCGGCACGTTCCAGCCGGGCTCCTGATCCGCCCTGACGGCTACGTCGCCTGGACGGCCCCGGACGAGGAGGCGGGCGTCCCGGCGGACCTCGGCCTTCACGAAGCGCTGTCCACCTGGTTCGGCGCCCCCGCGTGACCCGCCGGCACCCGAAGCGCGAAGGCGGGGCGTTCGGCGGGTTCGGCGGGTTCACCGGGGAGATCGCGCACGACGAGGTCCGGCACGGTGACCGCGCGGTCTCGTGGGCCACCCTCACGCCGACCGGCACCCCTTTCGCGCTGTCCGGCGGGTGACGGAGGAGGCAAAAGGCAGAAAGCGGAAAGAGGAGGGAGACCGGCTGTCGTGCCGGTCTCCCTCCCTGTCATCCCGGTCGTCCCCGATCCTTCCGGGTCCGCCGGTCCTTCAACGTCCTTCCCACGCCTTCAGGGTCCTGAAGGCCCCGAAGGCCCTTTCGGGTCAGAAGTCGTCGGCGGTGCGGATCCGGTCACGGATCCACACGCCGGCCTCCTTCAGCGACGAGGTGCCGGTCCAGGGGCCGCCGGCGTTGCAGGTGCCGACCTTGAAGACCGCGCCGGAGCGGTGGTCGTCGGAGAAGTTCCAGTTCACCCAGCTGATCTTCTTGCTCGCCATCAGGTCGAGGTAGCGCTGGGACATGGTGAAGTCGTTGGCGTCCTCCCCGGCGTAGTTCTGCGTGCCGAACTCGGTGACGAACATCGGGATGCGGTCGGCCGCGCGGGACAGCGCGTTGAGGTACTCGGTGCCGTGCGAGGCCGCGTAGAAGTGGAAGGTGTACATGATGTTCGAGGCGTTGACCGGGTTGCTCGTCACCTCGGTCTCCGTGGCGCCGTCGGACACCCCGAGGGAGGACCAGGCGCGGGTGCCGACCAGGACGATCCCGTCGGGGTCCTGTGCCCGGATCACCGGGATGATCTGCTCGGCGTAGCCCTTGATGGTGCTCCAGCTCACGCCGTTCGGCTCGTTGGCGACCTCGTAGATGATGTTCGGCCTGGCGGCGTGCCGCTGGGCGATCTCGGTGAAGAAGGTCCTGGCACGGGCGAGGTTGTAGTTGGGGTCACCGGGGGAGAGCATGTGCCAGTCGACGATGACGTACATGCCCTGCGCGCTGACCTGCTCGATGAGCGTGTGCGCGAGGTCGGTGAACGCCCTCGGGTTCGTCTCGTAGCCGCCCTCCTGGACGTACGTGGACAGGCGCACCACGTCGGCCTTCCAGTCGGTCGCCAGCGCGTTCAGCGAGCCGGTCGTGACGCACTGCCGGTACCACTGCAGGCCGTGGGTGCTCATGCCGCGCAGCTGGATCTGCTTGCCGTTCGTGTTGCACAGCTTGGTGCCGCAGACCCGCAGCTGGCCGTTGGCCGCGACCGGCGTGCCGCCCCCGCCGCCCGCCTGGGTCGTCGCCGTGACGGACGCGCTCTTCGCCGACTCGTTGTTCGCGGCGTCGCGGGCGGTGACGGTGTAGGTGTGGGTCGTCGAGGCGGCCAGCCCCGAGACGGTGGCGGTCGTGCCGGTCACGGTGGCGACCACGGCGGAGCCCTCGTAGACCCGGTAGTCCTTGACCGTGCCGCTGTTGTCGGTCGAGGCGTTCCAGGCCAGGCTGATGGAGGAGGACGTCGTGCCGGTGCTGCGCGGGGACGACGGCACGCTCGGCGGCGTGGTGTCGCCGGGGTTCTGCCCGCCGCCGCAGGGAGCGCCGTTGAGCGTGCAGTTGACCGGCGAGCCCGAGCCGGAGGCGGTGAAGCCGAAGGTGGTGCTCGCTCCGGGGGCCAGGGTGCCGTTGTACTCGCGGTTCTTGAAGGTGTAGCGGCCGCCGCTGCTGGTCATCAGGGAATCCCAGTACGTGCCGAGGCTCGTGCCCGACGGGAGGTCGAAGGAGACCGTCCAGCCGTTCAGCGTGGAGGTCCCGGTGTTCTTGACCGTGTACTGGCCGCTGTAGCCGCTGCCCCAGTCTTGTGCCTTGGTGAACGTCGCGGTGTCCGCGTGCGCGGCGGACGGGACGATCAGGGTGAACAGTAACGTCAGCAGCCCGGTCAGCACCAGGGCTGGGGTGGTGCGCCGCATCATCGCTCCTTGAGGTGGGGGGTCGGGGCACATCATGGCGCTTTATTAGGAAACTTTCCTAACGTGACACGTGACGTTAGGTGGCGCGGGCCTGTCATGCAAGCCCCCCGCCCCCTTTGCCGGATTAAGAAAATTTAATCGTTAGGAAGCTTTCCTAACGGTTTTTGCCGGGGCAGGATGGCGTTCACCCCCCGAAACGCCGCGACTCAGAGGTGGCCGCCATGAAACGTTCGCGCACGGCTCTGCTGGTCCTCGCGACCCTCCTGCTCTCGACCTCCTCCCTGCCCGTGTCGGCGGGGACCGCTCCCACCTGGCGGCTCCGCTGGGCGCCGCAGGCCGCGCAGACGGGCCTGTCGGCCTTCGAGACCATCGAGGACGACCGGGCGGGCTCCCATCCGGCCGCCGCCCCGCACATCAAGGTGGCGGGCGGCGACTTCCGCTTCGACATGCACACGGCCGACCGCGACACCGCCGCCGACCGGCAGCGCCACGAGGTCACCGGCATGCGCGAGGGCGGCTCGTACCTGCAGTGGCGGCTCGGCGAGACCTGGCGGGTCACCTACTCGATGTACATCCCGAGCACGTTGAAGGCCACCACCACCTTCACCCACATCATGCAGACCAAGCAGCCGGGCAACGGCACCTCTCCCATCACGGTGACCTCGCTGCGCAGGGTCGGCGGCAAGCAGACCATCGAACACAAGATCTTCGCCGAGGACGTCCTGGTGGGCCGGACCGACCTCGAACCGCTGCAGAACAGGTGGGTCGACGTCGAGTACGAGATCAAGATCGGGAACGGCACCGCCGGGTCGGTGCGCTGGGTCCTGCGCAGCGGCGGGACCACGGTGATCGACGCCACGAAGACCGGCGTCGACACCTTCCTGGCCGACCGCGTCCGTCCCAAGTGGGGCATCTACCGCTCCCTGGGCGACACCTCGGGCTCGCTGCAGAACACCTACCTGCTCCTGCGCGACATGCGCGGCTACCAGCTGGAGGGCGGGACCACCCCGCCCACCCCCACCCCGACGCCCACCCCCACCCGGACGCCGACGCCCACCCCCACGCCCACGCAGACGGGCGCCACGTCCTGGAAGGCCGGCGCCGCCTACGCCGTCGGCGCCCAGGTCACCTACTCCGGCGTGGGCTACCGGTGCCTGCAGGCGCACACCGCCCAGGTCGGCTGGGAGCCGTCCACCACCCCCGCGCTCTGGCAGCGCCTCTGAGCCGTACGCGCCGAGGGCGCCCGAGTTCGTGCGCGCGAGGAGCCTGAACCGTGTGCGCGGGGCGCCTGAGCGTGCGCGCGAGGAGCCTGAACCGTGTGCGTGGGGCGCCTGAGCGTGCGCGCGGGGCGCCCGAACCGTGCGCGCCACCGGGATCGGGCCCGGCTCGGCCGGTTCTGGCTCGGCCGCTTCCGGCTCGGTCCGGACCGGCCTGTCCTGGCAGGGCGCGGGCACGGCCGGTCAGCCGGCCGGGCCCGCGCCCTGCCCGATGATCCGGTCTCCCAGCCTGGCGACGAGCTGCGCGCGTACGTGCGCCGGGAGAGCGCAGCCGTGCGCGACGAGCGTGTCGAGCGCGGGCAGGTCGAGGAGCACGGCCCAGTCCTGGACGTCGTCGCAGTAGGAGACGTCGAGGTGGCGGAGGTCCTTCAGCGACTGGAGCGGGGCCAGCGCCCGCACGGGCGTGTTCCTGATCGACAGGTGCTCCAGGGTGCGCAGGCCCTCGATGCCGTCCAGGCCGGTCAGCGGCGTGTGCTCCAGATCCAGCCGGGTCAGCGAGGTGAGGGCCGAGATGTCCTCCGGGACCCGGTGCAGGCGGCTGCCGGACAGGTCGAGCTCCTCCACCCCCGAGGGCGATGCCAGGGCCGAGAGCAGGAGCGCCGGGGGCGGGAGTATCACCGGCCGGGGCTGGGCGAGCACCGGCGAGCGTCCCGCGGCGGCCTCCTGCAGGACACGCCACCTGTCCACCGGCGCGCCGTACCCGCCGAGCCGGACGTAGCCCGAGGGCAGCCACGGCGCCAGCCGCTCGGCCACGATGTCGTCGCGGTCACCGGCGCCGATGACCCCGGCAAGCAGCCGGCCGTAGTGCTCGTACGCGTGCTCGGAGGGCACGAACAGGTCCGCCACGATGTCCCCGCCCGTGACGAGGACCCCGTCGTTGCCCGAACAGAAGATCACTCCCGCGGCGACGTTGCCGAGCACGAGGTTGTCCGCCGCGCTGTGGATCGCGCGGGCCCGCAGGTCACCGGTGACCGCGAGATAGCTCTCCGAGACGTCACCGTCGTCGAGGAGCCCCTCCACCGCCAATCCGCCGATCACGATCAGCGGCGCCTTCACGTCGAGCCAGCCGGGAACGTAGGTGTCGCCGAACCAGATCGTGGCCCGGTGCACGATCCACCCCGCCTCCGTCCGCTCCGCGCCGTCGGGGAAGACCGGCGGCGTCTCGCCGGGAAAGGCCAGCGCCCACGCCTGGGCGAACAGCAGGCCGTAAACGGGAGGCATGATGTGGTGCGGCCACTCCCCGGCCTGGGCCGGTCGCCGTAGCCAGGATCCGATCGGGTGCAACTCCTCCGCGATGTCGCCAAAATAGTCCAGTGCCTCCGCGCCGGCCCCGGCCTGTTGCCGGAGCACCGCCAACGCGTCGCCGAGACGCTCCGACGCCCCGGAGAAATGCTCACCCGTCAGATCCATGTCACATACCGTACTCATCGCCACGAAATCCGAAAGCCGTTCGGATGACGCCCCCGGATGGCGGGCGTGTCGGAGACCACCGGGCGCGACCGCGCGATGACGAAGGGCAACGTGGATCTTCGCCGGGACGTCGGGTACCGTGCCCGATGCCCTTGAGCGCTTCGGACGCGAACCGAGTACGAACCCGAACACGGCCGGGCACGGACCATGGTGACATCGGAAGGATGGAAGACATATGGAGGGCGGAAATCGCCGGACCCTGCGGTTGCTCGTCACCGGAGGCGGGACCGGTGGTCACACCTACCCCGCGCTGACCACCGTCGCGGCCCTGCGCGACCACGCCGCCGCGCGGGGGCTCGACCTGGACGTGCTCTGGGTCGGTACGGCGGCCGGCCTGGAGGCCCGCGTGGCGGCGGAGCACGGCATCCCGTTCCGCGCCATCACGGCGGGGAAGCTGCGGCGCTCGCCCAACCCGCGAGAGCTGGCCACCAACCTCGCGGACATGTTCCGGATCCCGGTCGGCGTGTTCCAGGCCTTCGGCATCGCCGCCCGCTACCGCCCCGACGTGGTGCTGTCGACCGGCGGGTACGTGTGCGTGCCGCTGGGCGTCGCCTCCCGGGTGCTGGGCCGCCCGCTGGTGATGCACGAGCAGATCACCTCGCTCGGCCTGGCCAACCGCATCCTGTCGCGCTTCGCCCGGCGGATCGCGCTGACCCACCCCTCCTCGATCGAGCACCTGCCCGCCGGGGTGCGTGACCGGGCCGTGATCACCGGCAACCCGGTGCGTCCGCACCTGCTGCGCGGCAACGTCGACGCGGGACGGCGCCATTTCGGGCTCTCCTCCGACCTGCCCCTGGTCTACGTGACCGGAGGCGCCCAGGGGAGCCGCCAGATCAACACCATGGTCGAGGCGATCCTGCCCGCGCTGCTCTCCCGCGCCCAGGTCATCCACCAGTGCGGGCCCGGCTGGATCGCCCAGCTCACCCGTACCGCCGCCGAGCTTCCCGTGGGCGTGCGCGACCGCTACCGCCCGGTGCCGTACGTCGGCGCGGAGCTGGCCGACGTGTTCGCCGCCGCGGACGTCGTGGTCTCCCGCAGCGGGGCGGGCACGGTCGCCGAGCTGACCGCGGTGGGCAAGCCGTCCGTCCTCATCCCCCTGGTGCCCTCCGCCGCCGACGAGCAGCGCCAGAACGCCCGCTACCTCGCCGAGGCGGGTGCCGCCCGCGCGCTCCTTGAGGACGGCCCCGCCGCCGACCACCTCCTGGCCGAGCTCGACGCCCTCCTGCGCGACCCGCACGCCCGCGCCGCCATGGCGGGCGCCGCCGGTGCCCTCGGCCGCGTCGACGCCGCCGACAGCCTGGCCCTGGTGCTCCTGGAGGCGGCGGGGGTGAACGGCAAGGACCGCTGAGCCACCGGGGTCGGGAAGGGGACGGCCTGGAGGTCTCCGCCCGCTGTCCGGTGGCCGGTCTCAGGGAACCCCGGGTGGCAGGCGGGGCCTTCGCCCGCTGTCCGATTCTCCCTGGACCTCTCCGCCGCCCGGATCGGCGGGAAGGCCGTCCCCGTCTACCCATCGGCTGACCTGGGGACATACGGCCCCGTTTTCCGGACGTCCCACTGGAGGGGAGAGCCGGGCACCTAAACGCCGGCCGGGTAACGGCCGGCCACGGCGGGGGGATGCACATGGGGAAACCGCGTCACACGCGTCCCTGGGAGCCCGCCGACCATGACCGAGCCGTACGCGAACAGGGTGGCGGTTCTCCCGTGCCGGATGGCACTGACGGTCATCGCCCTGCTCGTGCTCGCCGGTTGCGGCGGCGGTGCCGAATCGCCGCCGACCAGCGTGACGGTGACGGAGAGCCCGGAGCTGTCGGAACCATCGGAGGCGGGGCCAGCTCCCGAGCCGTCGCGGAAGTGGCCCACCGCCGATCCGGCCGGACCGGATCCGGAGCCGTCGCGAAGGCGGCCCACCGCCGGTCCGGTCACACCGTCGGGGGAACCGTGCCCGGCCGGTGGCGGGGATCCCGTCGAGGGCCCCTGTCCGAGCATCGGCGGCAGGGTGCCGTCGCCCAGTCTCACCGTTCCGGAGCCGGAACCGACCACGACCTCTCCCGAGCCGATTCCCTCCGTGGACCCGCCCTCTCCCCTCCAGTCGGGGTGAGCGTGCGGCAGGACGACCAGGAGCGCCCCGAACGGTCCAGGCCGCTCGACGTGATAGGGCTGATCACCCTCCTGCTGACCGTCGGCGGCGCGGTGCTCGTCTACATGGGATGGGCCTACCTGGACGGCTACCTGGCGTCGTTCCAGCTGAAGGCGACGGACATGGGCTTCGGGGTGGACGAGTACGCCCTGCGGGGCCTGAACGTCTTCTCCCCGGCCATCCTGCCCTTCATGGTCGGGGGTACGGCCGTTCTTCTGGCGGCCACGACGTACCGGCCGGCCCTGACCGCCGCGCTTCCGCCACGGGTCCGCGCGGCGGGCACGGCGCTGGCCGCGAGGAGGTCCGTCCGCGTCGCGGCGGACCCGAGGTCCGGCGGAGCCGTCGTGACGGCCTGCGGGACCGTCCTGGCGTTCGCCGCGCTGGCCGGGTGGCAGGTCGACACCTTCTTCGTACTGGCCCTGAGCATCGTCGGCCCGCTGCTCCTCACCTGGCCGACGCGCGGGCTCGCGGCCGGCCGCACGGCGTTCGCCGCCGCCGTGGTGACCTCGGTCCTCTGCCTGCTGTGGGCGGCGTCCCTGCACGCGTACCGCAAGGGAGAGGCGGTGGCGGAGCAGTTCGTGGCCTCCCTGCCCTACCACACCTCGGTCGCCGTCTACAGCGAGAAGACGCTCGCGCTCAACGCTCCGGGAGTCACCCGCGTCACGCTGGCCGACAGGACCTACCCGTTCCGCTACGAGGGACTGCGCCTGCTGATGACGCGCGGGGACCGCTACTACCTGATCCCGGTGATCACGGTGGCGGACTGGAGGAAGGGGAACGGGCGCACGTTCGTGCTCGTCGAGCGTGAGGACCGGCGGGTGGAACTGCTGCCGGGCACGCGAACCGGATGAGGCCCGCCGGGGGCGGTGTCTCATGGGCGAAGGTTTACCGAACAGGCGGCGCAGGCCCGGCGCCTGCCGGGGGGCGGCCTGAGTAATCTGGCGACCGCACGAAGTGAAGTGCGGTGACACCGAGAACGCCATGAACGTCGCGTTCGTCCTGGGATTTTCAAGAAATGTCGCGGGTGGGAGAGCGTGCGGTCCCACACGGCCGCACGCTCCCCGGCGGGCGCGTCCTTTCACGGGGCCGTCCCGTCATGGAGTTCCACGCAGACCGCCGTTGAGAGACAGGTTGGTTATGGCCCGTCAGGAAAAGCTCTCGCCCGAGGTGATCGGCGAGATGTACAACCAGCTCACCGATTCCTGCGCCGACGCGTTCGGCGGCAACCTCCACGTCGGCTACTGGACGGACGACTACGACGAGGCGCCCGTCGCCCAGGCGACGGACCACCTCACCGACCTGGTGGCCGAGCGCCTGGAGGTCGTTCCCGGCGAGCGCGTCCTGGACGTCGGCTCGGGCACCGGCAGGCCCGCCGTACGCATCGCCACCGCGCGCGACGTCCACGTCACCGGGGTCACCCTGAGCGAGAACCAGGTGCGGCTGGCCGAGGGCCGCCCTGAGGCGGGCCAGGGTCAGGGACACGCCGACTTCCAGCTCGCCGACGCGAGGTGGCTCCCCTTCGACGACGCCTCCTTCGACGCCGCGTACGCCATCGAGTCGCTCGTCCACATGGAGAACCCGGCGGCGGCCCTCGCCGAGATCGCCCGGGTGCTGCGCCCCGGCGGGCGGTTCGTGGTGGGGGAGTGGTATCTGCTCGGCCCCCTCGCCCCCGACGACGCCGCGGACCTGGAGCACTTCTCCCGGAGCTTCAACGTCCACTTCCTGCCGACGGTCGACGAGTTCTACGAGGAGATGGATCGCGCCGGGCTGAAGATCGAGATATTTCACGACATATGGCCAAACATCAGCCGATCCTTCCAGCTCGTGGGCGACATCCTCCCGGCCTCCGCCATCCAGCTGGGCGGCGAGCTCGGCGAGCAGCTCGCCCTCTGCGAGCAGATATACCGGCGCTTCGGGGAGATCACGCAGATCAGCTACGCCCTGTTCACCGCGGTCCGCCGCTGAGAACTCCCCGCCCCTCCAAGGGGCGGGGAAGGCGCCCCGCCCCCGCCCGGCCACTCGGCCCGTTCCCCGGAGCTCGAACGCGAAGCGGCAGGGCCCGGATCGGGACGGACGCCACCTGGTCTCCTCGGTCTCCTTGGTCTCCTCGGCCGGCCGGCGGGCGGGAACGCTCCTGGCGACGACTGCCACCGGCACGTCGGCGGGTCGATGACAACGGTGTCCTACCGTGATGCTCAGCCCGGTGCTCGCGCCGTTCTCGAAAACGCTCACGACGCGACATATCTAACGATAAGCCATAAAAGGCCCTGTATAACCCATCGGGGCTCTTTGTCGCATCGGCTCCCGTGCCACTGAAATCATCTTGTGATCTTCCGTGGCGCCCGAGCCGAACTGCGAGAACAGCGGTGGTCCCGTTCGGTGTGACTCTTCGCGAATTCAACGATGTCAAGCGTTCCGCAACCCGCGTGAAAGCAAAGGCCCATATCAATGGGCCACTGCCTGGGGGCAGGAAAAGGCATCGGAAGGTCGCGGAGGGGAAGTCGATGAACAAGCACGGGGTCGAGAAGAATGCACAACGGCGTGAACACGGTCCGGGAAAGCGTCTTCTCGCGAAAGCGCTGGGCGTCACCATGGTCCCGGTGGCCGCGCTCGCCCTCCTGGCGACGCCCGCCGAGGCCAGGCAGGAGTGCAGGCACACGTCCTCGTACAACATCTGCCTGACGATCACCAAGATCAACAACGACCGGTACCAGGTCACCCTTGGCCTGGACTACCGGGCCGCGACTCTGTCGCAGGCTCAGGCCATGCTGAATCGCCCGGTGGTGGGCTGGCTGTACGGCGCCGACTGGATCGACGACCAGCTCATCGTGTTCACCAACGCACAGGCGTCCAAGGGGGCCTCGCAGGAGAGCGGATACAGCGTCGAGTGGACGAGGTTCGCGAACCGTGAGCTCCTCGACGAGGACGACGACAACCGTGACGAGCTCTTCGGCCGGATAGACATGCCCCGCCCCACGGGATCGGGGACGATAAGGCTGGAGACTCCGGAATACTGGGGCAACTTCCTGTAGCCGGGGCTTTGGCGGCGCGTCGGATTCACGTTCACGTCAGGAGCTCCGCCGAATGTGAGGCCCCGCGGTGCCGGTGAATGTACGGCGGATCGAGCTGTCCATTATCGGGGGCTGCTGGCAGGTATCTGCGCGGATGTTCCGATGGGCGGTGCCGAGCTGGTGGCCCGCGCCGTCCGCGATCTCGGAATCAGTCCCGAGGCCGCTGACAGGTTCATGCGAAGGCTCGTCCCGCTCATCTCCCGCGCTGATATGGACTGGGTCGCTGGCCGGTTGCCCGGAGCGGAAAGCTCGAAACGGAGAAGGCCGCCGTTGCGTCTCCCCGGCCGCCCGCGCCGGGGAACTTTCCTTTCCATGTCTTTCTCGTATTGAGAATTTCTCAGTATGAGGTTAACTTTGCCCGGGGAAGAAGCCGGGAGGAAAGATGACGCAAGCACGCCGGGCGCTCGCCGCGGAGACCGTGGAGATCCTGGAGCGCGGCTGGTACGACCACCCCTCGCGGGGGCGGGTGTCCATCGAGAAAGAACTCGCCGGGGCCGTCGCGGGCACCCGGCTGTGGGGGCCCGACGAGCCGGTCGGGCCGCTCACCGCGCCTCCGGCCGTCGCGACCTCGGTGGAGGTCGTCAACGAGACCTCCCTGTCGGCCGCCCGCCGGATGGTCGGGAGCGGCGGTGACAGGAGCGACGGTGGCGGCGGTGACGGGAGCGGCGGTGGCGATGACGGCAGCGGCGGTGACGGTGCCGTCGGCTGCCTGAACTTCGCCTCGGCGAAGAATCCCGGGGGTGGTTTCCTGAGGGGCACCCAGGCGCAGGAGGAGAGCCTGGCGTACGCGTCGGGGCTCTACCGCTGCCTGGTCGAGGCGCCGGACTTCTACGCCTTCCACCGCGAGCGGGGCGACCCCCTCTACAGCGATCGCGCGATCTTCTCGCCCGCCGTCCCGGTGTTCAGGGACGACCGGGACGGCCTGCTCGCCCGTCCGTACCCCGTCTCGTTCCTGACCGTGGCCGCGCCGAACGCCGGTGCCATGGACGAGAACGACGAGCGGCGCGCCCACCTGCCGCAGGTGTTGTTCGAGCGCTCGGGGAGGGCGCTGGACCTCTTCGCCGCCTCGGGGCTGCGCAGGCTCGTACTGGGCGCGTGGGGGTGCGGGGTGTTCCGCAACTCGCCCGCGCTCGTGGCGGACTGCTTCGCCACGCACCTCGGCCCCTCGGGGGCCTTCCACAGGCGTTTCGAGCGGGTGGTCTTCGCCGTGCTCGACCACGTTCCCGGAACGCCCACCTACGACGCGTTCGCCCGGGCGTTCACCGACGAGCCCGGATAGGGCGCCGGTTCCGACTCCCGGGACGGCCGTACGCCGGTCCGGCCCTGCCCCGGATGGTCCTCCCTCCCGGGGGTGGCCGTATGTCGGGCCGACCTGCCCCGGATGGTCCTCGGAGTGGCTCTGTGCCGGGTTCCGCAGGGTGCGGATGCCGCCGGGAGCGTCCGGGCAGGAGCGGGTGGCGGAGGTCCGGGGGAGTCAGTACGCGATGCCGACCACCTGTCCCGCCGCCGCCGGGTCCTCCAGCAGGGCGAGGATCGCGTGGGCCAGGTCGGAGCGGGCGATCGTGCGCCCGCCGGGGACGTTGCCGCCGACGGCCAGCCGGTAGGTCCCGGTGAGGGGCCTGTCCAGCAGGCGGGGCGGCCGCATGACCGTCCACTCGGTGCCGCTGCCTCGGATGACCTCCTCCATCGCCCCCAGGTCGGTGTAGACGTCGCGCAGGACCCTCCGGATCAGCGGGGTCATGATCCTGCGGTCGAGGAAGGGGTCGCCCTGCGGTGACGGGCCGACCGGGGCGGCGCTCACCGCGACGAGGCGGCGCACGCCGCAGATCTCCATGGCGGACAGGATCGCCCGCGTCGCGGGCGCGGTGACGCCGTCCCTGGCGAGCTTCCTGCTGCGCGGGCCGAGGCCCGAGATCACGGCGTCCCGTCCCTCGATCGCGGGACGCAGCGCCTGCGGATCGGTCACGTCGGCCGTCACCACCCGCACGCCGGTGAGATCGTCCGGCAGCCGCGCGGGATCGCGCACCACCGCCGTCACCTCGTGCCCGGCCTCCAGCGCCTGCCGTACGACCTCCCGGCCCGTACCGCCCGTCGCTCCGCAGACGGTCAGCTTCATGGTGCCCTCCTGGTTGGTGAGTGCTCACTAACCATTAGAGTGAGTGTTCACCCACCCCTTCGTCAACTCCGGGGAGCGCCCAGCATGAAGCCGACGCGGGTCCGGATCCTGGACGCGGCCGAACAGCTGATGCGGACCATCGGGCTGGCCCGCACCACCACCAAGGAGATCGCCCGCGCCGCGGGATGCTCGGAGGCCGCGCTCTACAAGCACTTCGACAGCAAGGAGGAGCTGTTCACGTTCGTCCTGAGGGAACGGCTGCCCCGGCTCGCCCCGCTCCTCGCCGAACTGGAAATCGCGGGGGCGGGCGGGGGCGGGGACGACGTCGAGGAGACCCTGGTCGAGGTGGCCCGGCACGCCGTGGCGTTCTACGCGTCGACCTTCCCGATCGCCGCCTCCCTGTTCTCCGATCCGGCGCTGCTGCGGCGGCACGGCGAGGAGATGGACAGGCTCGACATGGGCCCGCACAAGCCGCTCGACGCCCTGGCCGCCTACCTGCGCGAGCAGCGCGCCGCCGGGCGCCTTCGCGCGGGCGCCGACCCCGAGGCGGCGGCGGCCCTGTTCCTCGGGGCGTGCTTCCAGCGTGCCTTCCTGCACGCCTTCGCCGGGGATCGCCCGCCCTCGGGCCCGGCGGCCCGGCCGATCGACGAGTTCGCCGCCGCGCTGGCCAGGACCCTCCTGGAGGGTGTCCGGGAGCCGGAGGGACCCGTCCGGCCGTGACCGGAGGCGGACGCGGGAGCGCGTGGTGGAGGTCGGCGCGTCGTTCGGGAGCAGGCGGCGACAGCGGAGCGACCCGCTCCCACAGGTCGTCAGGAACAAGATCAGCACGCATCCCGGACACACTGCCGACCAAGATCGTCGAGCACGAGACCCGCAACTCAACCCATTTCGAAACAATCAGTCAGGGCGATGCCGCTGGGTCATCGAACGCACCATCCCCTGGCTGTCAGGTTACCGCCGGCTCAGCCCCCGCTACGAACGCGATCCCCGTAACCACCTGGTCTTTCTCGGACTCGCCGCCGCCCTGTGCTGCTACGAGCGACTCCTCCGCCTCACCACGTAGGACACGGTGTGCTAGCAAGCCTGCTTCGCAACCTCACACTTTTCCGGCCTGCGTCGTCCTGTTGGTGAGGGCAGCGACTGGTGCCCCGGAACGGAGTGAGGAAATGAAGGTTTTCATCGCTGGTGGGCGCGGCCGTGTCGGGTCCCGCCTTGCTGACAACCTGGAGGCCAAGGGCATCGAGGTGGTCTCGGGAGGACTCGAGGACGGGATCGACGTGATCTCGGGCAAGGGGCTCACCGAGGCTCTCGTCGGAGTCGACACCATCGTGAACGTCCTCAACACCCCCCGCTTTGATGCGGAGGGGGCAATCTCGTTCTTCGAGGGAGCGATCGACAACCTGACTGCGGAGGGCAAGCGGGCAGGTGTGCGTCATCACATCGTGCTCTCCATTGTCGGCGTTGGGGAAGGGGACGCATCTGAGATCGGGTACTACCTCGGCAAGGTGGCGCAGGAGAAGGCCGTGCGATCCGCTTCGATCCCCGCCACCATCATTCGGGCCACCCAGTTCCAGAACTACATCCCTGTCCTCATCGAACAGCACACCGTGGACGGAAAGGTTCTCGCTCCGAGGTCATTCATCCAGCCCGTCGAGCTGGACGAAGTCGTCGAGCTGCTCGCCGAGGCTGTCACGACGCTGGAGCCGGGAAGTGTGGTCGAGATCGCTGGACCCGACCGGTTCTACCACGACGACCTCTTCCGTGCCGCTCTGGCCGATCGCGGAGACGATCGTGAGGTTGTGACCGTGGACGGACAGGAGCCCCTCGATGCCATGGTTCCGCGCGGCGCGTGCCGGACAGGCAGCGTGCGGTACCCGGTTACGGGGATACCCACCGCCTGAATGCGATAGTGGAGAGAGGCGGGAACGTCTGACCGCCAGGCAATAGGTTAGGCGTGCTGCGCCCAATGGGAAAGGGTGCCCCATGTCGGAAGATCTTCCTGTTGAATCCGCAGAGTTCGGAAAAGCCGAGCGTGACGAATCACGGGCTCTCGATTCGGTCATGGCGGAGCGGCATCGTCTGCTGTCGCTAGCCTTTCGCATGATGGGCACCCTGGCCGATGCCGAGGACGTCGTGCAAGAGACATATGTGAGGTGGTACCGCCTTGAGCCCGAGGAACGCGACGAAATTGCCGAGCCTGTAGCATGGCTGATTCGAGTTGCGAGCCGCATCTCACTCGACCTGCTGGGTTCCGCGCGGGCACGACGGGAGACGTACGTCGGGCAATGGCTGCCGGAGCCGGTTCCGGCTGACCTCTTTGCAGACACAGCCATTGCGCCACTGAACTCCAGTCATCTCGCTGCTGATCCGCTCGAACGTGTCACCCTCGATGATGACGTCAGCATGGCATTGCTGACGGTCCTCGAGGCCATGACCCCAGCAGAGCGAGTGACGTTCGTCCTGCATGATGTGTTCGGCGTCCCGTTTGACGAGATTGCTGGTGTCGTAGGTCGTTCAGCAGCAGCAACAAGGCAACTGGCAACGTCCGCACGCCGCCACGTTCGGCGAGGAAGACGCGCACAGGTTTCTCCCCACCAGCATGATGAGGTTGTTCGGGCATTCCGTGGTGCAACTGTCAGAGGGGACATCGAGGACCTGCTCCGCGTGTTGGCTCCAGACGTCGAACTACGAGTAGACGGCGGTGGCTTCGTCAATGCCGCCCCTCAGGTCATCCGTGGGTCGGATCATGTAGCCCGGTGGCTCATGGGAGTGATGCGCAAGCAGCCCGCCCTCCGTCTTGAGCGACGCGACACAGCTGACGGTCTCGGATACATTCTTCGAAATGAAGGGCGTCGATACGGAATGGTTACCTTCGACGTCAGCGATGAAGGCGTCACGAATGTGTGGCTGATGCTGAATCCAGTAAAGCTAACGAATTGGTCACTCTGATTGTTTTAGAATGGGTTGAGTTGCGGGTCTTGTGTCGACGATCTTGGTCGGCAGTGTGTCCGGGATGCGTGCTGATCTTGTTCCTGGCGACCTGTGGGAGCGGGTCGCTCCGCTGTCGCCGCCTGTTCTCGAAGGGCGCCACCGCTATCCCGGGCGGCTGCGCGTTCCGGACCGCGTGGCACTCGCCGGCGTCATGTACGTGCTGTGGACCGGTGTCGCCTGGCGCGGTCTCGCCCACGGCTCAGGACTGGGCAAGATGCGTTGGGTGGTCGAGCGCGCCTTCGCCTGGCCGCACCAGTTCAAACGACTACGCACCCGCCACGAACGACGCGCCGGCCTCCACCACGGGCTGCCCGAACCGGCCTGCGGCCTCGTATGCCTCCGCCGCCCGCGAACCTCATCCTGAAACGATCGGTTAGAAGTCCATGTCGCGCCCGCCGGGCATGGCGGGGGCGGCTCCGGCCTTCTCGGGCTTCTCGGCGATGACGGCCTCGGTGGTGAGGAACAGCGC
>NZ_JCADBG010000023.1:0-161711 GCF_059358815.1 Streptosporangium nanhuense
GGCTGGTGAGCGCCCGCCAAAGTCTTGATCAAAGTGGACTTCCCGGCACCGTTCTGGCCGAGCAGGCAGTGCACCTCGCCCGCGCGGACCTCCAGGTCGACGCCGTCGAGGGCGCGCACGCCGGGGAACTGCTTGACGATTCCTCGCATCACGAGGAGGGGTGCCGAGTCGGTTGACGGCTCCGGCATGGGGGGCCTCCGTGGATCTTTACGGCAGGATCTCGATGGGAACTTCGCTGCGGGTTTCGATGAGGGGGCGAGCTTCGGTGAAGGGGTGTGCTCCGGCGAAGCAGGGGGCTTCGACGAGAGGGTGAGAAGGGGATCCCGCCCGTCCGGCCGGGCCGGACAGCACCAGCGTGGCGCCGCCGAGGTCGGCGTGAACGACGGCGTCACGAATCCGGTTCTCCGGCCGGACGGACGGGATGTTCGGGGGGCGATACCGGGTTCTCACGAGGTATGGCGTCTCATTCGCGCTCCCTCTCGGACGCCGGTGCCGCCAGGCGGACATCGATGGCGGTGGGGTTGGAGAGCACCCTCTCCGTGACGATCCCGGCGGCGCCGCGCGAGGCCGCGCCGAAGCCGAGATCGGAGGCGACGAACTCGCAGCGGGCGACGGATCCCTCCACGCCCAGCCGCTTCAGCTCCGCCTGCGCCACCGGGATGAGCCGGTCGGCGAGCTTGGCGAAGTAGCCGCCGATGACGATGACGCGCGGGTTGAACAGGTTGACCAGCGTGGCCGAGCCGCGCCCGAGCCAGCGGCCCACCTCTCCGATGGCCAGGTCGACCCGGGGATCGCCGGCGGCCCAGCGCAGCTCGATCTCGGCCAGCCGCTCCTCCGGGTCGCGCATCACCCCGTCGTGCATGCCGTAGGCGTGGTCGGGGGTGGCCATCCGGACCAGCGCGGCCAGGCCGACCTTCGTCTCCCAGCAGCCGATCCGGCCGCAGCCGCAGCGCTCGCCCGAGGGGTCGACCATGACGTGGCCCACCTCGCCGGCGAAGCCGTCGGCGCCGCTCAGCAGGCGCCCGCCCGAGATCACGCCGCCGCCGATGCCCACCTCGCCGGTGAGGTAGACGAGATCGGAGGTGCCGGAGGCGACGCCTCCGGTGAACTCGGCGAGGGCCGCCAGGTTGGCGTCGTTGTCCACGCTGATCGGCACGTTCGGGGGCACTCCGGCGCGTACGAGCCACTCCGCCACCGGGACGCCGTACCAGCCGAGGTTGGGGGCGACGTCCACGACGCCGGTCGCGGTGTCGACGAGACCGGGGACGGCCACGGTGATCCCGGCGATCCTGACCTCCAGGAGGTCGAGTTCGGCCATCGCCTCCCCGATCACCCGGGCCAGCTCCGTCAGGGAGCGCTCGGAGTCGCATCCCATGGCGTCGAAGCTCACCCGCCGGTCGATCAGCACCCTGCCGCCCAGGTCGGTGGCGAAGGCGGCGATGTAGTCGACGTTGACCTCGAGGCCGAGGGCGCCGACACCGGAGCCGTCCAGCGCCAGGGCGAGCCCGGGGCGGCCGACGGCGCCCGCGTGCTGCGGGCCGATCTCCTTGAGGAGGCCGCGGGCCTGCAGCTCGCTGACGAGGCTGGTGACCGTGGTCTTGTTCAGGCCGGTCTCCGTGGCGACGACCGACCTGGACCGCGGGCCGTACTCGCTGACGTGACGCAGCACCAGGGACAGGTTGGACCGGCGCACGGTGGCCTGGTCGGCGGGGGTACCGGCCGACCTGTTCGAGCTCGTCGAACCGCCGTTGCGACTGCCGGTCCAGCTACGGTGCACGTCACTCCCCTCAATTAATTTGCATGACTGGCCGAATTAAAGGCTCAGTTCCGAGGCGGGCGCAAGGTTCGAAACGTTTCGATATGCGTAACGTTTTTGTAACATGGATGCCCGTTTGCCCGCTTACGGCACAGCTGGAGACAGATATCGAGTTGTTACCGGGCTCGTGGTGCGCGGCAGGACACCTCTGTGTTACAAATCCAATTAATTTCTATCCGAGACAAATAAAAGCCAGGTGACCGCGTGATCCAGGAGCAGCACCAGGCCCGCACGGTGGGCGGAACGCCCCAGGCCGCGGGCCACGCCTCGCTCCGCCGGACGAACCTCTCCCTGGTCCTGCGCCACCTGCGCGAGCACGGGTCCACCTCGCGCTCCGACATCGCGGAGGCCACCGGCCTGCACCGGGCCACCGTCTCCAACCTGATGGTCGAGCTCCTCGACCGGCGGCTGGTCCAGGAGGTGGGCGTCGACCACGCGGGCGCGGTCGGCCGCCCCCGGCGGGCGGTGGCGCTGCACGGCGCGCACATCGGCGCCCTCGGGCTGGAGCTCAACGTCGACTACATCGCCGTGCACGGCGTCGACCTCGGGGGCAACGTCCTGGTCGACCGCCGCCTGGGCTTCGACGCGGCGGGCAGCGGCTCCGGCAACTCGCTCCGCGAACTCGGCCTGACGGCCCGCGAGGCCATCGAGGAGATGACGCGCGCCGGGGCCACCCCGGCGGGCATCGGGGTGGCGGTCCCCGGCCTGGTCGACGTCGACCACGGGGTGGTGGCCTTCGCCCCCAACCTCGACTGGCACGACGTGCCGCTGGCCGCCCGGCTGTCCTCCGCCCTGGGCCCGCTGCGCGTGCCGGTGACGGTCGACAACGACGCGAACCTCGCCGCCCTCGCCGAGTACACCTCCGGGGTGGCGGCCGGTACGGCCGACATGGTCTACCTCACCGGCGAGGTCGGCGTGGGCGGCGGCATCATCGTGGACGGCAGGCTGCTGCGCGGGGCGGACGGCTTCTCCGGCGAGGTCGGGCACCTGCCGGTCGACCCGAGCGGCGGGCGCTGCGGCTGCGGGCGCTTCGGCTGCTGGGAGACGAAGGTCGGCCTGGCCGCGCTGGTGCGCATGGCGACCCCCGAGCGGGCGTACGGACCCGGCTCCGGCCCGGTGCCCGACCCCGAGGAGCGGGTCGCCGAGATCGCCCGCGACCTGGCCGCCGGTGAACGGCAGACGCTGGTCGCGGTCGCGGAGGCCGGCCGCTGGCTCGGGCTCGGCGGCTCGATACTGGTCAACCTCTTCAACCCGCGCGTGATCGTCGTGGGCGGCTACTTCGCCACCCTGGCCGACTGGATGCTCCCCTTCGCGCAGGCGGAGCTGGAGCGCCTGGTCGTCGCGGGCCCCGCCGCCCGCTGCCGGTTCGTCGCCTCCGACCACGGCTTCGGCGCGGCCTCCCGGGGTGCCGCGAACGTGGTGATCAACCAGATCGTCAACGATCCCACCGCGATCATGCGGCCCGCGCCGCAGCCCTCCGGCGCCTGACGCGCGCGGTCCTCTCCGTGTCCGTGGAAGGCACTCGCGGTTCTTTCTGCGCTCCCTGCGCTCCCGGCTCTCCCGGCTCTCCCGGAAAGGGTCAGAGCACGTCCTCCCGCAACCGCGGGAAGACCTTGGAGACCTTGGCCAGCAGATACTCACCGTAGGTTCCGGTGAAGGCGCGCAGGTCCTGGCCGTCCCAGCGGGCACGGCCGCCGCCGACGGCCTCCCGCGAGGGCAGCGGGGGCACCTCCGCGTCCCAGGCGGGATCGAAGAAGAACGGGAACGACAGTCGCTCGTTCCCGCTGACGTTGCGCACCCGGTGCGGCGTCGAGCGGTAGAAGCCGCCGGTGAGCCGGTCCAGCATGTCGCCGATGTTGCACACGAAGGTGCCGGGGATCGGCGGGGCCTCGATCCAGCCGCTGCGGGCGTGCACCTGGAGTCCTCCGTTGCGGTCCTGGGCCAGCAGGGTGAGCAGGCCGTAGTCGGTGTGCTCCCCCACCCCCCACCCGTCGGCGCCGGGCGGGGCCGGAGGGTAGTGGAAGATCCGGAACAGTACGGTGGGGTCGGCGGTGTAGCCGCCGGCGAAGTAGTCCTCCGCCAGCCCGAGGCTGAGCGCGACGCCGCGCATGACGGACTGCCCGAGACCGGTGAGCCGGTCGAGGTATCGCAGGACCGCCTCGCCCAGCTCGGGCACCTGGGCGGGAAACAGGTTGCGGCCGTGCAGCGGCAGCCGGGCGCGGGGGTCGTCCTCGGACAGCTCGGCCCCGAAGTAGACGCCCTCCTTCAGGTCGGGACGGCCGGAGGTGAGCTCACCGCCCACCGGGAAGAACCCCCGCCAGGCACGGCCTCCCCGCTCCATGGAGATCTCCGCCTTCACCTCGGGGGGCAGCGAGAAGAAGCGGCGCGCGGCGGTGTCGAGGCGGTCGAGCAGTGACGACGGCACCCCGTGGCCGGAGACGTAGAAGAACCCGGTGTCGCGGCAGGCCCGCTCGATCTCGCGGGCGACCCGCTCGCGTTCCGCGCGGGACCCGTCCCGCACCAGGGCACTGACATCGATCACCGGTAGCCGCTCCACCAGGCCATCATCACCCATCGATCCGCTCCCGCCACCCCCCGGTCCCGATCGGACCGGCCGAACCGACCGGACCGGTCGCGCGAGCCGAACCGATCGGGACCGGGTCCGCGAGTCGAGCCGATCGGGACCGGTTTCGTGAGCCGAACCGATCGGGACCGACCGCGCGAGCCGAGCCGGTCAGGCCGGTCGGACCCGCTGGAGCGGCCGGACCGGCCGTCGCGGGGTCGCCGGGGTCTTGCGGGACGGCGGGGCCGGGCGTACGGTCCGGCCATGACCGTCGTTCACCATCCGCGCGTGGCCTGGGACGGTGCGCGCGCCTTCGTCAACGCCGCCGACGACAACGTCTACTGGTGGCTCAGCGACATGGTCGGGCGCTCCCTCGGGGTCACCCACCAGACGAGGCTTTCCATGACGCGCCTGCGCCTGCAACGCGAGGACGCCTGGCTAGCCGAGACCGCGGCCTGGCGGGTGCGCCTGGAGGGCATGCTCCAGGAGCGGCCGGACCTCGCACCGGTCGTGCTCCAGCTGATCGCGGAGACGTCGCGCCGTCTCTCCCGCTGAGAACTCCCGCCGGGAACTCCCGCTGAGAACTCGCGCCGGGAACCCTCGTTGGGAACTCGCGCCGGTAACCGGCCCGCGAGGAGCAGGCCACGAGGCGGAGTGCCCCGTTCCACGATCTTCTACGATCGGGGACGTGACCGACCCGATCTCACGTGCCAGTGCCCGGATCCTGCTGGTCGACGCCGACGACCGCCTCCTGCTGTTCCGGTACCGGGCTCCCGCGCACCGGCCCGCCGAACATTACTGGATCACGCCGGGCGGAGGAGTGGACGACGGCGAGACACTGACCGCCGCGGCGGTCCGCGAGCTGCGCGAGGAGACCGGCCTGGAGGTCACGGAAGAGCGCCTGGGACCCGTCGTGGCCCGCTCCTCCGGACTGGTCTGGTTCGGCGACGTCCGGGTCGCCGCGGTCGACTCGTTCTTCCTCCTGCGCGTCGACGGCCACACCGTCGACGCCTCGGGACAGGAGGAGCTGGAGCGCTCGGTGATCTCGGCGCACCGCTGGTGGTCCCGGCACGACCTCCTCACCACCGGGGAAACGATCTTCCCTCTCGACCTGGGAACCCTGCTGCCCGGTTTCCTGGCCGGTGACCTCCCCGCCGAACCCCTCCTGCTGCCCTGGCCCCACGACGAGTAGTGCCAGGCCGCCGGGGCGGGCACGGGTGTGCCGGTCACCGCCGTTTCGCGTGCCGCCCCAGGGATTCGAACCCTGAACAACCAGGTCCTGAACCTGGCGCCTCTGCCGTTGGGCCAGAGCGGCCGGGCGTGCCTCACGGCACGCCGGTGTCACGATGTCGCTTTCACTGCTCGTACTGCTCGCACTGCTCGTGTCGTCGGAACGGCAGGGCTCGAACCTGCGGCCTTCCGGTCCCTGGCCGGATGCTCTCCCTCCTGAGCTACGCTCCGTCACGCGTCCGGCCCGGTTGGCGTGGGCCGTACCGGACGCGTCGCGGGCCTGCCGACCGGGCGGGGGTCGCCACTCCCTTCGCCGAGTCCCAGTCCCATGCCCCGCTCTCGCGAGGGCAGAGCCGCAGCGGGGGTTCGAACCCCGTCCTGCCGGGTGGAAGCCGGCTGCCTTACCGATTCGGCCTCTGCGGCGTGCCTCCCGGGATGTCCCGGGGTGAATCCTTTCGCGCCCTCCAGGGAGAGGACGTGAACGAATTCGCGTTCACAATGCGCTGCGCTTTTCATTTGTCGGGGGCGGGAGAACGAACTTCCGCCCGCCGCGATCAGAGCGTTGTCACCAGGTGCCGGAAATGGAGAAGCCGCCTGGACCGGTGTCTCGGGCGGCTCGGTGGTTTCCCTCGCGAGGGCTATCCACCTGGCCGTCCCAGGACCAGGACACCGCTGTCCAGCAGCGGGAACGCCTCAAGCCCTTCCCGCCACACCGGTGATGCGCCGTGCTTCACTGTCGTTCCTCTCCAGGTGCGGAGCGGTCGCTCCGGCCTTTCTCCATTGAAGGGCAAAGGCGGCCTCCGATGCCAATGGTTTTATCCACCTTTTCCGTCGGCGGTGTTTTCTCGTGGCCCGTGTGGAATTCACCGGAGGCGGCCACGACGGCCCGGCCCGGTTCTGCGACCTTCTCGTCGCGGATCCCGGAGAGCCGGATCCGTACCCGCGCACGCCGACGCCCTCGGTCGCCGTCGTGGGCGCCATCGCGAGGGCCCGCAGGATCCGCCGGGACCGTCCGCCGGTTGGCGGGCGGCGGGGCCCTCATCGCGGCCACCTTGCGGTTGTGAGGGAGGCCGGGCTCACACATGATCGGTGGAAAGGGCCGATCGCGCGAACCGGCGTCCCCCTCTTCTGGTTAGGTGAGTGACATGGCACTTCATCCGAATATCGATCCCGGCCTGGCCGCCGTCCTGGAGGCGAGCCCCCTGCCCGTCGCGGACTTCGGCGCCCTGCGACTGGAGGACCTGCCCGGCCTGCGGCTCCAGGCGGACGCGGCGCGTGCGGCGATGGCCCCGCTCGCGCCGGACGAGCGGGTCACGATCGAGAACCGGACGGTCCCGGGCCCCGACGGCGACCCCGACATCCGGCTGCGGATCTACCGGCCGGTCGGGCAGCGGGGCGCCGTCCCCGGCCTGTACTGGATCCACGGCGGCGGAATGATCATGGGCGACGTCGAGATGGAGGACTCGCGCCTCAACGCGTACGCCGCCGAGCTGGGATGCGTGGTCGTCTCGGTCAACTACCGCCTCGCGCCGGAGCACCCGGACCCCGCGCCGGTCGAGGACTGCTACGCGGGCCTGGTCTGGACCGCCAAGAACGCCGCCGAGCTGGGCATCGACCCGGAGCGCATCGCGGTGAGCGGGATCAGCGCGGGCGGCGGGCTCGCCGCGGGCACGGTGCTGCTGGCGCGCGACCGCGGCGGCCCGGCTCTGGTGTTCCAGCTCCTGATCTGCCCGATGCTGGACGACCGCAACACCACCCCCTCCAGCCACGAGTTCGCCGAGGCGGTCGTGTGGAACCGGGGGGCGAACCTGCTGGGCTGGGAGGCGCTGCTGGGCGAGCGGGCGGGCGGCGACGACGTCTCCCCGTACGCGGCCCCGGCCAGGGCGGCCGACCTGTCGGGCCTGCCCCCGGCGTACATCGACGTCGGCGAGCTGGAGGTCTTCAGGGACGAGTGCTTCGACTACGCGCTGCGGCTGGTGCGGGCGGGCGTCTCCACCGAGTTCCACCTCTACCCGGGGGCCTTCCACGGCTTCGACGCGATGATCCCCGAGGCGGAGATCAGCCGCCGGGCCGCCGCCGAGCGGGTGGTCGCGCTGCGCCGGGCCCTGTTTCACTGACGGCGGGACTCAGCCGCACCAGCCGCACCAGCCGCATGGCCAGGTGCGCCCTGAGCCGGCCCGCGGAGTCGGCGAGGGAGAAGCCGAGGACGGCCTCCGCCCGCGCGATGCGGGCGGCCAGCGAGCTGTGGTGCAGGTGCACGGCGACGGCGGCCCGGCGGACCGTGCCCTCCGCGCACAGCGCGCGCACCGCCTCCAGCGCCTCGGTGCCGTACGGCCGGCGTGCGAGCTCCTCGACGGCTCGCACGTCGGGCAGGGCGGCGATCTCCTCGTCCGGTACGTGGGTGGCGAGCAGGGCCAGCGCGCCGAGACCGGCCCATTCGACCACCCGGTCGGCCGGGTGCGGGCCGGTGAAGCGCAGGGCGGTGCGGGCCGCCGCCCAGGATTCGGCGGCCCCTGCTCCGCGCGTCTCCGGCCCGACGCCGACGCGCCAGGTGCCGGGCGTCCCGGGCAGCTCGCCGGGCCCGTCGATCGCCGGGCCGACCAGCAGCGCCACGGTGTCACCCAGCCGGGCGGCGCGGACGTGGCGGCCGGCGAACCGCAGCCGGGCGGCCACGGCTCCCCCGTCGCCCCCGTCGTCTCCAGCGCCCCCGCCCCCGTCGCCCCCGTCGTCTCCAGCGCCCCCGCCCCCGTCGCCCCCGTCGTCTCCAGCGCCCCCGCCCCCATCGGCCCCGTCGTGGCCGTGACCCTCCCGATCGTCGCCGGCGAGCACGGCGAGCACCTGGAGCGGGGCCGCCGGGGCGAAGCCGAGCAGCCGCAGGGCCCGTGCCCGCTCGGCCTCGCCGGCGTCGGCCGACAGGACCAGCTCCACCAGGGCGGGGTCGGTGCCGGCCTGGGCCTGGGCGGCGGCCCGCTCCAGGGTGACCTCCGCCGCGCCCGCGAAGCGCTCCAGGACGATCTCGTCGAGGCCGTGCGCCGTCCCCTCGCGTTCCATCCACACGGCGCCGAGCTCGGAGCCGAGCCGACGGTGGATCACCGGGCCGGCAGGCTCCTCGCACGGCTCGGGCACCCCGCCGGGAACGACCCGCGTCCGCCTGCCGGTGACCGCGTCGACGAGCCCGACCGGGCACTGCGCCAGGCGCGCGGTGGCCTGGAGCAGCACCGGGACGCCGGCGTGGTTCCGCACCAGCACGTCGAAGTAGGCGATGACGCGGACGGCGCTCTCCGCGTCGGAGTCGAGCGCCGACAGCCGCAGCAGTAGTCCCTGCACGGCTCCACCCTAGGTCGCCACCCGCACTCCCGGCCAGAAATGCACATATCAGACATAAAGCATTTAAAGCGGCATATCAGACAAAAAGCGGGACGGAGAGAGATGCGGTCAGCCGGCCGGGTTCCAGCCGTCCGAGCCGGCCAGATACCTCTGCGGCGTGTAGTTCGCGGCCTGGGAGTCGCTGAGCTGCGGCCGCTTGGAGAGGAGCCGGGGCCGTATGCCGGGGGCCGTATGCCTGGAACCGGTCCCGGCCGGCGCGGGGAGGTGTCGTCACACCCGCGCCCGTGGCGGACCTTGGAGAACTCCGGGCCGAAGGGGCGGAGCCGGAAGGGCGCCGGTCCGGCCGGGTTGTCGTTCCCGGCCGGACCGGCCTGTTTCGAGCCGTTACCGCTGCCGTTACCGGCTACGGGGCTACCAGCGCTGGTGGACCTGCGGGCGGATCAGCTCGTCGTAGATCTCCCGTACGCCCGCGAGGGTGGTCTCGGGCAGCGTGTCCACGGCGGCGGCGGCCGCGTTGGCGCGGGCCTGGGCGGGGTTGCGGGCACCGGGGATGACCACGGAGACACCGGGCTGGTCGATGATCCAGCGCAGCGCGAACTGCGCCATGGTGGTCTCCGCCGGCACCAGCGGGGCCAGGCGGCGGACCGCCTCCAGGCCGGTGGCGAAGTCGACCCCGGAGAAGGTCTCGCCGACGTCGAAGGACTCGCCGTGCCGGTTGTAGGTGCGGTGGTCGTCGGCGCCGAAGACGGTGGACTCGTCGTACTTGCCGGACAGCAGGCCGCTGGCCAGCGGTACGCGGGCGATGATGCCGACCCCGGCCTCGGCCGCCGCCGGGAGCACCTTCTCCAGCGGCTTGAGCCGGAAGGCGTTGAGGATGATCTGCACGGTGGCCACGCCCGGCCGGGCGATCGCGGTCAGCGCCTCGTCGCAGGTCTCCACGCTCACCCCGTAGGCGGCCACGCGGCCCTCCTGGACGAGGGTGTCGAGGTCGTCGAAGACCCGGTCCGTCGCGTAGACCGGGGTGGGCGGGCAGTGCAGCTGCACCAGGTCCAGGGTCTCGACGCCGAGGTTGGCGCGGGAGCGGTCGGTCCACGCCCGGAAGTTGTCCAGGGTGTAGGCCGACGGCTCCTGTGCGACGCGGCGGCCCATCTTGGTGGCCACGGTCAGTCCCGGCCTGGCCTTGATCAGCTGCGAGACGATCTGCTCGCTGCGCCCGTCGCCGTACACGTCGGCGGTGTCGACGAAGGTGACCCCGGCGTCCACGGCGGCGTCGAGGGTGGCCAGGGCCTCGTCCTCGCCGACCTCACCCCAGTCGGCCCCCAGCTGCCACGCGCCGAGCCCGACGACGCCGATCCGCCTGCCTGTTCTTCCCAATTCGCGCTGTTCCACATCAGCGATCGTAGCCCGCACGACGCGGTGGGAGTCACCGGCACCCAGGGCGGCGGGTCGGCGGGACGGGTCCCCGGAAGCTACCCCGACACGCTCGGCATCACGTGGGCGTCGGGACCGGGGAAGACGAGGCTCTCGTGCTCGTCGCCCTCCCAGCGGACCACGTAGGGCGGGCTTCCGTCCTCGTTGCGCAGCTCGATGATGAATCCGATCTTGCGGGGAGCGCCGTCATGGGCGCTCTCCACGATCAGTTTGTCGCCTACGGTTGCCTTCACTGTGGCCTCCTGGATCAGCCCGGGTCAGCGGAGTGCCGGTTCTCCGGCCGTCCTCCCCTTCCATGGCATCACCCTGTGGCACATTCGTCCAGGTCAGAGGCGCGGTAAGCCGACCGGACCGCCCCGTCGGCTTCAGACTTTACTTATATAAGCCGATCCTGAGACAGTGAGGTTATGCACGCGCTCGACGTTCTCGGCGATCCGGTCCGGCGCCGGATCCTGGAGCTGCTCGCCGACGGCGAGCGGGCGGCCGGTGAGATCAGCGCCGTGGTGCAGGAGGAGTTCGGGATCTCGCAGCCCGGCGTCTCCCAGCACCTGCGCGTGCTGCGCGACAACGGGTTCGCGACCGTGCGCGCCCAGGGCACCCGGCGGCTGTACGCCGTCGACCCCGCCCCGCTGCTGGAGGTGGACAGGTGGCTCGACCGCTACCGGCACTTCTGGAACCAGCGCCTCGACGCCCTGGGCACCGAGATCGCGCGGGGGAAGCGGGAGCGTCGCCTCAGGGAGGCGGAGAGCCCGCCGCCCCCGGGCGGCCCCTGACTCCCCTTCGCCCCCTCGACCCCCGACTCCCTTTCGCCCCCTCGGCCCCTGACTCCCTTTCGCCTCCTCGACCCCTCCCTCGGAAGCGGGGTCAGGACTTCCCCGTTCGGGAGGGGTCGGCCCACAGCCTGCGCACCGTGGCGAACACCCGCTGGTCGTGGGAGATCTCGACGACGTTGCCGTCGGGGTCCTTCAGGGCGCAGATGTAGCCGACCGGGCCGGGCATGTCGCGGGGTTCCCAGTGCAGGCAGCCCAGCTCGCGCGCCCGTTCGGCGATCTCCTCGACGTCGGCGCGCTCGGGCACCTCGACGCCGATGTGCGCGAACGGCGTCAGCAGCCCCAGCTCCCTCCCCCTGTCCTTGTCGAAGGAGACGAGCACCAGGACCATCGGGGTCTCGGCCTGCCCGTCGTTGGAGAGCCAGGCGCTCTCGCCGTCGGCGTCCTGGAAGCGCTCGACCACCACCAGCGGCGTCAGCGACGTGTAGAACGCGATCGCCCTGTCGAGATCGCCCGTGGGCAGGGCGAGGTGCGTCCAGCGTGCCGTCGTCAGGTCACTCATGAAGATCCTCCGCTTCCTCCACGCAGGTTCGGATGTTCTGTATCGATATATGCCCTTCCATGTTGGTTCGTGTCGGCATGCACCGGTTCTCGGTGTCCGGGGCTCAGGTGGAGCCCCTTTCGAAGGGCCGTCCCAGCGCCCCCGGTTCGCGGCGCCGGTTCGTGAAGAGCAGCATCGCGAGCAGCGCCACCAGGTACGGCGCCACGATGAGCAGTTGTGAGTTCAGCGTCAGGCCCAGCGCGGGCAGTGCCAGGCGCATGGCGTCGGCCAGGCCGAAGAGCGCGCAGCCGAGCAGGGTGCGTCCCAGCCGCCAGCCGCCGAAGATCACCGCCGCGATGACGATGTACCCACGACCGGCCGTCATGTTCTGGTTGAACGAGCCGACCTCGCCGACCGCGAGGTACGCGCCCCCCAGCCCGGCCAGCGCGCCGCACCACAGCAGTGCCTGGCGGCGGCGCGCGTCGACCCGGATGCCGGTGACGTCGGCGGCCCGCGGATGCTCGCCGACCGCCCGCAGCTCCAGACCCCACCTGCTGCGCTCGACCAGCCACCAGGTCAGCGGGACGATGACGATCAGCAGGTAGACCGGCCAGCGCTCGACGAAGAGCGGGGCGCCGATCAGCGGGATGTCGCGCAGCCAGGGGACGCTGACCTGCGACACCTGGTGGGAGTCGAAGTCGCTGACCGTGATCAGGTAGCCGGTCAGCCCGAGGACGAGGGCGTTGAGCACCAGCCCGACCACGAAGGTGTTGATCTCCAGGCGGTGGGAGAGGTTGCCGTGGACGAGGCCGACCAGCAGCCCGATCAGCACGCCCGCGACCAGCCCGGCGGTGGCGCTGCCGGTGACACCGGCCGTGGCGACCGAGCCGAACGCGGCGCCCAGCATCATCGCCTCGACGGAGATGTTCATGGCACCGGCCCGCTCGGCGAGATACTCCCCGCACGCCGCGAAGGCCAGCGGCACGGTGAGCCGTACCCCGCTGGACAGGATGGTGGAGACGTCGTCCGCGGCGATCACAGGGCGGCCCCCTCGGCGACGGGCGCGGACCGGTGCCCGGTGTGTCCGCCGCGGACACCGGCCCCGCGGCGCCGGATCGCGGCGAGGACGGCGGGCGGGGCGACGAAGGCCAGCACCAGCAGGGCCTTGACCACGTCCACGACGAACGGGGGCACGCCGGTCGCGGCGAGGAAGCCGCCGCCGGAGCGAAGCACGCCGAACAGCAGGGCGACGGGTATCGCCCGCGACGGCCGGTTGCGGGCGACCAGGGCGACCAGCAGGCCGTCCCAGCCGATGCCCATCGCCATACCGGGCTGCAGCCGGTGGACGCCCACCGGACTGGTCAGCAGCACGGCCCCGGCCAGCCCGGCGAAGGCGCCGGAGATCGCCAGCGCCGCGCCGCCCAGCGCGCCGACGCGCACCCCGGCGTGCCTGGCGGCGATCGGGTTGAGGCCGAGCATGGTGAGCCGGAACCCCCACCGGGTGCGGGCGACCACCACCGCGACGATCACGGCTCCGGCCAGCGCGATCAGCAGGCCCCCGTTGACCTGAAGGTCCGGGTACTCACCGATCGAGCCGAGCAGGGCGCTCCCCGGCAACGGGTTGGACTGCGGCGCGACGACGGCGTCGCCGACCCGCGTCTCCCGCAGCAGCCACGGCGTGTTGACCGCGAACGCGACGAGCTGCTGGGCGACGAAGGTCATCAGCAGCGTGCTGACCACGACGTCGACGCCGCGCAGCCGGTACATCAGCGAGCTGAGACCGGCCCACGCGCCACCGGCCAGCGCGGCGACCGCCAGCACGACCACCAGCAGCGCCGGGCCGGTGACCGCCAGGCGCAGCCCCACCCAGGCGGCGAGGAGGGCGCCGACGAGCACCTGGCCCTCCTGGCCGATGTTGAACACGCCGGACCTGGCGCTGACGCACGCGCCCACGGCGACGAGCAGCAGCGGCGCCGCGTACAGCAGGGTGGAGGTCCAGGCCGCCCGGTCGGCCACGCTGCCCTGGAAGAGGGCCTGTACGGACGCGAGGGGGGAACCGCCGGTCACGGCGATCAGCAGCGACGACAGGGCGAGCGCCACGACCACACCCGCGACGGTCGCCAGGCCGGTCTTCCAGCCGGACGCGCCGGGCCCGGGGACGAGAAGGGCGAGCAGGCGGCGGCCTGACAGGTCCCGGGCGCTGTCCCGGGCGGGGTCCAGGGCCGGGGTCTCGGCGTTCCGGGCGAGGTCGCGGGCCGGGTTTTCAGGATCCGGGGCGCGGTCCCGGGGGGTTTCGTTCACGCGGGGACCCCGCCCAGTAGCATTCCGAGCCGTTCGGCCGTGGCCTCCTCCGTGGGCAGGACGCCGGTGATCCTCCCCGAGGAGATCACCGCGATCCTGGAGGTCAGCGTCATGACCTCCTCCAGCTCGGTGGAGATCAGCAGCACGGCCACCCCTCCCGACGCGACGTCGCGCAGCCGCCGGTACATGTCCTCGGTGGCGCCCACGTCCAGCCCGTACGAGGGCCGCGCCGCGACCAGGACCGCCGGACGGGCCGAGAGCTCGCGGGCGAGCACGACCCGCTGCCGGTTGCCTCCCGACAGGTCGCGCACCGGGGTGTCCGTCGACGGGGTGACGATGCCGAACTCGACCACCAGGCGGCGGGCCAGGGCGTGCGCCCTTCCGCGGTCGAGGAACACCCGGCCGCTCACGGCGTCCAGCGACTTCATGACCAGGTTCTCGGCGACGCTCATGTCCAGCACCAGCCCGGAGCCGTGCCGGTCCTCCGGCACGATGCCGAGCCCGGCGGCGTGCAGCGCCCCCGGGCGGTCCGGCTCGACCGGGCGGCCGGAGACCTCGACCGACCCCGAGTCCGGTACGACGAGCCCGGACAGCAGGTCGCCCAGGGCCGACTGGCCGTTGCCCTCGACCCCGTACAGGCCGACGATCTCACCGGGGGCGACGTCCAGGCTGAGCTCGGACAGGACGGGCACGCCACCGACGGTGACGGTCAGGCCGCGCAGCCGCAGCGCGGGTGCCGCGGGCGCCGGGGCGGTCGCCCTTTCCACTGCCGCGGGCACCGGGACACCCGCCCTTTCCGCGCTCGCCGCGCCCGCCGCGGGTTCTCCGGTCGCCGTCTTGCCCGCCGTGGTTCTCCCGGTTCCGGCCTCGTCCTCGCCCGTCACGGACTCAGTGGACTCGGCGGGCTCACCCGTTCCCGAGGGCTCGACCGGCGGGCCGGGGGCGGCGGCCTCGGGGCCCGGGGAGACCTCCCCGCCGACCATCCGCCTGGCCAGCTCTCGCGGGTCCGTCCTCGCGGTGGCGCTGCGGAAGACGACCCTTCCGCCGCGCAGTACGGTCACCCGGTCGGTGGCCGCGGTGATCTCGTCCAGCTTGTGGCTGATCAGGATGACCGCGCGGTCCTCCGAGCGGACCACGCGGCGCAGTACGCCGAACAGCTCGGCCGACTCCGCCCGGGTCAGCACGGACGTCGGCTCGTCGAGGATGAGCACCGCGGGATCCGCGCGCAGGCACTTGATCAGCTCGACCCGCTGCCGCTCCCCCGCCGAGAGCCCCGCCACCCTGGCCAGCGGGTCGACCGGCAGGCCGTAGCGCCGGGAGATCTCCCGCACCTGGTCGCGGGCCGCGGCCCTGTCGATCCTCCCGGTGTCGCCCAGGATGACGTTCTCCCAGACCGTCAGCGGGTCGATCAGGCTGAAGTGCTGGTGCACCATGCCGATGCCGAGCGCCGCCGCCTCCCTCGGGCCGCCGATCTCGACGGGCTCCTCGTGGCGCAGGACGGTCCCGGAGTCCCTTCGGACGAGCCCCATCAGGATCTTCATGAGCGTCGACTTGCCGGCCCCGTTCTCGCCGAGCAGGCCGTGGATCTCGCCCCCGTACACGCTGAGGTCCACGGCGTCGCAGGCGACGACCCGACCGTAGCGCTTGCCGACCCCCCGCAGCCGGAGCGCGGGCACCGGTGGCGAGGGGAGATCCCTCGCCGGTCCGTCTTCCGTCATGTCAGGAACCGAGCCTCTTCACTTCCGCCTTGGGGTCGATCTTCCCGCTGCCGACGTCGGCGATGAACGCCTCCAGCCTCTCCTCCTGCTCGGGGGTGGGCTCGCAGATCCTCACGGTGGGGAACGGGTCGACGCCGAGCCTCCAGACCCTCTCCACGCCCATCCGCAGCTTCGCCGCGGCGAACTCCTCCAGCGCGGCCCCGAAGTAGTCCCCGGGGCTGAAGAGCACCGAGACGTCGAAGGTGGGCCGGGTGGAGGCGCACCGGTCGGTGCCCGGGGTGAGGGTGAGCACGCCGTTGGCGTCGGCCAGCTCCGCCGACGCGTCGGTGGCCCCGCCCAGGTAGGGGTAGACGACCTTGACGCCCTGGCTGATCTGGGCCTGGGTGGCCTCCTTGGCCTTGGCGGAGTCGTTGAGGTCGCCGCTGTAGGTGACCGTCAGCGTGGCCTCGGGGACCACCAGCCGGATGCCCGCCCTGAAGGCCCTGGCCGCCGCGGTGGTGAAGTCGACCTCGGGGCCGGTCACGAACCCGGCCTTGGTCATGCCCTTCTCCTTCATGAGCAGGCCCGCCGCGTACCCGGCGGCCAGCAGGCTCTGGTCCGCCTCGTCGGTGGAGAGCATGATCCTCGGGGTCTGCGGGACGTTGTCGGACGAGGGCACGTACCAGGCGGTGCCCGCGCACACCGGCTCCTCGGCGGCGGGGATCGCGTCCCTGAGGTCCGCGGCGCCGAGGGCGACCATGTCGACCTTCTGCCGGCAGAGCGCCCGCGCGGCGTTGAGCGCCTCGCTGGTGTTGACGCCGCCGCGCTTGATGATCGTCCAGCCCTTCGAGGTGGCGAACCTCTCCGCCGTGTCGACGAAGCTCTGGTAGTAGCCCTTGTCGTTGATGTCGCCGGGGCTCAGCACGCCGATGACGACCTTGCCGTCGCCGTTGACGTCCGGCTGGCCCGCGAGCACGGTGCCGCCGTCCGCCGCCGCGGTGCCGGCCGGGGCGGGGGGCGCGGCCCGGGGTGCCGTGGCGTCGCCGCTCGCGCACCCGGCCAGTGCCACCGCGGTGAGACAGGCGGTCAGCGCGGCCGTGACCCGGCCCGGTCGATGGTATGCGGCCATGACGATCCTCTCGATCTGATGCGCGGGCGCCGCCCACGGGGCGCGGGCGGGGAACGATGCCTGGTCGCGGGCGGGAGTCTACGGGCGTGCCGCGGACGGTTCGGGGGAGACGAAGCTCGGTCGGGGTGTACGGGCGCCCTGCGGGCGGTTCGGGACGCCGCCGTTCGGACGCTGCCATTTAACAGCCGCCGTCACCCTTCGCGTCCACCGCCCGGCGGGTTCCGGCCGGGCCTCCCTCTCCGGCCCCGGCGCGTCTCCGTCCCTGACGACCCGCGCGGATCCGGCGTACGATGCGGGCATGCCGAACCTCGGGCCCGTTGAGCTGCTGATCATCGTCGTTCTGCTCGCCGTGGTCCTGGCGGTCGTCATCGGTGCCGTCGTGGCGGCCCTGAAGATCGGCCGGGCGGCCTCGGGTGGCCCGGCGCCCGTCATGGCGCCGACGCCTCAGGGGCTGCACGAGGCCGTCACCAGGTTGACGCGCCAGGGGCAGAAGATCCATGCGATCAAGGAGTTGCGCAAGTACACCGGGCTCGGCCTGGCGGAGTCCAAGGCGGTCGTCGACGCCGTGGCCATGGGACACGACCTGTGGAGCCACCCCCTCATGGCCCGTTTCCGTCCCGCCGGTCCCGTGATCCCGCCGGGCGCCGGCGGCATCGCCGTCACCGGTCCCGACCTGGCCTCTCGCGTACGTGAGCTGAAGGCGGCCGGGCATGCCGAGCAGGCGGTCCACCTGGTGTGCGGTGAGACCGGCATGGGCGAACGTGAGGCCCAGCTGTTCGTCGAGGCTCTCTGAGCCCTCCCTCGGCTCCCCCGTCTCCGAGCCCGGTTTCCGGCCCCTGGGCGCTCAGTCCGGTCCGGCCGGCCGGTCCTCGACACCGCCGTCACCGCCGTCACTGCCGACGCCGACGCCGACGAACATGGTCCGGTGCAGCACCTCGACGTGGCGGCGGGTGACCTCGACCGCCTTCAGCGGGTCGCCCGCGGCCAGGGCGGCGACGAGCTCGGCGTGCCCGCGGTTGGACTCGCGCAGGTGGTCCAGGGGGAAGGGCAGGTAGTAGCGGTAGAGCTCCCGGACGACCGAGCCGTACTGCTCCACCGCGGACGGCAGGCCGGTGGCCTCGGCCACCCCCAGGTGGAAGCGCTCGTCGTGGGTGCGGAACTCGGCCCAGCTGGAGGCCTGGTCCATGTCGGTCACCAGCCGCTCCAGCTCCTCCAGCCGCCGCGGGCCCCGGTGCGTCGCGGCCAGGTGCGCGATGCCGCACTCCAGGAGAAGCCGCTGGTCGATCAGCCGGTGGACGTCGGCGGCGGCCGAGCGGTAGGCCTCGATCTCGCGCACCCCGCCGGGCGGGGGCCGCTCGGACACCAGGGTGCCGCCGCCGCGCCCGCGCCGCCGCTCCAGGATGCCCTGGTCGCAGAGTGAGACGAGTGCCCTGCGTACGGTGATCTCCCCGACGCCGAGGGCGCGGGCGATCTCCCCCGCGGGCGGCAGCCGCTCCCCGGGTTTCAGCAGGTCCAGCTCGACGGCCATCGCGATGCGGGCACGGACCGTGTCGAGCGCGTTGAGGCGCCGGATGCCGACCAGGGCGGGGGCCTTGAGCACGATGAGGGGGCTGCCGGACGACATGCCATCACCGTACTCGCCAAAAAACAGATCATAATGACCGAAATTGCATTAAATGCTCATAATGATATATTTTTTAGTGCCTAGCCGGGAAGCAGGTGTGCCATGTCGCGTCCCCTCTCCACAGCGCTCGCCCAGGCGGTTCCCCGGCAGGCCGGGGAGCAGGTCGCGGGCTTCGCGCGAGAGGTCGGGAAACTCGCCAAGGGCTTTCCCGGGGTGCGGTTCGCCGTCTTTCCCGAACTCCACCCGCACGGCACGCGCACCACGGCGGGCGAGCGGGCCGCCGAGCCGGAGGCGTCCGCGGAGCCGCTGGAGCGGAACCGGTTCACCGAGGCCGACAGGCCGACAGACCTCCCCCTCTACCAGGGACGGATCGACCCCTCCCGCTGGACTCCGGCGGAGGGTGACTCTTCGGGAAGAACCTCGCCATGTCATCCAACGGACCTGTCCTGAGGCGTGCTCTGACGCTCGGCGAGGTCGTGACGTTCGGTCTGGCCTACCTGACGCCGCTGATCGTCCTGGCCATCTTCGGCCTCGTGGCCGAGACCACCGGGGGCACGACCGCCGCCGCGTACGCGCTCGCGCTGGTGGCCATGCTGTTCACGGCCTTCAGCTACGGCAAGATGGCCGCGGTCTACCCGATCGCCGGATCGGCCTACACCTACGTGCGGCGGACCATCGACGCGCGGGCGGGCTTCCTGGTGGGCTGGGCGGTGCTGCTCGACTACTTCTTCCTGCCCATGGTCATCTGGCTGATCGGCGGCGCCTACCTGTCGGCGCAGTTCCCCGAGGTCGCCTCGTGGGCGTGGATCGTCCTGTTCATCGTCGTGACGACCGTGCTCAACCTGATGGGCATCAAGATCGCGGCCCGGGTGAACCTCCTGCTGATGACCTTCCAGATCGCGGTGCTGCTCTTCTTCGTGCTGCTGTCGATCGGCTACGTGGCCGGTTCGTGGGGGCCCGCCTCGCTGTTCGACCTGGCGCCGTTCGACAACCGGGCCACCACGATCTCCAGCGTCGCGGCGGGGGCCGCGATCGCCGCCTACGCCCTCCTCGGCTTCGACGCCGTCACCACCCTCGCGGAGGAGACCGTCGAGCCGGGCAGGACGATCCCCCGGGCGATCCTGCTGACCGCGCTCGCCGGTGGCGTGATCTTCATCGTGGTCGCGTACTTCACGCAGCTCGTGCATCCCGGCGGTATCTTCGAGGACTCCTCCTCGGCGGCCTTCGACATCGCCAGGCTGGTCGGCGGCAGCCTGTTCGGCGCGGTCTTCCTGGCCGGCCTGGTCGTCGCCCAGTTCGCCTCCGGCCTCGCCGCACAGGCCAGCACCTCGCGGTTGCTGTACGCGATGGGGCGCGACGGGGTGCTGCCCCGCAGGGTGTTCGGCCACCTGCACCCCGTGAGCCGTACGCCGGTGTTCGGCCTGGTGATCACCGGCGCCGCGGGCCTGATCGCGCTGTGGCTGAACATGACCACCTCCACGTCGTTCATCAACTTCGGCGCCTTCACCACCTTCACCTTCGTCAACCTCAGCGTGATCGCCCACTACGTCAGGGAACGCCGGGCGGGCCGGGCGCCGGGGGTGGTGCCCTACGTCCTGGTCCCGACGATCGGGGCGGGGGTCAACCTGTGGCTGCTCAGCCGCCTCGACGCGCACGCCGTCACCCTCGGCCTGATCTGGCTCGGCCTGGGCGTGATCTATCTCGCCTGCCTCACCCGCATGTTCCGGCGACCGCCTCCCGACCTGGAGTTCGCCGAGAAGGCGCCCGCCACCGCGGGCGCGGGCGACGGCCCGCGCCCGCTCTGGTAGCCGGCGGCGTGCTCCGGGTCAGCCGGTCGTGCCGAGCACGCCGTTCGGGTCGAGCACGAACTTGGACGCGGCGCCCTGGTCGAAGTCCGCGTACCCCTGGGGCGCCTGGTCCAGCGGGATCGTCACGGCGTTGACCGCCTTGGCGATCTGCACCCTGTCGTTCAGGATCGCCTGCATCAGGTAGTGGTTGTAGCGCATGACGGGGCACTGGCCCGTGCTGAAGGTGAGCGACTTGGCCCAGCCGAGGCCGAGCCGGATGGACAGCGCCCCACGCTTCGCCGCCTCGTCGTGGGCGCCCGGGTCGCCGGTCACGTACAGGCCGGGGATGCCGAGCGCGCCGCCCGCGCGGGTGACCTCCATGAGCGAGTTGAGCACGGTGGCGGGCTGTTCCCTCCCGGAGTCGCCGCCGTGGCCGCGGGCCTCGAAGCCCACGGCGTCGACGCCGCAGTCGACCTCCGGCTCGCCGAGGATCTGCTCGATCTGGTCCCTCGGCTCGCCCCGCGACACGTCGACGGTCTCGCAGCCGAAGCTGCGGGCCTGCTCCAGGCGTTCCTTGTTCAGGTCGCCGACGATCACCACGGCCGCCCCGAGAAGGAAGGCCGAGACGCCCGCGGCGAGCCCGACCGGGCCCGCGCCGGCGATGTAGACGGTCGACCCGGGCTTCACTCCGGCTGTGACGCAGCCGTGGAAGCCGGTGGGGAAGATGTCGGTGAGCATGGCCAGGTCGAGGATCTTCTCCATCGCCTGGTCCCTGTCGGGGAACTTTAGCAGGTTCCAGTCGGCGTAGGGCACCAGGACGTACTGCGCCTGCCCGCCGACCCAGCCGCCCATGTCGACGTAGCCGTACGCCGCGCCCGGCCGGTCGGGGTTGACATTCTCGCAGATCCCGGTCTTGCCCTCCTTGCAGTTGCGGCAGCGTCCGCAGGCGATGTTGAAGGGCACCGAGACGAGGTCGCCCACCTTCGTGAACTCCACGTCCGGGCCGGTCTCGACGACCTCGCCGGTGATCTCGTGGCCGAGGACGAGGCCGACGGGCGCGGTGGTGCGGCCACGGACCATGTGCTGGTCACTGCCGCAGATGTTGGTCGCGACGGTCTTGACGATCGCGCCGTGCGGCACCTTGCGGCCCACGTTGGCCGGGGGCACCCCCGGCCCCTCCTTGAGCTCGAACGCGGGATAGTCGATCTCCCGGACCTCCACCTTGCCCGGCCCCTGGTACGTGACGGCTTTGTTACTCGGCATGACGGCCTCCTGTCTCCTCGTGGTGCCCTTCCGCGCGACGCCGACGGAGCGGGCGGCCATCATTCGCGAGGGGACGTGAGGGGGACTGTGACCACCAAGTCCGAACCAAGAGTGATTTCTCACCTTTTTTAACCATATACCTGCTGGTCACGGCGATATCGGGGAGCCATCCCCATCCGGGATCCGGGATCGTGATCCGCCTCTTGTCGGATCATGATCCGCCCGCCCCCGGGCCGGTCCGTACCCCGGTACGGACCGGCCCGGCGGACGGGTGACCGCTACGCGACGAACCGGTGGCTCGGCTCGCCGCGCAAACGTCCCTCCGGCAGTTTCCGGCCGCACAGGACCAGGATGAGATCCTGCCCCGCCCCGTACATCGGCGTCCCGTCCCCGATGGACCAGTCGACGTCATCGGCACGCAACTCGATTCCCCGGATGTCGACCCCGAAGAACTTGAGGCTCTTCTCCGCCTCGAAGCCTCCCAGGACGATGCGCAGCCGATCCTCGGGGACGTGCCGGTCGAGGCCCAGCGGCACGGTGAAGTCCAGGCCGTGGATCACCTCGTGGGTCAGCGCGCCCTCGAACCCGCCCCCCGGCGGCTTCCACGCGAAGTCCGCGTTGTCCCTCAGCAGCGCGGCGAGCTCGCCGGACGACAGGGCGGCCGCGTCGCGCCGGGCGCACCGGTCGGCCATCCTGGCGAAGTTTCCCCGCGACCTGAGCATCTCGATCACGAAGCGCGGGGTCGAGTAGTGGAACGGCATGGTCATGTGGGCCACGACCTCCCGTACCCGCCACCCGGCGCACAGGGTCGGCTCGTCCCACCTCCGCTCCGGCAGGGCGGTGAGCACGTCCGCCAGGTCGCGGCGTTCGGCGGCGATCGCCTTCCTGACTTCACTCTCCGTCGTCATGTCGATCGGTGTCCTTCTCTCCAGAGTCCCGGGAGTTCCGGGAAGGTGCTCGCTCCACCGACGAACGAGCCCGGCGCCGACGGACACCCTGGGACTACGAACCGGCGACCTCGGCGAGCCGGCGGCCGAGATAACGGCGTTCGGTGTCGGTCGCCGCCAGCTCCAGCGCCTCGCGGTAGGCGTCCGCGGCCTCGGCGGAGCGGCCCAGGCGGCGCAGCAGGTCGGCCCGGGTCGCCGGCAGCAGGTGGTATCCGGCCAGCGCCCCCGACTCCCGCAGCGCCTCCACCAGCTCCAGCCCCGCCGCCGGTCCGGCGGCCATCCCCACCGCCACCGCCCGGTTCAGCTCCACCACCGGGGAGGGCGTGAACCGCGCGAGCCACCCGTACAGCGCGGCGATCTGGGCCCAGTCGGTGTCGGCCGCGTCGGCCGCGGTGGCGTGGCAGGCGGCGATGGCGGCCTGCACCTGGTACGGGCCCGGCCTGCCGCGCCGCAGGGCACGGCCGAGCAGCTCCTCGCCCTCGGTGATCGCCGAGGTGTCCCACAGGCCGCGGTCCTGCTCCTCCAGCGTCACCAGGTTACCGGCCGCGTCGAGCCGGGTGGCGCCGCGGGCGTCGTGCAGCAGCAGCAGCGCGAGCAGCCCCGCCGCCTCGGGCTCGTCGGGCATCAGCCGCGTCAGGACGCGGGCCAGCCGGATCGCCTCGGCGCTGAGGTCGCGCCGCAGCAGGTCGGCGCCCGCCGTGGCCGAGTATCCCTCGCCGAACAGCAGGTACAGCACGCCCAGCACGGCGGGTACCCGCTCGGGCAGCAGGTGCGCGGGCGGCACCCGGTACGGGATCCCGGCGTGCCTGATCTTCAGCTTGGCCCGGAGCAGGCGCTTGGACATCGTCTGCTCGCCGACCAGGAACGCCCTGGCGATCTCCGCGGTGGTCAGCCCGGCAAGGGTGCGCAGGGTGAGCGCGACCCGGGCCTCCAGCGCCAGCGCCGGGTGGCAGCAGGTGAAGATCAGCCGCAGCCGGTCGTCCGGCACGCCGCCGTCCTCCTCCGACGCTGGTTCGTACGACATGGCGGCCACCTCTCGCAGTTTGGCCGCGCCGACCGCCTCGCGGCGCAGCCTGTCGACGGCACGGTTGCGCGCGACCGTGGTGAGCCACGCGCCGGGCCTGCGCGGGACCCCGTCCTCGGCCCAGCGCCGCAGGGCCAGCGCGAACGCGTCCTGCGCGCACTCCTCGGCGAGGTCCCAGTCGCCGGTGACCCGGATCAGGGTCGCCACGACCTGGCCCCACTCGTCCCTGAACGCCTGGGCGACCGCCACCTCGACCTCGCCCGTCAGGCCGGCCCCGGTCCCGGTCCCGGTCACGACGGCAGGAGCGGCCGGATCTCGATCGAGCCGTAGCCGGAGGCCGGGTGCCTGGAGGCGATCTCGATGGCCTCGTCGAGATCGGCGCACTCGATCATGCAGAAGCCGCCCATCTGCTCCCTGGTCTCGGCGAACGGGCCGTCGGAGAGCAGGACCTCGTCGTCGCGTACCCGCACGGTCGTGGCGTCGGCCGGTGGCCGCAGCCCGGCGCCGCCCCGCAGCACCCCGCGGCGTTCCATCTCCTCGCTCCATCCGCCGCAGCCGTCCTGGGCGTGCGCCGCCGCGGACTCGTCACCGCAGATCAGCAACATGTACTTCACGCGTCCTCCTTCTCGGGGTCCCCGTGGCCCTGGTGGCCCTGGTGGCCCTGGTGGTCCTGGTGGTCCTCGTGGTGCCGCACCCATGGTGCCGCTCCACCGACCCGACGAACAGGAACACCCGAAAAGGACAGCTCCGCCCAGGATCTTTCGCCCGCCAAGGGCGCGGCCCCGCCCTTGGCGTTCCCTCCCGTGAGCCGCCGGATCACCGGCCGGGCTCGCAGAGCGCCATCTCGCGCTCCGGCGCGGAGAAGGCCCGGTAGTTCCCCGAATGGAAGACCAGCGGCTCGCCCTCCCCTCTCCGGAAGTGCTCGACCTCCCCGACGAAGATCAGGTGGTCGCCCCCGTCGTACGTGGCCACCGAGCGGCAGGCGAAGTGGGCGAGGGTCCCGGCGAGCAGCGGCACCCCGCCCGGGGAGAGAAGGGTCTCCACCCCGGCGAACTTGTCGGGCAGCGGCGTGGCGAACCGCCGCGACAGGTGCTCCTGGCCCGCGGCCAGGACGTTGACCGCGAACCGCCCGGCCTCGGCGAAGGCCGGCGCGCTGGGAGCCCGCCGGGACAGGCACCACAGGACCAGCGGCGGGTCGAGCGAGACGGAGGTGAAGGAGTTGACGGTCACGCCCAGCCGCTCACCCCGCGGGGTGGCGGCGGTGACCACCGCCACCCCGGTGGCGAACTGCCCGAGGGCGTCGCGCAGGGATCTCATGACGCCCTCTCACTTCCCGGCCCGGGCCAGGTACTCGGCCGCGCCGGCCGGGTCCAGGAACCAGCCCGCGTAGTCGGACGGGTCGTCGAAGCCGTTGACGAAGCGGGAGGCCACCTCGGGCAGCCCTCCCGCCGCTCCCAGGATCTCCAGCACGTGCGGCGGCGGGGGCGCGAGGAGCGCGTTCGTCCAGGTGGTGGCGTGCCGGGCGTCCCGCCAGTAGCGCTCGAAGGCCCGCTCCATCCACGCCGCGTCGTACGGCCGGTCGCCGCGCTCCAGGATGTCGGACAGGTAGGAGGCCGCGCACTTGGCGGCGTTGTTGGACCCCTGCCCGGTGATCGGGTCGTTGAGCACGACCACGTCCGCCACGCCCAGGACCGTTGCGCCCGACGGGAGCGTCGCCACCGGCCTGCGCACGACCGGGGTGAAGCGCCCGGACAGGACGCCGCCCTCGTCGGTGAGCTCGACCCCGGTGGCGCGCTCGGCCTCCCAGGGCAGGAAGGTCTCCAGGATCCGCCTGCTCGTGGCCAGGTGCTCGGCGGGGGTGCGGACGTCCGCCCAGCAGTCCATCGGCCCGCCGGGGACGCCCTCGAACACCATGATCTCGCAGGGGCCGGTGACGGTGAGCGCGGGGAACACGAAGTACTCGCCGACCCCGGGGACCACGTTGAAGCACACCGCGGAGTGGTCGGGCCGCGGCGCGAGGCCGTTGACGTAGGTGAGGGCCAGGGCCCGCTGCGGGGCGCGGTACGGCGAGCGCGGCGCGTCCCGCTCGAAGAGCGAGGCGATCGGCCCCTTGCCCGCGGCGACCAGGACCAGGTCGTACTGGGCGGCGTAGTCCTCCAGGTCCTCCACGGTGGCGTCGTGGATGACGACCTTCCCGCCGAGCCGCTCCACCTCGGCCATCCAGGCGGGCATCTTCAGCCGCTGGTCGACCGAGCGGGCGGGGGCGTCGAGCCGGGCGGCCCAGCGGATCGCCGGATCGCCGTCGGGGCCGGCCACCGCGAACTGGATGCCGTCGATCGGCGGGCAGCCGTCCGCCCACAGGTCCAGGCCGAGATCACGCTCGTGGCCGAGGGCGGTGCCGAACATGGCCTGGCTGGACATGACCCGGCCGCCCCGGATGTCCTCCGGGGTCCGGTTGGAGACGACGGTGACGTCGTAGCCGTTCCGCAGCAGGCCGAGGGCGAGGTGGAGTCCCGCCTGACCGGCGCCGACGACGAGGATTCTGCGCATGGTGATGTGTCCTTCCAATGAGGGTTCGGGAGCCTCCGGGAAGCCCTGAGAAGGCTTCGGGGAAGCGGGGGAAACGGTCGATCGGCGCCTGGTGAAAAGGTACGACGGCCGCCGCCGCCCGTGCCATCCGCTCAGCGCGGGTTCCATCCACCTGACGCGAACCTTCCCGGGCCTTTCCGGAACCTCGCCACGAAGTCGTCAAGGGACACGCCGCAGGCCTGGGAACGACAAGCGCGAACACCGGGCGACGGACGTCGGGCGGTGCGGCGACCGGTGGCGGGGCGCTTACGGGCGAGGGTTGTCAGTTGCCGCGCAGCGTCTGTGACGGCGCCTGGCCGTACCGCGCGCGGTAGAGGGCGGCGAAGCGCCCCTGGTGCGGGAAGCCCCACTGGGCCGCCACGTTCGTCACGGTGCACCTGGCCGGATCGCCGGCCGCCAGCTCGTCGTGCACCCTGCCCAGGCGCACGTCCCTGAGGTAGGTCATCGGGGTCAGGCCGAGATGGCGGCGGAAGCCCTCCTGGAGCGAGCGGCCGCTGACCGCCACGGCGCGCGCGACGTCTTCGGTCGTCAGCGGCAGGTGGGCGTTGTCGTCGATGTACCGCATCGCCCGGCGCACCACCTTGGGCAGGGCGGGGGGCCGGGGCGCGGTCAGCCGTTCCAGGTAGTTGGACGGCTGCCCGGTGAGCAGGGAGGAGAGCATCGCGTTCTCCAGGTGGGCGATCGCCAGCGGCTGCGCGGCGAGCCCGTCGCCGTGCTCGGCCTCCCTGACGATCAGGTCGGCCATCGCCCTCCAGGCACGCGCCCAGCCGGTGGTCATGTCCATGCCCAGGTCGAAGACGACCGGGCGGTCGAGGCGCTCCCCGAGCATCCGCTCCAGGGCCTCCTCGACGACCGGCCGGTCGAACTTGACGATCAGCTGGGGGCAGCCCGCTCCCCAGCGCATGTCGAGATACTCCGAAGGCGACGGCAGGGACGCCAGGTCCGGTGTCGACACGATCTCCTGGCCGCCGCACCGGATCAGGCTGCGCCCGGCCAGCGGGATCTGCACCAGGAAGAAGGATTCGAGCTCCCCGGGCTCGATGCGGACGTCCGCCCCGTAGTCGAGGTAGTTCACCCGTACGGTGCCGAGCTGGACCGAGTTGAGCCGCGCGGCCAGCCGGGAGGCGTCTCCGGTGAGCTCCAGCCGGTGAGGGCAGAACACCCGGCCCACCAGCTCGCGGGTCTCGTCGAGGTCCGCGGTGTCGAAGACCGGCCTGTTGCCGAGCGGGACCGGCCCTCGCACCTCGCCCATCGACACTCCAACCCTCTGTGCCCTTGTGTGCCTGTACGCATCCGCGTGCGCCGTCGCACGCGTAGGGCGACACGAGACCGCACGCGACCGATCCCCACATGATCCACCGGCCGGACCCGGCCGACTATGGAGAAATACGCAAAGCCTCCGGGAACCGTGTCCAATAGTGGACAGGGCTCACGAGCGGGGCGCACCGGACCGCTCACGGGCGCGCGAAGCCGGCGTGAGCCACCCCCGGAGTGCCTTCATCAGGTGCCGGCGCCCTGCCCACCTTTCGAGTGAGGGCGCGTGGCCCGGCTTTGCCGTGGCTTTCACCCGCCGGTCCTACCGTGTGCTGATGACGTCTTTTCACCGGTATCTCGCGGAGGAGGTCGCGGTCGACCACGCGGCGGGGCTCATCCCCCGGCGCGAGGCGCTGCACCGCCTGACCCTTCTCGGGCTCGCGGCACCCGCCGCCGTCGCGCTGCTCGCGACCTGGGAAACCGGTGCCACGAGTCCCGGCGCGGGCGGCGCGACCGTACCCGCCGCCACCGGTTCGACCGTACCGGCCACCACCGGTTCCGGAACCGGAACGCCGACGGCGACGGCGACGGCGACGGTGTCCGGCACGCCGGGGGACGGCGCCTCGCCCGCGGGGCCCGCCCCGCTGCCGACCGAGGAGATCATCTTTTCCGGCACCGAGAGCGGCGTCACCCTCAGGGGCGCCTGGGCGGAGCCCGCGCAGCCGCGGGGCGCGGTGCTGGTCATCCACGAGAACCGCGGGCTCACCGACCACATCCGGTCGGTCGCCGGGCGGCTGGCGGCCGACGGCTACTGCGCGCTCGCCGTCGACCTGCTCTCCCGCGAGGGCGGGACCTCCTCCTTCGAGGACCCGGCGCAGGCCACCGCGGCGCTGGGCGCCATCTCCCCCGAGCGCCTCGCCTCGGACCTGAAGGCCGCCCTGGGCGAGCTGGAGCGGGGCGCCCCCGGCAAGAGGCTCGGCGTCGTCGGTTTCTGCTTCGGCGGCGCCATGACCTGGCTGCTGCTCTCCTCGGACGAGCCGCGCCTGTCGGCGGCCGTCCCGTTCTACGGACCGCTTCCCGACGACGCCGACCTGTCCGGGTCGAGGGCCGCCGTCCTGGCGATCTACGCCGAGCGGGACGAGCGGGTCAACGCCTCCCGCGACGAGGCCAGGACCGCCCTGGAGAGGGCCGGCCTGGAGCACGAGATCGTGACGTTTCCCGGCGTCGACCACGGCTTCTTCAACGACACCGGCCCGCGCTACGACGCCGGGGCCGCCGCCGAGGCGTACCGGCGCGCCCTGGACTGGTTCGGCCGCCACCTGGCCTGAGCACCCCGCCTCCCCCACGCCTCGGGGCTTGAGATCGGAGGGGTTCGCCCGCCCGGTGGCCTGTAGTCCCGGCGAGCCAGTCCCGGCGGGCCGATCCTGCCGGGCCATCGCCGTGCGCGACTTCCGGCGGCCGTCGGCGGGGGATCCTCACCGGAGGAGGGTGTGCGCCCCGCCGCCGCTCACGGCTTCAGCTTGAGCCTCTTCCTCGACGCTCCCGGGAACACGACGACCAGGTGCTGCTCCTCCCCCACGTCGTCGACCCGCACGTGGACACGGAGCCGGTAGCGGCCCTTCCCCTCGATCGCCAGGTTCGGCATCGGGGCACCCGCGCCCACGTCTCCGCCCTCGCCCTTCTCCGGCACGGTGAGCCGGCCGCTGCGGCTGACGATCGGCACCTCGTGGACCTGGTCCCACCCGGCCGTCCGCCGTGGCGGCGCGGCGCGCAAGGCCTTCACCGTGAGGCACAGACTGGTGATGTCCGCGACGTGCCCGACGAGCACCGCGGTGCTCGTCGTCCCGACGAGGGTGTCGTCGTCGTACATCTTGTCGATCGCCCGCTCCCACGTCTCTTCGGCCACTTCGTCCTCGGGGTCGTGGACCTCATAGCCGTGGTCGCCGTCGACGAACAGGAAGTACTTGGCCGTGGCCTGGACGACGCCCTTCGTACGGGGCCACGGGTCGCGGCACTCCGCGTTCTCCCCGGCGATGTAGGCGGTGTTCGCCGCCTCCGTCTCCGCGGACGACCGCAGCAGCTCGGGATGGGTCGCGCCGATGATCTCCGGGCAGACGTAGACGAGGTCCGAGGGGTAAGCGCCCCAGGTGGGCCGCGCGCTCCCGGCACGCGTCAGGATCGCCTTCTGCTCGTCGTGGTCCTTCGCACGGCACAGCGCCCGCCCGGACGCGAGGATCTGCTGGTCCGACAGGCTGTCCGGGAAGATGGGCCGGATCCCGCCATCCGTGCTCCGCGCCCGGCACAGGAACTCGGCGTCACGTTCCGCGGGTTTCAGGTCGCCGAAGCTGGGCCGGTCGTAGCAGTCCGTCGACCAGCCGGTGTAGGTGAGGTGCGGGGTCTGCTCCGGGTGGATCAGCGCGATGACCGGCAGCAGGGCCACGGCCGCCACCGCGACGCGGACCACGCGCCGCCGCACGGGAGGAAGGCCCGCGGGGCGGCCCTCGACGGGCAGTTCGCGGGCGGTCGCCGCCATCCACACGACGCTGACGAGCCCCGTCGCGTCCATCACGACCAGCATCGTCAGATCGCCGTTGGGGAACCGATCGAGGAAAAAGATGTTGAGCGGGATCGCCAGCGCGTAGACGCCCACCGACAACCACCCGGCGACCAGCGTGCCGCGGCTCCACCGGCCGTCGCGCCACTGCCCGACGACCGTGACGACGTTCGCCGCCACTCCACCCAGTATCAGGGCCAGTACGACGATGTCGCCCGATCCGAGCTCCGGGAGGTCGAGTTCGTCGAGCAGTTCGCCGGCCGTCCCGGCCAGCTCGACCGCGAACACCGCCGCGGCCGCCGCGCGCAGCACGCGGGACCGCCAGCGGATGACGAGCAGGTAGAGGACGTCGATCCCGGTCCACAGCGCGAGCTGGAATGCCGCATCGACCCCGTCGGGCAACAGCCCGAGCGGGTACCACAGCACGAGGATGTACGTCACCGCCAGATACAGCAGCCGGCGCAGCGCCTTCTCCCGGCGGTCCAGCGGTCCCGGCGCGGGGGCACGCAGGATCAGCCACAGGAGCGCGGCCTTCACCGGGGCGGCCACGAGCAGCGCCACGGTCGTCGAGGTGCCGAACCCGCCGGGCGCGTAGAACTCCGCGTAGGCCGGCGACGACCATTCGACGGCCGCCCAGAGCCAGCCGTCACCGAGCACCAGGCCCGCGGCCGTGGCCGCAAGAACCAGGCCTACCACGCCAATCCTGATAAATCGCCAGAAGCCAGCCGAAAGCACGGGACGCGATCTTAGCGCGGCACCGCAGTTCAGGCGGACGAGAGTTCAGGCGGACGAGGCGGACGAGGCGGACGAGACGGAACGAGCGGTACCGCCACGCCGGCCGCGGCGAGGAGGGCCACCGGCCGGATCGACCGGATCGACCGGATCGCCGGACCGGCCGGCGGCATCATCCGCGCCCGCATTCTCGGCACCCAGATTGTCATGATTTATCGGGAACTCCGAAACAGATCTGCCTTAAGTGGATTAATCGGCGTTTGTTACTGAAATTCTCTCGACCTGCCCCTTTCGTGGAGCGGCACCGTTTTACGTCCCTCTTCACGCGGGTATCCCTGATCCCGTACTCCCGTTCTGGCGGCGCAAGCAGAAAATCCCCATTTGTATGATGATTCAGGGAAGCCCAGTGATTTTTCAGGGCAAATCGGCGGGTTCGGACGAGCGCGCATCGCCGTGGATCATCCCCGCCGAGCACCTCGGCGACCTGGCCCCGGATCTCCGCGCGGCCATCACCGCGCGGCCGGGAGGCAGGAGGGTCGCCCGCGTCGCCCCTGCGCGAGGACCGGCCCCCGTGGCGGCGACCGCATACGTGGATCGTGGCCACCGTGGCGACACCGGCCGCCCTTCCCGGCTGTTCACCGCCGACTCCCCCGCCGTTCCGACATGCGAATGAGGGCCCTCGCGATGCACGACGACACCATGCCGGAAACCGACCGGCCCTCGTACGAGATGGTGATTCCCATTCCCCTGTCCAGGATAAGGACCAGGTTCTTCGTGCTCGCCTTTCTGACCGTCGGCTGCGCGCTTTCCGGCGTCTCCGTCCGGCTCACCCTGACGCTGATGCTCATGTGCATCGCGATCGCCCTCGCCGTGGCGGCCACCGGGGGGAGGGAGCTTGTTCACTCCCTTTTCCTCATGCCGCCGAAACGGTGATCACAATATTGCTCGAAAGGATGATCTCACATGAAAAAATCCACGCATCCGGGAATTCCGCAGCCGCAACGCAACGGCAAGGGCGGCACCGACACCGGCCCGCGGAACATCGACCTGGACCTGCAGAATCCCGACATGCTCACTCCGCCGGAAACCGACAGCGGCACCATCCCGAACATGAAGTTTCCCTACGCCATGGCCCACACCCGGATAGAGGAGGGCGGCTGGACCCGTGAGATCACCCAGCGCGAGCTGCCGATCGCCACCACGCTCGCCGGTGTCGACATGAAACTCAACCCCGGCGCCTACCGCGAGCTGCACTGGCACAAGGAGGCCGAATGGGGCTACGTGCTGGAGGGAAGCTGCCGGATCGGCGCCGTCGACCAGGAAGGCCGCAACTTCCTCGAAGACGTGGAGAAGGGCGACCTGTGGTTCTTCCCCAAAGGCGTGCCGCACTACATCCAGGCGCTGGAGGAAGGGGTGGAGTTCCTGCTCGTCTTCGACGACGGCGGCTTCTCGGAGAACTCCACCTTCATGATCAGTGACTTCTTCGCGCACACCCCCAAAAGCGTGCTGGCGAAGAACTTCGGCTGGACGCCGGAGCAGATGGCGCACATGCCGGAGAAGGAGAAGTACATCTTCAAGGGGCAGGTTCCCCCTCCCCTGGACTCCGACCGGATCGTCAGCCCCACGGGCGACGTGCCCAACACGTTCAAGCACAGGATGCACGCGCAGCAGCCGCAGCGTTTCCGGGGCGGGTCCGTCCGGGTCGCCGACTCCACGAACTTCAAGGCGGCCACCACGATCGCCGCCGCGCTGGTGGAGGTCGAGCCGGGCGGCCTGCGCGAGTTGCACTGGCACCCCACCAACGACGAGTGGCAGTACTACATCTCCGGTTCCGGCCGGATGGGGGTGTTCGCGAGTTCGGGCCTGGCCCGCACGTTCGACTTCCGGGCGGGCGACGTCGGCTACGTCCCCTTCGCCTACGGGCACTACATCGAGAACCTCGGCGACGAGCCGCTGATCTTCCTGGAGATGTTCCGTGACTCCCGGTTCGCGGACATCTCGGCCACCCAGTGGATGGCCAACCTCCCACCGCAGGTCAGCGCCGACACTTTGAACGTGCCTCGATCGATGATCGAGGCGCTGCCGAAGGAGAAGCGCCCCGTCGTCGCCTGACGCCGCCGCCCGGGGCCCGGCCTGACGCCGTCCGAGCCCCATGAGCCACGGCCGACCTGCCGGGCACGATTTCGCGGCACCCGGTCGGGCCCGCTCGGCGTCCCGTCGAGCCGGCCCGGCACGGACCTCCCCGCCTCCGGCGCTCCCGGGGCGGCGGGCACGTGCTACGAGGGCTGGACTCCGGCGCCCGACGCCCGGCGCAGGGCTTCGGGCGTCAGGTCGGCGAGGGTGGGATAGCCGTCCACGGCCATGATGAGGTCGGCCTCGGCCAGGATGGCGCGCAGGACGTGGACGACGCCGTCGGTGCCGCCCACGGCGAGGCCGTAGGCGTAGGGGCGGCCGACGCCGACGGCGGTGGCGCCGAGCGCGAGGGCCTTGACCACGTCGGCCCCGGAGCGGACGCCGGAGTCGAACAGGACCGGCAGCCCGTCCGCGGCGTCGACCACGGCGGGCAGGGCGTCGAGGGCGGCCAGGCCGCCGTTGGCCTGCCGGCCTCCGTGGTTGGAGCAGTAGATTCCGTCGACGCCGGCGTCCCTGGCCCGGCGGGCGTCGCCGGGGTGGCAGATGCCCTTCAGGAGCAGGGGCAGGCCGGTGGTCGAGCGTAGCCAGGACAGGTCGTCCCAGGTGAGGGGGTTGCCGAAGATCTGGGCCCAGTGCGCGACGGCGGCCCTCGGGTCCTCTTCGGGGGTACGGGCGAGCCGGGCGCGGAAGACCGGGTCGGAGGTGTAGTTGGCCAGGCAGTACCCGCGTAGCTGCGGGAAGTTGCCGGTGCTCAGGTCGCGGGGGCGCCAGCCGGTGACCCAGGTGTCGAGGGTGACGACGACGCCCCTGAAACCGGCGGCCTCGGCGCGGTGGATCAGGCTCTCCGCCAGTTCCCGGTCGGTGGGGGTGTAGAGCTGGAAGAGGCCGGGGGTCCGGCCCAGCTCCCCGGCCACGGCCTCCATCGGATCGGCGGACAGCGTCGAGGCGGTCATCGGGATCCCGGTGCGGGCCGCCGCCCGGGCCGTGGCCAGGTCCCCGTGCCCGTCCTGGGAGCACAGGCCGACCACCCCGATCGGGGACATGAACAGCGGGGCCGGCAGTCTCATGCCGAACAGCTCCACCGACAGCTCACGCCGTACGGCGCCGGCGAGCATCCGGGGGACGAGACCCCAGTGCCGGAAGGCGGCGACGTTGGCGCGCTGGGTGTGCTCGTCGCCCGCGCCCCCCGCGACGTACGACCACACCGAGGGCGGCAGCGCGGCCTCGGCCCTGGCCTCCAGGTCGGTGAAGGTCATCGGCAGCCCCGGCACCACGCCGCGCAGGCCGTCGGAGTAGATCTCGTTCTGGTAGTCGCCGAACTGCGAACTCATGCCACGCGCCCTTCCGCGAGATGGGAATTCGGGATGCCGCCACGGGCCGGAGCCTCGCGGGCCACCGGCCCGGCCGGGACGACCGGCAGGCCGCCGATCACGGGACGAAACCGCCGGCCGCTCATCCCGGGCTCTTTCCGAGGCGGCCCCGGTACACGCGCAGGTGCAGCGTGACCAGGTCCAGCGAGGGGACCGCGACCCCGAGCCGGTGCGCCCGCAGGACGAGATCGCCGAAGATCTGCTCCGCCTCGATGTCCCCGCCGCCGACCAGGTCGCGATACAGGGAGGAGGCGAAGGAGGAGCCCGGAAAGGCGGGAGCGCTCACCCACGGGAGGGCCGTCCCCGGAGAAGTTCGGCGGGTACGGGTACGTCGAGGTGGTTCAGCAGGGCGGCGAGCTTGCGGTCCAGTTCGAGGCCCACCTCGGTGATGTCCGGGTCGGCGAAGCTGGAGAAGTGGGTGCTCGGCTGGTCCACGGCGAACCAGGTCTCGCCTCGTGCGTCCTGGTAGATCGCCGTACGCAGCGGCGCGTACAGCAGGACGGCCGGATCACGGCGGAACATCCGCTGGGCGATCGTGTGGTTGCCCATCAGGTACTCGACACAGAGCCACCGGTCCCCGGCCAGTCCCATCAGCGGCGTGGCGTCGAAGCTCCAGTAGATGAGGAAGTCGTGCGGCGCGTCCTCGGCCGTCGCCCGCAGAACGGTGTCCCAGTCGGCGCCGTCCCTGACGAGCCGCTCGAAGCGCCCGGCGTCGAACGGGGGAACCGCGCGTTCGTAGCGCTCGCGGAACTCCTGGAACGGGGCGGGGACGCCGACGGTCAGGCGGTTCACCTCGTGCGTGACGGTGCGGATCCCGGTGTCGGTCTGCTGGGTCATGATCTCTCCGATGATGTCTCGTGATCGATGACGCGGTCGGCGATCAACGGCCCGTTCGGCCGGTGCCGACGATCCGGGCACTCACGCACGCCGGTCCGCTGTGGACGTCGCCACCGTGCTCCTCACCCGCGACCCCGGAAGCGGCGAACAGGTTCCTAACTTGCAGTTTGATAGTCAGGCCTGTGATCGACCGTATGAAGTAGACTTGCTTATTGCAAGCCAGTTATGGGCGAAAGGGGTTAAAGCCTTGGCAACCGACCGAAAAGCGCAGGTGTGGGCGCCCTGTCCGATCGGCCGGGCCGTCGACGCCGTCGGGGAGCGGTGGACGCTGCTGATCCTGCGCAACGCCACACTGGGCACGACCCGCTTCGAGGACTTCCGGTCCGAGCTGGGCATCGCCGACAACATCCTGTCCGCCCGGCTCGGCCGCCTCGTCGAGCGCGGCCTGCTCATCCGGGTGCCCTACCGCGACGGCGGGCGCACCCGCGACGAGTACCGCCTCACCGCGGCGGGCGCCGACATCCTCCCGGTGCTGCACGCCCTCGCCGCCTGGGGCCAGGAGCACACCGTGCCCGACGAGCCCGCCGAACCCATGCGGGTCGTCCACCGCACCTGCGGGCACGCCACCACCTCGGGCGGCGACTGCGACCACTGCGGACGGCCCGTGCGCCGCGAGGAGGAGGCCTGGGTACGGCCCTGGCGCTCCCCCGAGCCGACCCCTCTCGCGAGCCCCGTCACCTGAAGGCCGGCGGTCAGGCCGCGTACCGGGCGATCGCGTCCTCGTCCCAGGTGAGCCCGAGACCCGGGCCCACGGCCGCGACGCGGCCGTCGACCGGCCGGTACGGGGTGAGCAGCACCGGGCCCGCGAGGTCGAGACACTCCATCCAGTCGGCGGTGGGCGTCACCGCCATGGCGTGCGCGCTCGCCTCGACGAAGAGGTGACTGGACACCGGCAGCGAGGCCGCCTGCGCCTGTCCCGCCGCGAGCGTCCAGCCGGTGAAGCCACCGATCTTCATGATGTCGAACATGGCGAAATCGCAGGCCGACGCCGCGATGGCCGCGTGGCATCCGTTCGGGAACCACCAGTTCTCCCCGGTCTGGATCCTCGCGCCGGTGGTGCGCCGTACGTAGGAGTGGCCGTCGAGGTCCTCGGCGGCGACCGGCTCCTCCACCCAGTAGAGGTCGAACTCGCGGAGTCGCTCGATTCGCCGGCGGGCCTCCTGCGGGGCGAGCGACTGGTTGTAGTCGACCATCAGCTCGACATCGGGTCCTATGATCTCGCGGACCCGCCGTACGACCGCCACGTCGCGGGCCGCGTCCGGATAGCCGATCTTGATTTTGATCGCCCGGAACCCGTTCTCGACGGAGCTCCGCAGAGCCCGCTCCTCCCGCCGGGGGTCCATCATGCCGTAGCTGTCATAGGCCCGCAGCATGACGGGCTCGCCGCCGAGAAGGCAGGCTACGGGTTGATCGGTCAGCTTGCCGAGGGCGTCCCAGAGCGCCGTCTCGATCCCCGACGCGACCATGCCGAGCAGCCCCTGCATCCCGAGCAGCCGGAACCGCGCCTGGAGATCCCACATCCGCCGTACGGGCGAGACGGTCTCGCCCGCCAGTCCGGGGGCGAGTTCGCGGACGATCGAGGTCAGGGCGGGGAGCACCGCCGGGCTGTAGGCGAAGACGTAGGAGTGTCCGGTCACCCCGCCCTCGGTGACCACGTCGAGCAGGACGAGCGGCGCGGCCGACGTCGACCCCGACGCGGTGTGAAGGGGCCGCGCCATGGGGACGACGACCGGACGCGCGCGCACCTCCGAGATCACCGGAAGTGTCGTCATGCCGCCATCGCCTCCCGGTGACCGACGGTGTTCCGACGCCTACGGTTCGAATGCTCCTCGGAAACCATCGCCGGCACCAGGCCCGCCCCGGCAAAGAATTCGCCGTCCCGTCTCGCTCACCGGGCCCGGCCCGCCGGCGGCGAGGGCTCGTCTCACGCCCCGAAGCCGGACAGCGTCCTCGCCGGCCTCACCTCGACCAGGCCCATGGCCGCTTCGGGGACGCGGGCGGCGATCTCGAGCGCACGGTCGGCGCCGTCGCACTCCACGACGTAGAAGCCGGCCAGGACCTCCTTGGCCTCGGCGAAGGGGCCGTCGGTCGCGGTCGTCCGCCCCGCCTCCGCGCGAACCCGCCTGCCCGTGACCGGGTCGGCGAGGGCCTCCGAGACGATCAGTTCGCCGGTCGCGGCCAGCGCCTCGTTGAGGGCGATGTGCGCCTCGATCCCCTCACGGCGCCGCTCGGCGGAGAACCGGTCCCACAGCTGCCGGGACTCCGGGTTGCTGTAAATCAAGATCACATATTTCACGGCAGGGTCCCGGTCCGAGATTTTCTGGTGTGGCGTGCCGAGAGTGGTCGCCCGATTCCGAGCTGCCCGCGATGTCCCGGAACGGCCCCCGAAAGACCTCGGGGGCCGGAACGCGAGGAAGGCGGGAAGGCTAGATGCTTTTCCACAAAGGTGAGAAGGAAGCCCTCCCATGGCCTCGCGATCTTCACACTATCAGGCGGGGATCAGCTCGTGCAGCGTCCCCGGCGTGTACACCCGCGCGCCCTCCGGGAGATCGGCCGGTGCCTGAAGGCCGATGTAGGTGGTGTGTTCGCCCTTCGAGCCCTTCCGCCGCAGCAGGTCGGCCAGATGGCGGACGCGCAGGTGGTCGCGTTCGACGATCGAGCGCACCAGGAGGGAGGTCGTGACGCGGTTGCCCTCCACCTGGTTGAAGCCGGGGCGGCCCTTCAGATAGAGGTGCAGCCACTTCACCCGCCAGGCGCCGTCGTCACCGCGCAGGAAGACGAGCGGCAGGGCGACCCGCCCCGCGCCGCGCAGGTCGGACTTCATCCGCACGGTGCGCGGCTCGAACGGCATGCCCTCCTGCTCGGCGTCCCTGGTCATGTAGCCGAAGAACGCCTCGGCGGCCTCGTCGAACGCCTCGCCGTCGTAGATGTGCACCTGCGGGATGACGATCGGGCGGGTCGCCTGCGCGAGACGGATGTCGACGAACTCGCTCGCGCCCTCGGCCGCCTCGGTCAGGTCGCCGGAGTATTCGGCGAAGCCGTTGCGGTAGCTCGTCCACGAGATGTGCTCGGGATCGCCGTAGGAGGCGTCCAGCATCAGGGCCGACAGGTCGTAGTCGGTGCGCCGCCCGGACTGCCGCCAGTGGACGAAGAACCGCAGCAGCTCCCCGTCCACCGCCGACAGCGAGCCGCGCGGCAGCATGCCCAGCCCGGGCGCGACGGCCTTGGCCGACAGCGGCAGGGCGATGTCGAGCGCCTCGGGGTCGACGACCAGCGTGCCGGGGTCGGGAAGCCTGCGGATGATCTCCTCGTCCAGGACGGCCACCGCCCGCGACACGACGTCCTCCTCGATCGGGGAGCGGGCGTCGTCCGTCGCCCACGCCCTGCCCTCCCGGTTGACGAAGACACGTCCGGTCGCGGGGGCGAGCCGGTTCTGCAGGTGCTCGCGCAGTGACAGCAGGACCCGGCCCGAGGCGCCGCCCGCGGCCCTCTCGGCGGCCTCCAGCACCGCCGAGGCAGGGGAGCCGGTCCGCAGCAGGTGGTCGAGACGGCGAAGCAGCGCGCCGGGCGCCCTCTCCAGCAGCTCGACCGCCTCGCCGGTGCGGCCGGCCGAGAGGGCCGCCTCCACCTGGCTGTCGAGACCGTGCGCCCGGCGTACGCCTCGGGCGACCTCGAAGACGTGCGCGGCGCGCGGGAACTTCGGGTGCTCGCCGGGGTGGAGCCGCTCGCCGAGCCGCTTCCAGCGCTCCCGGTGCCGCGAGACGTCGCCGAGCTTGGCCGGGGAGGCGACCGCGTCCAGGGCCCGCAGCAGAGCCCGGCGCTCGGCCCGGGAGAAGGATCGGAATCTCGTGGGGCTGGCCAGCGTGACGTCACCGCCGGAACTGCCGCAGGCGAGCCGGAGCACGTCGGTCACCGTCTCCACGAGCAGCGGACGGCCCGCCGCCAGGCGCGCCTCGTTGATGACGGCGCGGTTCTCGCGCATCGGGATGCGCTCGGGCTCGTCGGCGCAGAACGCGGTCAGCGACCGCAGCGTCGCCAGGTCCTCGGCCGACGGCGGCACCTCCGAGCCCGCCATCGAGAGGTACAGCTCGCGCGCCTCCGACTCCAGGCCCGCGCCCAGTTCGAGCACGGTCACCCGGTCGCCGGCCAGCTCGATGAGCTCGGCGTGCGCGCCCAGCAGGTCGGCGTAGGTGTGCTGGTAGCGGCCGTACCTGGGCAGTGCGAGCAGGTTGAGCGCCGGCGACCGGACGGGCGTGGCGTTCACCGGATCGAGCATGGCCTCGCGCATCAGCCCGACCCAGAACTTCAAGGTGTCGGGCACGTTCTTCGGGAAGTCGATGAAGTACGCGTTGTGCTGGACGTGATCGCCGACGAGGTGGCGGACGGCCGCCAGGACCCGTACGCCGAGATCGACCACCGTCTCCCCGGGTAGCCCGGCCAGGCGTTCGAGCAGGGCCCCCGAGCACTTGAAGCCGACGCTCAGCAGCGCGGCGTCGAGCTGGCGGGCGGCCACCTCTCCCCAGTCCGGGGTGGCGGCCGCGGGGGCGTCGATGGGGACTCGAAGCCGCCTGGCGACAATGAGGCTTTCCAGAGTGTCCACAGATGCACCTTATAGGCGATAAGTGACGGTGTTCTGGGGTTTTCCGTGCCCACGCGATCAAGCATCCGGACCCCGGCACGCTCCTCGGCGCCGGGGCTCCGGTGGCGGAGCTCCGGCGGCGAGGCTCCGGGTAGCGAGGCTCCGGTAGCGAGGCTCCGGTAGCGAGGCTCCGGTAGCGAGGCTCCGGGTAGCGAGGCTCCGGGTAGCGAGGCTCCCGCGGCGAGGCTCCGGTAGAGAGGCTCAGCTCACGTCGAGGCCCGCTCGGTGGAGATGCCGCCCGGCAGGCCGGTCACGACGACCTCGCCCTCCCGGTCGACGGCCGCGCTCACCTCCGCCCCGGCGACCCGCAGGCCGCGGGCGGAGACCGCGCCCAGGGGGGCGCCGGCGAGCGGGCGCAGCAGCATCCGGCCGCCGGGCACGTCGGGGTAGAGGCCGAGGGCCGCGTGCACGACGGTCACCGCGGCGGCGGCGGACCACGCCTGCGGGCGGCAGGCGGCGGGGTAGGGCACCGGGCGCCCGAGCGCCGAGCGGTCGTCGCCGCCGAACAGCTCCGGCAGCCGGTAGCCGAACGTCTCCCCGGCCGCGAGCAGCCCCTCGGCCAGGGTCGCCGCGTGCGCGGCGAATCCGGCGCGGGCCAGCCCGGCGACCACGATGGCCGTGTCGTGCGCCCAGATCGACCCGCAGTGGTAGGACAGCGGGCTGAAGCCGCCCGCGTCCGCCGACATCGTGCGCAGGCCGAAGCCACCTGCCATCTCCGGGGAGACGAGGAGGTCGGCGATCCGAGCCTCCTCGGCCGCGGTGAGCAGGCCGGTGCCGAGCAGGTGCCCGATGTTGCTGGTCAGCGCGTCGACCGGGCGCTTGTCCCGGTCCAGGGCCAGGGCGGGGTACCTTCCCCTCGGCCCGTCCACCCAGAACTGTGCCCGGAAGCGCTCGGCCAGCGCCGCGGCGTGCTCGCGCCAGCGGGCCGCGCCGGGGCGGCCGAACGCCTCCAGCAGGTCGGCGCCCTGCCGGGCCGCCTGGTGGGCGTAGCCCTGCACCTCGACCAGGGCGATCGGCGGCTGGGCCTGGCGGCCGTCGTGGAAGCGCAGCGCGTCGCCGGAGTCCTTCCAGCCCTGGTTGGCCAGGCCCTTGCCGCTGGTGTCGACGTACTCGACGAAACCGTCCCCGTCGGGGTCGGCGGGCCCGCCGAGCCAGCCGAGGGCGGCCTCCAGGTGGGGAAGCAGCGCGGCGATCTCGCCGGCGGGAGCGCCCCAGCGCCAGGCGTCGTGCAGCAGGCCGATCCACAGCGGCGTGGCGTCGATCGTGCCGTAGTAGGCGGCGGGCAGGTGCAGGCCGTTGCCCTCGACCGCGAAGTCGTGCCGGCGCAGCTCGTGCAGGATCTTCCCGGGGGCCTCGCCGGAGCCGGGGTCGAACCTGGTCCCCTGCCTGCGGGCCAGCACCCGCAGGGTGCCCATGGCCAGTTCCGTGCCGAGCGGCAGCAGCATGCGGGCGGCCCAGATGCTGTCGCGGCCGAAGAGGGTGAGGAACCAGGGCACTCCCGCGCCGAGGAAGGTGTCGCCGGGGACGGCGGTCTCGGCCAGCCTCAGCGAGCGCAGGTCGTCCATGGACTGCTCGAAGAGCCTGCTCAGCCGGTGGTCGGTGGCGACGACCCGGGGCGCCCCCTCCCCCACCGCCCACTCGGCGGGGCGGTCGGGCGCGGTCACCACGGCCTGGGGGTCGTGCACCTCGACCCTCCAGGACAGGGTGACCCGGCCGCGCGGCACCAGCTCGACCGGCCAGCGCAGAAAACCCGTGCGCGCGTACCCGGCGGACACAGGGAACTCAGTGGACCCGGTGGACCCGGTGGACCCGGTGAAGTCGGTGGCCTCGGCCCGCGCGCCCGTGCCGGTCACCGCTACCCGGACGCCGCCGGAGCTCCAGGAGATCGTGTCGGGCGCGCTGCGCTCCGGCGCGGCCTCGGCGGTGTCGCCGCCGGACTTGACCACCTCGATGGGGGCGAAGTCGCAGCCCACCTCCAGGCTCACGACGGCGGTGACGGGGACGGTCGCGCTGGAGATGATCTCGACACGTTCTTCCATGCCACCCGGTACGACCTGCCGGAACCGCTCGATCCGTACAGTGGGATCGGGGACGGGATCACCCAGCCAGCGGGCCAGCGTGACGAACCCGGTGGCGCCCGGACCTCGCTGCGCGTGGCCGACGGCCTCGGGCTCGCGGCCGTCGATCGTCAGGGTGGCCTGCGACAGGGCGCGGGAGTCCGCGTGGAACACGCCCTGGACACCGGCCGGGCGGATCTGCCCGTCACCGCCGCTCAGCGCGACGGTCGGCGCCGCCACGGTGCTGACGAGGTCGTGCAGCAGGGGCTGGAGGCGGTGGGCCGCGGTGGAGGCGGCCACCGTGACCGCCTGCGGGGTGGGGGACGAGGCGTCGTCGAGCACGACTTACTCCCTGAGATCGTGTCGAGCCGGTGACGTCTTGACAGACGACGGCCGGGGGGTGCACATTGCGAAACACTCTCTTTACTTGAACGATCCAAGCATTACGCTCCGTTTACTTGAACGATCCAATCATGCCCCATACCTCTTTGAACGTTCAAACCCCAGAAGGGTGCATATGGCTACAAAGGTGACGATCACCGATGTCGCACGCCGTGCCGGGGTGTCGCGTCAGACGGTGTCGAACGTGCTCAACAGCCCCGAACTGGTCCGCGAGGAGACACGCGACCGGGTGCGGGAGGCCATCGACGCGCTCGGCTACCGGGCCAGCCAGGCCGCGCGGCAGATGCGGACCGGCCGTTCCCGGCTGATCGCCACGCGCATCGAGCCTGACCGCGACGGGATCAACGGCTCGGTGCTGGACCGGTTCCTGCACGGGCTCACCGCCTCGGCGGCCCGCGCCGGATACCGGATCCTGCTGTACGCGGCGGGCGACGAGCGTTCGGAGATCGACACCTTCGACGACCTGGTCGGGAGCCACGAGCCGGACGCCTTCGTGCTCACCAGCACCTACCACGGCGACGGCCGCCCCGCGTGGCTGCGCGAGCGGCGGCTGCCGTTCGTCACGTTCGGGCGGCCATGGGGAGACGCGGGAGACGCGGGAGGTGCCGCTGGAAGTGACCCGGAGCACCCCTGGGTCGACGTGGACGGCGCGGCGGGCACCGCGGCGGCCACCCGCCACCTGCTCGACTCGGGACACCGGCGGATCGGGTTCCTGGGCTGGCCGTCCGGATCCGGCGTGGGCGACGACCGCAGGTCCGGCTGGGCCAGGACCCTCGCCGGAGCCGGGATCGACCCCGCCGGGCTGGACCAGGCCACCGACGACGGGGTGGCCGACGGCGAGAAGGCGGCCCGCGACCTGCTGCGAGCCGAGCGGCCGATCACCGCGCTGGTCTGCGCCAGCGACTCGCTCGCCCTCGGCGCGCTGCACGCCGTCCGCTCCCTCACGGCCTCGGGGCAGCTGACCGCCTCGGGGCGCCTCACGGCCGAGGGCCTTCTCACGGTCGGCGGGCAGGCCGGCGGCGAGGAGGGACTGCCGGTCCGCGTGATCGGTTTCGACGACACGCCGGTGGCGAAGGCGGTGGGGCTCAGCAGCGTCAGCCAGCCGCTCGCCGAGGCAGCGGCCGGCTGCGTCGGCCTGCTCACCCGCCTGTTCGACGCGCCCGCGCTCGGCGCGCCCGGTGAACCCGGCGACCCCGAGGCCGGTGGGCCTCGCACACACGTACTGCTCCAGCCGTCCCTGGTCCTCCGGCAGTCGTCATGACCGCCTGACCGTACGACCACCTGACTCTCCTTCAGATCACCCCCCGGGAAGATTGGAAAACCACGATGAAACAGCCGACCAAGCAGCACAGCCTCCGCACCGTGGCGCTCGCCGCGCTCGCCGTGGGCACCCTGGCGACCTCGGCCGCCTGCGGCAGCGGGTTCGACGACTCCACCGGTCAGGGCGCCGCCCCGCAGAGCAGCGGGCCCGCCAAGCTGCAGGTGCTCATCGGCTCCTCCGGCGACGCGGAGACGGACGCGCTGCGCGCCGCCGCCCAGACGTGGTCGGCGTCCTCGGGCAGCACCGCGACGATCACCCCCGCCCAGGACCTGACCCAGCAGCTCGGCCAGGCCTTCGCCGGGAGCAACCCGCCGGACGTGTTCTACGTCGACGCCGCGCGCTTCGCCGACTACGCGAGCGTCGGGGCGCTGGAGCCGTACGCGGACAAGATCTCCGACGCCACCGACTTCTACCCCGGCCTGCGTGAGACGTTCACCCACGACGGCACCTTCTACTGCGTGCCCAAGGACTTCTCCACCCTGGCGCTGATCGTCAACGACGACCTGTGGAAGAAGGCGGGGCTCACCGACGCCGACGTGCCGACCACCTGGGAGCAGCTCACCTCGGTCTCCGGCAAGCTCAAGGAGAAGGTGCCGGGCGTCACCCCGCTGGTCGTCGGCGACACCCGCGACCGGGTCGGCGCGTTCATGGTGGAGGCCGGCGGCTGGATCGTCAGCCCCGACGGCAAGAAGGCGACCGCCGACACCCCCGAGAACGTCGCGGGCCTGAGCTACGTCCAGGGCCTGCTGAAGGACAAGTTCGCCCAGTTCCCCAAGCAGCTGGACGCGGGCTGGGGCGGCGAGGCGTTCGGCAAGGCCAAGGCCGTGATGACCATCGAGGGCAACTGGATCAAGGGCGCGATGAAGGCCGACTACCCGGACGTCAAGTACAGCGCCCACGAGCTGCCGGCCGGTCCCAAGGGCAAGGGCACCCTGTCCTTCACCACCTGCTGGGGCATCTCCGCCAAGAGCAAGTACAAGGAGCAGGCGATCGCCTTCGTCGAGGCGATGACCAAGGCCGACCAGCAGATGGCCTTCGCCAAGGCGTTCGGCGTGATGCCCTCGCGCCAGTCGGCCAAGGACGCCTTCACCCAGGCCTTCCCCGAGGACGCGCCGTTCGTCGACAGCGCCGAATACGCCCAGGGGCCGGTCAACGCCCCCAAGATGGACAGCGTGCTCGCCGACTTCGACACCGCGATCCAGCAGCTGCCCGCCGGTGACCCCAAGAAGATCCTGGCGAACCTGCAGAAGAACACCCAGGCCGCGCTCGGCAACTGAGCCAGCCCGGTGCGCGGTCCCCGGAACGTTCCAGGGGCCGCGCACCGGACGTGAGGGAGAGTGACGTGGCCGAGACAACGACCGCACCGCGGCGTCCCGCGCGCCGCCTTGGCGACAGGGCCAGGGAGAACATCGCGGGCTGGCTCTTCGTGGCGCCGGTGGTGGTGATCCTCACCCTGTTCATGCTGCTGCCGATCGGGATGGCGCTGTGGGTGAGCCTCACCGACTGGAACGGGCAGGGCAGCCCGTTCCGGGCGCAGGTGCCGTTCGTCGGCGTGGACAACTACACCGAGCTGTTCACCCAGGACAACCTGACGCGCCTGAACTTCATGACGAGCCTTCGCAACAACTTCTACTACGTGCTGATCGTGGTGCCCGCCCAGACGGTCCTGGCGCTCGGCCTGGCGCTGATCGTCAACCGCAGGCTGCTGAAGGGCAAGACCTTCTTCCGCACCGCGTTCTTCTTTCCCTCGGTGACCAGCTCGGTGGCGATCAGCGTCCTGTTCCTGTTCATCTTCAGCAACTCCGGCGCGGTCAACCAGCTGCTCGCGTTCGTCGGCGTCGACGGGCCCCCGTGGTTCTCCGACGCGCGAGGGGTGCTGCACGTGCTGCTGGGCTCCGTCGGCCTGGTCGATCCCGAGGCGCCCCCGGCGGCGCTGACCGGCGGCGGCCCGTTCGGGCTGTCGTGGTGGGACTGGCTGTCCGGTCCCAGCGTGGCCATGTGCACGATCATCATCCTGGTCGTGTGGACCACCTCGGGCACGTTCATGCTGATGTTCCTCGCCGCGCTCCAGGACATCCCGGTGACCCTGGAGGAGGCGAGCATGCTGGACGGCGCCACCTCCGGGCAGCGCCTGCGCTACGTGACGCTGCCGATGCTCAAGCCGACCCTGTTCCTCGTGCTCACCCTCGGCCTGATCGCCACCTGGCAGGTCTTCGACCAGGTGTACGTGATGAGCCAGGGCAAACCCGCCAAGACCACGCTCACCCCGGCCTTCCTGTCGTACCAGACGGCCTTCAAGGAGCTGGACTACGGCTCCGGCGCCGCCATCTCGTTCGTCCTGTTCGTGCTCATCGTGGTGCTGGCGGCGTTCCAGCGGTGGGTCATGCGCGACAGGGACGCCGGGGGCGGCGGCACCGCGAAGCGTTCCGCACCGCGCTCCGTCGCACCGAGCCCCGCATCACCCCCCACGTCACCCCCCACGTCACCCCCTGCGTCAACCCCTGCGTCGCGCCAGAGGAGGGCATGATGTCCGCGGTCAAGACCCGTTCCGCCCCCGCCCGTCCGGAGGGGGCGGGCGGGGGGCTCCGCTCACTGGTCTCCACCTTCGGCGGGTACGCCGTCCTGGTCTTCTTCTCGCTGGTCTTCCTCTACCCGTTCGTCATCCAGATCGCCAACTCGTTCAAGACCGAGCCCGACGCGGCGGCGAACCCGCTCTCGCCGATCCCCGACCCGGTGACCCTGGCCGGTTTCGAGCGCGTGTTCGTCGACACCGGCATGCCACTGTGGCTGGGCAACTCGGTGCTGGTGACCATCGTCATCACCGTCGGCCGGGTGTTCCTCGACTCGCTGGCCGGGTACGCGCTCGCCCGGCTGCGCTTCCGGGGGCGCAAGGCGCTCTTCACCTCGATCGTCGCGATCATGGCGGTCCCCGGGGTGGTGCTGTTCATCCCGAAGTTCCTGGTGCTGAACCAGCTCGGCATCTACGACAGCTACACCGCGCTGATCCTGCCGATCGTCGCGGACGCGGCCGGGGTGTTCATCATGAAGCAGTTCTTCGAGTCGATCCCGGTGAGCGTGGAGGAGGCGGCGCGGATCGACGGGGCGGGCCGCTTCCGCATCTTCTGGTCGGTGGTGCTGCCGATGGGACGCCCCGCCGTCATCACCCTGACGATCATCTCCTTCCAGAGCAGCTGGAACGAGTTCCCGCACACCCTGGTCGCCGTCCAGGACCCCAGCCTCTTCACCCTGCCGCGCGGCCTGGCCGACCTGGTCAGCGGCTCCCTCGGGCTCGGCAGCCAGTACCCGCTCAAGCTCGGTGCGGCGGTGCTCGCGACCATCCCGGTCGCGATCATCTTCGTGATCTTCCAGCGCTACTTCATCCGCGGCGCCAACGAGGGCGCGGACAAGGGGTGACACGGAGCCGGGACGAGGAACGGGAAAGGGCGACGGGCCACGGGGAGTAACGGCCTCGTACCGGGTATGTGTGGATGATGCTCATATTCGGTTTGCGCACGGTGGCCCATCGGCTCGGAGTGGTGACCCTGACCTGTCGCAACTGCGGCAACACGGCGGCCCAGGTGCTGTCACGGCGGGTCACCAAGTTCAGCCTGTTCTTCATCCCGTTGTTTCCGGTAAGAACGAGATACGACATGCAATGCACTTTCTGTGGAGTCTCCTACGGCGTTTCCAAGGAGGAGGCGAACCGGCTGGCGGTGCACTGACCTCCCGCGCGGCCCCCGCCCCGGCGTACCGGCGCCGGGCGCGGATCGCCCCCGAAAGAGACGTCAACGCATTTGGAGCCACCTTTATGCCAGTTTAAGATTTACTGGAAAAGCCGCTGCGTCACCTTTTACCCCGATGGGTAATTACCGCTGGTCACCGTTCCGGTGTTGATTTTCCAACCCCTTAGAACAGCGAGTAAAACGGAAAAGATGACTCACAGCGGCAACAAAAGGATTTCCTCCTCGACGCCCGGTGGGCGTGCCCAGGCCTGGGCGGCCGTGACGACGATCGCCGGGGCCTTCCTGGCGGCGTCGTGCCAGACGCCCGCCGGCGCCTCGACCCTGGAGACGAACACCACCCGATTCAACCCGCCAGCGGATCTCGTCGCCGCCCGCGTGGGCTGCCGGCTCCCCGACGCCTCCGGAAAGCCGCGTCTTCGGATGAGGGACAACTGTTCCGGCGCGCGGTGCGCGTGCCGGCTCGGCCACCGGGAATACCCCGGCGACCGGCCCGAGGCGCGCGGCCGGACCGGCGCGAAAGGCACGGCCTGGCCGAAGTACTCCGCGGGGCCGAAGGAGAAGATGAGCCGGCGGGTCGCGACGAGGGCCGCCGACCCCCCGGATCCGGCGGCCGGGCAGGAACCCGGGAGCCCATCCGGTGATCAGGGAACGCCCCCGCCCGGGAGCCCGTCCGGTGATCAAGGGACGCCCCCGCCCGGGAGCCCGTCCGGCGATCAAGAGACGGCCCGACCCGGCAACCCGTCCGGTGATCAAGGGACAGCCCCGCCCGGGAGCCCGTCCGGTGATCAAGGGACAGCCCCGCCCGGGAGCCCGTCCGGTGATCAAGGGACGGCACCGCCCGGGAGCCCGCGCGCCGCGACCGACCCCCGGGCACGATCACGGCCGATCCTGTGGGCGTGCCGGGCCCCACCGGGCCTCAGGGATCCCGGGGGCTCCCGGGAGCGCCGGGCCCCACCGGACCCGCGGGACCGGCCGGCCCCGCCGGCAGCCTCGCGACCTCGCGTGACCGCACCTCCGAGTTCACCGCGTTCGTCTCCGGCACCGGAGCGACCTCGATCCGGGCCCCCGGACGAATCCCACCTGGCACAGCGTCACCGGGCTGGCCGGATATCCCGCCAGCGTGAGCGAGGTCTCACTCGAGGAGGACCTGACCTACCTCTACGTCACGGTGGCGAACCCGACGGGCACGATCGCCCGGGCGGCCTGCGTCGTGTATCCCGCCCCCGGAGTGCTGCTGGTCCCGCCGTGGCCGGGCAACTGCGGCTCCTTCGTCAGCCTGTCCCCGCCCAACTGAGGTACGGCGGAACCTTCGAGAACAGGCACGTGCCGCGCCCGGAACCTCCGGGCGCGGCACGCCCCCTCCCCCACACAGCGGAACCAGCGGCACGCCCCTCCCCCGCACGGCGGAACAAGCGGCACACCCCCACCCCCGCACAGCGGAACCAGCGGCGCGCGCTCCTCCCACGTCACGACGACTCCCTGACGGAACGTCTTCTCCCGCTCACGTCACGACAGCCCCTGTCGAAGCACCTGTCCCCCGCGTCACGACAGCCCCTGGCGGAACGCGCTCTCCCACCTGTGTCACCGCGGAACCCACCGGCGTACTCCTCCCGCCCGCGTCACGGCCGAGCCCGTCGGCACGTCTCTCCCGCTCATGGCACGGCGAATCCGACGGCGCGCTCCTCCCGCCCGCCCCACGGCGGAACTCGTCCGGACATCCGTCCCAGGCGCCCCCGGCCCGCCCGGACGGTCGCGGCGCCGACGCCCCCTCTCACCGCCCCGATCCCCGCCCGGCGTCTCCGCGCGGCCCTCCGACCAGCGAAGACAACGGCGTATCAGATCAAAAAAGATAATTAGCGCTAACAAACAAAGAAGTGTTAATTATTTACATTTATCGTAATTGTCCTTTACGGTGCCGAATCAGCCGGTGCCCGGACGGGACCGGAACACCCGATCCCCAAGGAGACTCCGTGCAGAACGCCCGGCCGCGCTCGTACCGCCGGTCAGCCGCGATCCTGTCCGCCGCTCTCGCCGTCCTGCTCCTCGCCCCCGCCCAGGCGGCGAGCGCCAGGTCGGCGGGCCCCCTGGCGGACGCCTTCGCTCGCGCCTCCGCCGCGTACGACGTGCCGCGCGACCTGCTCGTGGCGCTCGCGTACGCGGAGACGCACCTCGACGGGCACGACGGCGAGCCGAGCGCGAGCGGCGGGTACGGGGTCATGCATCTGGTCAGCAACCCCGCCGTGCGCGCCCTGGAACGCGCGGCCCAGCTGACCGGCCAGCCGGCAGCGACGCTGAAGCAGGACGACGCGGCCAACATCGCCGGCGGCGCCGCGGTGCTGCGCTCCCACGCCGACGCGCTCGGCCTCGACGCCGCCGCCAGGAAGGACGCCGGGCGGTGGTACCCGGCGGTGGCCAAGTACGGCAACGCCTCCAGCTCCGAGACGGCCAGGCTGTACGCCGACACCGTCTACGACCTCCTCGGCAAGGGCGTCCGGGCCACCGCCGCGGGCGGCGAGGTCGTCACCGTCATGCCCGTGGAACTGCAGGCGGACCGAGGCGCCTACGAGCGCGTGCGGGAACTGGCCGCCAAGACCCCGAGCCAGGACTACCCGGCCGCGAGCTGGGTGGCCGCCCACGCCGGCAACCGGACCACGGCGAGCAGGCCGGGAAGCAACAAGATCGACCGGATCGTCGTCCACGTCACCCAGGGGGCGTACGCGGGCACGCTGTCCTGGTTCCAGAACCCCGCCGCGAAGGTCTCCGCGCACTACGTCGTCCGCTCCTCCGACGGTGACGTCACCCAGATGGTCCGCGACAAGGACATCGCCTGGCACGCCGGGAACTGGTCCTACAACTCCAGGTCGATCGGCATCGAGCACGAGGGCTTCGTCAACAACGCCTCCTGGTTCACCGACGCGATGTACCGCGCCTCGGCGGCCCTGACCCGCGCCCTGTGCGACAAGTACGGCATCCCCAAGAACCGCTCGCACATCATCGGGCACAACCAGGTCCCCGGCGCCACGCACACCGACCCGGGCTCCCACTGGGACTGGGCCAAGTACATGCGGTACGTCACGGGAAGCACCGCCCCCTGGACGGCGACCACCGACAACTCCACCTCCGGCGCGTTCACCGCGAGCGCGAACTGGACCGCCTCCACCTCCGCCGCCGGGCGCCACGGCCCCGACCACCGCCAGGCGAAGCCGGTGACCGCCAGCGACGTCGCCTGGTACCGCTTCGCCGTCCCCGCCGCGGCCACCTACCAGGTCGAGGTCTGGTACCCGGCCGCCCCGGGCCACAACGGCTCCGCCCCGTACATCGTCGCCACCTCCACCGGAAGCAAGACGGTGTACGTCGACCAGCGCGCCGGTGGCGGCGCCTGGCGAAGCATCGGGACGTTCGCCCTGAAGGCCGGGACGTACAACGCCGTCGGCGTCAGCCGCTGGACCTCCGGCACGGGACTGATCGTCGCCGACGCGGTACGCCTCACCCGGCTCTGAGCCTTCCGGGCATCGGTTCCTCACCCGGCTCCGAGCTCCCCGGACCGGCCTGGCGGCCCGCCCCACCCCGCCGGAGGCGGGCCACCAAGCCTGGGGATCACCCCTTGACGGCTCCCACCAGGCCGTTGACGAAGTAGCGCTGCAGCAGCAGGAAGAGCGCGACGACCGGGATGACGATGATCAGGGACGCGGCCATGACCTCGTTGTAGTGCGGCACGTCGCTCGACAGCAGGCTCTCCAGGCCGAGCGGCAGCGTGTAGAGGGCGGCGTCGTTGAGGGACACCCGCGTCAGGACGTACTCGTTCCAGGTCGGCACCGCGGTCAGCACCGCGACCGTGATGAGGGTGGGGCGGGCCAGCGGCAGGTAGACCGACCAGAAGATCCGGAACTCCCGCGCCCCGTCCGCGCGGGCGGCCTCGCGCAGCTCCCGGGGGATCGAGCTGAAGCCGTTGGTGAGCAGCAGCACCGTCAGCGGGGCGGTGCCGTTGACGAACGGCAGGACCAGCCCCAGGTGCGAGCCCAGGATGCCGAGGTTCTTCTCCAGGATCACCACGGGGAGCAGCACCGTGATGCCCGGCACGAACAGCAGCGAGACGAAGAACCAGAAGAGCGCCTTCCTGCCGGGGAAGTCCAGCACCGCGAAGGCGTACGAGGCGAGGCTGTAGACCACCAGCACCCCGGCGACGGTCAGCGCGGTGACCTGGAGGCTGTTGAGGAAGTACTCGAAGAAGTTCAGGCGGCTCCACGTGTCCACCAGGGTGTCCAGGGTGGGATTCGCCGGGATGAGGTTGCCGCCCTGGAGGATCTCCTCCCTGGTCTTGAAGGCGCCCGACAGCATCCACAGGAACGGGTACAGGCTGATGAGCGCGTACGCCACCAGGGCGGTGCGGGCGATGGTCCGCACGACGCGTGACCCGATCATCGAATCCTCCTGAGCAGCCGCGCGTTGACCAGGGTGAGCAGCAGGGCTCCGGCGAAGAGCAGCCAGCCCAGGGCGCTGGCCATCCCCAGGGTCTGGGCGAGGCCCTTCATGAACGAGAGCCGGTAGACCTGCAGGCCGAGCACGTCGGTGTGCCCGCCGGGCCCGCCGTTCGTCATGATCAGGAAGATCTGGAAGCCGTGCAGCGCGTCCCGCACGCCGAGCAGCACGATGGCCGCGGTGAGGGGCGTCAGCAGCGGCCAGACGATGCGGCGCAGCACCTGGCGCGGCGCGGCCCCGTCGATGTGGGCGGCCTCGATCACGTTGGGGTCGATGGCCTGCAGCCCGCTGAGGTAGAGCAGGGTCGCGACAGGAACGCTCGACCAGACCAGGATCAGGATCAACGTGGGAAGCGCGGTGTCCGGGTTGCCGAGGAAGCCCTGCGGCTGCGACAGGCTGCCCAGGCCGACCGAACCCAGGAGCACGTTGATCGCCCCGTCGGGCTCCAGCACGTAGCGCCAGGCGTAGTAGACCGCGATGCCGCTGGTGACGTAGGGCAGGAAGTACACCGAGCGGAGCACCCCGCGCAGCCGCTTGACGGAGTTCAGCGCGACCGCGAGCGGGAGCGAGACGGCCACCGTGAGCGCCGGGACGGCCACCATGACCTGGAAGGTGTTCCAGGCCGCCCGGCGCAGCTCGGGGGCGAGCGCCGGGTCGGCGTACAACAGGTCGAGGTAGTTCTGGAGGCCGACCCACTTCCACTCGGGGGTGAACCCGTTCCACTTGGCGAAGCTCAGCGCGAGGCCGGTGCCGATGGTGTAGACGCCCATCAGCAGGAACAGCGCCACCGCGGGCAGGACGAACGCCCACCCGGTCAGCCACCGCCCCCACCGGCTCCGGCCTCGGCCCCGGTCACGGCGGGGCGCCTCCTCAGGGAGCCGCCCCGCGCGATCCTCGGTGGTGAGGGTGCTCACTTCGTGGACTTCCACATGGAGCCCATGATCTTGTCCATCTCCGGCCCGGCCTGCTGCGGGGTGACCTCCTTGAGCGGCGTCAGCCTGACCATCAGGTTCCCGGGATTGACCTGGTCGTAGTCGGAGGGGAAGAAGGTGGTGTCACCGGCGTCGTAGGTGGCCTCCGGGGCACCGGTGAAGTACTTCTGCAGCGACGCCAGATCGGGCCCGATCAGGGTCTCGGCCTCCGCGCCCAGGTCGGTCGCCGGCAGGTCGAGCGAGGTTTTGGCGACGATGCCCGCACCCTTGGGCGAGGTCACGAAGTCCAGCCACTTGACCGCCGCCTCCCGGTTCTTGCTGGTGGCGGTGACGCCGAGGGAGGTGAGCGCCAGGGGCGCCATCACGATCTCCTTGTTGAGCCCCTCGGCGGAAGGCGGGATCGGGAAGGCGAGCACCTTGTCGGGGGTCATCCCGTTCTGCGCGAGGAACGCAAGCGTGAAGGTGCCGCCGATGTTGAAGGCGGACTTGCCCTGCGCGAAGGCGATGTCCGCCTCGTCGATGCCGAGCGACGTCGTACCTGGCATCCAGTACGGGGTGAGCTCGCTGTACAGCTCCAGCGTCTTGATGCCGTCCGGCGAGCCGAAGCCCTGCGCGGCGCCCTTGGCGAACAGCGCCTGGAACCTCTCCTTGCCCAGGTAGGAGTGGGCCAGCGGCTGGTAGGCCCAGTTGAAGCCGGTCTGGGTGACCTTGAGCCCCAGGGAGAGGCCGCCCTGCTTGGGGTCCTTGCCGGTGGTCGCCTTGAGCGCGGCGAGGAAGTCCTCCCACGTCTTCGGCGGGGTGTCCGGGTCGAGCCCGGCGGCCTTCAGCTTCTCCTTGTTCGCGTAGACGATGCCGAACGCGCCGGCCGTGAACGGCACGCTGAACAGGGTGCCCGCCTTGACCTGCTTGAACGGTGAGTCGTTGGCCGCGAGGTCGATCCGCTTCTGGGTCATCAGCCCGGCCTCGCGGGTGGTCGGCAGCAGCCGCTGCTTCCAGGCGTCGGAGACGTCGGCGGCCAGGTCGACCAGGAGGCCCGAGGAGCCGACCTCCAGGTCCTCGCCGCCCGCGTGCAGCTCCAGCACGTCCGGCAGGTCGCCGGTCTGCGCGGAGCTCTGCACCTTGCTGACGAACACGTCGTCGGGGGTGATCGCCTCGATGGTGACGGCGATGCCGGTCTCGGTCTTGAACTGCTCGGCGGCCTTGGCCAGGGCGTCGGCGTGGGTCCGCTTGAACGTCCACATCTTCAGCGTCTGGCCGGCCGCCTGCCCGCCCTGCCCGCCGGTCTGGCCACCGCCCGACCCGCCGCCCGCGCAGGCGGCCGCGGTGAGTCCCACCGCGAGCGCCAGACCGGCGGCGAGGACCCGCTTGCCTGCTCTCATGTCGCGTCCTTCCCCGCCGCGGCGGTACGTACGGTGCGCGCGGCACGGTCCGCGCACGACGGTCCGGTGCTCCCGCGTCTGGCGGGCTCCGCCACCCTGCGGGCGCCTTGGGCGCTGTGGGGTGATCGGTATGGGCCGGTTGGCATCGGCATCGTCACTTCCTCGGGGGGTCGCGGAGGATGAGTCCGGGCTCTCGCCCGTGCCCCGGCGGGGATCCGGATCACAGGGCGGCGGCTACGCAAATCGTTAAGATTGGTTCCGAAACTTACACGCAACACAGCGGGTGTCAAGGGTTACCCCGGAGTGGAGGGACCGCGGCCGGGCGCGGCGGAACGCCCGGACCCGCGTGCGTGGCGCGACGATTCGGACCCGCACGCACGGCGGAGCGTTCAGCTCGCACGCGCGACACGGCGTTCAGGCCCGCACGTTCAGCTCGTACGCACGGACGTGACGTGCGGGCCCGCACGCGTGACGGAACGATTCGGACCCGCGCGTACGGCGGAACGTTCAAGCTCGCACGCACGACGTGACGCAGGTCCGCACGTTCAGCTCGTAAGCACGGACGTGACGTGCGGGCCCGCACGCGCGGCGGGGCGTTCAGGCCGACCGGCGGCGGACCAGCCGGGCCGGGATGACCATCTCGGCGGAGGACTCCGCCGCCCCGCCCCGCAGCCGTTCCAGCAGGCGGCGGCCACACGCCTGGCCGATCTCCCTGGCCGGGTTGGCCATGGTGGTCAGCCCCGGCGAGACGAGGCTCGCGGCCTCGATGTCGTCGAACCCCATGACGGCCAGGTCCTCGGGAACGCGCAGCCCCCGCTCCCCGGCCGTGTCGAGCGCCCCGATGGCCATGATGTCGTTGGCGCACAGCACGGCGTCCGGAGGTTCCGGCAGGTCGAGCAGGCGGGCGGTGCCCGAGGACCCGCCCGCCCGGCTGAAGTGGGTGTGCGCCACGAGCCGGGGGTCGGCGTCCGCTCCGGCGGCCAGCAACGCGGAACGGTAACCCGCGACGCGCTCGGCCGCGGGCCCCTCCGCGTGCGGGCCGCAGACGAAGCCGATCCTGCGGTAGCCGCGTTCCAGCAGGTAGCGGGTGGCCTCGGCGGCCCCGCCCTCGTCGTCGCTGTGCACGACGTCGACACCGGCCTGGACCAGGCGGCCCCCGAGCCGCACGACGGGGATGCCCGCCCCGATGACGGGCAGCAGGTCCTCGGCGTGCGTGTGGAAGACCGCGAAGGCGAGGCCGTCGACCTGCCGGGCGATCATCTGCTCGATGGCGGCGCGCTCCAGCTCCCGGTCGCCGTCGGTGTTGCTGATGATCTCGTCGTAGCCCGCCGGTCCCAGCACGTCCTGGAGCCCGCGCGCCAGCGCCGGGTAGAAGGGGTTGGTGATGTCCGGGATGATCAGCCCGATCGTCTGGCTCCTGCTCGTGCGCAGCCCGCGGGCGAGGACGTTGGGCCGGTATCCCAGCTGGTCGATCGCGGCCAGCACGCGCCGGCGCGTCTCCTCGGCCACCGGGCGGCGCCCGTTCAGCGCGTGCGACACCGTGGTCGCGCTCACCCCCGCGAGCTGCGCGACCCTGGTGATGCTGGGACGGTCACCGCGGACCGGCCCGCGGACGCCCAGCCCCGGGACACCTGTGTCCTCGCTTCCCCCCGAGGCCCACTCCCGCGCTCCCTGGTTTTCCCGCGCTTTCCCCTCCTGCTGCGTTCCCTGCGTTGCCTGTGTTCTCTGTGTTCCCTGCGCGGGCTCGTCCGCCGGGAGCCGCGCCGCCCCGGCGGACGGGACCCGCGGCGGGCCACCACGCGCGAGATCCGGCAGGTCACGGCCCGGCAGGTCACGGTCCGGCGAGCCATGACCCGGCGAGTCACGGCCGGGCAGGTCACGATCCAGCGGGTCACGGCCCGACGGGGCGAGGCTCGGCGAGTCGCGGGAGAGGAGGTCGAGGGCGGCGCCCAGCTCGTGGCGACCTAGGGTCGCGGCGTCCTCGAACGCGGCACCAGCGGCGATCCTGAGCAGGGTGGACTCCCAGACCTCGCGGACGGCCGCCAGGACGAGCGCGGCCACCACCCCGGCCCCGAGCGCCCCGGCCGCGCCGGGCTCACCCGCCCCCGCGCCGGACTCGATCGCCTCGCGCAGCGCGCGCTCCTGGCCCGCGAACATCTCCCGGGAGTACGACCGCAGCGCCGGGCTGTCGCGGTAGACGCGCGCGTGAACGGCGACCGCCTCGGCGTCGTCAGTGTCGCCAGTGTCGCCAGTGTCGTCGGTGTCGATCCCGTCAGCTGCGTCGTCCGTGCCCTCCCCCGCATCGGACGAGGGCCGGGTCATGACGCGGCGGATCGCGTCGACGGGCCGCTCCCCCGCCACGCGCTCCCGCAGGGCCAGCTCGGGAGCGGGCCACCCGAGCGGGTCGGCCTCGAAGAAGATCTGCTCCTTGACCGGGAAGTGATTGAAGACCGTCTTGGTCGAGACGTCGGCCACCGCCGCTATCTCGGCCACCGTCACGGTCTCGAAGCCGCGCTCGGCGAACAGGCGGCGCGCCGTGCCCGCGATGGCACGCCGCGTCTCCCCTTTCCTCCGCTCACGCCGCGTGGGGGGTCGCTCCTCGGAGGGTGCCGGGACCATGGGAGGATCTTACATCGACACACTCCTTACACCCACTATAACGACAAGTTTCTCAGGGCGGCTCGATGCCGCCGTCGGGCCGGCGCACCCGGGCCGACCAGCGTTCGTGGAGGTGCTCCAGCGGCGGATACTTGGCCGCCAGCGTCTCGTCCAGGTCGATTCCCCAGCCTGGCGCGTCGTTCGGGTAGAGGTATCCGTTGACGGGGCCGATCGTGCCGGGGAAGACCTCGTGGACGGCCCCGGGATAGATGTGCCCCTCCTGGATCTGGAAGGCGGGGGTGGTCACGTCGAGCGCCACGTTGGCGGCGGCGCCCACCGGTGAGACGTCCGCCGGCGAGTGCCAGGCGGTGCCCACGCCGGTCAGCTCGCAGAGCGCGACCAGCTTGCGCGCGGGGGTGAGCCCGCCCACCGACGAGACGTGCAGCCGCAGCAGGTCGACCCCGCCCTCGCGGACGATCCTGGCCGCGTCGGCGACGGAGCTGAGCTGCTCGCCCGCCGCGATGGGCATCGGGGCGGCCTCGCGTACCTCGGGCAGGCGGTCGTAGAACTCCGGCGCTATCGGATCCTCCAGGAAGAAGAGCCGGTACGGTTCGAGCGCCCGCGCGAGGGCGATCGCCTGCTTGGGGGTGAGCCGCGAGTGCACGTCGTGCATCAGGCCCGGCTCCTCCCCCAGCTCCCGGCGGGCCCGCTCGAACAGCTTCGGGGTGTCGCGCAGGTAGCGCTGCACGTCCCATCCGTCGGGGTACGGGGAGCCGGGGTAGCCGCCCGGCGAGCCCGGCGAGCCGTAGTGGCCGAGTCCCGGCGCCCCCGTCTGGAGCCGTACGTGGCGGTATCCGGAGGCCAGGATCGCCTGGGCCTCCTCGATCGTCTCCTCCACGGTGGCCGCGCCCGCGTGCAGGTAGGTGTCGGCCGCGGCGCGCACCCGGCCGCCGAGGAGCTCGTACACGGGCATGCCCGCACGCTTGCCCGCGATGTCCCAGAGTGCCTGGTCGACTCCCGACAGGGCGCTGTTCAGGACCGGGCCGCCCCTCCAGTAGGAGGAGAAGTGGACCATCCTGGTGATGTCCTCGATGTCGGCGGGGTGGCGGCCGACGAGGAGGGGGCCGACGTGGTGTTCCACCGCGGCGGCCACGGCGTGGAAGCGCTGGGTGAAGGTCGCGCAGCCCAGGCCGTACAGGCCGGGGTCGCTGGTGTCGACCCGGACCACCACGAGGGGCACGCCCTCGGGGGCGGTGACGATCGGCCGCACCCCCGTTACGCGGAGGGCGTCCCTGGCGGGCCAGGGGGCCTGGGTCTCGGGCATGGGAAGGGATGTCACGCGGCCTCCGCGGCGTCCGGTACGGGAAGGGATGTCACGCGGTCTCCGCCGCGCCCGGCACGGGGAAGGGGTGCCGGACGGTGAGGCCGAGCAGGCGGCGGGCCTCTCCCAGGTCGATCGGGACGGCCCTGCCCGGCACCGGCGCCCGCCGCTCGACCCCGGGGTGGAAGCGGTCGAGCAGTTCCTCGGTGGGCTGCGGGGCCAGCGTGTCCTCGGCCGTCACGAAGATCGCGCGGTAGCCCTCGATCGGCCGGGTGAGCGCCCGCCAGGTGGCGAGGGCGGCGTCCCTGCCGTCGAGGTAGGTCCACAGCTCGGCGGCGCCGGAGCCGGGGTCCTGCGCGTACTCCTCCGCGCGCTTGTCGAGCTTGTCCCCCGGCCCGCCGAGCAGGGGGAAGCGCAGCGCGACGACCGTCATGCCGTGGCGGCGCGCCATCATCGCCGCGGTCGCCTCGTCGGCCTGCTTCGACAGCCCGTACGGGTCCTCGACCTGCAGGGGCAGCGACTCGTCGATCGGCAGGTAGGCCGGGTGCAGCGGGCGCGAGGCCCAGGGGAGGCCGAGCACGGAGTAACTGCTCGCGATGGCGGCCCGGCGCACTCCCGCCTGGCCCGCCTCCTCCAGGACCACGAAGGTCGCCCGGGTGTTGCCGCAGAAGACCTCCTCGGGCGTGCCGAGGACCGGGGCCGGGATCGCGGCGAAGTGCGCGACGGCGTCCACGCCGTCGAGCGCGTCGCGCACCGTCGCCGGGTCTCCCACGTCCCCGACGACCACCCGGCCCGCCACCGGCCCGCCCGGGTCGTGCAGGTCGAGGGCGGTGGCCGCCACGCCCCGGTGCGCGAGCAGGTCGAGCATCAGCCGCCCCAGCCTGCCCGCGGCCCCGGTCACCAGGACCCGCCGTGGGACCTCACCCATGCGTCACCACCTGCGGCGGGAAGGGCACGCCTGTGTTGCAAATCGATTTGTACATATGAGATCAGCTTGCTACCCCGCCATTGCCGTGTCAATAGCGGTGCGCCCCGGGCGCGTCGGGACGCGCCCGGGAGGTCTCCGAGGTGGCGTCGTCCACCACCGGCGCCCGCCGGTCACGACCCGGCACCATGCCCATCGTCCGCCTCCGGCATCCGCCGGTCACGGCCCCGTATCCAACGTCCAGCCTCCGACGTCCGCCGGTCGCGCCCCCGGCACCGTGTCCGGGGGCAGCCGGCCGTGTCCGGGGGCAGCCGGCCGTGTCCGGGGGCAGCCGGCCGTGTCCGTGGTCAGCCGGCCCGCGAGGCGCGCCGGCGGCGTGCCAGGGCCGCCCCGCCGAGGACCGTGCCGGCCAGCCCCAGCACCATGGCCACGACGGCCCCGGCCCGCCCGTTCCCGGTGCCGGGGCCGCCGGTGGAGGTGGCCAGGTGCAGCACCGCGAGAGCCGTGCCGACCGGCCCCGCCACCAGGGCCACGAAGGCTCCGGCCCGTCCGTTCCCGGTGCCGAGACGACTTCCGGTGCCGGCACGGCCCGTGGAGCGGGCCAGGGCCAGCCCGCCGGCGACCAGGCCGACCAGCACCACCGCTATGGCCAGGTTGGCCCCGGTCCGCCCGTCGCCGATGACACCGCCGGGGGCGACCGTCATCAGGACTCCTGATGGGCTCATCTTTCCTCTTCTCTTTCGTGTGTCCCGCTCCCGGGGTCCTCGTGCGCTCCGTTCCCGGGGCCGGGTGTGGCCCCGATCATGTCCTCCGGCCGCGCCGCCCGTCGTCCCGCGTGCGGACGCACTTCGCGCTGCCGCGGACGGCGCACCCGGTTGCCGCGGGCGCCGCAGGCGCCGGGAAGGTACCGCGTACGTGGTAGACGACCGTTCATCCGTCAGCCGGATCCGCCCGCGGCGGCATCCGGATAGGTTGCCCGCATGAGCACAGGACGGCCCGGGGTCCGGGCCGGTGTCGGGGATTGGGTGATCGCCGTCGGCGTGGCGGCGGTGCTGCTGGTCACCGGGCTGTCCGGGCAGCGCTCCGCCACCGGCCTCGACCTGCTCGGCTACGCGCTGCCGGTGGCGGGCGGCCTGGCGCTGGCCGCGCGCCGCCGGGCGCCGGTTCCCGTCCTGGTCGTCACCGGGCTGTGCGCGGCAGGTCACCAGGCGGCCGGTTTCGACGTGCCGGCCGTCGCCTACCTGTTCGCGGTGTACGCGGCCGTGCGGGCGGGACACCGCACCGCCACGGTGGTGGCGAGCGTGGCCATGCTGGCCGCCCTCCCCCTCGCGGCCCTGGCCTCGGGCCTGCACGACACGGGCGAGGCGTTCGCGCAGGCCCGGGGTGCCCTGGAGCTGGCCTGGCTGATCGCGGCCGGTGCCGCGGGCGAGGCGTTGCGGCAGGCCGAGCGGCGGGCGGACGAGGCCGAGCGCACCCGGGAGGAGACCGCGCGGCGCCGCGCCGACGAGGAGCGGCTGCGCATCGCGCGGGAACTGCACGACTCGCTCACCCACCAGATCTCGATCATCAAGGTGCAGGCCGAGGTCGCCGTCCACGTGGCCCGCAGGCGTGGCGAGCGGGTGCCCGAGGCCCTGCTCGCGATCCAGGAGGCCGGACGTGAGGCGACCCGGGAGCTGCGCGCGACCCTGGAGGCGCTGCGCGACGACGACACGACCCCGCCGCGCGGGCTCGACCACGTCGCGGAACTGGTGGAACGAGCCCGGACGACCGGCCTGGACGCGACGCTGACGATCGAGGGACGGCGGCACGACGTACCGGCCGCGGTGGAGCGGACCGTCTACCGGATCGTCCAGGAGTCGCTCACCAATGTGGCCCGTCACGCGGACGCCACCACGGCGTCGGTCCGGATCGACTGCCGTCCGAACGCCCTCGCGATCCGCGTCGACGACGACGGCAGGGCCACGCCGGGCACCGCGCCGGTGCCCGGTGTCGGGCTGCTCGGGATGCGCGAACGGGTCGCCGCCCTCGGCGGCCGGCTCCGGGCGGAACCGCGCGGCGAGGGCGGCTTCACCGTCCAGGCCGAACTCCCGGTGGACCGGACGCCGTGATCCGTGTCCTGCTGGTCGACGACCAGCCGCTCATCCGCAGCGGGTTTCGCGCGATCCTCGACCTCGAGGACGACATCGAGGTGGTGGCCGAGGCCGGCGACGGGCTGGAGGGCCTGGCCCAGGCCAGGGCACACCTGCCCGACGTCGCCCTCGTCGACGTCCAGATGCCGGTCGTCGACGGCATCGAGGCGACCCGGCGCATCGCCGCGGACCCGGCACTGGCCGGGGTGCACGTCGTGATCCTGACCAACTACGGCTTCGACGAGTACGTCTTCGACGCCCTGCGCGCCGGCGCGGCCGGATTCCTCGTCAAGGACATCGTGCCGGAGGACTTCCTGCACGCCGTCCGCGTCGCCGCGCGCGGCGACGCCCTGCTCGCGCCGTCGATCACCCGCAAGCTGATCGACCGGTACGTCGCCCAGCCCCTGGACGCGAGGACGGGCACCGGGCTGGAGGGGCTGACCAACCGCGAGCGCGAGGCCGTCGCCCTGGTCGCGCGGGGCCTGTCCAACGACGAGATCGCCGGCCGCATGGTGATCAGCTCGCTGACCGCGAAGACCCACGTCAACCGGGCCATGACCAAGCTCCGCGCCCGGGACCGCGCACAGCTCGTGGTCCTCGCGTACGAGTCAGGCCTGGTGGCCCCGCGCGACCGCTGACCTCGACGGCCCGCAGGGGGCCGGGGCGCGCCCGGGGAGGAGCGTCATAACGAGCCCCGATGGGACCTTTAAATGTTAGGAAACTTTCCTAAAGACATTGACGGATCGCTGTCGAGGTCGGTTGGATGGGCGGTCATCAAGCCCCCTCGGCCGAGATCTCTCGCCACCCCCTTGGCCTGTCAGGCCAGCGAGGAGCTCCACATGCTCAGACGCATCCGAACGACGGCAGCCGCGATCCTGGGTGCCACGGCGCTCGCCGTCACCACCCTCGCCGCCCCCGCGGCCGGTGCCGCGCCGCTGCCGAACCTCCCGGCCGCGCGAGTGCAGGCGCAGGCCGCCCCGGCGACCTTCACCCACCCCGGTGTCCTGGTCAGCAGGGCCCAGCTCGACTTCGTCCGGTCGAAGGTCAACGCGGGCGCCCAGCCGTGGAAGGGCGCCTTCGACCAGATGATGGGGCACTCCCTGGCGTCGCTGTCGCGGACCCCCAAGCCGCGCGCGATCGTGGAGTGCGGCTCCTACTCCAACCCCAACAACGGCTGCACCGACGAGCGCCAGGACGCGCTCGCCGCGTACACCATGGCTCTGGCCTGGTACATCACGCAGGACAGCAGGTACGCCCAGAAGGCCATCCAGATCATGGACGCCTGGTCCGCGGTGATCAGGGATCACACCAACAGCAACGCCCCGCTGCAGACCGGGTGGGCCGGGTCGTCGTGGCCCAGGGCCGCGGAGATCATCCGCTACACCTACACCGGGTGGTCCGCCGCCTCCGTCAACCGCTTCTCCACCATGCTGCGCACCGTCTACCTACCGAAGATCATCAACGGTTCCAACAGCAACGGCAACTGGGAACTGAGCATGATGGAGGCCGCGCTCGGCATCTCCGTCTTCCTCGAGGACCGGACGAGCTACGACAAGGCCGTGGCCAAGTTCCGCGGGCGGGTGCCGGCCTTCATCTACATCTCGTCCGACGGCGCGCTTCCCAAGGCGCCTCCGGGGAGCGGCATCGACACCCGCGCCGAGATCATCAACTACTGGCAGGGCCAGTCCACCTTCATGGACGGCCTCACCCAGGAGACCTGCCGCGACTTCACCCACACCGGGTACGGGCTGTCGGCCATCTCGCACTTCGCCGAGACCACCCGGATCCAGGGCCAGGACCTCTACCCGGAGATCAGCGAGCGGCTGCGTCACGCGCTGGGCATGCAGGCGAAGTACCAGCTCGGCGCCGCCGTGCCGTCCTCGCTGTGCGGGGGCACCCTCCACCTCGGGCTGGGCCCGATCACCGAGGTCGGCTTCAACGCCCTGAACACCCGGATGGGCATCGCCATGACGAACACCCAGCGTCTCACCGAGCAGCAGCGCCCGGCCGGGACGAACGTCCTCTTCGTCGCCTGGGAGACCCTGACCCACGCCGCCAACCCCGCGTGATCGAGGCACCTCCCACCCGGTGAGGGCCTGACCGCTCCTCCGTCCCCCGCCCCAACGGGCGGGGGACGGAGCCGCGCGTCCGGGCCCGGTTCCCCGGCCGGAAAAGACCGCGGATCGGGGAGCCGGCGGCGGGCCCGCCGGACCGCACCGCCGCCACCTCGTCCGGCCGGCTCACACGCGGCGTCAGTTCGTACGACCCACGCCGCGCGCGGATCCCGGGTGAGTTCGTACGACCCACGCCGCGCGCGGATCCCGGGTCAGTCCGTACGCCGCACACCACACGCGGATGCCTGGTCAGTCCGTACGCCGCACGCGGATGCCGTGGGCGTCGGCCCGCTGGACACCGCCGGCGTCCACGTTGGAGATCCTGACCAGACCCTCGACCGTGCCCTTCTTGCCGTTGCCGGTCAGCTTGAGGATCAGCATTCCCGGGTCGCTCCCGTGGGAGGAGTGCGGGTCGCCGGAGAGCGGGTTCGGCCCCCGCGTCGAGGCGAAGGCCCACTTGTGGTCCGGGGAGACGGCGAAGAGGTCGACCGTCGGGTCCGCGCTGAACGGCGAGACGAGGTCGACCGTGTCGACGTGGGCACCGCTCGCCCCGTCGAAGACCTCGGCGACGTTGGCGTCGCGGTCACCGGCCCACACGTACCGCTCCCCGTCGGACGCGAGGACGCCGTGGGCGTCGCGCTCGGACGTGTCGTCGTTGAGGAGCAGCTGCACCGGCGGGGTGTTGGGCGGGTTCGCGGGCGAGTAGCCGCCCATCGGCAGCCGGAAGACGGTGAACTGGTCGAGGTTGCTGTGCGTGCCCCCGCCCCCGTTGCCGAAGACGGTGCCCTTCGCCTCGACGAACCCGCACCCGTTCGCCGGGATCCTGGTCGCGTCGTACTCCCCCACGATGGACATCGGCGTCGTGTGCCAGTCGACCACGAGCATCCCGCCGCCCCGCAGGCTGACGAAGACCGGGCCGTTGTCCGAGGCGATGAACGGGCAGATCGGCGCGTTGTCCGGCCGGAGCGCGGGTGACTGGCACGGCGCGCCGTTCGGAGTGGTGCAACCGGCCAGGTCGACCGTCGCGGCCGGCTGCTGGACGAAGGTGTTCGAGGCGTAGTCGGTGCTGACGCGCTCCAGTTTCTTGCCGTTCTGGTTGGCGATGATCAGGTACCTGTCGTCCTCGGTGGGCCAGAGGGCGTGGGCCTGCCGCACGCCCCCCGCTCCGGCCTCGGTGAGGAGACAGGTGAGCGGCTGCCGGGTGCGGGCGTCGAAGACGACCACGTGGCCGCTGGCGACGAAGGCGAGCGCGGCGTGGGTGTCGGCCTTGTTGAAAACGATCATGTGCGGGCGCACGGGCACGCTGCCGGTCCTGGCCAGGCAGAGGGACGTGGTCGCGCCGCCCAGATCCATGACGTGGACGGGTCGCGCCGACGACAACTGTTTGGTGACGTCACGTCCGGAGTACACGCTGACGGTGCCGCCGTGGGCGAGCCCGTTGGTGTTGGACTGGTCGACCAGCCACACCTCGTACGACTTCTCGGCAGCCACGTGAAACGGCGCCCCCGCGCCCAGAACGAACAGCGCCAGCACCGCGACGACCACGGCCCGCCACTTCCCCATGCGCCCTCCAGAACAGCTCCGGCCGGAGTATCTCCCCGTATCCCTGTGGAGCCGACTGTTTTCTACTTTTAGCCCCCAATCTCGATAAGTCCAGGAATTGTGTGATTTGTAAAGAAAGGAGTCAGACTTCCCCGCATCCGAGCGAGGAAGACGGGCTTTCGAGAAGCGCTCAAACCTCCGCGAGAGCAGCAAGAAAACATAAAACCAATTCGATATGTAAAGCCACGAACGGCCCCGGCGATGGTAACCACCACCGGCACGACGCGGTGCTGCGGAGGCGGCGCGGAGGCGGTGTGAAAGCCGGGCGGGGGCCGATGCGCTCCGAGCGTTCCGAGCGCCCCCGGACGCGTGGTCGCTATATTGGCGCCCATGAACGCGCTGGTCCGACGCCCGCTGGGCCAGACCGCCCTGTCCGTGACATCGCTCGGCCTGGGGCTGGCGGCCCTCGGCCGTCCCGCCTACATCACGCTCGGCCGCGCCGAGGACCTCGGTGACGGCCGGGACGTCGCCGCGATGCGGTCGCGCACCTGGGCCGTGCTCGACGCGGCGTGGGCGGCGGGCGTGCGCTACCTCGACACGGCGCGCTCGTACGGGCGGGCGGAGGAGTTCCTCGCCGGGTGGCTGCGCGAGCGCGGGATCGCCCCGGGGGCCGTCACGGTCGGTTCGAAGTGGGGATACGCCTACGTCGGTGACTGGCGGCTGGACGCCGAGCGGCACGAGGTGAAGGAGCTCACCGCCGACCGGTTCCGCGTCCAGCTGGAACAGACACGCGAGCTGCTCGGCGAGCACCTGTCGCTCTACCAGATCCACTCGGCGACGGTCGAGAGCGGCGTGCTCGACGACGAGGACGTGCTCGACGGGTTGCGCGCGTTGCGGGCCGAGGGGGTCGCGATCGGGCTGTCGACGAGCGGGCCGCGCCAGGCGGACACGGTCGGGCGGGCGATCGGGGCCGGGCTGTTCGACACGGTGCAGTCGACGTGGAACCTGCTGGAACGCTCGGCCGGTGAGGCTCTCGGGCGAGCGTACGAGGCGGGGATGGGTGTGATCGTCAAGGAGGGCGTGGCGAACGGCCGGTTGACCGTCCGGGCGGCACCCGCCGCGCTCGTGGCCGCCGCGCGTGAGAGGAACACCACGCCGGACGCGCTCGCCCTGGCGGCCGTACTGGCCAGGCCCTGGGCCGGGGTGGTGCTGAGCGGCGCGGTCTCGGCCGGGCAGCTGCGCGACAACCTCGCCGCGGCCGGGACCGGTTGGGACGCGGAGCTGGAGGAGCGGCTCGCCGGGCTGGTGGAGGAGCCGGAAGACTACTGGGCGAAGCGCGGCGCCCTGCCCTGGAGCTGACCGGCCCCGCATCCGGGAACGCCCCGGACCCGGTACCGGCCCGGACCTGGTAGCGGGCCGGACCTGGTACCGGGCCGGAGCCCGGGATCCTCACCAGGCCCGGGACCTCTCCGATCCCGGTATCCCCGCCGTACCCGGAACCTCCTCAGGCCCGGGGCCTCTCCGAGGGTGCGGCTCAGGGAGGGGCGCGCAGCGGGGTACGGCCGAGATTGCCGATCAGCTCGGGAAGGGAGTCGAAGACGTGGTCGGCCCCGGCCTCGCGAAGCTCCCCGGGCGAGAAGCCTCCGGTGCGGACCCCGATGCCGGGTATGCCCGCCCTGCGGGCGGCGAGGAAGTCCCAGGTGGAGTCTCCCACCGCGACACCCGACGCGCCCTCGACCTTGGCGAGCGCCACCTGGAGCAGGTCGGGCGCGGGCTTGGTCGCCTCGACGTCCTCCGACGTGGTCCACGCCCGGCAGCGTGACCGGCCGTCGATGAGGTCGAGGAAGTGCTCGACGTGCTGCGGCTTGCCCGACGAGGCCAGCACGATGGTGAACCCGCGCCCGCCGAGCTCGTCCAGGAGTTCCGTGGCTCCCTCGACAGGCCGTATGTCGTCGAGGAACACGTCGAACTCCTCCACCCAAGCGTCGCGCAGCGCGTCGCCGTGCCGCCGCTCGACGTCGTCACCGGCGAGGGCGGCCACCAGCTGGTCCCCGCCCATGCCGACGTGCCGGTGGATGCGCCACACCGGCAGCCACACGTCGTAGCGCCCGAACGCCTTGAACCAGGCGAGCGCGTGCTGGTAGTTGGTGTCGACCAGGGTGCCGTCGATGTCGAGGATGGCGGTGTCGGCCATGTGGGGGATGTGCCCCCGCCCGTACGGCGTCATTCGGAACGGCGTCCCCGGGATTGGGGAAAGAACCTGCCTGACGCGCTTTGCGAAGAAAGCGTCGCGGGACGGCAAGACCCGTCGCCGCGGCCAGATCGCCGATCTTCCAGCATCGCCCCTCCATGTGGATCACCCAGATCGACGGTGTTGCCCGGCGCGACGTCGGACGCGAGCTCGAACCTCGCCGATTTCCCTTGGTCGCGCCTCCACCGCCGGTTGCGCACGCGGTCTCGATCGCTAGAATTCTCGGTTATGACGTACTCGTTCTTCTTCAACCTCCGCTGAGCCCCCGTCGGCGAAACGAGGCACACCCCGTCGTCGACGACGCGGGACGGCGCAGCGCCGTCCCGGGCTGACGTGGGAGAAGAACGATCACTATGCGCATTCGCGCGAGTTTTCTCACCGCACCGCGTCCCGGCGTCCTCACCGTCTCGTGACGGCGGCGCGCCTGGTGGCGCGGTGCGTTCACGGGCTGGAGCCGACGGTCGCGGCCGAGATACTCCAGCTCGGACTCGGAACGGTCACCCAGCTGGGGCATCGCGAGGTCCATTTCCGTACGTTCCCGTCGGGGCCGCGAGCCGTCGGGCTGAGCACGGCGGACGACGTGTTCCTGCTCGCCGCGCAGCGGCCCGACATCGGCACGACCAAGCGGGACCTCACCGGGCTCGCCCGGCTCGCCGACGCCGCCGACGTCGGCACGCTGATGCGGCTGCGGGAGGAGCAGGGAGGTCCCGGCGCGGTCTCCGGGGTCGCCGGGGTCGCCGGGGTCGCCGGGGTCGAGGTGTCGGCGTCGTTCCTGGGCAGGCGTACCTTCAACCGGTACGACGCCGAGGACGCCGTCGGCCAGGTCCTGGCGCGGCGGCTGGGTACCGGCTACCACTCGCGGCGGGCGGGCGTCGGGCCGCCGCCCGCGCACAGCGGGTGGCGGCTGACCCTCGACGGCGCGCGGGCCACCCTCATGCTGAGGATCAGCGACCGGCCCCTGCACCGGCGCGCCTACAAACGGCGCTCCATCCCGGGGACCCTGCATCCCCCGCTGGCCGCCGCGATGGTGCGGATGGCCGACATCCATCCCGGGCACACGGTCCTCGACCCCTGCTGCGGCGCCGGAACCCTGCTGATCGAGGCCGGGCTCCACCGGCCGCGGGCCCTTCTCCGCGGCTTCGACCTGTCCGCGGAGTCGTTGCGGGCGGCGAGAGAGAACGCGGCGGGGCTGCCGATCTCCCTCGGCCGGGCCGACGCCGGTCACCTGCCGCTGCCGGACGGCGGCGTCGACCGCGTCCTGTGCAATCCGCCCTGGAACGGCCAGGTCGCCGCGCGGGGACGGCTCTCCGCCTCCCCCTCGCACTGGTGGGCGGAGTTGCGCCGTGTCCTGGCTCCCGGCGGCATGGCCGTGGTCCTGCTTCCCGACGCCGGTGACATCGCGGCCGGGATCCGGCAGCGGTTCGTCCCGCTGCACGTCCAGCGTGTCCGGATCTCCGGCGCGCAGCCCTTCCTCGTCCAGTTCGCGGCGCCCGGCGAGCGAAGGGGGTCGTGACCATGGGCCCGTCCCGGCGGGAGGAGACGCCGGACGGGCCCCTATCGGGTCCTGAGCTGGTTGAGGGTGTGGCCGGTGGCCCGCTTGAACAGGTATTCGGCCCGTTCGTAGGAGAGCCTGCGACGGCCTGTCTCCGGGCACAGGTCGTCGGGTGCCGGGGGCCGGCCGGGGCCGGGCCTGCGGTCGGACAGGAAGAGCGGGCCCCGGCGACGGCCCGCGACGAGGTACGGGAGGAGTTCGGCGGTCCCGGAGCGCCAGTGCACCCAGCCGGATCCGGTGGCCACCTTCCCGCGCCTCCCGGCCAGATCGAGATCCTCGACGTTGAGCGAGAGCACCGGGCCCGCCCCGGCCGCGCTCTCGTGGAGCAGCAGCCACAGGGCGCGCTCGCGCGGGGCGATGTCCGGACGCTCCCAGAGCGCCTCGATCCGCGGCCGGTCCATGGGACGGGTGCGCCCCCGAGGTTCGGGCCTGCGCCCGATCCCGGCGGCCAGGTCACGGGGCACTCCACCGCCCACGCCACCGCCCTGGTCACCGCCCTGGTCGGCGGCCGACGCCCCATGGCCGGCAGCCGGCGAATCCGAGGTGACGATCGACCGGGCGGCGGCCCAGGCGCGGAAGGAGCGGACGGCCCCGCGGTGGCGGTTCCACGTGGCGGGGGCCGCGTCTCCCCACGCGGCACCGAAGATCTCCGCGACCCGCGCGGCGGTCACGTCCGGCAGCGGGATGTCGTCACCGAGGTCGCGGCGCAGCCGATTCATCGTCTGGCGGTAGGAGCGGACGGTCGCGGCGTCCAGGTCGTCACGGGCGAGGAAGGCGTCGGCGGCCTCGGCCAGGGTGACGACCGCCCTCGGCGTACCCCCTCCCGGTCCGGCCGCCCCCCGCGCGGTGATGTCGGCGCAGGCCGCGGCGCGGCCCGTGAGGATGGCGCGTTCCGGGCCGTTGAGGGTGAGGGCGGCGGCGCGTTCGAACTCCCGCCGGGCCTCCTCGTGGCGGCCGAGCCTGGCCAGCAGGTCACCGCGCACGCTGGGCAGGCGGTGGTAGCCCTTGAACACCGGCTCGCCGACCAGCGTGTCGACGAGCGCCAGACCCGCTTCCGGGCCCCGCGCCATGGCCAGCGCGACCGCGCGGTTGAGCTGCACGACAGGGGTGGGCAGCACCCGGGCGAGCGCCTCGTAGAGGGCGGTGATCTGTGTCCAGTCGGTCTCCTCCGCCGTACGGGCCCGCGCGTGGCACGCGGCGATGGCGGCCTGCAGCACGTACGGGCCGAAAGGCGCGGCGCACCGCCTGGCGCGCAGCAGGGCCGTGAATCCCCGGTGGATGAGGAGCTGGTCCCAGCGCCCGCGGTTCTGCTCGTGCAGCGCGACGGGCTCCCCCGACGCTCCCGTCCTGGCGGCCGACCGCGACGCCTGGAGCTCCATCAGCGCGACCAGGCCGTGCACCTCGGCCTCGCCGGGCGCGAGTCCGGCCAGCAGGCGGCCCAGGCGCAGCGCCTCCTGGCAGAGGTCCTGGCGCATCAGGTCGTCGCCGGCGCTCGCCGCGTACCCCTCGTTGAACACCAGGTAGACGACCCCGAGGACCGACGACAGGCGCGCCGCCCGATCCGGGCCCTCCGGGACCTCGAAGGGGATCCTGAGGGCGGCGAGGGTGCGCTTGGCCCGGACGACGCGCTGCGCGACGGTCGGCTCGGAGACGAGGAACGCCCGTGCGATCTCCTCGGTGCGCAGCCCGCCGAGCAGCCGCAGCGTCAGAGCCACCCGGGACTCGGCGGGCAGCGCCGGGTGGCACGAGACGAACATCAGGCGCAGGACGTCGTCGCCCACCTCGCCGCCGAGGGCCGCGTCGATGTCGGCCTCGGCGCTCCCCGTGCTCCCGCGGGCCCCGGCGGTGTCCTGCCCGGTGGCGAGGTCGTGGGCGAGTTGCTCGTGCCGGAGACCGAGCCGCTCCTCGCGGCGCAGGTGGTCGATGGCGCGGCGCTTGGCGACGGCCATCAGCCAGGCGCCCGGGTTGTCCGGGACGCCTGCCTCCGGCCACTGTTCGAGGGCCGCCAGGAGCGCGTCCTGCGCGAGCTCCTCGGCCAGCCCCACATCGCCCACCATCCGGACGAGCCCGGCGACGATCCTCGCCGACTCCATCTTCCAGACCGCGTCGACCGCGCGGTGGGCGTCCCCGGACATCACGTGCCCGATCAGAGCACCCTGAGGACCGGGTACGCAAGCGCCCGGTCAGCCCTCCGGGCCGAAGACCTGCTGGATGTCCCCTTCGCCGTCGCCGACGATCCTCCAGAAGCGCCGGGCCAGCTCGACGGCCTCCTCCTTCGAGCGCGCCTCGACGAGCGCGAAGCTGACGATCGCCTCCTTCGCCTCGGTGAACGGCCCGTCGGTGACGGTGATCTCGCCGCCGGAGGCCGAGATGTGGGTGCCGGCCGGGTCCAGGCCGCCGGTCGCCAGCAGCACTCCGGCCCTGGTCATCTCCTCGACGAAGGCGGCCATCTCGGCGTACATCGCCTCGGTCGGGGGTGCCGCGTCGCCGCCCTTGGTCGTCATCAGGAACCGCATCGCCATATCTCCTTCGGGTGGTCAGGTGACCGATCCTCGCCGGTCCTCGGCCACGCGTCGAACGGACCGGCCGGAAATCGACACGTACCGCCCGACCTGGGCGGCGGCCGGATGTGACAGGGAATGCGATGTGACGGGGAATGCCGATCCGGTCCGGGTGGTCGCAGCTCAGGGGCGTGACGGAGGCTCTCCGGAGGGGCGGCGTCGATTTCCGGCCGGTCCGTTCGACGCGTCAGCGAGGCCGGGCGAACCGGCGGACCGAGAACGGCGACGGACCTCCGTCGCGCCGAGAGGAACAGACATGACCGCCACCCAGCCCGGCATCGCCACCGGCTCCACCCGCTCCAACGGCTCCACCGGTAACTCCGTCACCCCCGCGACGCGCGTGCTGCTCGCCTGCTCCGTCGCCGCCGCTCCCCTCTTCGCGGTCGTGTCGCTGGCGCAGGTCTTCACCCGCGAGGGGTTCGACCTGACGCGCCACCCCCTGAGCATGCTCGCCACCGGCGACCTCGGCTGGCTCCAGATCGCCAACTTCCTGCTCAGCGGCGCCCTGACGGTCGCCGGGGCGGTCGGCCTGCGCCACGTCGTGCGCGGCACGCCCGGCGGTACGTGGGCGCCCCGGCTGATCCTGGTCAACGGCGTCATGATGGCCGCCGCCGGTGTCTTCGTGATGGACCCGGGCGACGGATTCCCCGCGGGCACCCCCCTGGGCCAGACGGGCACGTTGAGCTGGCACGCGCTCATGCACCTGGTCGCCGGGTCCATCGCGTTCACCGCCCTCATCGCCGCCTGCTTCGTCCTGGGCCGCCACTTCTCCCGCGCCGGTCGCCCCGGTTTCGCCGCGGCCTCGCGGCTCAGCGGCCTGGTGTTCGCCCTCGGCGACGGCTGGGCGATGTCGGGCGGGCGGGCCGGTTCCCTGACCCTGGCCGTCGGCGCGATCACCGCGATGGTGTGGATCTCCGTGGTGGCCGCGGACAAGCGGGCCGCGCTCCGCTAGGCCGTACTCCACCGGGACCGCCTCCACGGGCCGGGGCTCCCTCGCGACGCGAGGGAGCCCCGGCCTTTCCCGCTCCCGCCCGTCGTACCGTCCCCGTTCCGGACCGTGGAGGAGATCTCCGTCCCTAGGTACGGCCGGCGGCGGCCGCGTCCGGAAGGCCGCGCATCACGCGGAGCGCCAGAGCCGCCACGAACGCGAACAGGACCGCCGACGCGAGCAGCAGCCGCACGCTGAGGCCCTCCGGGTCGGGCCACGCGGTGAGCACCACGGCGGTCACGGCGGTCACGACGCACACCGCGACCCAGCCCCACCGCCCGAGCGCGGCGAACCGGCGGGCGAACACCAGGCATCCCACCGTCATCCCGCCGACCGCCAGCATGGGCCCGAGACCGTGCACGGCACCGTGCCAGCTGATCTCGGGTGCCCCGGCCGGCGCGCCCGGCGGGTACCCGGCGCCCGCGTCGGTGACGAAGACCCCGCCCACGATCAGCCCCGCCCCCAGAAGGCCGACCAGCAGCGGGCCCCAGGTTCCGCCCCGGCCGGGGCGCAGCGCCCGCCACAGGCCGACGGCGCAGGCCACGTACAGCACGCCGGTCACGGTGAAGTTGGCGATCTGGATCCACCCCAGGTCCCCGAGACTCAGCAGGCTGATCGGGTGGCGGCCCAGGTCGTACCCCTCGCGGGTGAACGCCTGGATCAGCACCACCGCGACGAACAGCGGGCCCGCGACGACGCCGCAGGCCGGCAACTTGTACTTCACGGTTCTGTCTCCTCGCCTGGCACCCCTGCGGTGCCGCTCGGCGGAGACGTCGGAGCCACCGGCCCCGTTCCGGACATCCCCCGTCAGCACGTCGCGAGAATCAGCCGTCCGCCGTACGCGCGCGGCCACGACCGGCTGGTTTGCCACTTTCACGGGTGTTGTGAAGGATGCGCGAATGATCTCCCCCAGCCCGCCGCGGCGCCGTCCGCCGTCGTTCCTGCCCGGTGGCCTGAGCCAGCAGCTCGGTATGTGCGTCCCGGCAGCCACGATCGCCTTCCCCGCCCTGCTCCTGCTGAACACCGGCTTCGGCGAGATCGGCAGGCTGCAGATGGCCGCGCTCCTGATACCGCTGCTGCTGGCCCTCCCCCTCGGCGTGCTGGTCGACCGGGTGCGGCGCGGGTCGGCCCTGGTGGTGACGGGCCTGCTGGGCGCGGGGACGCTCGCCTCCCTCGCGGTCGTCTCCTGGCTGGGGGTGGCCGGGTTCCCGCACTTCGCGGTGGCCATCGTGGTACTGGCGATCGTGTGGACCACGGGAGAGGTCACCCGGGACGCCTACGTCCCGTCCGTCGTCGGCCGCGACCGGCTGGTCCCGGTGAACGCCGCCTTGTTCTGCGTGGCGTCGATCGGTTCCCTCGCCGCTCCGCTGATGCTCGTCGACGACGTCGTCGTGCCGGCCGTCCTGGCGGTCATGGCCGTGGCGTCCGCCGCCTCGGTGCCGCTGTTCCGCCGCCTCGACGTGTCCGAGGAGCCGCCGGGGCCCCGGGCGGGCTGGTGGCGTGAGGCCGTGGCGGGGGTGCGCTTCACCCTGACCCGGCCGGTGCTGCGGGCGATGACCGTGTACCTGGTGGTGTCGGCGCTGCTGGCGCCACTGGCCGACGCGGTGAGCGGGCGTCCGCCGCGCGGGGACGGCGGCCACGAGGACCTCGTCACGGTCCTGTCGCTTGTGATCAAGGTCGCACCGTCGGCCGGAGCGCTGGTCGCGGTGCTGCTGCACCGGCGCGTCGGCGCTCTCCGGCTGGCGTGGCTGGCCGTCGTGGTGACCCAGCCGTTCGTGCTCCTGCGCGCCCTGACCGGCACGCCGGCAGGCCCGCTCTGGTATCTGCTCGGCGAGTTCGTCCCCTGGGCCGGGTGGACGGTCACCGCGCTGGCCTTGCTCAGCCACCGGCAGGTGATCACACCGGGCCGGCTGCTGGGACGTACGGGCACCACGCTGATCCTGTTCACCGGTTCGGCGGCGATCGCCGGGACGTTCGTGGGAACGCGGTACCTGACCTATGTCACCCCCTTCTTCGGCGAGGCCCTCCTCACCGAGGCGGGGCCCCTGGTGGAGCTGCCGGTGCTCGCGCTCTGCGTGCTCGGCACCCTCGCCTCGGCGATCCCGCTGCTGAGGGCCGCCCGGCTCGCCGGGTCCGCGCTTCCGGCGAGCACCGCGCCGGGGGTTTGCCCGCGCGAGGACTGACGACCACGGCCGCCACCGGTGACGTCACCGTCATGGTCACCGACGCGGTCACCGGCGCGGTCACCGGCGCGGCACACACTCGGGGGCAGGGTTTTCCGCCCCTGCCGCCGAGCATTCGTCTCAGCAAAAACCCGCCGCCCGAGAATGCTTTTTACCCGCCTGCAATATCGCATCTTTTCGCCTTAATATCCCGTCACCTCCACCGCAGGACGACCGGTTCCCGAAGCGGGCCCGAAGCGCGCCGGACACGGGGAAAGAGGAGAGGCGAGAGCTCCGCCGCCGGGGTGTCCGGGCTACGACGACAGAACCTTTGAGTGAATTGTCGCTTTCCTCGCCCCCCGGGACATCTGAGGTCCACCGCTGTTCATCACGCGAATCGGCGGCCTCGTGAAAGTTTCACAACACCCGTGGATGCGTTGTTGATTTGCCCCGAACATCGCGCTTGTGATCCACTACCTCCCATCCCATCCGATGCGAATACCTCATGAACGGATTCCACCCCCATGAGTACCTCTCGCGAGTCTGACTGGCAGCCCGTGGAGCTCGACGCCGATCGGCCGCATTCGGCCCGCATCTGGAACTACTGGCTGGGTGGGAAGGACAACTACCCCGCCGACCGCGAGGCCGGGGACATGGTCGAGGGGCTCATCCCCGGCATCGTCGACTCGGCCCGCGCCGACCGGGCGTTCCTCGGCCGCTGCATCAAGCACCTCGTCGCCGACGCCGGGATCCGCCAGTTCCTCGACATCGGCACGGGCCTGCCCACCGCCGACAACACGCACGAGGTGGCGCAGCGGCTCGCCCCGGAGTCACGGGTCGTCTACGTCGACAACGACCCGCTGGTCCTGGTGCACGCCCGCGCCCTGCTCGTCAGCAACCCCGAGGGCGCCACCACCTACATCGACGCCGACCTGCGCGACCCCCACCACATCCTGCGGGTGGCGGCGGAGACCCTCGACCTCACCAAGCCCGTCGCGCTGATGCTGCTGGGGATCCTGCACCACCTCACCGATGACGACGAGGTCGTGAAGGTCGTACGGGACCTGGTCGACGCCGTCCCGCCGGGCAGCCACCTGGTGATCGCGCACGCCACCGCGGAGGTTCACGGCGAGGCCATGCACGAGGCGATGCGGCAGTTCATGGAACGGGGCGGCACCCCGATCGTGGCCCGCGACCGCGGCCACCTCGCCTCGTTCTTCGACGGCCTGGACCTCCTGGAGCCCGGGGTGGTCTCCTGCTCGCGATGGCGCCCGGAACACACCCCGTGGGGCGAGCCCGCGGAGGTCTCCCAGTTCTGCGGCGTCGCCCGCAAACCCTGACGCCTGCGTCCGGACGCGGTCCGGACGCACCCCCGGGCGTGGCAACGGCCTCCACGATCCCGGCACGTGACCGGCGGCGAGATCACCCGACGCGACCAGCGCGCCGAGTTTATTCGGGGCGCTCCGGTGCAGTCTCATAGTCGTTCGGTCGTCGTCCCCTGCGGCGACTAAACACCCCAAATGGGGATATAACGCTACAAAATATGATTTATGATCCTTGACTTTGGGTTGTAAATCAACGATCCAGCCAGGCTGTCGCGAAGATCGACATGGGAGGCCGTCTCCATGAACCCCGCTCAGGATCCCGTCGCACCACCCCCCGGCGCCGCGCTGCTCGTCGTCATGGGTGTGACCGGTTCCGGCAAGACCACCGTGGGCGCCGCCCTCAGCCAGCGGTTGCGGCTGCCGTTCGCCGACGCCGACGACTTCCACAGCGAGGCCAACATCGCCAAGATGTCGGACGGGATCCCCCTCGACGACAAGGACCGGCTGCCCTGGCTGCGCTCGATCGGCGCCTGGCTCGCCGAGCACGCCGCCACCGGGGGCGTCGCGAGTTGCTCGGCGCTCAAACGGGGCTACCGGGACATCCTGCGGGAGGCCGCGCCGACGGTGACCTTCGTCCACCTCCACGGCGACATGGACGCCGTACGCCGCAGAGTGGCCGGCCGCCCGGGGCACTTCATGCCCGCCTCGCTGGTCGAGTCGCAGTTCAAGACCCTGGAGCCCCTGGAGCCCGACGAGCAGGGGATCGTCCTCGACTTCGCCAGGAGCGTCGACGAGCTCGTGGACGCCTACCTCGCCGCGACGGCCCGGACGCCCCCGGCGGCCACCTCCCGGGACGGGGACGGGGACCGGAATCCGGACCCGGGCAGGGACGCCGGCGAGGCCGGGAGCGCGAGGTGAGCCCCCTGCTGACCGCGCTCGCCGAGCCCGCCGCCACCTCCCCCGGCAGGCTCGTCCCGGCCGCGCTCGTCGGCATCGCGCTGATCGTCGTACTGATCACGTACTTCAAGCTGCACCCTTTCCTGAGCCTCACCCTCGGCTCGCTGGCGGTCGGGGCCGTCGCGGGCCTGGCGATGACCGACACCATCGCCGCCTTCACCGACGGGTTCGGCAGCACCGCGGCCGGGGTCGGCACGCTCATCGCGCTCGGCGCGATGTTCGGCAAGCTGCTCGCCGACTCCGGCGGGGCCGACGAGATCGTGGACACGATCGTCGGCCGGTCCAGCCCCCGCTCCCTGCCCTGGGCGATGGCCGCGGTGGGCGCGCTGATCGGCCTGCCGATGTTCTTCGAGATCGGCCTCGTCCTGCTGATGCCGGTCATCTTCCTGGTCGCGCGCCGCTCCGGCGTCTCCCTGATCCGGGTGGGCATACCCGCGCTCGCGGGCCTTTCCGTGATGCACGGGCTCGTCCCCCCGCACCCCGGCCCGCTGGTCGCCATCGACGCGCTCAAGGCCGATCTCGGCATCACGCTGGGCCTGGGCGTGCTCGTCGCCATCCCGACGGTCGCCATCGCCGGACCGCTGTTCGCCAAGTACGCGGCCCGCTGGGTGGACGTACCGGCACCGGAGCTCTACGAGACCCGGCCCCCGGCCGAGGACACCAGGCGGCCGTCGTTCGGCGTCACCCTGGCCACCGTGCTGCTGCCGGTCGTGCTGATGATGGGCAAGGCCCTCGCCGACATCCTCGCCCCCGAGGGCAACGTCCTGCGCACCGTGCTCGACTTCCTCGGTACGCCGCTGGTGGCGCTGCTCATCGCCGTCATCGTGGCGATGTTCACCCTGGGCCTCGGCGCCGGCATGGACAGGAAGGCGGTCGCGAAGTCCCTGGAGCAGTCGCTGCCGCCGATCGCGGGCATCCTGCTGATCGTGGCCGCCGGCGGCGGTTTCAAGCAGACGCTGATCGACACCGGGATCGGCGACCTCATCGCCACGTGGGTGGAGAACAGCGGCCTGTCGGTGCTGCTGCTCGCCTGGCTGGTCGCGGTGCTCATCCGGCTGGCGACGGGCTCGGCGACCGTCGCGACCGTCACCGCCTCGGGGATCCTGGCCCCGCTGGTCGCCAACCTCAGCGTCGGGGAGACCTCGCTGCTCGTGCTCGCCATCGGCGCGGGATCGCTGTTCTTCTCCCACGTCAACGACGCGGGCTTCTGGCTGGTCAAGGAGTACTTCGGGCTCACCGTGGGCCAGAACATCAAGACCTGGTCGGTGATGGAGACGATCATCTCGGTGACCGGCCTGGTCTTCGTCCTGCTCCTGAGCCTTTTCCTGTAAGCCTTCACGGGACGCGGTGTCCGGTCAGCACGAGTGCTTTCCGGAGACCGTGTCGCGCAGGCAGCGGACGGCGGAGTCGACCCGCTCCAGGGCTTCCTCGTCACCGGACCCGGGGTCGGGCGGCTCTCGCCCCTCGCGGACGTCCGCCGCGATCCTCTCCAGGGTGTCCGCCAGGCCCCGGACGGCCTCCTCGGGCGGTGGCGGCACGCCGCGCTCGGTGCGCGCGACGGTGGTGGCGGTCGCGTCGGCCACCCGTTCCAGCGCGGCCATCGCGGGCATCCAGGTGGTGACGCGCCTGCTGATCACGGGCGGCTCGGCCATCGCCCGCTGGAAGACCGTCCGCAGGTCGGCCAGGGCGTCGTAGGCCCTGCGGCGCAGCCGCGCCCTGCCGGTGTGCCCGGCGTCGAAGGCGTGCCGCAGGTAGTCGGCGGTGGCCGTCACCGCGTCGGCGAACCTCGGCCCGACCGGCGCCTCCCAGCTCGCCGACCACGGCAGGTATCCCAGCACCAGGACGATCACGCATCCGACCGTCGTGTCCACCAGCCGGATCCCGCCCAGCCGGGGGCCCCCGCGCGTCAGCAGGTCAACCAGGAGCAGGACCAGCGGCGCCTGGAAGGTCGACATCAGCCCCCAGTTGCGTTGCAGGCCGTACGGCAGGAGCGCCGCGCACACCGCGATGGGGATCAGGAGCAGCGGGCCGTACGGCACCAGGACGAGCACGAGGGTGCCGATCAGCGTGCCCACGACGGTCCCGAGCGCGCGCTGCACGGCACGCGCGAACACCGACCCGAAGTCGGGCTTGAGCACCAGCGCGACGGTCAGCATCATCCAGTAGGACCGCTCGAACCAGCCGAACCCGCTGAGCGTGGCGGCGACGCCCATGCAGAGCGCGAGCCTGACCGTGTAGACGCGGACGAGGTGGCCCCGCCACATCCCCTCCACCGCGTCCCGGAGCCGGGAGCGGTAGCCGACCGGTTCGTACGGCAGCTGGTCCGCCGCGACCTCTGCCCCGGACACCAGCTCGACGGCCCCCCGCACGGCGGAGTACAGGGCGCGCGCGGCGGGCGAGTCGTACCGCGCGCGGGGCGGCATCTGAGGCCGGGGCCCGCCGGCGAGCGACGTGGCGACGGCCCTGAGGGCGGACGCGAGCTCGGCGGGCGGCTCGCGCCGCTCGTAGCGCAGCGACAGCAGGGCGTTGCGGAGCAGCGAGGCCTGGTTCAGCAGGGCGATCAGGCGGGTGCGGTCGGGATCCAGCCCTCCCGCCGGGGTGCGGGCGCCGAGCACGACGTCGTAGCCGGCCTTGAGGGCGGTGTCGAACTCCTTCAGCGCGGAGGCGTCGTGCTCGGTGAACAGCCGGTCGAGAGCCGTGTAGACCGCGATCACGGCGGCCCTCTCCGGCGCCCTGGGATGGAACGGCCAGTCGGCGACCCCCAGCACGATCACCCAGAGCGCGCCCAGCAGGAACGCCAGCGCGTTCGCGCTCGGCGGCCCCGGCAGCCTCACACCGGTGGCGATCACGGTCATCACCAGCAGCTGCAGCCCCGCCGCCGAACCCGTGGCGCCGCTCGTGCTGACGAACGCGGACACCACCGAGACGGCCACCAGGACCGGGACCGTCCACCAGCCGTGGCCGTGGACCGCGGCCCCGATGAGGTACCCCAGCGCCCCGGCGGCACCGGCCGCGCCCATCCGGGTGATCCTGACCCGGTAGGGGCCGCCCCGGTCGGCCAGCCCGGCGTTCATGGCGCCCATGGCGGGCATCAGACCGGCCACCGCGTTCCCCGAGGCGAACCCCATGAGGAGCGGGACGGTCACCGCCACGGCCATGCGCAGCATCGGCCACCACTGGAGCGGCGCGGGTGCGGGCCTGACCGTCTCGACCAGCCAGCCGGGGGCGGCGTCGGTCAGCCGGTCGGCGGCCCGCCGGAAGAGCGGGGGCATCGCTCGCCGTGCTCAGTCCGCCGGCACGCCGGGCGGGCCCGGCCGCGCGGTGGTCGCTTCACGGTTCACGGCGCATCCCTACCCGCCCGTCCCGCCGGGTTATCCCCGCGTTCACCGACGAAGGCTTGACCACCGCCTTGCCCCGTCCGCCTTGGCCCCGGCCCTGTGCCGGGGCCCGCACCGGCACCATGAACGGGCACCGTGTCCCCGCGACCGGCGGGCGCGGGTGGCGCTCAGGGGACGATGGCGTCCACGTACCCCCCGTCGACGCGGAGGGCGCCGCCCGTGGTGGCGGAGGCCTGCGGCGAGCTGAGGTAGACGACCATGTTGGCGATCTCCTCCGGCTCGATCAGCCGTTGCAGGAGCGAGTTCGGGCGGTGTTCCAGCATGAAGACACGCTGGGCCTCGTCCCAGGGCAGGTTCCGGTCGACGAGCTCGTAGACGAACTCCTCCACGCCGCCGGTGTGGGTGGGACCGGCGATCACCGAGTTGACGGTGACGCCGCTGCCCGCCGCCCTCTTGGCGAAGCCGCGCGAGACGGCCAGGAGGGCGGTCTTGGACATGCCGTACTGGATCATCTCGATGGGGGTGACGATCGCGGAGTCGCTGGCGATGTACTGGACGCGCCCCCAGGAGCGAGCCGTCATCCCCGGCAGGTAGGCGCGGGTGAGGCGGACCGCCGACAGGACGTTCACCTCGAAGTAGCGGCGCCACTCCTCGTCGGTGATCTCCAGGGCGTCCTTCGACTCGAAGATCCCGAGGTTGTTGACCAGGATGTCGACGTCCGGCAGGAGGTCCACGGCGCGGTCCGCGCCCTCCTCGGTGGCGAGGTCGGCGGCGAGCGCGACGACCCGCGCGCCGGGGACCTCCGCGCGCAGCGCGTCGGCGGCGGCCTCCACCTTGTCGGGTTTGCGGCCGTTGACGGCCACCGTCGCGCCCGCCCTGGCCAGGCCGGCGGCGATGGCCGCCCCGATGCCCTGGGTGGATCCGGTGACCAGCGCCGTCTTGCCGGTGAGATCGATATGCATGCGTCACGTCCTTGGAACCCGGTGTGGAGCCGCCCGCCGATGCGGGCGGGCGCTTCACCACCTGGCGATATGTCGTCCAGCTGACCCGGTGTTCGTTCCCGTGTCCGCCGGGGTGGAACGCGCGGACGGTGATCGTTTGCGGGAAACGGATGGGAATGACAGTGATTTTTCCTGATAATTCACTCATGTCTCCGCTGGGCACCGCCGCGTACCGGGGCGAGACCGGCCTCCCGCCGCTGGTGGCCCGCGCGGTCGCCGCGGCCGGGCGGCACGGGTTCGCGTTCTCCTGCCTCCCCGAGCAGGGCCGCCTGCTGCGCGCCCTCGCGGGCGGCGCCACCCGCCGGATCGCCGAGACGGGAACGGGGTACGGGGTGGGCCTGGCCTGGCTCGCCACCGGTGCGCGGCCGGGGGTCGAGACGATCAGCGTCGAGCGGGACGGGCACCGGGCGGAGGTCGCCGCCGAGATCTTCGCCGCCACCCCCGGCGTCCGCGTCCTGCACGCCGACTGGACCGAGGTGTACGCGCACGGGCCCTACGACCTCCTGGTGCTGGACGGCGGCGGCCAGGGTAAGGACGGCGGGGCCGCCGCCGACCCCGAGCGGCTGCTCGTCCCCGGTGGCGTGCTGGTCGTCGACGACTTCACCCCGTCGGCCACCTGGCCTCCGGAGCATCTCGGCCACCCCGACTCCGCCCGCGTCCACTGGCTGGAGCACCCGGCGCTCCGGGCCGTCGACATCCCCCTGTCAGACACCCTCAGCACCGTCGTCGGGGTCCGCCGCTAGACACCGAGGAGTACCGGACTCACCTGTCGTCACCGTCCCAGGCGAAGGCGTGGAACGGCGGGTCGAGAGGGGCGTCGATCAGCCGGTTGGCGAAGGTCGAGATCGTGTACGCACCGACGCCGAGGACCACGTCGAGCGCGTTCCGCGCGCTGTGGCCCGCGTCGAGGAACGCCCGCGTCTCCTCGTCGCCGACCGCGCCGTGACGGTCCATGACGGCGAGGGTGAACGACCGGAGCGCCTCCGCGCGAGCGTCCGGGAGGGGACGCCGCTCCCGGAGCGCCTCGACGAGCTCGGGCCGGGCCTCCAGCCTGACCAGCGTGGCGGTGTGCATCGCCACGCAGACCTGGCAGCGGTTGCGGGTGGCGACCGTCATGATGACGATCTCGCGGTCGACCGGGTCGAGGGCGGTCTGCTCGAAGGCGGCACTGGCCGCCAGGAACCCCTTGAGCAACTGCGGGGAGGTGGCCATCCGGCCGACCGCCGTGGGGACATGGCCGAACTTCCGTTTCACGCCCTCGACGGTGGAGCGGGCGTCGGGCGGGGCGCTCTCGGCGGTGTGGGTGACGAAAAGGGCATGGACATCGGTGGACATAGGACCTTCTCCTGGATTCTCCGAGCCCGGAACGCGGGCTCCGCGATCGCACTTCGGGGCGATATCGTCAATGAAGTTGTCTATATAGTAAACATGGTTGACGACTTTGGCAACGATCCGCCCGCGGACACGACCCCGGTCTCGGCTAAATTGGTTTTCCCAACTCAGACTGCTAGGTTGGATATACCAACCTAGGACCGGGGAAACTCTACGATGGTCTCGTGACCTGGGAACCGTCTCGCGGCGTCCTCGCACCATCCACGTAAGGAAGATCATGCGGATCAACGGCTCTGTGGCTCTCGTCACCGGCGGTAATCGCGGGCTCGGCGAGCGGTTCGTCCAGGAACTTCGCGAACGCGGCGCGTCGAAGATCTACGCCGCCGCGCGCAACCCCGACACGATCACCACTCCCGGCGTGGTGCCCATCGCGCTGGACGTCACCGACCCGGCGGCCGTACGCGCGGCGGCCGAGCTGGCGCAGGACGTCACCCTGCTCGTCAACAACGCCGGGAGTTCCACCAAGGCGGGGCTGCTCGACGGGGACCTCGACGCCTTCCGGCTCGAGATGGAGACCCACTACTTCGGCACGCTCGCCATGAGCCGGGCCTTCGCCCCGGTCCTCGCCCGCAACGGCGGCGGGGCCGTCCTCAACGTCCTGTCGGTGCTGTCCTGGCTCGCGCTCCCCAGCAGCGCGGCCTACTCCGCGGCCAAGTCGGCGGCCTGGTCGTTGACCAACGCGCTGCGCCTGGGGCTCGCCGAGCAGAAGACCCTGGTCACCGCCCTGCACGTCGGATACATGGACACCGACATGGCCGCGCACGTCAGCACGCCCAAGAGCGACCCCTCGGTCGTCGCCCGCGCCGCCCTCGACGGCGTGGAGGCGGGGCTGTACGAGGTCCTCGCCGACGAGACCAGCGCGAACGTCAAGGCCGCGCTCTCCGGCGACCTCACCGCGCTCTACCCGGGGCTGCCCGAGATCCTGTCCCGGACCCGCTGAACGGGCGCCGGCCTCCCGGGGCCACCCCGGGCTCCCGGCCCGGTGCTCAGGCGCCGCGGGCGGCGGCGACGAAATCCCTGATGAGGGCGGGGTCCTTCACCCCGGGCGCGGTCTCCACGCCGCTCGACACGTCGACCCCCCAGGGCCGGGCCGCGGCGATCGCCGCCCCCACGTTCGACGGGTCCAGTCCCCCGGCCAGCATCCAGCGGCCCGCCGGGCGGCCGCGTACGGCGGCCCAGTCCCAGGGCTCCCCCGAGCCCGGCCTGGGCGCGTCGACGATGAGCAGGTCCTCGTCGAGGGCGCCGCAGCGCAGGTCGGTGTCCGCGGCCCCGGCGCGGACCAGCGTGAGGCCGAGGTCCTTCAGCGCGGTGAAGTCCTCGTGCGGGTGGTCGCCGTGCAGCTGGACGGCGCGCAGTCCCGCCTCCAGCGTGACCGCCCTGACCTCCTCGGAGGGCTCACCGGCGAACACCCCCACGGTCAGCACGTGCGGGGGCACCTCGGCGGCCAGCTCCCTCGCCCGCGCGGGGGTGACCCGCCGCGAGCTCCTGGTGAGGACGAACCCGATGGCGTCGGCTCCCGCCTCGACGGCGGCCGTCACATGCCCGGGCTCGCGCAGCCCGCAGATCTTCACGTACACCCTGTGTACGGTAGCCCCTTCCCCGCACCCGGAATGCCGGGAACGTGTCAGAGGGCGTTCAGGAACCTCGCGGCGATCGGCGCCGCGATCTTGCCCCCGGCGCCGCCGTTCCTGACGAACACCGCGAAGGCCAGCGAGTCCCGGTAGCCGATGAACCAGGCGTGGTCCCCGTTGTTCTCGACCTCGGCGGTGCCGGTCTTGCCCGCGGTGCCCGGCGGGAGCCCGGCCTGGGAGGCCGTTCCCTGGGTGACCACGGCGCCCATCATCGTCCGCAGGCTCGCGGCCACCCCCTCGTCCAGCGGCACCGGGGCCGGCGAGTCCGCGGGGGGCTCCTCCGTCATGATCGCGGGCTTCCACACGCCGCTCGCGACCGCGGCGGCGACCTCGGCCATGCAGAGCGGGCTGGCCTGCACCGAGTTCTGGCCGATGGCGTCGGACCCCAGCTGGTCCGGGCTTCCGTACGGCTGGATCCGGCAGGAGCTCAGCCCCGGCTTCTCCCGGAAGCCGAACCGGTCGGCCGCCTCGGAGCGCAACCGGTCGTCGCGCAGCCGCTCGTACGTCTGCTGGGCGAAGGTGGTGTTGCAGGAGAGCGCGAAGGCCGTGGTGAGCGGCACGGCGCCGTGGTCGACGCCGTCGGAGTCGCTGAAGCTCCTGCCGTTCGGGATGGTGTAGGTGGCCGGGCAGGCGACCGGCGAGTCCTGGGTCAGGCCGGTGCGGAGCAGCGCGGCGGCGGTCACGACCTTGAACGTCGAGCCTGGCGGGTAGAGGCCGTTGAACGCCTCCTTGCCGCCCAGCGTGTCCGCCACCGCGCGCACCTGGGCCGTCTGGACGTCCACGGCCACGATCGCGGCGGGCTGCCCGACACCGTCCAGGGCGCGGGCCGCGGCGGCCTGCACGGGCCGGGAGATCGTGGTCCTCGTCCCCGAGGCCTGCTGGGGCGGGGAGGCCAGCAGCACCTGGCCGGAGGGCTCCTCCCGCAGCTCCAGGTCGACCGCCGTGTCACTCAGCCCGCTGAAGTAGTGGCCCGCCCTGCTGTCGCGGGGGAACGGCTCCCCCTCACGGGTCAGCGTGGCCGGGCGCCGTACCTCGGTCTCCTTCAGCCGCAGGCTTCCGCCGTTCCTGAGCGAGGGGTGCATCGTCTCGGGGCTCCAGCGCACCTTCCATATCCCGAACCGCAGCTCCAGGCGCAGGACGGACTCGAACGGCCACTCGCCCAGCCCGGTGACCTGCCGCACCCCCCTGAAGGACATCTCGGCCGCCTCCTCGCCGTTGAGGCTCAGCTCTCCGGCGGCGAGGGAGAGCGAGGAGACCCGCAGGTCGGCGTCGAACCCGCGGTGCCGGACGCCGAAGTCGGCCGGGGGGTCGACGACCATGCCCGCCATGCCGATGAAGTCGCCGGACTGCCAGGCGGTCAGGTAGTTCGCCGCGACCGTCCCGGGGCCGCCCTGCGGGGTCGGCGTGACCGGGGTGAGCGTGACCAGGTTCGGCGGCGGGGAGATAGGCACCGGGCTGGGCGAGTTCCCGGCCCTCGTCACGGTCGCCCTGGCCTTCGGGGTGTCGGCGTCGTCGGAGTCACCGGCCGGCGTGGGACGCGACGACGGCGAGGCCTCCACCGCCCCCGAGGAGGCCACCACCCCGTACACGCCGAAGACGAGGATCGCGGTCGCGGAGAAGATCAGCGCGAGGAGCCTTCGATCACGCATGCCGTTTACTCCCCCGGGTTTGCAGAGTTGCATACCAGAGAAAAGATCGTAAAGGTGATGAGAAGCGGTTAACCAGGTTTTTCTGGACTTCGGTATGACACCGTAGCTCTTGACGATCCTCGGAGACGCTCGACGGCCGCCCGGCGGGCCTCGGCGGTCGCCCCGCGGGCCCGCCCTCGACGACCGACAACGGCCGCTCGACGGACCCGCCCTCGACGACCGACCGGCCGTCCCCTCCCCCGGCGTCCCCGGCGTCCCCCGGTTCGCGCCTCCCTAGCGCAGGCCGTCGAAGAGGTCGTCCTCGCGGTCGGCCGCGGCGGGAACGTGGTTGATGTGGCGGATGAAGGCCTCGTGCGCGAACATCCGGTGCCGCGCCTCGTCGGGCATGCGCAGGAAGAAGACGCCGTCGCCCTGGCTCGCGTGCGCCTCCAGCGCCCTGCGCTTGCGCTCCACCTGGTCGGACACGTCGACCACTGCGGTGATCTGCTCCTCGGGGACCCCGAAGTCGTCGGGGAACTCGAGGCCCTCGGGGGCGTCGCCGGTCGAGCGGAGGAAGTCGAACAGTTCGGCCATCCGCTCGCGGGGCACGGCCGTGTAGTAGAGCTTGCCGGGAATGCCGCTGGCCTCGGCCGCCGCCACCGCGATCCGGTGGGCCTGGATGTGGTCGGGGTGGCCGTAGCCGCCGTTCTCGTCGTAGGTCACGACGACCTGCGGGCGGTAGTGCTCCATCAGCGCGACGAGACGGCCGACGGCCTGCTCGAAGGGGACGTTGGCGAAGGACTCGGGCGCCTCGTTGGCGGCCCAGCCGACCATGCCCGAATCACGGTAGCCGAGCAGCTCGACATGGGAGATCCCCAGATGGGCCGCCGACTCCCGGAGCTCCTCCAGCCGCAGCGCGCGCACCGCCGCCTCGTCGTGGCCTGGCTCCCCCGGCTTCACCCCGCCTGGGCCGTCACCCTGCTCGCCGTTCGTGCAGGTGACCAGGACGGTACGGACGCCCTCGTCCGCGTACCTGGCGAGGATCCCGCCGGTGCTGATCACCTCGTCGTCGGGATGGGCGTGAACGGCCATCAACGTCAGCTTCTCATCCATATTTTCACCCGTTCCCGTAAAAGCCCTGCGGACCGGCCCACTCTACGGGGGCCGCGGCAGAGCCGGGACCGGCCGGAACGCCGGAGGTCAGCCCGCGTACCTGGTGCCCCCGTCCTCCAGCAGGACCTCGGTGCCGGTCGCGGCGGACCGGTTGGCCGAGACCCCGACCATCACACTGGCGACGCCCGCCCGGTGCCCCGCCTGGCGGCCCAGCGGGTCCTCCCCCGCGCCGCGGAAGACGTCGTCCAGCATGAGGGCGTCGCCGCCGCCGTGGCCGCCCGCGCCCGAGGGGATGGTGATCTCCTCGGGCTCGTGCCAGTGCCGCTGCAGGACGAGCCGCTCGAAGGCGCCGGTGGCGTGCGCCTTGTCGGCGGCGGTCGGGTCGATCGCGGCCCTCGGCGGGGTCCAGGCGCGCTCGACGACCTCCAGCTCCAGCCGTCCCCCGGTGCCGTTCATCGCCACCCGGTAGCCCTCGAAGGGGCCGTGGGCGTTGAGGGAGTAGGTGAGCGTCGCGCCGCGCGAGTAACCGGCGAGGACGGCCATGTTGTCCTCGATGGTCACGCCGTCGTCGAACACGTCCTGGTCGCGCAGGTAGCCGTCCTCGTGCTCGGCGTCCAGGTAGAGGCGCTTGAGCCGGGGGTCGGCGGAGATGTCGAGGAGGTAGGGGTCGGTGCCGAGCCCCGGCGCGCCGTGGGCGCGTGCCGGCCGGTCGCGCAGGCCGCGGGCGCGGGCGTTGCCGGCCCCGTAGAACCGCAGCGCCGACCGGGCGTAGACCGAGCGGGCGGTGTCGTCCAGCCACCAGTTGACCAGGTCGAAGTGGTGGGTGGACTTGTGCACCAGCAGGCCGCCGGAGTTGGCCTTGTCGCGGTGCCAGCGGCGGAAGTAGTCGGCCCCGTGGATGGTGTCCAGCACCCACTCGAAGTGCACGGAGGTGACGTCGCCGATCGCCCCGTCGGCGACCAGGCGGCGGACGGCGCTGTTGCGCGGCGAGTAGCGGTAGTTGAAGGTGACGATGAGCCGTCCGGTGCTGCGCTCGGCGGCCTCGACGATGGCCGCGCAGTCCTCGGCGGTGGTGCACAGCGGCTTCTCCACGATGACGTCCTTGCCCGCCTCCAGCGCGGCGACGACGTAACGGGCGTGGGTGGCGTCGACGGTGGCGACCACGACGGCGTCCGCGAGCCGGAGCATCTCGCCGAACTCCTCCGGCGCGAAGCACGGGACCTCGTGCCCGATCCGGTCGAGGTAGTAGCCGATCCGGGTCCGGTTGACGTCGCAGAGGGCGACGATCTCGCCGGTGTCGCTCCACTCACCGAGCAGCGCGTCGATGTACAGCTGTACGCGGTGACCGAGCCCGACGAAGGCGTATCGCATCAAGAACTCCATGGGTGAAGACAGGAGTGCCGTACGGCTCGGCGCGAGCCGTACGGCACGTCAGCGGATCCCGGCCGCTCCCGGCTACTCGCGGCTACTTGGTGATGGCGGCGTTGGCCTCGGCGAGGAAGGCCCTCGCCGCGTCGTCTGGGGTGGCCTTGTTGAACAGCACCGAGTCGCTGGCGCGCTTGAGGATGTCCTCCATCTCCATGGCGCCCTTCGGCGGGATCGAGATCGGGCTCAGCTCACCCCTGATCGAGTCGATGAAGGCCAGCACCTTCTGGTCGGTCGGGGTCAGCTTGTCCTTGATGGCCGCGACGACCTTGGAGTTGGTCGGCAGGCCGCGGTCGCTGAGCAGGATGCCACCGGCCTCGGGGTCGTTGACGAGGAAGTCCACGAACTTCTGGGCGGCGTCGGCCTTCTCGGTCTTGGACGAGATCGTGTAGTACATCGCCGGCTGCAGGAACATGCCCGCGGTGGTCGCGCCCTCGGCCTTCGGCATCCGCAGCAGGTCGAGCTCCTGGCCGGAGCCCTTGCTCAGCGCGGTGAGCTGGTTGCTCCACCAGCTGCCGAACGCGCTGGCGTTCGTGGCGAGCAGGGCCTGGTCGACCTTGGTGCCGGTCTCCAGCATCAGGGCGGCGTCCGGACCGGCCTTGGTGGAGATGATCTTCTGCAGGAGGGCCCACCAGTCCTTGATGGTCTGCTCCGACAGGCCGATCTTGCCGTTCTGGTAGAACTGCTCCCCGCGTTGGGCGGCGAACAGCTGCAGGAAGGCGGGGTTCTCGTTGTACTCGGTGCCCCAGACCTTGCCGTCGCCCTTCTGGGTCACCCGCTGGGCGAGCGTGATGTACTCGTCCCAGGTCCAGGTCGTGTCGTCGGGGACCTTGAAGCCGGCCTTCTCCACCGCCGCCTTGTTGACGATCATCGGGAAGGTGTTGACGCCGGTGGGGATGGCGTACTGCTTGCCGTCGACCTGACCGGCCTTGAGCACCTCCTGGTCGAGGTCGGCGGTGTTGACCTTGCCGTTGAGGTCGGCGAGGGTGGCGCGGCCGGAGTACTCGGCCAGGCCGCGGATCTCGATGGACATGACGTCCGGGGCGTCACCGGCCGCGGTCTTGGTGGCCAGCTTCTCGTAGTAGCTGTCCCAGTCGGAGAAGTCGCCCTCGACGTCGATCGTCGGGTTCTTCTTCTCGAACGCGGCGATGGCCGACTCCGTCAGCTTCTGCCGGGCGTCGCTGCCCCAGTACGAGAAGACGACCTTCGTCTTCCCGTCGGACTCACTGCTGTCGTCACTGCCACACGCGGCGGCCGACATGGCTAACAGGGTGACGGCGGTGGCCGCCAGGATGCGCTTCATCGAGATACCTCCGGGGGGATGGGGGATGGGAGGGGTTATTTGAGACCGGTGGTCGCCATGCCTCGGACAAGATACTTCTGGCCCGCGAGGAAGAAACCGAAGATCGGTCCGAGGGAGATGATCGACATCGCGAACAGCGGGCCCCAGGAGGACTCCCCGCTGGAGTCCATGAACTGCCGGAGCGCGACGGGGACGGTGAGGTTGTCGGAGTTGGTCAGGTAGAGGTTCTGGGTGAAGAAGTCGTTCCACGTCCAGATGAAGGTGAAGATCGCGGTGGTCGCCAGCGCCGGGACGCACAAAGGCAGGATCACCTGGACGAACGTGCGCCAGTAGCCCGCGCCGTCGATCGCCGCCGCCTCGTCCAGCTCCCGGGGAAGGGTGCGGATGAACTGCACCATCAGGAAGATGAAGAACGCGTCGGTCGCGAGGAACTTCGGCGCGACGATGGGCCAGATCGTGTTGATCCAGTCGATCTTGGCGAACACGATGTACTGCGGGACGACCGTGACGTGGTGCGGCAGCATGATCGAGCCGAGCATGATCGCGAACCACATCTTCTTCAGCGGGAACTCCAGCCGGGCGAAGGCGTAGGCCGCGAGCGAGCAGGCGATCAGGTTGCCGAGCACCGCCAGCGCGGTGAGGACCGCCGAGTTCCACAGGTAGTAGCCGAAGGAGTGCTTCAGGGCGTCCCAGCCCTCGGTGTAGTTCTCGGCCGTCACCGCGGTCGGCATCAGCCCCGGCTCCCGGAAGATCAGCTCCTCGGGCTTGAACGAGCTGGAGACCATCCACAGCAGCGGATAGAGCATGAACAGCCCGGCTCCGATGAGGAGCACGTGCCTGAGCACACGCGGGGCGGGCCGGAAGAGGACCGGCACGCGCTTACTTCTCGTCGCCATAGAAAACCCAGAATCGAGACATGAGGAAGTTGACACCGGTCAGCGCGGCGATGATGAGCAGCAGCACCCAGGCCATTCCGGCCGCGTAACCCATTTCGTAGTTCTTGAAGCCCTTGATGTAGAGGTAGAGCGTGTAGAAGAGGGTCGAGTCGACCGGCCCGCCGTTGCCGCCGCTGACGATGAACGACTGGGTGAACGACTGGAACGACTTGATCACCTCCAGCACCAGGTTGAAGAAGATGATCGGGGTGAGCAGCGGCAGGGTGATCGAGCGGAAGTTGCGCCACCTGCCGGCGCCGTCGACCGAGGCCGCCTCGTACAGGCTCTGCGGGATCTGCCGGAGCCCGGCCAGGAAGATGACCATCGGGGCGCCGAACGTCCAGATGTGCAGGACGATCAGCGTCCACAGCGCGGTGTCGGGACTGGTCACCCAGCCCTGCCCCTCGTAGCCGAACAGGCCGAGGAACGAGTTGACGATGCCGTCGGTCCCGAAGATCTTCCGCCAGAGGATCGAGATCGCCACGCTGCCGCCGAGCAGCGACGGCAGGTAGAAGATCGAGCGGTAGAACGGCAGGCCGCGCAGGCCCTTGTCCAGCACGAGCGCCAGCGCCAGGGCGAAGGCGAGCTGCAGCGGGACGGACACCAGCACGTAGGTCGTCGTCACCTGCAGCGACGCCATGAACCGGTCGTCCTGGGTGAACATCTTCTCGTAGTTGGCGAACCCGACCCACTTGGCCTCGGTCAGCAGGCTGTAGTCGGTGAACGACAGGTAGAGCGAGGCGACCATCGGGCCGAGTGTGATCGCGAACAGGCCGATGAACCAAGGGGCCAGGAAAAGATAGGCCGCCCGCGCCTGCGATCGGCTGCGGTGGCTTTTGAGACGCCCGGGTTGGGGGGCGCCCGCCTTTTCCGGGGGCGCGACCGGCACCTCGGTCGTCCCCGCCGGTGCGGGACTCAGCGTCATCACTGGCCCTTCGGGGAGTTGGTGAATGGGATGCGCTTTTCCTATAGCTTCACAAACTAGAACGTCAACCCTTTGCAGTGAGCTAGCTCACGAATCGTAACCTTCGGTTTTATCGTTATCGCAGGTCAGACGGGATATCCCTTGTCGGAGGCCAAACGGAAAAATCTCGTTCGAGCACGAGTTAGTACAACCGATTGCAGTAACGGATCGTGGTCTGTCCCGGGCGCGGCGAGCACGAAGTGCCTGGTGGCCGCCCTCCGGACAGGGCGTCCGGTTCAGGCGCGGCACGTACGCGGAGAGATCGCCCGCGCGGCCGGGCCGGCACCACAGCAAGGCGGCCCGCGGCGAAAAGGCCGGTGCTCAGCCGGTCACGACGGAAGAAAGAACCGCGACTTCACGGGGGCGCCGCCCCCGGCGTCCCCTCCGGGACACCGGGCGAACGGCGGCCGGACAGCAGGCGGCCAGGCGACCGCACGGCAGGCCGCAGGCGGCCGGGCAACCGAGCGGCGGGCGGGGCCAGGCGTACGCGGGCGACTCAAGGGCGGGGCAAGGCAGGCGCGAGCGATCAGACGGCAAGCGGGGCAAGGCAGGCGCGAGCGACCGGACGGCGGACGGGGCAAGGCAGAGGCGGGCAACCGGACAGCGGACGGGGCAAGGCAGAGACGGGCGACCGGACAGCGGGCGGGGCCAGGCGGGCGCGAGCGGTCAGACGGCGGGCGGGGTCAGGTGGGCGCGAGCGGTCAGACGGCGGGCGGGGTCAGGTGGCGCGGTGGGCTCGCGCGGGCGGTGCGGTGGACTCGCGGACCACCAGGTGGGTCTCCAGGACGGTCGCCGCGCTCATCGACTGGATGAGCAGGTCCACCGCCATCCGGCCGGCGTCGCTCGCGGGCATCGCGACCGTGGTGAGCTTGGGACGGTGCAGCCGTCCGGTGATGCTGTCGTCGAAGCCGATCACGCTGATGTCGTCCGGCACCCCGATGCCCAGGACCTCCAGCCCCTCGATCAGGCCGATGGCGACGAGGTCGTTGTAGGCGAGCACGCCGGTCACCTCCGCCTCGGCGACCTTGGGCGCGGCGGCGATGCCGCCCTCCTCGGTCGGGGAGTTGGGGCCGATGACGACCGTGTCGAGCCCGGGGAACTCCGAGACGGCCTTGCGGATCTCGCCGCTGGTCCACGAGCCGGCGGGGCCCGCCACCAGGGCGACGCGCCGGTGACCGAGCCCCACGAGGTGCTCCAGGGCGGCCCTGGCGCCGTTCGCGACGTCCATGACGACCGTGGTCAGCCCGCGGATGCGCCGGTTGACCAGCACGAACGAGACCTGCTCGGAGAGCTTCTCCAGGGCCTTGTTCGACAGTCGCGGGCTGCACAGCACGATGCCGTCGACCTGCTTGGAGAAGGCCAGTACGAGGTTCTCCTCCTCCACGGGGTCCTCGCCGGTGTCGGCCACGAACAGGTGGTAGTCCTGGCGCCGGGCGGCGGCCTGCGCGGCCTTGATCAGCGGGGGGAAGAACGGGTTGGCCAGATCGGCCACGATCAGCCCGATGTTGTTGGTGCGGCCCGTCTTGAGCGAGCGGGCCGCCCGGTTGGGCCGGTAGTCGAGCTGCTCGGCCGCGGCCAGCACCCGGGTCCGGGTCTCGGCGTTCACCAGATGGGGCGCCGAGAAGGTCCGGGAGACCGTCGACACATGAACGCCTGATGCCTGGGCGACGTCCCGGATGGTCACTGACATGCCGCACACCCTAACGCAATCGTTTGCAGATCGGTCAACCATCCTGAGACCGGTTGCCGGTGATTGACCCCGCTCACTTGACGTATTGTCCTGCCGGACGCGATTGTTTACTGCAACTGATTGCAGTCTCCAGAAGGAGTCCACACGGTGAGCAGAGTGCTCGTCACCGGCAGCGCGGGCCGGCTCGGCCGCAGCGTGGTCACCTCGCTCGCGGCGGCCGGACATGAGGTGATCGGCGTGGACAGCGCGCCGGGCACCCCGCCCGAGGCCGCCTCGGCCCTTCCCGCGGACCTCACCGACCTGGGTGAGGCCTACTCGGTGATCGCGCGGTTCCGGCCGGAGGCGGTGGTCCACCTGGCGGCCATCGCGGTGCCGTTCAGCCGCTCCGAGCCCACCACCTTCCGCGTCAACACCCAGCTCGCCTTCAACCTGTGCGCGGCGTCGGTCGGCCTCGGCGTGGAGAAGCTCATCGTGGCGAGCAGCCCCACGGTGATCGGGTACGGCGCGCCGGGCGGCTGGACACCCGCCTACCTGCCGCTGGACGAGGAGCACCCGACCAGGCCCTGGAACGCCTACAACCTGTCGAAGGTGGTGGCCGAGCAGACCGTGCAGACGTTCGCCCGGACCACCGAGACCACCCGGATCGCCGCCTTCCGCCCCTGCTTCGTCGTCGCGCCGGAGGAGTGGGAGGGAGCGCCCACCCAGTCCGGGCACACGATCACCGAGCGGCTGGACCGGCCCGAGATAGGCGGGCTCTCCCTGTTCAACTATCTCGACGCCCGCGACGCAGGCGACTTCGTCGACACGCTGCTCACCAGGCTCCCCCTGCTGGAGACGAACGGCGAGATCTTCTTCGCGGGCGCCGCCGACGCCCTGGCGCGCGAGCCGCTGGCCGAGCTGCTGCCGGCCGTCATCCCGGAGACGAAGGCCTTCGCGGCCCACCTGACCGGCACCGCCCCCGCCTTCTCCTCCGCCAAGGCGGAGCGACTGCTCGGCTGGACCGCCAAGCGCGGCTGGCGCACCGAACTCTCCTGAACTCTCCCGAAAGAGAGACCCTGATCATGAACCTCGATGGTGTCCTGTTCTTCCCCGTGACCCCCTTCGGCCCGGACGGCGGGCTCGCGCCCGGCGTGCTGGCCGACCACGTCCGACGGGGGCTCGAACACCGGCCGGGCGGCGTGTTCGCCGCCTGCGGGACCGGCGAGTTCACCGCGCTGTCGGAGGCCGAGCACGCCGAGGTCGTCCGGGTCGCGGTGGAGACGACGGCCGGGGCCGCCCCGGTGTTCGCCGGAGCGGGCGGGCCGATCGGCGCGGCGCTCGCCCAGGCGCGGGCCGCCCGCGAGGCGGGCGCCTCCGGGCTGCTGCTCATGCCGCCCTACCTCGCCCAGGGGCCGGGCTTCCCCGAGTACGTGCGGGCGATCGCCGCCGAGCTCCCGGTGATCATCTACCAGCGCGGGCCGATCGTGCTCGAACCGGAGGCGGCCGTCGAGCTGGCCGGGATCCCCGGGGTCATCGGGCTGAAGGACGGCCTCGGCGACATCGACCGGATGCAGCGGATCGTGCTGGCCGTCCGGGAGGTCCACCCGGACTTCCTGTTCTTCAACGGACTGCCGACCGCCGAGCTGACCCAGCCCGCCTACCGGGCCCTGGGCGTCGGCCTGTACTCCAGCGCGGTGTTCTGCTTCGCGCCCGAGATCGCCAACGCCTACCTACACGGCGACGAGCGGCTGCTCACCGAGTTCTACGCGCCGCTGGTGCGATTGCGCTCCAAGGTGCCCGGCTACGCGGTCTCGCTGGTCAAGGCGGGCGTACGGCTGCGCGGGCTGGACGCCGGCGCGGTCCGGCCGCCGCTGGTCCCGGTGGCGCCCGAGCACGAGGCCGAGCTCGAAGCGCTGATCAAGTCGGGACTCGCCCTGGTCGCGTCATGATCAAGGATCTGACGGTCTCGCTGCGGTCGGTGCCCCTGGCCCGGCCCTGGGGCGCGGACGTGCCCTGCAACCACGCTCTGCTCGTCACGGTCACGCTGGACGACGGGCGGCAGGGCACCGGCCTGGCCTGGACGCCGCAGATCGGCGCCCAGGCGATCAAGGCCCTGCTGGAGCACGACGTCCGCGACGCGGTGATCGGCCTGCCGGCGCATCCGGAGCTCGTGTGGGACCGGCTGTCGGCCCGTCTCGGCGAGGCGGGCCGGTCCGGGATCGTGCCGATCGCCCTGGCCGGGGTGGACCTCGCGCTGTGGGACCTGCGCTGCGGCGAGCGCCCGCTGACCGAGGTCCTCGGCGCGCGGCGCGAGAGCGTCCCCGTCTACGGCAGCGGGGTCAACCTCCACTACCCGCTGGAGGAACTCCGCGCGCAGGCCGGACGGTGGGTCGCCACCGGGTACACCGCGGTCAAGATCAAGGTCGGCCGTCCCTCGCTCGCCGAGGACGTCGAGCGGGTGGCGGCGGTCCGCGAGGTGATCGGCCCCGACCGGCTGCTGATGATCGACGCCAACCAGCGGTGGGACCTGCACCGGGCCCGGACCGCGCTGCGGGCCCTGGAGAGGTACGACCTGTTCTGGATCGAGGAGCCGCTGCCCGCCGACGACCTGGCCGCCCAGGTGGAGCTGCGGCGCAACGTCGCCACCCCGGTCGCGGTCGGCGAGAACGTCGCCACCGTCCACGGGTTCCGCGACCTGCTGACCGCGGGCGCCTGCGACGTCCTGCAGCCGAACCTGGTGCGGGTCGGCGGGATCACGCCCTTCCTGCGGATCGCCGAACTCGCCCGCGCTTTCAACGTCCCGGTCTATCCGCATCTGCTCACCGAGCTGTCGGGCCAGCTCGCCCTCGCGCTGCACCATCCCGCGATGGTGGAGATGGTGGAGGACGCCGCGCTGACCGACCTCGGGCTGCTCGCCCACCCCCTCCCCGTGGAGATCACCGGGCCGGAGCTGCGGGCGACCGGGGCACCGACGAGGTGGTCGGCGTGAAGCCGGTGCGCGTGGTGGTCGCCGGGATCCACGGCCACGGGCGAAACCACGTGGAGAACGTCCGGCGGCTGGCCGCGACCGGCCGGGCCGAGCTCGCCGGGGTCTGCGACACCCGCCCGGCGCCCGGCCTGGACGTGCCGTTCTCGGCGGACCTGCCGTCACTGATCGCCGAGACGGGGGCGGAGGTCGCGGTGATCGCGACGCCGATCCACACCCACGCGCCGCTCGCGGTCGCGGCCCTGCGGGCCGGGGCGCACGTGCTGCTGGAGAAGCCGCCCGCGCCGTCGGTGGAGGAGTTCGAGCGCATCTCCGCCGCCGTGGCCGAGACGGGACTGGCCTGCCAGGTCGGCTTCCAGTCGCTCGGCTCGGCCGCCGTACCCGCGGCGGCCGGACTGCTGGGTGAGCCGATCCGCGCCATCGGCGTCGCCGGGTCCTGGACGCGCCCGTACACCTACTACTCTCGCGCGCCCTGGGCCGGGCACCGGCGGCTGGACGGCGTGGACGTCATGGACGGCGCGCTGACCAACCCGTTCGCGCACGCGGTGGCCACCGCGCTGGCCGTCGCCGGGGCGGACGCGGTCTCCTCCGTCGAGGGGATCGAGCTGGAGCTGTACCGGGCCAACGCGATCTCCTGCGACGACACCTCCAGCGCCCGGGTCCGCCTCGCCGACGGAACCGTCATCGCGATCACCGTGAGCCTGTGCGGCGACCGCAGGACCGAGCCCTACCTGCACCTGCACGGCGAGACCCGCTCCGCCCTGCTCTTCTACACCCTCGACGAGATCGAGGTGGACGGCGTCCGTACCGGTTTCGGCCGGGTCGACCTCCTGGGCAACCTCCTGGCGCACATCGGGGAGGGCGAGGAGTTGCTGGTGCCGCTGGAGCGGACCGGCGGCTTCACCCGGCTGCTCGACGAGATCCGGCGCGCGCCCGACCCGCTGCCCGTCGACGGCGCCCGCGTCGAGCCGTCCCGGCTCGTGCTTCCGGGCATCGACGTCCTGGCCGTACGCGCGGCGGCGGAGCTGAGGACCCTGTCGGAGGTCGGCTTCCCCGGCGGCCTCGCTCCCCTGCCGAGCACCTGGCCGGAGTCGTCGCTGCGCGCCGGTTCGCGGGAGGTCGCGACGTACACCCAGCGGGGCGACCTCCAGCCGACGGACGCGCCGCGGCCCCACCTGCATCCGGTCCGCACCCTCGGCGGGACGGTCGTGACCGAGACCCAGCCCGCGGACCACGTGCACCATTTCGGGGCGGGGGTGGCGATCTCGGACGTCAACGGGGTCAACTTCTGGGGCGGCTCCACCTACGTGCCCGGCGTCGGCCCGCGGATCCTTCCCAACCACGGGCGGCAGCGGCGGCGCTCGCTGCGCCCCGTGGACGGCGGCTTCGCCGAGCGGCTCGACTGGGTCGGCCCGGACGGCACCGTCCTGGCCGCCGAGGAGCGGACCCTTGTGGCCCGCACCCTGCCGGACGCCTGGGCCCTGGACTTCGCCTTCACCCTGGACAACCGGACCGGCGAGCCGTTGTCGATCCAGAGCTCGGCCTGCAAGGGCCGGACCGGCGCCGGCTACGGCGGGTTCTTCTGGCGCGCGCCCAAGGACTCCCCCGGGCTGGACGTCCTCGCCGAGGGTGCCTCGGGCGAGCGGGCCGTGCACGGCAGCCTCTCCCCCTGGCTCGCGCTGACCTGCGACGACTGGAGCCTGCTGTTCGTGCAGACCCTCGGGCTCGACCCGTGGTTCGTCCGCGTCGCCGAGTATCCGGGTGTCGGACCGGCCCTTGCCTGGGACGCGCCGCTGACCGTCCCCGACCGGCTGGAACGCGCGATCACCGTCGTGGTCGCCGACGGACGGCTCGCCCCCGAACGGGCCGCCGCCCTCGCCGGGGAGCTCGCCGTCTCCTGAGGACCCTCGCCACGGGGCGCCCTGACGGGCCGGCGCCCCGTGGCGGGCCGTGACGGCGAAGGACGCGTCCGGGCGTACGACCCGGAAGGCGCCCCTCGAACGACCTTCGCGACCTGAAGCGTGATCCGCGAGCAACGTCCTCGCCCGGCCGCCGGGCCGATCCGGGCCCTGTCGATGTCGATTGGGTGGGGTCGTCGCCGCGTGCTATAAATAATGACTGTTCATTATTTAATGGGGAGGGTCCATGGCGGGGCGGCCGCGCACGATCAGCGAGGAGCGCATCATGGTCGCGCTCGCCGCGGCGGTCGGACGGGTGGGACCGGGCCGGCTGACGCTGGCCGACGTCGCCAAGGAGGCCGGGGTGTCGACGGGCGTGCTCGTCGGGCGGTACGGCAGCAAGCGCGACCTGCTGCTCGGATTCGTCCGGTGGAACCTGGCCGAGAAGGCGTTCGTCCAGCGGATGCGGGCCGCGTTCGAGTCCGCCGCCGATCCGGTGGAGGGGCTGATCCGGGCGGTGGTGCGCAGCGCCGGGCCCGACGTCGAGCCGGAGGAGTTCGCCAACCACCTGGCGTTCCTGCACCTGGAGCTGGCCGACCCCGAGTTCCGCGAGCTTCTGGGCGAGCACGACGCGGCGGTCCGCGCCGAGCTCGTCACCTGCCTGCGGTCGGCGGTGGCGAGCGGGCACGTGGTGGCGGGCGCCGACGTGGACGCGCTCGCCGCCGCCGTCGACTCCATCCGCAACGGCACCCAGCTCACCTGGGCGATGACCAGGTCGGAGCCGCTGGCCGAGGCGCTCCACCGGGACCTGGGCACACTGCTCTCCCCCTACCGGCGCGACAAGGAGAACCGGTGACAGACGAACCAGTGACGGACGAATCGGTGCCAGGCAAGCCGGTGACGGACAGGCCGCTGGCGGGGCAGGTCGCCCTCGTGAGCGGAGCCACCCGCGGCGGGGGCCGGGGGGTGGCCGTCCAGCTCGGCGTGGCCGGTGCGACCGTCTACGTCACCGGCCGCAGCACGGCGGCGGCGAGGTCGCCGATGAACCGTCCCGAGACCATCGAGGAGACCGCCGGCCTGGTGACCGCCGCCGGCGGTCACGGCATCGCCGTCCCCACCGACCACCTGGACGTCGACCAGGTCCGCGAGCTGGTGGCGCGGATCGACCGCGAGCAGGACGGCAGGCTCGACATCCTGGTCAACAACGTCTGGGGCGGGGACCCGCTGACGGTGTGGGACAAGCCACTGTGGGAGCAGCCTCTCGACGGCGGCCTGCAACTGCAGCGGCAGGCGGTGCACACGCACATCATCACCAGCTGGCACGCGCTGCCGCTGATGGTGGCCCGCCGCCGCGGCCTTGTCGTGGAGGTCACCGACGGCACCGACGAGCAGGACTACCGGGGCACCTTCTTCTACGACCTGGCCAAGGCAAGTGTCATCCGGATGGCACGGGCGCAGGCGGGCGACCTGCGCCCGTACGGCGTCACCGCCCTCGCGATCACGCCCGGTTTCCTGCGGTCGGAGGCGATGCTCGACCACTTCGGCGTCACCGAGGCCACCTGGCGCGACGGCATCGCGCGGGATCCCTACTTCGCGCTGTCGGAGACCCCCGTCTACCTCGGCCGCGCGGTGGCCGCGCTCGCCGCCGACCCCGAGGTGGCCCGCTGGAGCGGGCGGTCGCTGTCGACCTGGCAGCTGGTCAAGGAGTACGGCTTCACCGACGCCGACGGCTCCCGGCCCGACTGGGGCGGCTACTACGGCGCGACCCAGCGCCATGGCGACGGCGTCGGCGGCGTCGCCCCCGAGGACTACCGATGACCCCGTGACGGCCGATGCCCCCGTGATGCCGACGACCTCGTGACGGCCGATACCCCCGTGATGCCGACGACCTCGCGACGACCGACGACCTCGCGACGGCCGCGCCGGCCATTGTCCGGGCGAAGGACAGGCGCGGGCGTCCAGGGGCGGAGGGCGGCCGTCCAGGCGGGAGGACGGCAGGCCGCTACTCGGGCGGAGGATAGAGGTCGAACCCGTACAGGCCCTGGTCACCGCCCGCGGCCAGGGCGAAGCCGCTGGGGAACCAGGCCAGGCAGGTGAGGCCCGCCTCGACCCTGGCCCCGGCGGCGAACGGCTCGCCGTACCTGTCCCACACCCGGATGGTGCCGTCGTCGGAGCACGTGGCGAGCAGGTTGCTGTCCGGGGAGATGGCCACGCCGCGGATCCTTCCCGCGCCGCCGGACAGCCTCGCCCGTTCCCTGCCACCCGCCGACCAGACACGGGCGCCGCCGTCGTCGAAGCAGGCGGCCAGCCAGGTGCCGTCAGGGGCGATCGTCACCCCCCGGGCCGGTCCCGGGCACCCCTTGAGCGAGGCCCGCGCCCTGCCGTCGGCCCCCCACAGACCGGCCGTCCCGTTGGCGGAGAAGATGGCGAACCACCTGCCGTTCGGTGCCACGGTGATCTCACCGATGGCCTCCACCCTGCCTCTCAGGGTGGCGTACCTGCGGCCGTCCGGTCTCCAGAGCTGGATCCTCCCGTAGATGGACAGGGTGGCGAGCCAGGCGCCGTCCGGGGAGATGAGGAGGTGTGCCGTCGCCCTGACGTTCGCGACCAGGACGGCGCGCTCGGTGCCGTCGGCCCACCACACGCGGGCGGTGCCGTCTTCCGAGCAGGTGGCCAGCCAGCCGCTGTCGGGGGCGATCACGACCTCGCGCACCGGCCCGGTGTGACCGTTCAGCACCGCCCTCCTGCTGCCGCCCGCGCCCCACAGCCGTACGGTCCGGTCGGCCGACCAGGTGGCCAGCCAGGTGCTGTCGGGGGCGATCGCCACCCCGCGCAGGCGTCCCGCGTGCCCCGTGGGGATGGCCCGCCTGCGGCCACCGGCGCCGCGTATCCGGACGACGTGGTCGGCGGACCACACGGCCATCCACGTCTTGTCCGGCGAGACCGTGCCGCGGTGACCGTTCTCCAGGGGGACGCTGAGGGTGGCCCCCTCTATCCTGTCCTCGTTCCAGAGTCTCACCGACCCGTCACCGGAGTGCGTGGCGATCCAGCTCCCCTCGGGGGAGATCGTCACCTGGCGCACCGTCCCGGTCCGGCCCCTGCGGCTCTGCCTGGCGGCGCGCTCCGACTGCCAGATCCGGATCGTCCCCTCGTCGGAGCAGGCGGCCAGCCAGGTGCTGTCGGGTGCGATCACCACCTGGCGGACCGTGCCGGCGTGACCCGTCAGAGCCGCCCGCTCGGCACCGTCGGCCTCCCACAACCGCACACTCCGATCACCGGAAAGCGTCGCCAGCCAGCTGCCGTCCGGCGCGATCACCACCTGGCGGACCGTGCCGGCGTGACCCGTCAGAGCCGCCCGCTCGGCACCGTCGGCCTCCCACAACCGCACACTCCGATCACCGGAAAGCGTCGCCAGCCAGCTGCCGTCCGGCGCGATCACCACCTGGCGGACCGCCCCCGCGTCGCCCGTCAGGACGGCCCGCTGCCTGCCGTCGGCCTCCCACAGCCGTACGGGACCAGTGGGCGCCCAGGTGGCCAGCCACGAGCCGTCGGGAGAGACGCGCATGCCCGACCCCGTCCCGGCGTGCCCGGTCAGGACGGCCCGCTCGACGCCGTCGGTCCCCCACAGCCGCACGCTCCCGTCTCCGGAGAGGGTCGCCAGCCACGAGGCGTCCGGGGAGACGGCCAGCTCGGAGACCATGCCGATCGGCCTCTCCCTGCCGGAGACCTTCTCGTTCTCCTGGCTCCAGCCGCGCATCCTCAGGACGTCCTTCAGGCTTCGCGACTTGATCCTCACCCTGACCCGGCTCCTGAGGATCAGGCGTCTCTTCCCGCCGGGGCTCCACAGGGCGACCCTTCCCCTCGTGGAGCGGGTGGCCAGCCACGAACCGTCCGGTGCGACCGTCATCCCGGCGAGCCCTCCCGTCCCGTTCCGCAGGACGGCGCGCCTGCTCCCGTCGGCGTTCCAGAGGCGGCCCTTCCCCCGCGCGGAAAGGGTGGCCAGCCACGAGCCGTCCGGTGCGACCGCCATCGCGGCGAGCCTTCCCATCCCGTTCCGCAGGACGGCCCGCTCGGTGCCGCCGATCCCCCATATCTGCACCCTCCTGCTCCCGGAACGGGTCACCAGCCACGAGCCGTCCGGCGCGACGACGACCTCGTGAACCGGCCTGCCGTGGGTGGCCAGCGTCGTCCGGGTGGTGCCGTCGGTCTTCCAGACCTGCGCGCCGCCGTGGCGGGCGTGCACGACGAACCGCGAGCCGTCCGGTGTGACCGACACCTCGTTGAGCCGTCTCGTCGCCGAGGTCAGGGTTCGCAGGAGGCAGGTGCCGCCGTCCTCGGGCAGCGGCCAGCGGGCCCGCAGGAAGGTGGTCTCGTTCTCCTGGCTGTAGCGCTCGACAGACGCCCGCATCGGCGGGAACGCGTAGAGGCGGGCCAGCAGGTTCGCCGTGGAGACCGCCTCCGACTCGAAGGGGGTGAGCAGGTGGGCGCTGCGGGCGATCAACCGGCGGACCCCGGCGACCGAGCGGGAGGTCGACAGCGCCAGATCCGACTCCGCCGCGGCCACCCCGAACGCGCGTACGCGGGCGACGAACCAGCGCACGTCGTGCAGGAGCGACTCCAGCTCCCGGTATCTCCTCGCCTCGGAGAGGTGGAACAGCAGGTGGTCCCAGAGGTAGGGAACGGTCAGGGGCAGCCGCCACCATTCTGCGTCCGCCGTGAGGTCGTCGTCGGGTATCAGGTTCCTGGCCTCGTCGAGGAGGTCGCGGTTGGCGGCCTCGACGCGCTCCTTGCCCAGGCCGCCCTCCGAGCGGACGGCGGAGCGGACGACGTCGTGGATCGTGATCGACGGCGCCGCTCCCCTGGCGTGCCGCCTGCTGATCAGCGAGAGGTCCTGGAGCCTCCCGCAGAGCCGTTCGGCCTGCTTGGAGGTGAGCCCCGCGGTGCCGCGCCAGAGAAGCTCGACGACGGCGGCCGGTATCTCGACGTCCTCGGGGAAGACGCCCAGCTCCAGGAAGCGGGCGCGGTCGAACGCGCCGAGGGCCTCGAGGCTGTGCTCGACGACGGCGAGCACAGCGGTCTCCCGCTGGGAGGCGGCGGTGACGTCCAGGACGGCCGGCACGGTCCGGCCGAGCCGCTCGACCGCCCGGCGCGCGGCGACGTCGGCGTTCGTGCCCGTGGCGTGCTCGTCGCGCAGCCGCGCGTTGACGAGGGACAGCAGCAGCGGCCATCTCCCCGTCAGGCCCACCAGGTCGCTGACGACCCCGGGGTTCATCGGCGGCAGCCCCCGGCTCAGCACCTGGACGGCCACCCGCGGCGCCATCTCGTCGACGATCATCGCGATCGCCTTCGGGGGCAGTGCCCGGGGCAGCCTGGTCGTCACCAGCACCCGGGACCTCGCGGCCGCCGACAAAAAGGGGCGCAGCTGCTTGAGGCTCCACACGTCGTCGACCACCAGCAGCACGCGGCCCCGCTCCGCCAGCGCCTCGGCCATCCGGTGACCGGCCTGCTCGGGGCTGGAGAACTCCGGCCGGACGCCCAGCACGGCCTCGGTGACGTCGTTGGCGAGCGCCGCGATGTCGGCACCGGCGCGGTCGCGGCCCACGGTGACCCATAGGACGCCGCCGCCGAACCGTTTCCTCACCTCGTCGCTGTGACACGCCTCCAGGGCCAGGGAGGTCTTGCCGAACCCGCCCGCCCCGGCGAGACCGGTGGTCAGCCCGACGGTGCCCGAGCCCCTCATCGTCAGGGTGGAGATCACGTCGTCCAGCTCGGTTCTCTCGACCCATCCCGGCTGCCTGTGCGGCACCAGGAAGAGCCCGCCGCGCGTGCGCGACTCCCTCAGTTTCGGCGTCAGCCAGGTCAGCAGGACGACAAGGAAAGCGGTTAATCCGAAAATCGCCACCCATTCGATCCTGCGCTCGACGACCGTGTCCGGGAGATATTCCTCGACCATTCGCACCGGAAGTCCGACCAGAATTCCGAAAACCACCAGAATCACCGTGGCGACATCGGCGATTCTTTTTGTGCGACGAGCCACCGCCCACCCCTACAGTGCCGACCCCTGCCCCGACGGGCGCCGGGACCCTGGACGCACGATATCTGTTCCCCATTGCCCCCGAGTTGAATCACCGATGTTTTGGCAATTAAAGCGCATGCGAAAAGCCGTGTTGCACACTTTGAGCTGCTATGTCCACGGCGTCGCCCCCGCCATTCCAGCCCTCATTCAAGGGAGATCCTTTTCCGTGACGCCACGGTCGCCCTTGGTGACCGCCCGGACCGCCCGGACCGCCCCGGAGCCCGGCCGCGAGAGGAAGGCGGGGGAACGACGAAACCGCCCCCGCGCCCACCGGGCCGGGGACGGCACGTGAGGCCGTCGGGCCACGGAGGGCGCGGAAGCGGTTCGGATCGTCTCGACCGGACCGGAGCCACCCGATCGGACAGGAACGACCGGGCGGGAACGGCCGGGCCGAGGCGATCAGACTCGATCGACCAGACCTGAGCGATCAGATCCGAACGGCCGGACCTACCGGACCTGCCAGACCTGCCAGACCTGCCGGATCTGCCGGATCTGCCGGATCTGCCGGATCTCCGATCAGCGCTGCAGGTCGACGCAAGAGTAGAAGGCGTTGGCGGTGTCGGCGATGTTCCAGACGGCGAGGACCTTCAGGCGACCGGTCCTGCCACCCAGGTTCACGTTGTGCGAGACGGTGGCGCCGGGCTGCCTGCCGCCGTCGTTGAACACCGCGATGCGGGTGTTGCCGATGAAGTACTCCCACGTGCTGGTGGCGTGGCGGGCGGTGAGCACCCAGTTGAAGGTGACCGAGTTGCCCACACTCGTCGCCGGCCACCCCTTGCTCTCGTTGCTGAGCTGCGAGAACCGGCCGACGTTGCCGTGGCAGTTCTTCAGGCCCTTGGGACCTTCCACGCTCTGGGGCTCGTAGATGATGTCGCCGCAGCCGGTGACCCGGCCCTGGGCGCACATGGCCTGACGGCTCGGCGGCGACGAGATGTAGCCGTGCGCGTTGGCGGGTGACGCGACGAACACGGTCGAGGCGACGGCGATGATCGCCATCGCGAGGAAGGTGACCGTTCTGCGCATGTCCTGCTCCTTCGCTGGGGGGTGACTCGAATATAAAAGAAAGTTTCCTAACAGTAAACATTCGAGTCATGAAAGATTCGGGAGCCGGTCAGGCGTGACGGCCTCTTCGGCCGAGCCTCGGGAGCGACGTTTCCCACGGTCGGCCGCCCGGTCGCCCTTTTCGGGGATGACGGCCTCGACGTGGCGTCGGAGCAGGTGGACGCGGTTGCCGCGAGAGGAGCAGGCCCTGTCGGCGGCCACCGCGGCAGGGCGGGTGCGCGGGCGGCCTGCAGCTGGGTGTGCTCGCCCGGCAGCTGGATGTGCTCGCCCGGCCGTTTCGCGAACCTGGAACCGGTCCCCATCGGGACCCGGCGGACGTCTCTCGAGGGGGCGTGCCCCTACGGAACTCTGGCGACCATGCCGAAGACGCCGGGCTTCGCGGGGTCGGGGATGGGGTCGAAGTCGTCCTCGGGACGCCAGCCCTGAACGGGGACGATGCCCGGAGCCAGGAGTTCCAGGCCCTCCAGCCACGCGGCCATGTCCGCGCGGGTGCGGCCGACGGCGCCTCCCTGACGGGTGTGGCCGTACAGCTCGTGGCCCTTCCTCGCCAGGTCTCCGGTCAGCTCGCCGGGGTGGCCGTGGGAAATGACCACGTGGCTGCCGGACACCAGGAGGCGACGGAGCTCGGCGACGATGCTGGCCGCCTCCTTGTCATCGGGAATGAAGTGCAGGACGGCCAGCAGCAACACCCCCACCGGCTGGGTGAAGTCCAGGTAGTCCTGGACCGTGGAGTCCTGGAGGAGGGCTGCCGGGTCGCGGATGTCGGCCGGGACGACCCTCGTGCCGGGGTTGTCGGCGAGCAGCGCGCGGGCATGGACGAGCACCACGGGATCGTTGTCGACGTAGACCACCCGTGAGTTCGGCGCCACGCGCTGGGCCACCTGATGAACGTTCTCCTGCGTCGGCAACCCGGCGCCGATGTCGAGGAACTGGCGGACGCCCGCGTCGACGAGGACGCGCACGGCCCGGCCCAGGAAGGCACGGTTGGCCCTGGCGTTCTCGCGCGCGTTCGGCACGGCCCGGAGCACCACGTCGGCGGCCTCGCGATCCGCGGCGAAGTGGTCCTTACCGCCCAGCAAGTAGTCGTATATGCGCGCCGCACTCGGCACGCTCAAGTCCACGCCCGGTATGTCCATGGGCGAAAGGCTAGTGAATCAAGCTCCTTCGCCGGCGATTTTCCCGCAAGGGCCGGACATCGCCCCTCGGCCGCCCGAGCGAGGTCTGCGCGCTCACCAGGAGTCGCCCCGGATCGCCGCGGTCACCCCGGAGAGGACCGATCGGCGGGCCAACCGGAAGAAGACCGGAAGATGAAAAGTTCAGCGGGCCGGAGCGCTACCGGCGGCGCGACACCGCCGAACACCGTTTCCAGAACACCGTTTCCAGAAGATCAAGCCCTGGCTGGGGCCGGCCACCCGCTACGACAGAACCCCGGCAGGCCACGAGACCGGCCCCTGTCCCCGAGGCTCGGTCATGTGGCTGAGGCTCCTCACCTCAACCACATGATCCGAACTCTGAACAGCTTCTAGACCGCTTCCGCCCGGACACGCAGGGCCGCCTCGACCATGTTCCTGAGGCTGGCCTCCGTCTCCGGGTAGCCGCGGGTCTTCAGGCCGCAGTCGGGGTTGACCCAGAGCAGGGCCGGATCCACCGAGGCCGCGGCCGTGCGCAGGGCGGTCTCGATCTCACCGGCCGAGGGCACCCTGGGCGAGTGGATGTCCCACACGCCGGGCCCGATGCCGCGCGCGTAGCCGAAGGCGCGCAGGTCGTCCAGGAGTTCCATCCGGGAGCGGGCCGCCTCGACGCTGGTCACGTCGGCGTCCAGGTCGCCGATCGCACCGATGATCTCCCCGAACTCCGAGTAGCACATGTGGGTGTGGATCTGCGTGCTGTCGGCGACCCCGCTGGTGGCGAGCCGGAACGCGGCGACCGCCCACTCCAGGTAGGCCTCGCGGTCGGCTCGCCGCAGCGGCAGCAGCTCGCGCAGCGCGGGCTCGTCGACCTGGATGATCCTGATGCCCGCCGCCTCCAGGTCGCGGGTCTCGTCGCGCAGGGCGAGCGCCACCTGCCTGGCGGTCTCGCCCAGCGGCTGGTCGTCGCGGACGAAGGACCAGGCCAGCATCGTCACCGGGCCGGTCAGCATGCCCTTGACCGGCTTCTTCGTCCGCGACTGCGCGTAGGAGGCCCAGCGCACCGTCATCGGCTCGGGACGCGAGACGTCGCCGAACAGGATCGGCGGGCGGACGTAGCGGCTGCCGTACGACTGCACCCAGCCGTGCTCGGTGGCGGCGTAGCCCTCCAGCATCTCCGCGAAGTACTGGACCATGTCGTTACGCTCGGGCTCGCCGTGCACCAGCACGTCCAGGCCGATGTCCTCCTGCAGCGCGATGACGCGGTCGATCTCGGCCTCCATCCTGCGCTCGTACCCGGCCCTGTCGATCTCGCCCGAGCGCATGGCGGCGCGGGCCTGGCGCACCTCGCCGGTCTGCGGGAAGGACCCGATGGTGGTGGTGGCCAGCGGCGGCAGGCCCAGGTCGGCGTTCTGCACGGCGAGCCGCTCGGCGTGCGGGGCGCGCGAGGTGCCCTCGCCCAGGGCGTCCAGCCTGGCCCGCACCCGGGGGTTGAGGAACCGCTCCGCGGCGCTCTCCCCCGCGATGACCTCCTCGCCGTTCAGCGCCCTGCCGATCCGTACGACCTCGGCGACCTTCTGCCTGGCGAAGGCGAGCCGCCCGCGCAGCCGCGGGTCCAGCGAGGTCTCGGCGTCCAGGTCGAGCGGGACGTGCAGCAGCGAGCAGGAGGTGCTCACCACCAGCCGGTCGCTCAGCCCGAGCAGCGCCGCGCAGGTCGCCAGCGCCTTCGCGGTGTCGGTACGCCAGACGTTGCGGCCGTCGACGACCCCGGCGACGAGGGTCTTGCCGGGCAGCCCGCCGACGGCGGCCAGCGCCTCCAGGTTGCCGGGCGCCGAGACGAAGTCCAGGCCGACGGCCTCGACCGGGCCGCGGGCCAGGATCTCCAGCGCGGGCCCGATCTCGCCGAAGTAGGTCGCCACCAGCAGCCGGGGGCGGCTGCTCAGTTCACCCAGCCGCACGTAGGCCCGGCGCAACGCGGCCAGCTCCTCCTTTGTACGGTCGGCGGCGAGCACCGGCTCGTCCAGCTGCACCTCGGCCACCCCCGCCGCGGCCATCCGTTCCAGCAGCTCGGCGTAGGTCTCCAGCAGGCCGTCCAGCAGCCGCAGCGGCGCGAAGCCGGGCTCGGTGGACTTGGCCAACAACAGGAACGACAGCGGCCCGACCAGCACCGGCCGGGTCTCGACGCCCAGCCGCCGCGCCTCGGCGTGCTCGGCCAGCGGCTTGCTCCAGTCGAGCCGGAACCGGGTCTCGGGGCCCAGCTCCGGGACCAGGTAGTGGTAGTTGGTGTCGAACCACTTGGTCATCTCCAGCGGCGCCACCCCCTCGGCACCCCGGGCCATCGCGAAGTACGGATCCGCCGCCCCGGAAAACCGCTCAGGCACCGCGCCCACCAGCGCGATCGCATCCAGCACCTGGTCATACAGCGAGAACGTGTTGGACGGCACCGCATCCAGCCCCGCCCCCGACAGCTCCCGCCACACCCCTTGCCGCAACCCCGCGGCCGTCCCCTGAAGACCGGCGGCATCGACCCGCCCAGCCCAGTAATCCTCCGTCGCCCGCTTCAACTCGCGACGATCCCCGATACGGGGGTAACCCAAAACAGTCGTGGTGACCTTGCTCATGGCGTCCTTCCCTCGGCTCATGCCATGCCGACCCACGGCCGCGAGCGAGGACATGCGAAAGACGCATCCCAGGCCCTCCCACGAGGCCACGGATCACCGCACACCGGACGGCGCACGGGCGACTGGCAGGTCTTCGGACTCGCGGGCACCACACACAACCCCTACTGACCGTCGCTTCCCAGATGCGCACACACCCAGTGCCAATGACGGCGTTCGTTCCCACTCACCGCTGCGGGGCAGCCCCGGAATCACACCGGGTTCCCTCTTACGACTCCCGGCACCGCAACGGCGCCGGGAGAACCAACCGCGCCACGAGCATAACCCGCCCTGCCGAGGAGACCATGCTCCCCCTGTCCAAGTGGCGCTATGCAGGAAGCGGCCACCGACGCGGCGCCCCCTTCTGGACCGAGTCTGCTCGGCAACACATCGCTACTGCTCGCAAGGTCGCCAAGGAACGGGCTCATCGTGAAATGGAGTGACTTCATAAGACTGCGTTCCAGCCGCCCGGAAGCCATCTTCACTCTTCTGTACCGGATACAGGGAAGTGATCTAGGCTTGGCCACATGACTGGCTACCTTCAGGTTTCGACCACAGTGGACAGCCGTGATGCGGCGATGAATCTTCTCAGATCTGCCATCCGTGCGAAATTGGCAGCATCGGGTCAAGTCTTCGGGCCTGCACAGTCTGTTTTCTGGCATGAGGGGAAAATAGGCGAAGGGGAAGAGTGGCAGATCTTCCTGAGGACGACCGCGGATCGCTACTCGGACTTGGAGTCACATTTGATATCCGAGCATCCGTGGAACAACCCTGAAGTGACCTTCACATCGATTGACGGTGGATCGGCTCCGTACTTGGAATGGCTGAGAAAGACGACGGCATAGCCATACGGTCGAATAGTTCGGCGACAGATGGCAGCGACCTATGATTCTCAAGTCGCTCAAGAACGGCACTGGCGCGCTGGCGTGGACGAATTGACGCGACATCCACGGAAAGGCTCAGTGACTGACTCAGCGCGGCAGATGCGCGTTCGATCTCCCCGGCGTCTAGATACGCTTCTGAAAGCCAGGTCATATAGAGGGACTTGTCTCGGGCGTGGGTGTCCTCGTACTTCGAGAGGGCATCCTCAAGAACGGCAATACCCTTAACGGGTTGATTCAGCGCGACCCAGCACCGTCCCGTCATGATCTGAAGTTCGAGCCGGTCAACCCAGAGCGCCCAATCTGGATTTGGCTCGCCACTGCTCTCCTCAAGTGCCCTACCGGCTTCTTCGAGGGCTCTTTCGACCTCAACCTGGTATCTCTGCCCTTCAGACGCGTACGCCCATGCCGCCCGCTCCAGCAGGAGTGCCCTGACCGCAGAGGGAGTCCCTCGCTCCGCCACCCGGCACGAAGCATCCGCTTCCTGAATCCCCGGAGAGCCGTAACTCACTTTCTGATAAGCCAGGAACGCCAGCGAGTTGGCAAGAAGAGCGGTGTCTCCGGCATCGGTGGCGGCCGACAGGCTTTTCTTGAAAAGCTGCCTCGCCCTCTTGGCCCATCCTGCGTCGAAGGCAGCCCATCCCGCCTGTTGTGCTTGCTCGCTGACCACGCTTAGAAGCGCTCTTCCCGTCTTCTCCGTATAACTGGCCTCGTTGACGAGTGTGCTCGTTCTCTCAAGCTCGGCAGCATAGAGAGGATAGGTTTCGGCGCCACCTAGGTAATCGTCGATTCGACGCAGCCGCGCAATGCGCTTGCGAAGCGAAACGACAAGCTCATCATTGACGCGTCGCCCCTGAGGAAGACCCTCAAACGGTACTGGAATAGCGGCAATGCCCACAGTCGCCACGGAGGCACCGAGAAATTCCCTGCGTAGCACATCATCCTCCGGCTCAGTGCGTGACGTGCTTTCCGCGCTGAACAGTTCATTCTCGTCCAGGTCGAAAGCGCGGCAGTAAAGCAGTCGGTATGGATCCCTCGGCTTATGCCTGCCCGCTTCCCAGTCTTTGATCATGCGGGTGACGGAATCCCGTCCCGGCATACGGCTACGCGTGCGTTCGTCGGCCAGTTCGGTCAACGCTCGGGCCATTTCCCGCTGAGTCCACAGCCGGTTACGCCGTTCGGCGCGTAGCCGTCGCGCCCAAGCTGGAACGTCGCGCATCGCGTTACCTCTGGAGATAGGGGTCTGCGTCTCTCCCTCAGTCTCCCCTATTCCCCTTCTGCTGAGCCTGTTACTCCTCTTCTCTCCCCTGGTCTCCCCTGTCCCGCCCTATCTCCGCGTGCTGGTGGGGCGCTGTCATGGGAGGACCGTGAAAAAGCGGAACCCGCAGGCGCGGTCACGCCGTACGGGTTCCTTGATCGCACAGAGAGGTGCGACCCATGGACAACTGTAGAGCCGTCCCGCCTGTCGTTGACGAGGCGACGGTGGAGAGCCAAGACAAGGCGCTGGCCGTGGTTCAGCGGCTTCTCACCGAGCGGGGAATCCGTGCTCACCGCCATCACACGATCAGCCTGGGGCTGTTCGCCAACAGTGAGGCCGCCTGGCCCGACCAGCCTCCGCTCCGATCGTGGATGGAGCGACACCCGCCGGAGCTGACCGTGAAGGGTCCGCAAGGCTGGCGCGTAGCCACGGTGACCATGGGTCCACGCTCAGGCTGCTACCTGGTGTCCATCCGTAACGGCGCCGATCTTCAAACCGTCAGGCAGGAACAGCCGGAAAAGGTGGTTGACCTGATCCTGGCCGCTCGTGGGATGTGACCGTGTACGGCTGGGTCATCCTGGGCGACGCGGCCATCAAGCGCGTCAACGGCCAAGAGATCATCATCACTGCCGGGAAGTCGGGCAACCTCGGGGCGGCCATCAGAGCGTGGGAGGACAACGAACGTCACCGGATGGCGTACGAACTGGGCAACCTCGGTCGCCTGGTCAATGACGCGTTGGACCGGCTACGACAGGCCAGGGACACCTGATGGCGGCTCGGGTAGGTCACTCCCGCTGTTGGTGACCATGTCATCCGGTGGCAACCCGACCCGAAGCACAGGGCCGCCAGGCCCGCGCATCGGAAGCGGGGCGGCAGAGGTGTTACTCCCACTATTCGAGTGTTCCTGATGAACATGAGCGGAGCAGCCGGCGCAATCCGAAGGACCCCGTAGGGGCCGCGTAGCGGTTGGGCCGGTGGTCGGAGCGGGCGGCAGTGCGTTCACGGTCGGCGCGGTGTTCGGTACGGCGGGCGGGCTGGTGCGGCGGGCGGCGGGGTCCGGCCATCCGCGCCGGGCGGGCGCGGGATGGGACCGGCCTCCAGGCCGCATGCCCGGCCCCGATGTCCGTCCGGCGCGGATGGGCGCGCCGCGCCGGACTGCGGCGCGAAGCGCTGACGCCCTGATGATGCAGATGAACCTACAACTTCTTCATCCCGAAACAACCAAGGTGTGATCAAGGTCGGCGCGCGTCAGTACGAACGCCTATAAGACGGTTCGTGAAAAACCGCTGAAGTTCACTACGGCTGGTCACATAGGGAACGAAGGAGGGCGCCGATGCTGCCCCAGCCGTAGTCGGCGACAGGCGAAGTGCGCGATCGTTACGGCCTAACTGGACGCTCACTCCCAAACGTCACAGGTCTGCGGGCCTCCAGCCTGTTGCATACATCTCAAAAGCCGCAATGGCTCTTTGCAGTCGCGGGCTCACGTCTTGGCCCGCGATATACTCCTTTAGCTGCTCAACCGCTATGGCTAGCTGGCCCTCGCCGCCAAAAACGGAAGTTAGCGCGCCCCAAGCAAGTTGGTCTTCGAAATTAATGACAACGCTCCCCAGCGAATTAGTCCGACTCGGGGAAAGGGCGGTTTCGAGAAGGCGAGCAGTCACTGCTGGAGTCATAGCGGACTCGATAGCAGGTTCACCCGATTCCGCATCACAATCAACGGACTGCACGACCGTGCGAAGCAATTCCCTCTCTGAGTGCAGAGTTTCTGCCGGAGCAGACTTGATGTACTCACGAATATCAACTCGCAGTACTTTTTCCATTTCTGGACTGATCATTTGACCTGCAGATTCCCTTTGTTTTCCTACAATAGACAGGAACATCAGGCGAGCGTATGGGCTTTGCGTCGCTTCATATATCGTCCGCGCTATCACGTCAACATCATCTGAGGCAACACGTTGCATTAGCTTCTTCACCGGCCGAAGAACCGTGTAGTCCCTACCGTAATCCAGCATCTTGGCCGACTCTTCACTGAAGCGGGGAAACAATCCCAGGAGAGCGATTACGACTGTCGGAATGTTGTTGTCATTGATCTCATCAACATGGGCAAGGAAACGGTCGAGCGCATCCTCCAAATAACGATCTGGAATCACGGAGAGGGCACTCGCAAACTCATGTTCATTTCCAGCAGCGTAAACAATCGAGTCGACATGCTTGCTCGGCGAAATGCCGGATGGTAGCTCTCGGTGAAGGTAATACTTCAGGACAGTTGAGTGGGCTACTCGCCGGTCACGTCGCCACTCCTGTAACGAGTCATTTCCGTGCCACAAGTTTTCCGTGTAAAGCTGAGCGGCAGGGAAGATGTACCTAATGAGGGCTCGACCTACATCGTAGGGTAGCTCTTTCTGTATAGCAGACACTTTCTCAGCGTCTGCCGTGAACGTATCCTGGTTGCGTGTACCAGTTTGCCAGTTAGAGACATTCGTCAGTGCGCCAACATTTTGAGCTATAAGATCGTGCGCAGTCGGTCGCATTACACGGATAGCTTCCAGTGCTATGAGATCCGAAAGAGAAACTTCATCGCCCGCAGATCGAACAGTGAGAGGGAGAGATGACAAGAACCTCTTCACATCTCTCACTGTGTTAAAAAGTGGCCTGACGACTTGCCAGAACACATCAGGAAAGCGGTCCTCACCGAGACTGGGCATCGCGATGTCGGCGAGAACCTCTAACATCCCAATCCTGAGAACCGACGCCAAAGCTTCATCTGCGGCCAGCGGTACTTCTACTGAGGTCTTTACGATCTTCTCTAGGTAAGCTGCACCGTCGAGACCTTCTTCGCCGAGGGCGTTTTCTACCACCTTTCTATCAAAACATAGAAGGTAAACTACGTTAGGAAAAGAGCCATTGAGTCGAACAAGCCTGAATAGATCGCGTATCTCCTGGCGCGTGAGCCGATCAATGTCATCGATAAGAACAATGATCCTTCCGTCCAGCTGACTCAAAGCATCAGAAATCTCAATTCTTTGCTCGTGGATGCTTGTATTGAGAGCCTGAGATACTCCCTCCGATGTTTTTTGAGCAACATCGATGATTGCTGCTGCTCCGGGTATGAATTTTAGAGGCGAGAGAGAGGCGGAGTATTTGTTGAACTTCTCGGCAATACTGGCAGTGGCATCTTTAAGCCGCTTCTTTCGGCTTCTTCCGCCGCTCAGCTGCCGAGCCATTTCATCAAAGAAGAAACGGATCAAGTAGTCGGTTCCCGAGAAAAACCATGGATTGAACTCAACGACTTGCACCGCTTCTTGTTCGCGCAGGATGTTGGCAGTTAGGTTCAGTAGCGATGTCTTGCCTGTTCCCCATTTCCCCGTGATTGCCACCACCGCGCCGCGTTCAACGTTCATGGCTTGCACTTCGTCAGCTATTGCAGTCGCTAAGAGCGACCGGTTCAGCAGGTCATCCTCGACGTTGAGAATCGGATCATCCCCTGCAAAGAGGGCGGATCGTCCATTGGGGGTGAGAATCGGCTCGCTCATAACGTCCACCTCGCTGGCTGGGGCCCGTACGTTGGTCGGCCTACCGTACTTCGTGATGAGCTTCGACCGACTCGTCCTAGTGGTCTTTGGTGCGTGGGCGGCGCTGGCCGCGACCGGCCGAAGAGCCGCAGCGCGGCCAGCGACCGCCCGACGCGCGCAGGCCGCCGCAGGCGGACTGCCTTGACCAAGTAATGAAAATCCTCGCGGATCGACCCGCCAACGCGTCTCGATCATGTAACTCAGGGACCTACAGGGCCGGTTGCCCAGACGTCCTAGCAGCTCAGAGTATTGATCACCTCAATGAGTCACTACGCCGAGCGCTCTCCCGCGAATAGTTGCCTTTGCGGTTGAACTAGTGGTAGTTGGTGTCGAACCACTTGGTCATCTCCAGCGGCGCCACCCCCTCGGCACCCCGGGCCATCGCGAAGTACGGATCCGCCGCCCCGGAAAACCGCTCAGGCACCGCGCCCACCAGCGCGATCGCATCCAGCACCTGGTCATACAGCGAGAACGTGTTGGACGGCACCGCATCCAGCCCCGCCCCCGACAGCTCCCGCCACACCCCTTGCCGCAACCCCGCGGCCGTCCCCTGAAGACCGGCGGCATCGACCCGCCCAGCCCAGTAATCCTCCGTCGCCCGCTTCAACTCGCGACGATCCCCGATACGGGGGTAACCCAAAACAGTCGTGGTGACCTTGCTCATGGCGTCCTTCCCTCGGCTCATGCCATGCCGACCCACGGCCGCGAGCGAGGACATGCGAAAGACGCATCCCAGGCCCTCCCACGAGGCCACGGATCACCGCACACCGGACGGCGCACGGGCGACTGGCAGGTCTTCGGACTCGCGGGCACCACACACAACCCCTACTGACCGTCGCTTCCCAGATGCGCACACACCCAGTGCCAATGACGGCGTTCGTTCCCACTCACCGCTGCGGGGCAGCCCCGGAATCACACCGGGTTCCCTCTTACGACTCCCGGCACCGCAACGGCGCCGGGAGAACCAACCGCGCCACGAGCATATGCCAGACACGCCCCCTCCAGCAGACCGGCCGGGCGGTCAGGGGATCCCGCCAATGGCAAGCCGGCAACACAGGCAGTCTCCTCGGCCTGCCCAATCCTGCCGAAGAGACCGCATTCCCCTGTCCGAGCGGCGCTACGCCGGAAGTGGCCACCTACTCACTGCGTCATCCACCCCGGCGGTTCAGTTGAGGTCGCCTTGCGCCACGTCTTCGCGACCTCCGCAGGGTTCTGCTGATGGAGGTTGCGGAGGAGCATTGTTGCCACGCGGACGAGATCGAGGAAATCCCGCCCTATAGGGATCCGGAGACCTTCCACAATTAATGCAAGGCCCTCCTCAAGTCGTTCTGATTCACTTATCGATTGGCCATTGACAACGCGGCCGGTGGCCAAGTCCACACGGGCAAGCATGCGCCTGACGTCCTTCGAACGCCGCCTGTCGGTGACCGGGCTCGCACTCGACGTGCGGCCGAGGGTCTGTCTCCCCTTGCGGTAAGCGGCGTGACCGGTTGCCGCGCTCCATCATCGTGGCCGCGACCGTCGACGGCCCACGCCGGTGTCGGGATGAACCGTCGATTCGACATACTCGAATTCCCGATGAGGAATCCGCCGATCAGCCAGGAAAGTCCATGAATCGAAACCCTTGACAAGATGTCTCGCATTTATCAAGGCTGTGATCAGGTACCAAATCGAAGAGGATTCGAGTTATTCGAATGGTGACGACAGAAATGGCGACGACGAGGAAGTCGTCGAGTACGACCAAGGCGTTCGAGCTGCTGTAGACGGTGGCGTCCGAGTGAACCGAACCAGCGCACATCGGCACCCGTGACGGGGGACGCGCCTCGCGCGCGGCCCCGAGGCCCGGAGCGGCACGAACGGACGCCTTGCTCAACGAAGAAGGAAGCGCAATGAGAGCAACAACTCGCAATCGCAGACGTCGCTCGGCCGTGGCGGCCCTGAGCATGGTCACCCTGGGGGCGTCTCTGCTCCTCGCCGCGACGCCGACCAGCGCGACGTCGGCCGCCGCGACGTCGGCCGCCGCGGACGGGCCCAACGCCTCGATCATCTTGGGCGAGGTCAACGAGGAGAACGGTCTCCGCCAGATCGAGGAGGGTGACGGCGCGACCGCACCCGTGACGGTCGGCGGGCGGAGCGCACGCAAGACCGTGCAGACCTCGGCACCGGCGCAGCACATGTACTTCCAGGTCGACGACGCGGTCGCCTTCGACGGCGCCTTCGTCGCGTGCCTGCAGGTCGAGTACTTCGACGAGGGCGGGGCCACGTTCCGCGTCCAGTACGACTCGACCAGCAGCGCGTACGCCGGGACGGGTTCGGTGAACCGCACCGGGTCGAACACGTGGAAGACGGCGGGCTTCGAGCTGATGGACGCCCGGTTCGCCAACCGCGAGAACGGCGGCGCCGACTTCCGCGTCGAGGCGGGCACGACCGGGGTGACCTTCCACAGCGTGAAGTTGACGATCATCCAGGAAGACGACGGCGTCACCCCGCCGTGCGCGGCCGCCGATCCCGAGCCGGAACCCACCCCCATCCGCTGGCGGCTCAAGTACGACGAGCCGTTCGACAAGAAGATCCGCACCGAGGCGAGCCCGTGGGTGCTCGACGACTACAGCGAGCCGGTCGACGACTTCAACGACGACAACGGCGACCTCTACCGCCTTCAGCTCGGTCCGAAGTTCGACGCGGCGATGGCGACCATGCGGACCTACCGGCAGGAGACCGAGTTCGGCAAGGACGGCTGGCTCACGGCGTCCCTCTCCACGCGTGAGAGCGGCGGGCGGGTCGACGACAGCTACACCGACACCGCCGAACGTCCGTCGATCAAGACGGAGAAGCTGGAGACCGCAGGCGCCGTCGCCAAGATCGCCGTGCCTCACTACACGGGTGGCGCGATCATCCGCAACACCGAGCCGCTGCCGAAGTACTACCGCATCGAGTACGACCTCAAGACGCTCGACTTCGGCGGCTTGCGTAACGGCTCGCTGTTCTACGACGGCAAGTACAACGGGTACAGCCTCGGGGAGTGCAAGACGTTCTACCCCTGGGTCGGCGACCCGAACGACATCGACCCGGCCGACCCCTGCGCCACCCGCTCCGTGCGGGAGGACAGCAACGAGGCGTACAACGCGTTCCACTTCATGTCGATCCTGGACTTCCCGGCGATGCCCCGGAACCTGGCGATGTACCACTGGCACCGCAAGGTGCTCATGGACCAGTTCAGCCCGGCCCCGTCCCGGAACACGAACGGCTACGACGTCTGCAACTCGCTGACCGGTGAGAAGTACCCCTGGGACCAGAGCAACCGCACCACGGTGAACATGCTCTACTTCACGGGTTCGCTCGGTCAGTCGCAGACGTTCGTGACGAGCTGCGACCGTCGGCCGGTTTCCGGCGTGCAGAAGTCGGCCGTGGAGCTGCAGCCCGAGCTGATGCCCCACAAGGACTACGCGTTCGCCATCGAGCGCACCGAGGCGGGTTACACGCTCGAGGTGAGCGGCGTCTTCAAGAACGTCGGCAAGCAGACCTACCGGTTCACCCGGGGCTTCATCGACGACGACGCCGGCGTGATCGGGGCGAACGTCCCGATCTTCCACTACAACGTGGACGCCGAGGAGTACAACGGCCAGTTCAACACGTCGCACACCGCGCAGGGCGCGTTCGGCTCCAAGACGTGGGACAACCAGTGGCCGGCCGGCTCGGCCTACCCCGACTACTTCGTCATCGGTGAGCCGTACACGAACGTCGGTGAGGGCCAGGCCCGCATCGACAACATCCGGCTGTACGTGCCGAAGAAGTAGGCACGGGAAGCTCGCGGTCGAACTGACGCGGCCGCGCCCCTGGGACCTCAGACCGCACCCGGGGGCGCGGCCCGCGCTCCGAATTCACGCGATCCTTCGTTTCGAGTCTTCGATCAGAGGGAACCTGCCCGGCCCACGGACGCGGACGACGCTCCCTCCCGACTTCGCATGGAAGCGTTCCAGTCATCCGCACCGGATTCGGGATTCGGGATTCGGGGAGGTGATCCCGGCCTGGCCGCATGACCGACCGCCCTCGGCGTCTTGCCGCCGTTCTCTGGGTCTGACATTTTGTTCGGCGTGTCCACCGACCTACCGACCGAAACACCGAGCGCGTTCCGGGAGCCTCCGCGGCCCCTCCCGCCCTTTCCGCCGGTTCCCGTCCGGTCGCGCCGAGCGGCCGGTCGCGTGTCCCGGACCGGCGGCTACGTCCTCGCCTCGGTCGTCCACCTTCTGGCACCGGTCTTCCTGGTCATCGGCGTGTACCTGGTCACCCGTCTGACGGTGGCCGGCATCCTGTTCGGCCTCGTGGTCCTGGACCTCGCCTGGCTGCTGCGTCCCCGCCCTGCCCCCTTCCCCGCCTCGGCCATACCCCTCACCCGCTCGGACGCTCCCCACCTGTACGCCCTCGTCGACCGCATCGGCGAGGAACTGCGGGCCCCCCGAGCGGACCTGATCGCCATCAGCGGTGCGGTCAACGCCTCGTTCCGTACCTACGGCCGGCGACGCAGCCGTCTGGTGGAGATCGGCTACCCGCTCTGGCTGATCCTCACCCCGCAGGAACGCGTCGCCCTCCTGGCTCACGAGATGGCCCACTCCAGGAACGGCGACGCCAGACACGGCCTCGTCGTCGGCGGTGCCCTGTACTCGCTCCACGAGCTCCGCGTCGTCACCGGCTTCGGGTGGCAACCCGGTGACGGCCTGTCCGCTCTCGTCACCCAGTGCCTGCTCGCGATCCTGGGCGTTCCCGTCCGCGTCTTGATCTTCCTGCTGGAACTCCTGCTGAACCGCTCCTCCCAGCACGCCGAATACCGTGCCGACGAGATGCAGGCCCAGGTGGCCGGCTCCACGGCCGCTGCCTCGCTTCTGGACGTCTTGATCACCCGGACGCAGTCGGTCGGCGGCTTCCTCACATCCAGCGCGGTGGCCGTCGGAACCGGGAACCTGTGGACGGCTCTCCGGTCCCATGTGGACGCCGTTGCCGAAACCGAGCTCGAACGACACCGCGAGTTCGCCCGCGTCGAGAAGACAGGGGTCGACACGACTCATCCGCCGACGTACCTGCGCATGCAACGTGTGCTGGCACTGCCGTACCTGGAACCGAGGGTGTCCGCCGCAAGCTCGGAGCAGATCGAGGCAGAACTCGACAAGGCGGCCGGACGCGTGGCGCGGCGTCTGAGAGAGGACGCCCAGTCCGCCCGCTATCGGTGAGCCTTACGGATGGGAATCCGCCGACCGCCGTCACGCGATCAGCCCGGGACTGTTCGCCGACAACGCGGTGGGCCGGCCCGACCAGCCTCCGCTCCGATCGTGGATGGAGCGACACCCGGCAGAACTGACAGCGAAGGGGCCGCAGGGCTGGCGCGAAGCCACGGTGGCCATGGGGCCGCGCTCGGGCTGATCATCATCGCCGCCGGGAGGCCGGGCAACCTTGGGGCGAATGTCAGCGCTTGGGAGGACAACAAACGTCACCGGATGCGTACGAACTGGGCAACCTCGGTCGTTTGGTCAACGACGCGTTGAACCGGTTACGACAGGTTGGGGACACCCGATGGTGGCGGTGAGCGTAGGCCGGCAGCTCGCGGGGCCAAGGTCACGCCCGTCGAGGACCTCGATGTCGGTGATGGTCGTCGCGCTCGGATCCAAGTTCAGCCAGATGACGTCCTCACCATTACGCTCCAATCGCACCACCCAGGATCCCGCCGAACCCGGCGGAGCGGTCAAGAGGTTGGTGCAGGTAGCGCTACAGGTGCACACGCCATGGAACAGCAGAGTTTCGACTGTGTCCGCCAGAGGATCGTCCTCGTCCTCGGCATGTAGCAGAGCGACGATATCAGCGACAAGGTCGGGAAACACGTCCACCAGGCGCGGATACCGACCAGCAGTCATAACGCGCACGATATACAAGTACGAGGCAGTCGCGGGTCAGTGGCGTTCGGTCGTGTGAGGCGGCGTTGCTGTACGGCTGAGCCGATCTCGCACTGCCAGACAGGCCGAATGTTCGTAGACCCGAGGTGATGCTCATACGTACTGGCCTGCTTCCCTTCGGCGCCCACCAGGTCCGCGCTCAGAGCGCTACAAGCAGAAGCAGGATCCACATTATGAGCGAACTGATGGGGACGACCCTGGACATGATCCAAAGCTTGGAGAGCGCTTGTTTGGGCCGAGTGTCTCGAACACGGCGATAGTAAGGAATCGTTTCGCGTGCACTCATCGCCAGGAAGAGTATGTACCGATGCTGTGTGATCGCTACATAGGTCCATGCAGCAGCAAGGACCAGCCCGAACATGGCGACGAGCGTCGCCGCGGTGGTCTCAGGCTGCGCACCCGACGAGAGGAGCGAGTATCCGACGACCAGCATGGAATGGGTTACCAGAAAGAAGTTGCCCATCTGAAGAAACATATTGTCTTCATGCAACGCATGAGACCAAAGAAGGTCGCGACTCTCGCCCTGTTCTTCTAATTCGTCATTCACCTGTCTGTCCTCTCCTGCTCGGTTCAACTCCTCATTACTCGGCTTAGTTCCAGTCGATCAAGCCACCTTTCCGAGCTACATGCTTGACCACAGCGCTGATCTTCCCGTTCGCTGTCGACCAGCCCCAGAGGGGCGGCAGGCCAGTGACGGAAGGTAAAGCTCGGCTTCGCGTGCATATGCTCCTGGCGACCTTCCTCGCCTGCTGGTTGCTCCACCTGGACAGCCGGGCGTGAAATGAAGGAGCTGGTCCGCCGGACTTTTCCGAGTTGGTGGCCGGCGGGACGATCAGGGCTCATCAGCCAACTGGTGTCCAGCACGACAGCCGTATCAAGGAAAGCGGCCAGGGTCGGCCGGGTTGTGAGGCCGGGCTCTTCGGTCGGGACGATCGCCAGCGTGGTGTCCCCGACGGGAACCGGCCGTATCGAGAGCCGCATCCCCCGGTGCTCCTCCCGCTCCGCTCGGGCCGCCCGCGTGGCGGACCTGGTGGAACGGGGCCGCGATACGGTTCGGCGGCCGGTCGGCCATGTCGTGGAATTCGGTCCGGGCGGGAAGAGTTCGCAATCGTTTCGTCACCCGGTGGATCACCGGAACGGGCTGTCCAGGTTTACAGTGCGTCCAGTCAAGGGGGCACGATGAGATTTGGGATATTAGGTCCGCTGACGGTGTGGCGAGAGGGTGAGCAGCTCGATCTCGGCACGCCCAAGGCGCGGGTGCTGCTGGCGGTTCTGCTGTGCCAGGCGGGCAATCCTGTCTCGGAAGATCAACTGGCTGCGGCACTGTGGGGGGAGACCCCTCCGAAGAGCGCCACCAAGAACATGCAGACCTATGTCCACCGGCTCCGGCGACACCTGGGCGACCCGGCTCGCGTCGTGCGGCACGGTTCCGGCTATCTGGTGCCGGTGGTCCGGGACGAGCTGGACGCGGCGCGGTTCGAGAACCTGGCCGGCTCAGGGCAGGCGGTGGAGGCCGCCGGTGAGCCGGAGGAGGCGACCCACCGCCTGCACGAGGCGCTGAGTCTCTGGCGCGGGCCCGCGTTCGCCGGCATGACCGATGTCCCGATGCTGGCCGCGGAGGCCGCGCGGCTGGACGAGGTCCGCCTGTCGGTCCTGCAGTCGCGGATCGCCGTGGACCTGAGGTTGGGACGCCACGCCGGGCTGCTGGGCGAGCTGACCGCGCTCACCGGCGAGTACCCCCTGCGGGAGCGGCTTCGCGCGCAGCTGATGCTGGCGCTGTACCGCTGTGGCCGGCGGGCGGACGCGCTCGCCGAATACGCGCGTACCCGCAGCACCCTGATCGAGGAGACCGGCCTGGATCCGGCCGAAGAGCTGCACGACATGCACCAGAGAATCCTCACTCAGGACCCCTCACTCGACCTCGCTCCTCGCGTCGTGGCGACGATCACGGGCTCACCTGTGGGGCCGGGCCCGTACAGGCCGGCCTACCGTGACACCGCCGCGCGCCTGCCGGACGAACCGGGCATCGAGCCGGGCGAGCACACGCGTGCCCTGTCCGCCGGCCGTCCCGTCCATGCCCCGGCCCCGGCGCCCGAACCTCAGGCGGCCCCCACCCCCGCCGAGTTGCCGCCGGACATCGCGGATTTCACGGGCAGGGACGGCGAGGTGGCGGACCTCACCGAGGTCCTCACCAAGCCGCGGCCGGGCACCGTCGCCATGGCCAGCATCGCGGGCCTGGGGGGCCTGGGCAAGACCACGCTCGCCGTGCACGTCGCGCACCGGATCGCGGATCGCTTTCCCGGCGGCCAGCTCTACGCGGACCTGCGCGGCGCCTCCGCCGACCCGGCCCGCCCGGAGGACGTGCTCAGCCGGTTCCTGTTCGCACTGGGCATCAGCGCCACCGGCATACCCGAATCCCTGGAGGAACGCGCGGCGTTCTACCGGAGCTGCCTGGCCGGACGCAGAATTCTCGTCCTGCTCGACAATGTCGCCGGAGAGGAGCAGGTGCGGCCGCTCCTGCCCGGGGCCCCCGGCACGGCCGTGCTCCTCACCGGACGTGTCCGGCTGGTCGGTCTCGAGGGCGCGAGCCTGCTGGAACTCGACGTCCTGCCACCGGCCCAGGCCATGGACCTGTTGAGAAGGATCGTCGGCGACGAACGCGTCCAGGACGACCCGGACGCGGCTTTGGAGATCACCCGGCTGTGCGGCCGGGTCCCGCTGGCGGTCCGCATCTCGGCGGCCAGGCTCCTCGGCAGAAGGCAGTGGAGCCTGTCCCACCTCGCCGGCGTCCTCGGGGAGGAACGGCACCGGCTGGACGAACTCGTGGCGGGCGACCTCGACATCCGCGCGGGATTCGAGATGAGCTACCGGACGCTTCCCGCCGGTGCGCAGCGGGCCTTCCGGCTGGCCGGACTGCTCGACGCGCCCGATTTCGCCCCCTGGGCGGTGGCGGCCCTCCTGGACGTGCCGGTACGGCAGGCGGAACACGAGATCGAGACCCTGATCGACGCTCATCTGCTGAACCTCACCGGGACGGACGAGACGGGCGGGCTCAGGTACCGGTTCCACGACCTGATCCGGTTGTACGCGCGTGAGCGGGCGCAACGCGAGGATTCCGAGTCCGAGCGCCGGGCCGCGCTCGGACGGGCCCTGGGTGCGTGGCTGGCGCTGGCGGAGGTCGCGGCGGAGCACGTCCAGGGCCCCTGCTACGCGCTCATGCACAGCTCCGCGCCGCGCCGGCGGCTGCCCGCGGCGGTTTCCGGCCCGCTGCTGGCCGACCCGATGGCCTGGTTCGGCGCGGAGCACGCCGCGCTGATGGCGGGGGTCGCCCAAGCGTGCGAGGCGCGCCTGACCCAGCTCGCATGGGACCTCGCGGGGTCCACCGAGACGTACCTCAACGTGCGCGGCCTGTACGACGGCTGGCAGCGCATGCACGAGCAGGCGCTCGCCCTCTGCCGTGAGACCGGCGACAAGCGCGGCGAGGCCGTGCTGATGCGCGGCCTCCTGGAGGTCACCACCTGGAGCTCGCCGGCGGGCCCCGGACCGGCGATGACACGGATGCGGGCCGGCGCTTCGCAGCTCCTCGACCTGTTCACCACGCTGGGGGATCCGGTCGGAACGGCCGACGCCCTGGCGACCCTGGCCTGGAGCATGACGGCCGACGGGAACGGTGGTGCACAGGCGCTCGCCCTGGCGGAGCGCGCTCTGCGGACGGCCGCCGACGCGGACTACCTCGGCGGCCAGGCGCGGGCCTACCACGTGATGGCGATCATCCACGGCGAGGACGACCCTCAAGGGGCGCTCACGGTCCTGGAGCAGGCGACGAAGGTCGCCGAGGCGCTCGGCAACGCCCACTACACCACGACGATCACCCAGTTCCTCGGCGCGGCGAAATCGTTCTGCGGTGACATCACGGGCGGCCAGGAGCTGCTGGAGAGCTCCTTGGAAATGGCACGGCGGTTGCACTACCGCTATCTGGAGACGTTCTCGCTGCTCTACCTCTCGAAGCTGTTCGCCGCGGTCGGGGACGAGCGGGCCAGGGCGACCGCCGAACTGACGCTCTCCCACAGCGAGGACGGCAACTTCGGCCATTATCTCGCCGACGCGCTCAGCGTTCTCGGGCAGTTGAACCTGGCCGAAGGAGACCTGCCCGCCGCCATCGCCACCCTCGAACGCTCGGTCCAGGTGTGGCGGACCCGCGGCTCGATCCCCTACCTGGCGCGGACGCTCCGCGCCCTCGGCGACGCCCACGGCGCCGCCGGCGACCACCGCACGGCCAGGGCCGTCTGGGAGGAGGCCCGTGAACTGTTCCACGGGATCTCGCACGAGGACGGCGTGAGGACATTGGATTCCCGGCTCACGTGAGGGACGGCCGGGCTCTCGGCGACACCTCGCCGTGGACGACCGCCGTCAGACGGCCGGCGGTCATGCCCGAAGGTCACCGGCGCGGTGCCGGGCCCGATACCAGGTGCTCCGGAGGGCCGAGCCGGAGGAGCCGGTCGTCACGCTCTGGACGACCGGCTCGACACCGGCCGCGGGCGGGCCCCTGATCGAGCCGGCCGGAAGTACCGGAGGGCTGGTGCTCCCCGGTGCTCCGGCCATGCCGCCGCCCCCGACCGCGGCTCTTGCCGTGCTCGGAAAAGGTCAGGCCGAGGAGTGGCTCAGCGCTTCGCGATGTTGTACTGGACGGTGTACTGCCGCGCTCCGCAGCAGCCGGGGTGACTCGGGTTGGGAGTCCGGATCCAGAGCTGCCCGAGGGTGCCGCGGCTTACTCTGATCGTCCTCATGACCGAATACGCCTTGGAGCCGCCGTCGCAGATCTTGCCGTATCTACCCCGCTGAGCCTCCCAGTCGTTCGCGTTCGCGAAGTAGAGGTCCGGGAAGATGCATCCGCCCCTGGGGAAGCCGTTCTCGCGGATCACGATGGACCGCAGCTGCGCGGACTTGGAGGACTTGTAGGCCCAGGTGGTGGTCACCTTGATCGGGTACTTCCGGCCACGGTGGTCCTTGATCGCGACATGGGTGACCACGGACTGGACCGGCTTGACTCGCTTGACGTAGCTGACTTTCTGGTCGGGCGCGGCGTGCGCGGCGGGCGCCGTGAGCAGCCCGGCGCCGAGGGTGGCGGTGAGAGCCACTCCGATCGCGGGAAGCCGGAGTCGCGTGAGGGGTCGCACTGGTTCTCCTTCGTCATGCAAGGCGTTCCCGGTCAGATGATCATCTGACCGGTCAGGAAATCCTCTTGAGGAGCGCGGTCAAGCCGAAGAGTGGGCGTCGAACCGGGAAAGGTGAAATCGGCCGCCGCGCGGGCGCGGAGCACGTGGCCCTCGCACATCCGCATCTCGGTGCCGCCCCGACGACGACGCCGGCCGAAACTCCGAGCTCTTCCGCTCGGCGGTAATTGCAATTCCTTTCCTTGTAGGCGTTTCTCGGGTTCTGCGCTGACCAAATTTTATGTGACCTCGGTATATTCGGAGAATATGGTCGGCATACGAGCGCCGGATCCCGCCGAATGCCGCGCACCTGGTGACGATGGCGCGGCTCGCCGTTCTCCTTCTCCAACGCGCCGACCCGCCCGGCCAGAGCCCGCGCGAGAGCGACAGGAGAACGGGCGCTTTCCGGGTGATGCCGGTTTCCGCTCGTCGGTAAGGTGCGGGGATGACGACGAAGGCGTACGCGGCGCTCCTGCGGGGCGTCAATGTGAGCGGCCACAAGAAGGTCCCGATGGCCGAACTACGGGCGCTGCTCACCGAGCTCGGCCACGGCGACGTACGCACCTACCTGCAGAGCGGCAATGCCGTCTTCACCAGTGCACCGGGCGACGAGAAGGCCCTCGCGGCGCAGCTGGAGGAGGCCATCGAGAAGCACTTCGGCTTCGGCGTCGGTGTCCTGGTGCGTGATCACGCGTATCTGAGGGCGGTGGCCGACACCTGCCCGTTCCCCGCGGCCTCGCTCGAAGGCAGGCAACTGCACGTCACGTACTTCTCCGGGCCGGTCACCACGTCGCACCTCGCCTCCTTCGACGCGGCGAGGTATCTCCCCGAGGAGTTCCGGCTCGGCGACCGCGCGCTCTACCTCTACGTTCCGGACGGCCTGGGCCGCTCCAAACTCGCGGAAGCCCTGGCGAGATTCGCGCCTCCCGACGGCGTCGTCGCCACCAGCCGCAATTGGAACACCGTCACCAAGCTGGTGGAGCTGACTCAGGCCCGGCCCGCCTGACCGTCGCCGTGAGTGGTGCGGCCGGGCCGGGGACGATCGCCGGGCGGTTCGCCTTTCGACGTGCGAAGAAGGCGCGTTGTCCCGGCACGACCCCTCCGGCCGTCCGCGCTACCCGGACGGCCGGCGCGGCTGTCGCCCGGCGGCCTCGAACGCGGACTTGGCCGCCACGTGACGGCCCGCGCGCCCCAGGGCCGCCGCGGTCCGGCGCGGATCGGCGAGCGGGCCGGCGGCCCACAGGTGGTGGGCGACACGCTCGGCGACGTTGTCGCAGAAGGAGCAGGAGGAGCGAGAGGAGCAGGAGAAGCAGGAGGAACCGGTGCGCTCGAGCGCGTCGGCGACACGCAGGTGCAGCCGGATCGCCCGTCCCGAAGGCATGGTCCCGGCGATCGACTCGCGGACCAGATCGTGCGGGAAACGGAAAAAGAACGGGTCCCCGGGTGCGGGTTCGAGCAGGCCTCGCGCTTCCACGGGCTCCAGGCGATCAAGGCAGTCCTGTATGTCGAGGTCCGCGACGTCGGCGAGCAGGCCGAGGTCCACGTCCCGTCCGATCAGCGCGGCGGCCTGGAGCAGGTCCCTGGCACGGTCGTCGAGTCCGCCCATCCGGTCACGGACGACGTCTCGCACGGTGGAGGGCACCCCGGCTCGCGCCACGGCGTCCCCGGTGAGCACGCCTCCGTCGGCGAGCAGCCTGGCCAGCTCCCGGACGAGGAACGCGTTGCCGGCGGTACGCGCGTGGATGCCGCGGACGGCGACCGGGTCCGGGTCCCGGCCGCTCTCCTGACGGACGAGCTCGGCCACGCCGGCCATGCCGAGAGGACCGACCCGGATGCGGTGGTGACCGGGCATCCGGCTCGCCGCGGCCAGCGTCCGCGCCAGTGCCGATCCGGGTACGGGAGCGCGGTCCCGGAGTCCCCCGATGATCGCGGTGCCGCCCGGCAGCCGGGCCGCCAGGTGACGAAACAGGTCCAGCGACGCGACGTCCGCCCACTGGAGGTCGTCGATCACGAGCACGAGTGGCCGCTGTGCGGCGACCTGACCGACGACGGCGACGGCCGCCTCGAACAGGGAGAACCGGGCGCCGCCGCCGGGCGTCACCGACTCGCGGCGGACGTCGCCGTCGGGCCCGAGGAGACGGCCGAGTTCACCGGCGAGCCATTTCTCCCGCGCCGCGTCGAGCAGCTCGTCCAGCACCCCGCCGATCACTTGCCCCCACGGCCACATGGGCGGTGTTCCCTCGCATTCCAGGCAATGCCCCCAGACGACCGCGGCGTCGCGCCGATCCGCCTCGGCGGCGAGCTCCTGCAGCAGGCGGGTCTTGCCCGTCCCCGGCTCGCCCTCCAGGATGACGAGCCCCGTACCTCCGCCGAAGGCCGGGTCGATCGCCTGCCGCAGCCCGGCCAGTTCCCCGGCCCGGCCGACCAGGACGCCCCTGGACGACGCCCCGGATTCCGTGGCGGCTCGCGACGGCGCGGGCAGGTGTGCGAGCGGCTGTTCTGCCGGCCGCTGGACGGCCACCGCCCCGGCCGCCGTCAGGTCCCGGTCCAGCACCCGCCGGTGCGCGGCGGCCAGGGCGTGGCCGGGATCCATGCCGAGGTCGGCGAGGCGGATACGGACCGCGCGGAACACCGACAACGCCTCCGCCCGCTGACCGGCGGCGCCCAGGGCGGCGATGAGGCTCGACTGCACCGGCTCGTACAGCGGCGCCATCGTGGCGGCCAGGTGCAGGGGTGGCAGCACCCGCTCCGGCCGTCCCAGCGAGACCGCGAGCTCGGCCGCCGCCGTGCACACGTCGAAGAACCGGCCGTCCAGCCTCGCGAAGATCGACGTCGCGGCCGGTCCCTGCCTCAGCCCGGCGCCCGCGGAGCCCTGCCAGAGCCCCAGCGCCTCCGCGTAACGGTCGAGGGCCGCCTCGTGGCGCTCCTTCGCCAAGGCCGTCCCGGCGGCCTCGACGAGGTCTCGGAAGACGACGAGGTCCAGCGTCCCGGCATCCGCCGTGAACAGGTACCCGTTGCCACGCCGCCGCAGGTACGAGCCGGGATCTCGCGCCGGGAGGGCGGGCTCCAGCAGCCGGCGCAACGAACCGACGTACTTGTGGATGACGTTGAGGGCGCTGGCCGGCGGATCACCGGCCCAGATGAGATCGATCAACTCGTCGGTGTCGATCGGCCGGCCTTCCCCGGCCAGGAGGAGAGCCAGGAGAAAGGCCTGCTGCGGTGGGCCGGCGTGCAGCTCGACGCCGTCCCGCCAGAGCCGTAGCGGGCCGAGAATCCGGAGGTGGAGGGAGTCGCGGGCGGCCGGTCGGTCCTCGCCGCCGCCTCCGGCGGGAAGGATCGGCACAGCCACGCGTGCACCACCTTGATCGTCGAGAAGACCTGCGAACCGTCCGAGCTTGGCCAGTAAAGCGAACGGTGAAGCCGGCAGGTAGCGTGATCCTGCTCGATCAGTGCCCATTCCCGGCCGGTGACGTCGCGCCGTCCGGGGGCGCCCGGCCCGATCCCCGCGTGGGCGGCGCCGGACGGCGCGCTCCAGGCGGGCCGCCCGCCCGGCACGGAGATGCGGTCCGCCCGCCCGGCACGGAGATCTCGCCCGAACGCCCTACCCGGCGTCCGAACGCATCCTGCGCAACGCGGCTTCCACGTCGTGCGCGTCGACGTAGGCCCTCGGCGTGACGCCGAAGCGGCCGCGGAACTCCTTGATGAAGTGGGAGACGCTCGCGTAGCCGACGTGGCGGGACACCTCGGTGACGCTCCTCCGGCCGTCGACGAGCAGTTCGCGCGCCCGGTCGAGCCTGTACTCCTTCAGGAACTGATACGGCGTACGACCTGTGACCTCGCGGAACAAGGCAGAGAACGCCGACGGGCTCAAGGCCACCTGCCTGGCCAGGTCGTTGACCGTCAGGGGTTCCGCGTAGTGCGCCCGCGCGAACGTGAGCGCGGCGGAGATCGGGTTGCGCGAGGTCTGCCTGGCCGCGATGTGCAGCAGCCGGGAGAACTGCTCCCGGCGCAACACGCGGTAGACCATCTCCTCTACGCACATCGGCGCCATCACCCGTCGGTCGGCTCCGCTGTCGAGCGACCGCAGGAACCGCAGGACCGCCGCCAGGAGCTCCGGATCGAGCGGGGAGACGACGCACCGGTCGGCCTCGCCCCGCTCCGGAACCGGATCGAATCCGCCTGACCGCGGGCCGAGCATGCCGGTGGAGACCTTCCGTACCAGCGCCGGGTCGATCTCCAGCACGAGGGACAGGAACGGCTCGTGGGGACCGGCCCGCAGGACCTCGGCCTGGAAGTGCAGGTTGCTGCTGATCACAAGATAGTTGAACGGGTCGTAGACGTAGCGCTCGCCGTCCACGATCACCGCCTTGCTGCCCTGCGCGACGATCCCCAGGGAGAGTGACTCGATCTCCTCCCAGGCGGGTGCCGTCGGTTCGGTGAAGCGGTAGAGGGTCAGGCCGGGCCAGCCGCCGTCGTTGCCCCCGATCTCGGGTGTGCGCGCGGCCAGCGCCGAGACGAGGTCCGCCGAGCTCACGCGGTGCTCAAGCTCCGAGGTCGTCATGATGAACCTCCCTGCGGCCAAGGATGCCGGTTCTCACAGCTCGCGCTCTCCGGACTCCGCCCGAGCTTCTGAAGCCGTCCTGCTGCCAGCACCCCGGACCCCCCCGTCGCACCGAACGCGTACGGCGCTCTCGATGCTCGTCGTCGCGGCGGATCGGCCTCGAGTACGCCAGGATCGACGCCGGCGCACGGCCGGGACGCGGCGCGGACGGCTGGGACCGCTGGAATCGCCTCGCCGGTCGTTCAGGCCGGTGGCCGCACCCGGGAGGGCGCGACGCGTGCGGCGTCGCTTCTCGCTGTGACACCTCACGTGCCGGGCACGCCCGCCGGACAGGTCACACGCTGATCCAGGGCTTCGAGCCGGTCGGGAACCGGCCTGTTCGCCACCATACCAACGAGAGGTCTCTCGGGCCGAGGCCGAGGGGGAGGCCGAGGGGGGCCGGGGCGGTCGTCGGCGAGCCCGAACCAGCCATGATCGAACAGAGCGCCGTGACCGGGTCGTCGAAAGCATGATCTCGCCCGAGATGCCGGGCGGGCACTCCACCGTGGGCGAAGTGCCCTGCCACAGCATGCGACCTACCAACGGCCGCCCGTGCGGAGCTGGCCACGGACCGCGCCGTCGGGGAACTGGGCGGTGTGCAGGTTGGCGTACCAGTTCCCGGGGTTGTTCTTGATGCCCCTGAGCAGGCTGCTCTTGACTCGAACGGAACCGAAGCCGGTGTTGCCGCGAATGCGGCCGTTGGACAGCAGGTCGATGACGACGGGGCCGTTCACGCCCGCCTTGCCCCTGTGGATGTGGAAGGCGGTGGGCCTGCCGGTGTTCCTCCACTGGACGAAGTAGTAGAAGCGGTCGCCGCTGATGCGGAACTTGGCGGCGGCGATGCCGTTCCGGTCGTTGACCTTCTTGCCCGGTTCGGGCACCTCGTTCCTGCCCAGGAGCCTGGCGGCGAAGTAGTACTTCCTCCACGAGGCGACCGTGCCGGCCGTGTCTGCGGCACCGGCAGCGCTGGTCGTGTGGGTGTGGGCGTGGCCGTGCCCGGCGGGGACCTCGGTCACCCCGGCGGCCGCGGGGGTGGCGATCACCGTGCCGGCGGCCACCACCGCGGCCGCTCCTGCCGCCGCCGCTCCCCCAAGCACGCGCCGCCACGCGATCCGCCCGTTGCTCGACTGCCTGCTCATGTTCATCGTGACTCTTCTTCCTCGATCTTCCCTTGTGGCACTTTCGCCACACGCAAAACAACAGGGATGACCATAGTGCGCTTTGCGCACATGAATTCACATAAAACATGTGATCAATGACACATAACGCCTCAAGGCGAAGGATCGCCAGGAAATCAGCCGCCGGCCGGCCATGTCCGCGGAATCGATGAACAAATCCAGTGGTTATTCACTCACTGTCAACAAAAGCTCGGGCGGATTGTCGAACGCGCCCGATCTCCACTTTGTGTTCAGTGATCGTCAAGTACGCACCTCGCACGTTTCGGACGTGAGCGACGAGGTGACGCGCCCGGCCGACGCCGGACCGCACGGCGGCCACCGACATCGCCGTGCGTATCACCGCTTCAGGACGCCGGGCGGTGATCACCATTGTGGAAAAGGGTTTCCGGTGAGTGCGCCCAAGGCGACTCGGCCGTTCTCCGTTTCGAGCTTTCCGGCCGCTCGCATTTCGTTCATCTCGCGACGGGGGCCGTTGTCCGGGGTGCCGAAAGGCGTCAGGTCCTCCGTCCCGGCATCGTGTCGCACACCGATCGCTAGCCGGGCGTCCCGTCGCGCTCGGTTCCCCGGGCGAGGCGCTGGGCCTGCCCGTCGTGCACGTCGCTCACCCATTCCCAGCCGGGCTTGGCCGACGGGCCGATCCGCGGGTCGTCGGGAGCACGGCCCTCACGCAGGGCGAGCACGTACGCCCGGTCCCGCTCGATCCGCGCGTGCGCCTGACCGGCCCCGCCGACCGACCCGTGGCCGGGGACGACGACGTCGACGTCGCCCGCCACGCCCTCCAGCAGTCGCAGCGCCGCGAGGTAGTCCTCGACCGGCTCGGTGCCGTCCATGTCGAGCATCGGGACCAGGACGTCGGAGAGCATGTCGCCGGCGACGAGAACCCCGCGCTCCTCGACGAACAGCGCCGCGTGGCCCGGCGCGTGCGCCTGATGCTCGATGATCCGGACCTGAGGGCCGTCCCATGGAATCCGCGCCGTCCCGGCGGGCAGGGCGGCGATGAGGCCGAGCAGGTCCAGCGGGACCCGCTCGGCGATGCCCGTCTCGAGCAGGTGGTCGGCGATGTCGGTCTTCGCGTTCGGGTGGGACAGCTGTTCCTGGACGGCGGCCGCGCAGCGGGCCGTGCCGTAACGAGGGGCCTCGCCGAGCCGGGCGTGCCAGAGCAGGTGATCCCAGTCCGGATGCGTCGAGAAGCCCGCCACAACGCTCTGACCCGACTCGGACAGGTCGTTCGCGAGGCAGGTCATCTCGTGGTCCTGCACCCCGGGGTCGATGAGCAACACGCCATCGCGGCCGTGCACGACGACGGCGTTGCTCTGACAGAACTCGCTCTCGTGGACCAGCACACCCTCAGCGACCTGCCTCAGCACGGGCGGCTCCTTCCGCTTGTGATTTGCAACCGCTCGTCGAGACCGTAGTGCCTAGTGGTGGTAAATCGCAAGCACTCTGGACGAAGCGGGTGAGCCACGGCCGGGGTGCCCGATCGGCGCCACCGTCGAGGTGTTCGCGCGGCCCGGCAGCCGGGGACTTCGCCACCGCCCACGAGCCGCGCGCCGCGCGCCGCGCGTTCGCGTCGCGCCAGCAGCCGACCGGCCCAGGCCGGGCACCCCCGGGCACCGCCGCCCCAGGCGAAGATCAGCGCGGGACGCCGGCGGGCGGGCGGAGCCCCCGGTTCCCTCGCAAAGGAGTGTTAACCTGGGGAAACGCGCGGGGCGCGAGCGGGGGTGGTGTCGATGACGAGTGCCCGGCAGCTCAAAGACAAGATCATTGAAGCCTTCAACGAGCACGATGTGGAGGGCATCGTGCGCCACTTCGCCCGGGAGGCCATCATGGTCTCCCCCATGGGGATCGTGGAGGGGCGAGAGCAGGTCAGCTGGTACTACGCGCACCTGTTCGAGGGTTTTCCGGACATGATGTTCACCGCCTGGAACAAACCCGTGCTCGACGATCCCGCGGTCACCGAGTACATGCTCACCGGCACGCACGACGGGCCCTTCCTGCTCGCCAACGGCAACGTGCTGCGGGCCACGGGCCGGCACATCGCGGTGCGCGGCGTCGCGGTGGCCAGCATCGAGAACGGGCTGATCGTCACCGACCGTGACTACTACGACCAGCTGGAGTGGTACACCCAGCTCGGCCTGCCGGTCGCGGTGAACGCTCAGCTCTGACAGGCACCGCGGTTCCGGCTCCGGGCGCGGCGCGAGCACGTCCGGGCACGCCGCACGCATAGGCCCACCGCACGCATAGGCCCACCGCACGCGTAAGCCCACCGCACGCGTAAGCCCACGGCCGGGTCGCGGGACCCGCCTCAGCTGCCGAGGACCGCGTGGACCGAGGAGACGGCGCCCGCGCCCTCTCCGACCGCGGTGGCCACCCGCTTGGTCGAACCCGAGCGGACGTCACCCACCGCGAAGACATGGCGCGCACTGGTCTGGAACGGCAGCGGCGTCCCGTGCGTCCCGTGCGTCCCCACGGGCAGGTGGCTGTCCGTGACGACGAAGCCGTGCTCGTCCTTCGCGACGTCCTTCACCCAGTCCGACTCCGGCGTGGCGCCGATGAAGCAGAACAACCCCCGGCAGTCCAGCCGATCCGACCCGCCGCCGGCGTCCGCCACGACGATCGACGTGAGGGTCTCGTCCCCGTCGAGCCGTCGCACCGTGCTTCCGGCCCGGACGTGGATCCGGGGATGGGCCAGGATCCGGTCCGCCAGGTACGCCGACATCTTCGCCCCGAGGTCGGCGGTTCGCACCACCAGGTTCACCGTGCAATCGCGAGCCGCCAGGGACAGCGCCGCCTGCCCGGCCGAGTTGGCGCCTCCGACCACCGCCACCGGCTGTGACTCGTACCTGCGGACCTCCAGCTCGGTCGCCGCGTACCGGATGCAGCCTCTCTCCTCGAACTCCGCCCACCGCGGGATGTCCAGGCGCCGGTAGCGCGCTCCGGTGGCGACGATCACCGTGGAGGTCTCGATGCGCGAGCCGTCCTTGAGCTCCACGACCGGTCGCCTCTCGTCGGACAGGTCCAGGCCGACGACCTTGCAGGGGGAGAAGATCTGGACGCCGAACTTGAGCGCCTGGATCATCGCCAGCCGGGTCAGCTCCTCACCGCCGACCCCCTGCGGGAAACCGAGATAGTTCTCGATCCGGGCGCTCTTCGCGGCCTGGCCTCCGATCCCGCAGCCGTCCAGCAGCACGGTGGCGAGGCCTTCGGACGCACCGTAGACCGCCGCGGCCAGACCGGCCGGTCCGGCGCCGACGACGACGAGATCGGGGACGCACGCCGTGGCGTGATAGGTCAGGCCGAGCGCCTCGGCGACCGTTCCCGGGGTGGCGCGGCGCAGCACCAGGCCGTTCGTCACCGCGACCGGGAGATCGTCCTCGCCGGCGCCGGCCGACCTCAGCAGAGCGCGCCCGGACAGCGACGTCGCGTCGAGCCACAGGTGCGGCAGGAGCATCTGCGTCACGTACGTGCGCAGGCAGAGCGTCTCGGCGGTGTCGGGCCGTCCGACCATTTCCAGGGCGCTGCCGGCCGTGGACCGCATGAGCTCGCGCCGTGCCCGGAACGTCTCGATCAGCACGTCGGCGATGTCGACCTGCTCGGCGAGGACACGGCGCAGGGCGTGCGCCGGGATCCGGACAACGGTCCCGGCGCTCGCGACGCGGGCCGTCAGATAGACCTGCTGGCCGGTCAGGAGGTTGAGCTCGCCGAGGAACTCACCCGGTCCGCGCCGATAGATCAGGTGTTCCGGCTCGATCGCCGTCGCGTCCCTGACGACATCCACGGTCGCCGTCCGCAGCAGGAAGAAGTCGTAGCCGGTGTCGCCCGAGGCATACAGGTTCTGCCCCTCCCGAACCTCCTCCGCCTCGCCGTACCCCGCGAGGCGGTTCGACTGCTCCTCGTTGAGGACGGTGCTTTCGCCGTCGCCGGCTTCCGTTCTCGGCATGATGGGACGCTCCTGTTGACGACGACTTCGCGACGCACGGCGGGAGGTCTTTCCACACGGTTCTCGTCACGATCTCCCCGGGACGAGCTTTCGGACGTCGGTCAGCGTGGTGCCGGCGAGGTGAGGGAGAACACCTCCGGCGAGTCGCCGGACGCCCACCGTGCGTGACAGGGGTCAGGCCGCGTTCTTACCGGCCAGGGAGATCAGCTCGTCCGCGGCGGGCCCGGAAGAGGCCGGGTTCTGCCCGGTGACGAGCAGCCCGTCGGTCACCACGTACGACTCGAAGTCGCCCGCCTTGGAGAAGTCGGCGCCCTTGGCCACCAGCTCGTCCTCCACCAGGAAGGGCACCACTTTCGTCAGGCCCATGGCCTCTTCCTCACTGTCGGTGAAGCCGGTCACCCTGCGCCCCGCGACCAGCGCGCCGCCGTCCGGCCTCCTGGCGTGACGCAGCACGCCCGGCGCGTGGCACACCAGCGCCAACGGCTTGCCCGAGGCGGCCATCCGCTCGATCAGCCTGATCGACGCCTCGTCCTCGGCCAGGTCCCACAGCGGGCCGTGCCCGCCCGGGTAGAAAACCGCGTCGAAGTCGTCGGCGGACACCGTGTCCAGCCGCACCGTCCCGTCCAGCTGGGCCTCGGCCTCGGCATCGGCCTCGAACCGGCGGGTCTGGTCGGTCCTGAACTGCTCCTCATCGCTCTTCGGGTCCAGCGGCGCCCGCCCACCCCTCGGCGAGGCCAGCGTGATCTCCCACCCGGCGTCCTTGAAGCGGTAGTACGGCGCGGCGAGCTCCTCGAGCCAGAACCCGGTCTTGCGCCCGGTGTCACCCAGCTCGTCATGGGAGGTCAGCACGATCAAAACCTTCAATGTCCCGCTCCTCGTCTCGTCCCCGGACTTCGGCGTCAGTGAAGTGCATCACCTCACCGCTCATGTCCAAACGTGGGAGATGCGCACTTGACGAACACTGAACGGACAGATGGCGCGCGGCGCCGCCATCTGACACCCACGAAGGACGATCCGGCGGGTCGACCCGCGCGATGGGCGGCGACGCGGCGACCGTCGCCGCCCGGCCGACTCTCCGGCCCGGGGGCGCGCCGGTCTTCGGACGCCGTCGCGGTGCCGGGACGGCGGGCTCACGGCCCGGGGTGAGGCAGGTCCCGGTTGGACTCTCCCCCTGTGGGAGGCTCCACGCTACTCCCAGTGGTCCCCTGCGCTTGATCGTGAAGGTGTCGGGGACGGGGACCTGTGAGGAGAGCGACGCATGACCATCGTGAAGGACGTCGAGGCCCGTGGCACGCACCACTGCGAGACGACGGCGCTGGGGGTGCTGTTACGGCATGAGGGGCTCGATCTGTCCGAGCCCATGCTGTTCGGGCTGGGCTCGGGCCTGTCCTTCGTCTACTGGGACGGCAGGGGCATGGCGTTCCCCTTCCTCGGAGGCCGCGTCAAACCCTTCGAGCTCACCAGGAACCTGGCCGCCAGGCTGGGGCTGGCGTTGACGGTCGAGGAGACCACCTCGGCGCGCAAGGCGTGGAGGAACGTGGCCGCTCCCATCGACGCCGGCCGGCCGGTCGGCCTTCAGCTCGACTGCTACCACCTGGACTACTTCCGCTCCAAGGTGCACTTCGGCGGGCATGTCGTCGCCATGTACGGCTACGACGAGCACGAGGCCCACCTCGTGGACACCGACCAGCAGGGAGGAGCGGTGCGCACCAGCCTGGCCGGCCTCGCCGTGGCGCGCGCCGCACGCGGCCCGATGACCGCCAGGAACCGGTCCTTCACCATCGCCCTGCCCGCTCACCCGATTTCCTGGCAGGACCGGCTCGTCCCCGCCATCAGGGACTGCGCCGAGGCCTTCCTCTCCCCTCCCATCGCGAACCTGGGCCACCGCGGCATCGAAAAAGCCGGCAGGCAGGTGCCCGGATGGCTGCCGCGCGCCGCCGATCCGCGGCGGGACCTGCCGCAGGCCGCTCTCCTCATGGAGAAGGGCGGCACCGGCGGCGCCCTGTTCCGCGCCCTCTACCGCGACTTCCTCGACGAGTGCACCCGGCTGATCGACGACGGTGACCTCCGCACCGGCCACAGGCTGTACGCCGAGGCCGCCGCCCTGTGGACCGACGTGTCCACCCTGATCGCGAAGGCCGGGGAGAGCGGCGACGCGGCGTACCTCGAACAGGCCGGTGTCATCCTCCACGATCTTTCGCGCGTCGAACATGACGCCATGCGGGCGCTGCGCCGGCTGTAGCGCGAAGCCGGGTGCGGCGGAGACCGGCCGGCGCACCCCGTTCCGCCACCGCCCCGTGCTCGCAGGGGGTGCCGTCCCGTGCTCACAGGGGGTGCCGTCCCGCCCGCACGGACTTCCGCCGGCCGCGGCGGGTTGTGGCTTCTGACCGGTCGTACTATATTTTGGCCATGCGGCCAGAAAATCAGCCGGACGGCCAGAAGCAGCCTTCGTTCATCCAGGAGGCCCGACGGGCGCAGATCATCGAGAGCGCCATCGAGACCCTGATGGAGCTGGGTTACGCCAACACCTCGCTGGCGCACATCGCCGAGCGCGCCGGCGTCAGCAAGGGCGTGATCTCGTACCACTTCGCCGGCAAGGACGAGCTGATGGAGCGGATCGTCGAGCACGTCTACCGCGACATCGCCCGGTTCGTCGTACCGCTGACGGAGAAGGAGACCACGGCGGCCGAGGCGCTGCGGGCGAACATCCGCGCGGTCGCCGAGTACATGCGGGGCCACCGCGCCCAGCTGCTCGCCCTCGGAGAGATCTTCAACAATTCCCGCGCCCCCGGCGGCAGGCGGCGCTACGGCGTCGCCTTCAACGAGCCGATCTACAAGGACCGGGAGACGCTGTTCCGTCTCGGCCAGCGGAACGGCGAGTTCCGCTCCTTCGACCCCCGCGTGATGTCCGTCACCGTGCAGGCCGCGATCGACGGCATGTTCGCCTACTGGGTGACCAACCCCGACCACGACCTGGAAGCGCACGCGAACGAGCTGGCGGACCTGTTCGAGCACGCCGCCCGGGCCGCACCCCCTGGATGAGCCGACCCCCTGGAGAAACGGCGAACCGATGACACAGCCCGCCAACCGGCCGACCGCGCCGACCGCGTCGCCGACCGCACCACCGACCGCCTCCCCGCGCCTCCTGTACGTCGACAACCTGCGCACCGCCCTGATGGCGCTCGTGGTGATCCACCACTCCGCGATCGCCTACAGCAACGTCCCGCGCTGGTACTACGTGGAACCGCCGACCGACCCGTCGGGAACGCTCCTGGACGTCATGCTGGTGCTCAACCAGGCGTTCTTCATGGGCGCCTTCTTCCTCGTCTCGGGACTCTTCGTGCCGGGCTCCTACGACCGCAAGGGGGCCGGGCTGTTCCTGAGGGAGCGGCTGCTGCGCCTGGGGGTCCCGCTGCTGCTCTGGCTGCTGGTGCTCCGCCCCCTGGTGACCATCGGCGGTTACGCCGCCGCCCAGGAGGGGACCGGGCTTCCCTACTGGCGGTTCTACCTGCTCTCGTTCACCCCCGGGCCGATGTGGTTCGTCGAGGTGCTGCTGGTGTTCAGCGCGCTCTACGTCCTGTGGCGGCGCCTGACCGCCGGGAAGCGGCGCGCGTCCGAGCCGGCTCCGGTCACGGGCCGGGCGCCCGGCGCCGTCGCGATCGCCGGGTTCGCCGCCGCGCTGGCCCTGGTGACCTACCTGTGGCGCATCGCGGTGCCGATGGGCGCGTCGATCCTGGGGTTGCCCACACCCGCCTACCTGCCGCAGTACGTGTCACTGTTCGTCGTCGGGCTGGTCGCGGCCCGGCGCGGCTGGCTGGAGGGCCTGTCCAGAACGGCCGGCCGGATCGGGTTCGCCACCGCGGCCGTCGCCGCGGTCGCGCTCGTCCTCCTCCTGGTCACCACCGAGGACGCGATCCTGGGTCACGCAACCCTGCCGTCCCTGCTGGCGGCGATCTGCGAGTCGGCGCTCGCCGTCGGCCTCGTCATCGGCCTTCCGGTGCTGTTCCGGGAGCGCCTCGCCCACCAGGGACGCCTCCGCCGGTTCCTGTCGGCGCACGCCTACACCGTCTACGTCATCCACCCGGTCGTGCTGGTCGCCCTGGGCTACGCCCTCCGCGACGTGCAGGCGCCCGCGGTCGCGAAGTTCGCGCTGCTCACCGCCCTCGCGCTACCGCTGTGCTGGACGACGGCGTACCTGGTACGCGCCGTTCCCGGCGCCCGGAGGGTGCTCTAGAACGTACGGGATCGCGACGGCCGGGACGGGGCAAGTCGTTTCAGCGCGACCGCTCACCGAAGGGCGCCGAACCGGTAATCGGAGAAGGAACGCGGCGAAGACCATCACCGCCCTTCGAAATCCGGGCTCCCCGGAACACGGTTTTCAATACGGCCAGGCGCGGTAAGGGCGAACCGTAAATCAAATCGGCGATCGTCACCCTGATCTCAGGTACGCGAAAACCGATCCCCGGAAGGGGACGCGAAACCGGGCCACCGTCTCCGGAGGATCGTTCACCGGACGGCGGCCCGGGAAAGCGCGCCGGCGGGGTGAGGCGGCGACGGGGCTGTCCGGCCAGGGCTCCGACTCCTGGCCGGATGCCGTATTACCGGGCTCCCGCCCCCGTGTCAACTTACCTCGATGCGCCTTTCCAATGCCCCGAACCGCCATCTTGACAAGTTTTTGACAAAACCTTCGTATTTCGATTTCCGGTGAACCGGCGACGCTTTTACGCCTGATGACAAATCCCCTCCCGGCCGTCCCGGTTTTTACTTTCGACAAAAATTGGGCGGCGATATTGAAAGTCCGGCCGCAGCGGCACACACTCGGCGTTGAGAAGGCCCACCCCCCAGCCTTTGGAGCCACAATGGACCGATCCGTAACCGGAATTCACGGGCGCGGGAAACCGATGCTGCGGCGCCTCGCCTCGGCCGTCGTCGCGATGCTCGCCGTCGCGTTCCTCTGCGTGCCGCCCGCCAGCGCCCTCGCGCTGCCGACGCCGAAGGATCTGACCGCCTACCTCGACCTCGAATGCTTCAAGACCAGCCCGTACCAGCCGCCCGCCGCCACGCTCACGCTGCGGCACCTCAACCCGGTGCTCGGCAACCTGCCGATCGAGACCGTCGTCCTCGGCCAGCGCGAGCAACTGTGCGTCCCGGTCGCCAAGAACAACCAGCTGCCGCCCTCGCCCGCGCTGAACTTCATCAGGTTCATCGACCTGGCCTGTTACAAGATCTCCGGCACCACGGTGACCACGGGCCTCGTGCTCAGCCACCTCAACCCGCTGTTCCAGGGCCTGCCGCGCACGCAGGTCTCCCTGAACACCCCGCAGCAGCTGTGCGTGCCGGTCATCAAGAACAACGTGGTCCCGCCCGCCGAGGTGCTGTCGCTCGTCCGCCACATCGACCTCAAGTGCTACGGCATCACCCCCAACACCCCGCTGAACCAGCAGCTGTCCCTGCGCCAGCTCAACCCCGTCCTGACCCCGATCATCCCCACGCACGGCGCGGTGGTCCTCAACGCCCGCCAGCTGTGCGTCCCGGTGCAGAAGGCCGGTGACGTCATCCCGGACGACGTACTCAAGATCGTCCGCTGGATCGACCTGGAGAAGTTCGACATCTCCGCCCCCGCCCTGCCCTCGGTCTCGCTGACCCTGCGGCACATCAACCCCGTTCTCGCCGGTCTCCCGCCCGAGCCGGCCGTTCTCAGCGGCGCGAGCCAGCTGGCCCTGCCGGTCGCCAAGAACGGCAACTTCCCGCCGGGCTGACCCCCTGCCCCCTGACCTCCTGACCTCCTGACCTGCGGGCCCCTTCACCGCCATCGGTGGAGGGGCTCCGCCGGTCTGTGATCGAATACGTCCCCATGGACGACATGGCGCTGGAGACGCTCGCGCGGCGGCTGACAGGGATCCCCGGGGTGGTCGCGGTCGCTCTCGGCGGCAGCCGGGCCCGTGGCACGCACCGCCCGGACTCGGACATCGACCTGGGGCTGTACTACCGGGGCGACCTGGACGTGGCGGCGCTGCGGGCACTGGCCGTACAGGAGACCGGGGAGCAGACCGAGCTGACCGCGCCGGGCGGCTGGGGCCCCTGGGTCGACGGCGGCGGCTGGCTGACCGTCGGCGGCCGGCAGGTCGACTGGATCTACCGCGACCTGGACCGGGTCCACCGGATCTGGGCCGACTGCCGGGAGGGCCGCTACGAGGTCGGGGTCCAGGCCGGGCATCCGCTGGGCTTCTACTCCCACGCCTACGCCGGCGAGGTGGCGCTGTGCCGGGTGCTGTCCGACCCCACCGGGGAGCTCGCCGACCTGCGGGAACGTACCTCCGCCTACCCCGAGGCGCTGGGCGCCGCGCTCGTGGGCGGCCTGTGGGAGGCGGACTTCTCCGTGGCACTGGCACGGTACGGGGCGGCCGGCGACGACCCCGCCTACGCGGCCGGCTGCCTGTTCCGCGCCGTCGGCGTCGCCTGCCAGGCCCTGCACGGCCACGCGGGCCGGTGGCTGGTCAACGAGAAGGGCATGGTGGCCTCCGCGGGCCGGCTGCCCCGCGCCCCCCGGGACTTCGCCGCACGGGCGCGGAGGCTGCTCGGCCACGTCGGCGAGTCGGCGCGGCGGATCGAGCAGGTCGTGGCCGACGCGGCCGTCCTGACGGACGAGGTACGGGCGGCCGTGTCGCCTGACACCCCCCGGGTCCGGTGGAGCCGGTTCGGCTGATTCCCGCACCGGCACGGCCCGGCCCGCCGGTTTCGTCGTCCACGCCGACCGGCACGTACCGGCCCGACCGGTCCAGGACGAGGGCCGGCCCGGCGGGGCGTTCCACGGGCGGCTTGGCCGTGAGCAGCCGCTGATCCCGGCGGTTTTCCCGCCCTGCCCGCGAGACCGGCCACCCGGGTCCGGCCGGGAATCGTGAACGCGGTGCCGTCGTCGAGGGCGGCGTGACCGCCGGTCATCCCTCCGGGACCACCGCCCGGCCGGTCGCCGGCCGGTCGTCGGCCGTGGCGCCGCCGGAGCCGCGTCCGGGTGTCGCGGCATCCACATCGCGACTTCCGTCAGGTCGTGTGGCGCGGCGGGGCGCCGTTGTCTCGAGTGACTATCTGTAGTCAGTCATGTAAGGCAAGGAGCGTAAGCGCGTACTTTCCTTCACGGTATTCGGGGGTCCTCAGGCATGTTGGCCATATCAGGCGCACTGCCTCGGTACTACCGGCTGCTGGGATCGCCATGGTCTCGGTGACCTGGGGCGGTGAAGCGGATCTCGTGTGACGCTTTGGCAGCGAGGAAGTCCAGCAGGCCGCCGCCCTCGACGGTCAACGCGTCGCGGTCGAGCGCGGACAGCGGTGCGAACGGGTGCACGGTCAGTGTCGCCCTGCCGTGTGCGATGGTGAATGTCCAGGTCGCCGCGGTGAAGCCGTCGAGGAGCACCAGGCGCGGGACGGGGCCGTGCGGTTCGAAGTTCTGCCGGCGAAGGCCGTCGGTGATCACCCTGGAGCGGTTGTGGTGTGACAGCAGCAGGTTGTCGAAGTCGTACAAGAACCGGGCGGGCGCACAGGCCTGCGGATCGGGCCGGGGCGCGTCGGGCAGGTCGAACAGTTCCGCGCCGTTCTCGTCGCGGAACGTGGCCAGGCGGGGCCGGAGCCGGTCGAGCACCTCCGCCAGCCGGGTCAGGCCGCACCAGGTCTGCACGTCGCGTACGGTCGCCGGGCCGAACGCGGCCAGGTAGCGCAGGACCATCTGGTCGATCGTGTGGTCGGTGCGCAGCGGCGCGCCCGCCCACAACTCGAGGGGCGCGTGGACGGTCCGGCCGCCGACGCCCCACACCCCGCGGGGCGGGGTCTGCACGACCGGCAGGAGGTTGCGCACCGCGTAGGCGAGGCTCGCCGGGGCGCGGTCCGGCCACCGCTGGGCCAGCAGCCGGCCGAGCTCGCCCGGGGTGCGGGGCCGCTCGTCGAGCAGTTCCCGGCCCGCGGTCACCACCTGGCCGGTGTCCAGCTCGTGCATCGCCCGGCCGTGGGTGTGGTTGGCGAACAGATCGCGGTCCAGCACCGGCTGCACGAGTGGGCGCAGCGCGAGCGCGTCGGCCGTGCTGACGAGGTGGATCGTCGAGCGCATGAGGGCGATCCGCACGGCCCGGCGCTGGGTGAGCAGCGCCGCCACCTCCTCGGGCCGGCACGCGGTGAGCCGGCTCCACAGTCCCACGTACCAGGTGTGCGGGGTCTGCGCCTGTAGGCCCACCAGGTGTTCGACGGCCTGCAGCGGGGTGAGGTCGGCGCGGCGCAGGAGCAGCTGCCGGTCGAGGGTGGCGCGGTTGAGGGCGCGGCGGGTCAGGGTCTGCATGGCGGTACTCCCGAGAGTTCGAAGCCGGGGGTGCGCGCGGCGAGATGCCCGCCGCGCGCACCCGCTCGGCACGGTTCAGCGCAGCCGGCGGAAGAAGCCGCGGATGTCGTCGACCAGCAGGCCGGGCGCGTCATGTGCGGCGAAGTGGCTGCCGGTGTCGTAGACGTTCCAGGACACGATGTTCTTGTGGTCGCGTTCGGCGAACGGTCGGATCGACTGGAAGTCCCAGGCGAAGTTCGCCAGCCCGAGCGGCACGGTAGTGGGTTCGGCCGGTCTGCCGGTGGCGTGGGAGTCCTCGTAGTACAGGCGTGCGGCCGAGGCGGCGGTGTTGGTGAGCCAGTAGATCATGGTGTTGGTCAGCACGTAGTCCGCGTCGAGGTTCGGGCCGAGCAATTGCGCGTTCCAGCCCAGTTGTCCCACCGGCGAGTCGGCCAGCGCGTGGGCCAGGGTCTGCGGTGCGGTGGACTGCAGCTTGTCGTAGGCGCCGCCGTTGTCCGTCCACCACTGCAGGAACCGGACCTTCTTCTGGTCCTCCTCCGACAGCCCGGCCAGCTCGGCCGGGTCGCCGGAGGGGAAGGAGAAGATCTGGGTGACGTGCACGCCCATGACGTGCTCGGGGTCGTGACGGCCCACCTCGGGCGAGATGTGTGAGCCGCAGTCGTTGCCGTGCGCGCCGTAGCGCTCGTAGCCGAGGCGGCGCATCAGCTCGGCCCACGCTCTGGCGATCCGGTACCGGTCCCAGCCCCGCTCGGTGGTGGGACCGGAGAAGCCGAACCCGGGGATGGACGGGATCACCAGGTGGAAGGCGTCGGCCGCATCGCCGCCGTGCGCTCGGGGATCGCTCAGCGGGCCGACGACATCGAGGTACTCCACGACGGTGGTCGGCCAGCCATGCGTGAGCAGCAGCGGGGTGGCGTCCGGCTCGGGTGAGCGGACGTGCAGGAAGTGCACGTTCTGCCCGTTGATGGTGGTGGTGTACTGGGGGTGGGAGTTGATTTTCGCCTCCCATGCGCGCCAGTCGTAGCCGTCGCGCCACCGCTGCGCCAGGCCCCGCACGTACTGCAGCGGCACGCCGTAGTCGTTGCCGGCCTCGGGCAGCTCGTCGCTCCAGCGGACCCGGGCCAGGCGTTCGGCCAGGTCGTCCAGGTCGGCTTGCGGGATGTCGATACGGAAATCACGGATCTCAGCCGTGTCGATCTCGGTCATGGCACCGACCCTGCCGGACCATTAGGACGGTTCCGCTCCTAATGGTCCGGCATGCTGAAGGAATGTTGGACACCTCGGCCCGCCTCCTGCGCCTGCTCTCCCACCTGCAGACCCCACGCGAGTGGACCGGTGCCGAACTCGCCGAGCGCCTCGCGGTGAGCGGGCGGACCGTACGGGCCGACGTGCAGCGCCTGCGTAACCTCGGCTACCCGGTGCTGGCCACCCGTGGTTCCGCCGGCGGCTACCGGCTCGGTGCCGGTGCCGTGCTGCCGCCGTTGCTGCTCGACGACGAGGAGGCGGTCGCCGTCACCGTCGGCCTGCGGACCGCGACCGGTGGCGCCATCGCGGGGATCGAGGAGGCGTCGTTGCGGGCGCTGGCGAAGCTGGAGCAGGTGCTGCCGTCGCGGTTGCGGCGCCGGGTCAACACCCTGCAGGCCTACACGGTGCCGGTGCCCCGCGGCGACGCCGGCCCCGGCGTGGATGCGTCGGTCCTGACCACGCTGAGCGCGCTCTGCCGCGACCGGGAACGGCTTCGCTTCGACTACCGTGACCACGCCGGCGCGGCCGCCGTGCGCACGGTCGAGCCATACCGGCTCGTCATCTGGGGCCGCCGCTGGTACCTGCTGGCCTGGGACGTCGAGCGGAGCGACTGGCGCACCTTCCGCGTCGACCGGATCCGGCCCCGCACCCCGACCGGCCCCCGTTTCACCCCACGAGACCTACCCGACGACGACGTCGCCGCCTACGTCTCCCGCCGGGTGTCCGCCGCCGCCTGGCGCTACCGGGCGAAGGTCACCGTGCACGCGCCGGCCGAGGTGATCGCCGATCGGATCGGTCCGGCGGCCGGTACGGTCGAACGCCTCGACGAACACACCTGCGTCCTGCACACCGGCGCCGACACGATCGAGACCCTCGGTGTCTATCTGGGCCTGCTCGATGCGGACTTCGACGTCACCGGGCCGCCGGAACTCCTCACGCACCTGCACCGACTCGCCCACCGATACCTCCGCGCGACCACCTCGTCCGCACCCGATGATCCGACCGGGTGAGCGCCCGTCGCCGCATGACCACAACACCGCCGGCTCCGAAAGCCATCGGGAAACCGGCCACAAGCTGACGGGGCGGCTGGTCGCCGGAGCAGGCAAGAGCGGCCCCATCTTGATCACACAGTTGGTCGCGGTCCCCGCCAGGAGGACCGCCTCCACCAAGCCCTTCAACGCACCCACGACGCATTGGAAACGCGGTTCGGGGAGTCGCTACGTGCCTGACGTGACCGACAGGAGCACAAGCCGCCGACCAGCCAGTTCGCTCAACCACCCCAGATAATTCGGGAGACGCCCGTGCGCCTCGATCCGCCCAGGTGTGAGCGGTGGGGGGCCGCGCGCCCGGAGATGGGGTTGGTATTACTATACCGGTGAGTGTTAGAGTGACTGGTATAACTATACCGACACCCTGTAGCGCGAGGTAATTTCGTGATTGAGCTGAAGACGCCTGCGGAGATCCAACGCATGCACGTGACCGGGCGTTTCGTCGCCGAGGTGCTCTCCGAGGTCGGCCGGCTCGCCGACGTGGGCGTCAACCTCCTGGACCTGGAACACTACGTGCGCGGCATGATCAAACAGTCCGGGGCCGAGTCGTGCTACTGGGACTACGCGCCCTCCTTCGGACGCGGCCCGTTCCGCAACGTCATCTGCCTGTCGGTGAACGACGCCGTCCTGCACGGCCTGCCCCACGACTACACGCTGCGTGACGGCGACGTGCTCAGCGCGGACATCGCGGTCAGCGTCGACGGCTGGGTGGCCGACTCGGCGCGCACGGTCGTCGTCGGCACCGCCGCCGAGGAGGACCTGCGGATCATCCGTGCCACCGAGGAAGCGCTGGAGGCGGCGATCGAGGTGGCGCGTCCGGGCAATCGCCTGGGTGACATCTCGGCGGCCATCGGGGCGGTGGCCGCCGACTACGGCTATCCGGTCAACACCGAGTTCGGTGGCCACGGCATCGGCCGCACCATGCACGAGGGGCCCCACGTCGCGAACAAGGGCCGGGCGGGGCGCGGCCTCGTGCTCCGGCCGGGTCTGGCGCTCGCGCTCGAACCGTGGTTCGCCCGCACGACCGACCGGATCGTCTACGACGCCGACGGCTGGACGATCCGGTCGGCCGACGGCTCACGCACGGCCCACTCCGAGCACACGGTCGCCATCACCGAGGACGCCCCCCTGGTGCTCACCCGGCGTGAATCCGAGAGCCCCGCGACGAGGGGCGGCGCCGTGGTGGGACAGGAACGGGCACGAACCGGCGGCTGGAGGGACGACCCCACCGGCCGCTAGGATCGTCCGCGTGGATCTGGCCGACACCGCCGCCCGGCTCGGGGTGCCCGTCGAGGACGTCGACCGCGTGCACCGGCTCGCCGGTGACCGGCCGTCGGCTCCGCTGCCCGCCAGGGCCGACGCGCCCGCGATCCTCGACCGGCTCGCGGTGCGGCCGGACGACGCCGCCGAGATCATGGCGGGCTGGCCCGACCCCGGCTCTCCGCTGTGGACCCCGGAGCTGCGCTGGCTGCTCGACCGCTCGATCGCCCTGGTCCGCGCCGATCTCGGGGGCCACACCTGGCTCTCGCCCGGCCCGGAGCTGCCGCGCGAGCGGGGCCCCGCCTGGCGGCATCTCTACGTGTACGCGTACCTGGCCCTGGTCGACGTCGTCATGAGATATCACCGCGACCACGGCATCGCCGATGCCGTGTCGTGGGTGACCCTCTCGGACCTGGGCCGCAACCTCGCGATCGACCGGCGGATGCGCCGCGAGGGCTGGCCGGTCATGCAGAGCTGGCTGACGCTGCACACGCGCGGCGCCGTCCACGAGCTGGGCCGGCTGCAGTACCACCGCGGCGGCACCGCCATCGACCTGCACATCCCCGAGGCGGGGCCGATGACCCCGGAGGCGGTCGCGGCGTCGCTCGACGAGGCCCGCGCGTTCTTCCCGCGCCACTTCCCCGACGAGCGCTACACGTCGTTCGCCTGCGGCTCGTGGCTGCTCGACCCGCAGCTGCTGGAGTACCTGCCCGGCGACTCCAACATCGTCCGGTTCCAGCGGAGGTTCGAGCTGGAGCCCTACCAGGAGCCGGAAGGGCTGGACGCCGACGTCGAGGTGCTGCGGTTCGTGTTCCGCACCCTGAGCACGCCGCTCGACCGGCTGCCGCGCCGCACCGCCCTCCAGCGCGCGATCGTCGACCACCTGAAGGCCGGCCGCCACTGGCGAATCCGCCGCGGCCACTTCCCGATCTAGCCCCCCGGCAAGGTGGGACATCACAGCGCCACCGCATCGCCACCGCTCCCGGCCCGTCCCGACGCCGCGGCGGGTCAGAGACAGGCACCGGGTACGGCGGCGCCGAGAACGGGGCGTTGGAGGTGTCGCGGACTGATCATGACGCCGGTGATCCGGGTGGCGAGTGCCAGGGCCGCCGGGAGGGGGTTGTCGACGCTGTCGTCGGCGGCCGGATCGATGCCCAGCTCACGGAGGTGACGGTTGAGCCGGTCGGGCTCCGCGCCCTGCCTGTCGACGGGAAGCCTCGGGTTGATGTCCGTGACGAGCCGGCCGTCGACGGCGTAGGCGACGTGGTGCTGGGCGTAGTCATGCCGGTGCACCGCCACGGCCTCTCCCCCGTCGCGCGACAGGGCACCCAAGACCTCCCGGTCCGCGCCGCGCCAGCCGCAGTCCTCGATCGCGACGGTCCAGTCCCCGATTCGCCTCACGGTGATGACCTCGGGTCCTTCCGGACAGGAGTGGTCCCCGTCTTCGATCAGCCGGATGTCCTCGTCCGCGGCGCCGAGCCGGCGCAGCACCTCGTGCTCGTCGAGCCCGCGAACGAAGACGATCGTGTAGATGACCCCGAGCCGGCCGCCCTCCTCGTTCTGCCACTCGTAGTCCTCCGGGGACGCGCCGGGGGTCCTCGCGGTGGCGTGGACCATCTCGAACGTGTCCGCCTGCTCGTAGACCTCGGGATGGGCGGCGAAGAAGGCGTCGATGATCTCCCGGGCGACCCGGCCGCGGTGGCTGACGGAGTGGCCCTGCGCCTTCGCCCATGCGCGGATGCGGAGGGAGGTGTCACGCCCGTACGTCCGGTGGGTGACGCGAAGGGGGGTGAAGTCGGCATCGGACATGATCGAAAACTACCGGCAGGCCGGATGTCCTGTCTGCCCTTCCAGGCCTCACCCCTGGTGACGCCAACCCGAGCGGGGTCCCCCTCGGGGACGTGAGCGGAGCGGAGAACCGGCTCAGGACGGCGGTGAGCTGATGCCGTGGCCGGCCGCGGTCCTGGTGAACCGGCGGGCGAGGTGTTCGAAGGCGTCGGTGAGTTCGCCGGGGCCGACGACCTCGATGTCGGCGTCGTAGCGGGCGATGGCGGCGGCGAGGCTCGGCCAGGACCAGGATCCGAGGGTGAGCCGGCAGCAGTGGGGGCCGGCCTCCTCGACGAGTCCGTCGCGGGTGTAGAGGGCCACGGTGGCGGCGGGCAGGTCGAGGACCACCGTGCCCCGGCAGGGCCAGTCGCCCAGGGCGTCGCCGGAGCCGCGGAACGTGCCGGTGACGAAGGTGGCGGCGTCTCCCCCGGGCAGTACGCGCGGGGCGAACCGGGGCCCGTTGGGGGTGCGCGGGGTGATCCGGTCGGCGCGGAAGGTGCGCCAGTCGTCGCGGTCGAGGTCCCAGGCGACGAGGTACCAGCGTCCGTCCCAGGTGATGACGTGGTGGGGTTCGACGCGGCGCGGGGGTTCGCCCGTGGCCTCGCCGCCGTAGTCGAAGCGCAGGATCTCGCGGGCGTGGACGGCGGCGCTGAGGGCCAGGAGCACGTCGCCGCCGACCGGGGTGGCCGGCCGGGTGGCGGGTCGTTCGACGGCGGTGACGCGCAGCGCGTCGACGCGACGCCGGAGCCGGGAGGGCATGACCCGCCGGACGGTGTTCAGTGCCCGTTCGGCGGGTTCGGCGAGGCCGTTGCCGGGGGTGGTGGCCGCGACCTGCAGGGCGACGGTGAGGGCGATGGCCTGTTCGTCGTCGAACAGCAGCGGGGGTAGCTCGGTGCCGGCACCGAGCCGGTAGCCGCCGTCGGGACCTTTGACGGCGGCGATGGGGTAGCCGAGCTCGCGGAGCCGGTCGACGTCGCGGCGCACGGTGCGCAGGCTGACGTCCAGGCGATCGGCCAGCACCGTGCCGGACCAGTCCCGGCGGGTCTGCAGCAGCGACAGCAGGGCCAGCAGCCGGGCGGAGGTTTTCGGCATGACCTGATTCTGCCCGTAGTAGGTGCCACATCCTGTCACCTACCCCTGCGAGTCTCTGTCTCGAGCCGGTGAGCCACCGCACCCGGACGGTCCCCTTCGACACCGACGAGGTCGGCACCGATTCGGCCGTCCGGCACCCTCTCCCCCGGCTCCCTCAAACGAGACCTACCACCTCATATCGGGCGTACCGCGCCCGGAAAACCGACAGGAGTCACCAGCATGGCCATCTCCACCACCACCCACCTGAACTTCCGCGGCGACGCCCGCGCGGCGCTGGAGTTCTACCAGACCGTGTTCGGCGGCCACCTCACCGCCGTCTCCTACGGAGACTTCGGTATGCCGAAGGAACTGCCCGACGCCGACAAGATCGTCTTCGGCCAGGTCACGGCCGACAACGGCTTCAGCGTCATGGCCTACGACGTGCCCGGCGGGGCGCCGGCCGCCGCCGCGCCCGCCGCCACCACTCGCGAGCACGGCATGACGCTGACCGGAGAGCGGTTCTTCGTGTCCGTCCGCGGCGAAACCCCCGAGGAGGTCGGCGCGCTGTGGGACAGGCTCGCCGACGGCGCCGACCTCATCGAGAAGTACGGCCCGTCGCGGTGGGCCCCGGGCTTCGGGATGCTGACCGACCGCTTCGGTGTCACCTGGATCCTCGACGTCGCCGCCCCGCACGCCGGCTGACCGCCAACGCACCGCACGCGAGCAGGCTGGCCTGCGCCGCCGCGCCGGCGACCGGGCCGCCTGACGTGCCTGTCCACGACCGGGGTGATCACGGTCGTGGGCACGGCGGCGGCGCATGATCGGTCAGAAGATCCGGCCGGTGCCCGCGAGGAGGCCGAAACCGGCGGCCGACACGGCACGACGGCGGCGGTCGCGCCGGCGGTGTCGGCGCCACCGGCCCAGGTGCGAGGTACGGGTGGCACCGGGAATCGGCACGATCCACGGTTTCCGCGCCCGCAGCCCATGTTTTTGCGGCTGCTGACCGGGCCGTACAGGTGTCCCGGCGTCGTCTGACATCCCAGGTCGGACATTCGGCACCTTCCTATCGTCGGCGATATGGGCGTGACCTCATGAGACCCGTATCGCCCATCGGGCAGGGAGCCCCTGCCGAAAGGGGTGACGGCAGAGACCTCGTGCCGGGTTTGAGCTTGATATTTCATGTCTCCGCAGCTGTCGGGGGGTGGCAGGAACACGCCGGGCACGGGCCGTGCCGGTGCGGACGCACCCGGTCCCGGTCGCAGCGGTTCCGGTCGCAGCGGTTCCGGTCGCAGCGGTTCCGGTCTCAGCGGTTTCTCGGTCCGTGCCCGTCGAGTCCGGTGACCTCGGGAAGTTCTCGCCCGGCACCGCGGTCGGTGGTGCCCGCACCTCCGATCCCGCGGTGCGTGTGAGCGCGCGGCCGGCCCGAAGAGCGGGACTTCGCCCCATCACCCTCACGCCCGGCGGAGACGGACGGGCGACAGGTCCGGATCCCCCCCGCCCCCGCCGCGTGCGAACCTTTCCTCCGAAGGGCGCGTCTCACTCTTGTGGGAATGTTGTTTCGCGGCACCGCCGCAGCCATCGCCTTCTTCGTCGCCGCCGGGCCGGCCGCCGGACCGGCCGCCGCCCACGCCGTGGCACCGGCCGGTCCGTGGAGCGTCGTCCACGACCACCGCGGCGACTCCTACGACGCGGTGACGGTGACGCCGGGTGGGGCGGTCTGGGTCGCCGGGACGAGACGCCCGGATCGCGGATCGGGTCGCACCGAGCCGATCCTGCTCAAGGGCGGCCGGTCCACCTTCAAGCGGGTCACCGGGCCGGGCTTCCGGGTGAAGCGGCTGACGTCGGCGTCCGACACCAGGGTCTGGGCGTTCGGCGCGTCGCGGTACGCCCGGTGGGACGGCAGGCGCTGGCAGGTCAAGCCATGGCGCCATGGCCGGGTGGATCGGGCGTACTCCATCGGCGAGAACCTGTGGGTCATCGAGAACTCGAACACGTTCTCCGCCGCCGGTGGCACCCGGTGGAAGGCGCGGTCCACACTGCGGCGCCTGACCGGGGCGGTGTGGCGCAAGGTCGACACACCGATCGTGGTCAGAGGACTCGACGGCAAGTGGGCGGCGGGCTCGGCGCGGGGCAGGGCGGCCCTGGCCCGCTGGAACGGCGCGGCCTGGCGCGCGGTCGCGCTTCCCGCGATTCCGTCCGCACGCCCGGGCCAGATCTCGGAGCTGACGGATGTCGCGGTCGACGGCGAGACCGGCCGGGTGATGGCCGTCGGCTGGGTCGCCTGGCCGTGCGGCGGCGCGAAGCGCTCCTTCTGCGGTGAGACCCTGCTGCTGTCGGGCTACCTGGGCGGCTTCGACTTCGAGGTCCGCGGCGAACCGGGCATCCAGCCGCGCGCCCAGGCCGAGCCCGACGGCAGGGGCGGGGCCTGGGTCGTCTACGACGCGAAGGGCGGAGGCAGCGGGTTTCTGCACATCGGCGCCGACGGTGTCGAACCGGGCGCCTTCCCGGCTCCGCCGAACCGGAAGGCGTTCGTCCGTGACCTCGCCACCCGGCCGGGGAGCCGTTCCACCTGGGCGGTCGGCGCGGCGTCCTCCGGCGGCATCGGTCTGATCTGGGCCCACGGCCGCTGAGCCGGCCGCGGTGATCCGCCCCCCCGGCACCGAGCACACGGCACGAGATCGGCACCGGGGGCGCGGTCACGTCGAGACGACCGTCAGACGGCCGTGCGCGACCACTGCTGGTTGGTGCCGGTGTTGCACGGATACTGCTTGAGGATCACGCCGTCCGCGGTCGACGCGGACGGTACGTCCACGCATTTGCCGCTGTGTCGTGCCCGGAGCTGGAAGTAGCCGCCGTTGGCGACCATCTGGAACTGCTGGTTGGTGCCGATGCCACAGGTGTACTGGACGATCTCGGCGCCGTCGGCGGTCGAGGCGCTCACCACATCGAGACACTTTCCGCTGTGGCGGCTGACGATGCGCCAGTAGCCATCGCCGATGTCCAGGAAGTGCCACTGCTGCCACGCGTTACCGCCGTAGGTGTACTGGCCGACGCGCGCACCGTTGGCGGTGTTCGGCTGCTGGACGTCCATGGCCTTGCCGCTGTGGCGCACGTTGATCCTGTACGCCTGCGGAGGGGGGGAGTCGTTGACGGCGTCGCCCCAGCCATACCGGACCCGGTTGGCGCCGTAGCCGTTGCGGGTGGTCAGGTTGAGGGCGGTGCCGCTGCCACCCAGGGAGAACATCGAGTACCAGTCGTAGCCGATGGTGCCCGTCTTGCCGCCGATGGCGGGCCAGTAGGTGCCGCCCATCTGGTTGTCCCGCATGACCTGGGCCACGGCGCGGAGGTAGCGCACGAAGTTGTCGGTGCTGTTCGGGTCGCCGTAGTTGAGGCCGGTGGACATCGGCGCGCCGTACTCGGTCGCGACCGCGCGTGAGGCGCAGTTGCCCAGACGCGTCTGGATGTGGCTTCGGAAGGCGTCGTAGGTCATCGCGCCGTAGAAGAAGGCGTAGTAGTGGAAGGACAGCAGTGTCGAGTTGAAGCGGCTGTCGTTGCAGATGTCCCGCAGGTCCTGGCTGAAGCCGGTGCCGCCGATGAGCACCCGGCCGGGCACCGCCGAGGTGTGATAGCCGAGCCAGTTCGCCGCGACGTTGCGCCATTCCGCCGACGAGTAGCCGTGCGGCTCGTTCATCGGCTCGAAGTAGACGTTGCTGTTCGAGCCGTACGTGTTGGTCACGCTGGACCACATCGTGTTCCAGGCGGCGAGGTTCGTGATCCTGCCGCCGGAGGCGGCGCCGTCCTCCCAGTAGGCCAGGATGACCTTGAATCCGCGTTCGGTGGCGGCGTCGATGGCGCCGCGGTAGGCGTTCCACCAGTTCGTGTTCGCCACGGTGTGAGTGTTGATGGGCAACCTGACGGTGTTGACCCCCATGAGGTATTCCATGCTGTCGTAGAGCGAGTTGGCCTTGGCCCGCACCGTCGCGTTGCTGTCGGACTGACTCAGGCCCTGTACGACGAGCGTGCCAGTGCTGAAGTTGTCACCCAGCACCGCCCAGTTCATGCCTCGGAACTGCCTGGTGTCGGCATTGGCCGACGGCACGGAGACGACGAGGCTCGCCACTGTGGTGAGCACGGTCACCACAATGGCGACCAGTGACCGGCGTAACGACCGGGTGCTTCTCGACGGTCCTGATGGGTGACCATCAGACGCCATGATCAGTGCCATGAAATGTCCAATCACTAGATTCGAATTCCTGGGGCAAACCCTCGGCCGGCGCGTCGACGGAGATGTGAATGGCTGTTAGCGCTAACATTTATGCATGGGCCTCGTCCTTGTGAGCTTGGCAATGGGGCGATCGGTTTCCGATGAAGGGCCGACGATCGGGTCACATTCGTGTTTCTGTCACGTTTCCGCAAAGTGTTTAGGGTTCAAAGGCGGGATGTCAACATCTCGCTACAAGAAACCTGTCTCCGCGCTGTCGACATTCTGGGGCGGCGGCGATGGCGTGTAACGCCGACCTCCGGCCGCGGACGGTCGTATCGCCTGTTCAACCCTCCTCGGGGCTCGGCGGCCGGTGGCGCGGGCTGTCGCGCGGGCTGTCGCGCGGGCTGTCGCGCGGGCTGTCGCGCGGGCTGTCGCGCGGGCTGTCGCGCCGGCCTTCCGGCCACGGGCCGGAAGGTCTGGCGCGGTCGATGACGACGGGTGCCGACCGCACTCATGTGAACGCACGCACCGGTGTGATGTCGCGGTCACGGACCGGTCGAAGAACGTCATCCCGGGCGCCCTCAAGATGGGCGCCCTGCCGCGCGCGCAGCAGGGCGCCCACGGCAACGGCCGGGGCCGCCACACCGTCCACGCCGGCCCGATCCGCCTCCCGGCAAAGAAGAGGTGCGTCGTCCGGGAGGCGATGTCGCCAAGGCGGAGCGGCCGGACCTACTGCGACTGGACCCGCTTCTCGTGCCAGGTGTAGTAGAGGTAGGTGCTGCCGGGCCCGGTCATCGTGCCGTAGACCTGCCAGAAGCTGTTCGGGGCGAGCGAGAAGCGGAAGACCTTGTCACCGGGCCTGTCGTCCACGAAGGCGGTCTGTGTGCCGTTGTTCCAGATCCGCACTTCGATCGTGAACGTCGAGGTGTCCGGGATGTCGAGGCAGATCTCGTAGTCGTACGCGAGCGAGCCTCCGATGTTGTAGCTGCGCCCGTCGATGGCCCCTCGCTCCATGTTGGAGGGGATATAGCTGTTGTACGCCCGCGTGTACCCGCCGGTGGAACAGTCGACCGCGGAGGTGGCCGCGGACGCGGGATTGATGCCGGTGAGCATGGCGCCGATGACGCCGATGAGAACGAAGATGGTGCGCTTCATGCCTCTCCTCATCCGTGCAAGTGAGCCTCCGACCAACTAGTTGAAGGCTGAACTGATTCTGATGAGGTCGCCGTGGCCGGACAAGGCCGGGCGAGGATTCCCGTGGACCCGGGTCAAACAGGCCACGTTGAGCTGCACCGATGAATCGGTCTTATTTCCTTCGGCTGAAATTAGGTGAAAACCGCATGCCAGGGGGTCCGGAGATGGCCGTCGCCTCCCCCACGTCCGGCGGTTACGGTCGCCCGCCGGAAACCGATAGGCCCGCTTCGACGGCGGTGACGCGGGCGCCGGTGTGGATCTCGGCGCCCCCGCGGCCGAGATCGCGGGCGTGGCGGGCCAGATAGTCCACGACCTCGTCGCGGTGCGGGTAGCGATCACCGTCGCCGCCGAAAGGAAGGCCGGGCAAGGAGCTGTAGCGGGCGGGTGAGAACAGGGTGAGGCTGTCGTAGTGGTGCCCCCAGGAGCTGACAGTGGGCGAGGTCGCCGGACGAATGGCGCTCGCACAGTCGGCCACCTCCACCCATCTGGCGACGTTGCGCGACGGCGGGGTGCTGCGCGCCCGGCGGGAGTGGAAGACGGTCTACTACCGGGCCGACCCCGCCCGGATCGGCCAGGCACTGAGCGATCTGCAGACCAGCCTGCAGGCCTGCTGCCCGCCCGACATCCGCACCCCGGGCACCACCTGCGGGTGAACCTCCCTCGCCGGTCGACCCGCGCCACCCGATCTGCTGATTTGACAATTCTCTAATCAGCGAGGCACTCTCTTTACTACTTAGATGCTTTTCTAAACAGGGGGTGTGTGGTGCGCGTCCGGTTTCGCCGGTTGTGCTCCCCCGCCCTGCTCCACCGCTGAAATCCAGCGATCACATGTCGTACGAATGGCAGGAGAGGCCCTCATGAGTGACGGATGCTGCGGCACCACCACCACTTCCACCACCGCCGCTGTGGAGATCGAGCACGTCGTGGCGCACGCCGCGCACGCCGCGCCCGGCGCACCCGGCGCCCTGCCGGTCGTGGTCATCGGCGCCGGCCCGGTCGGCCTGGCCGCCGCCGCGCACCTGGCGGCGCGCGGCCTGGACTTCGTTGTGCTGGAGGCGGGGCAGCAGGTCGGCGCGTCGGTCGCGCAGTGGGCTCACGTGCGCGTCTTCAGCCCGTGGCGCTACAACATCGACGGCGCCGCCCGCCGGCTGCTGGAGGCCGACGGCTGGAGCGCCCCGGATTCGGACTGGCTGCCCACCGGCGCCGAGCTGATCGCCGACTACCTCGCTCCGCTGGCGAAGCTGTTCGGCGACAAGGTCCGCCTCGGCGCGAAGGTGACCGCGATCAGCCGCCTGGGTTTCGACCGGGTCCGCAGCACCGGCCGGGACGACGTCCCCTTCCTGCTACGGCTGTCCGATGGCGAGGAGCTGCGGGCCAAGGCCGTCATCGACGCCTCCGGCACCTACACCACCCCCAGCGTGCTGGGCGCGAGCGGCCTGCCCGCCTGTGGCGAGCACGAGGCGGCCGCGCGTATCGACCACGCGCTGCCCGACGTGCTGGGCGAGGCCCGCGACACCTACCAGGGCAAGCACACCCTGGTCGTCGGGGCGGGCCACTCGGCGGCCACCACGCTGCTGGCCCTGGCCGAGCTGGAGGACACCCCCATCACCTGGGCGATTCGCGCCACCAACGCCGACCGCACCTACGGCGGCGGTGAGGCCGACGCCCTTCCGGCGCGCGGGGCGCTGGGCACCCGGCTGCGGGCGCACGTCGATTCGGGCCGCATCACCCTGGTCACCGGCTTCCACACCCATTCGATCACCGAGAACGACGGCCAGGTGACGGTGACCAGCCGCGACCCCTCCGGCGCCGAGCAGTCGGTCACCGTCGACCGTATCGTGGCCGCCACCGGATACCGCCCCGACCACTCCATCGCCGCCGAGCTGCGCCTGGACCTGGACGCGATCCTCGGCTCCACCCGCGCCCTGGCCCCGCTGATCGACCCCAACCAGCACTCGTGTGGCACCGTGCCCGCGCACGGCGTCGACGAGCTGGCCCACCCGGAGTCCGGCTACTACGCGGTCGGCGTCAAGAGCTACGGCCGCGCCCCGACGTTCCTGATGGCCACCGGCTACGAGCAGGTCCGTTCCGTCGTCGCCGCGCTGGCCGGCGACTGGGAGGCCGCCCGCGACGTGCAGCTGGACCTGCCGGAGACCGGCGTGTGCTCCTCGGGACTGGCCGAGGCGCAAGAGCGTAGGGTCGGCCTGGCCACCGGGATCAGCGGCGGCCTGCTGGCCACCCCGCTCCCGCTGGTCACCGTCGGCGGCGGCGATGTCGACGGTGGCGGCTGCTGCGGCTGACCACCGGCCGTCGACCAGCGCCGAAGCCGCACCGACAAGGAGCCTCAGATGTCTGAGGGATACCCCACCGCCGCCCAGAGGGAAGTCCTGCGCCTGATCTGCGAGCACGGGCCGATCGACACCCACCGGCTGGGTGAGCGCCTGGTCGCCGCCCGCGGTCCGAGCGGCAACCCCAACCTCGCCCCGGCGATCGCCCGGACGGCCGGACCCTTGGCCTGGCGGCTGCACGTCCAGGGGTTCATCGCCGAAGACCCATCACCTGGCCGCTGGATGACCACGGCGGATGGACGCCGGCTGATCGGCTGCGCCGGGACGCGCGGGTGAGCTCCGCCGCTGAACCCGCCGCTGAACCCGCCACTGAGGCCGCCGCCCCCGCTCCCGGGGGCGGCGGCCGGCCGCGTTCGGGGCGCGGCCGGCGGATCGTCGCCGCCCTGGCCGTCACCCAGACCATCGGCTACGGCGTGCTCTACTACGCCTTCTCGGTCTTCCTCACTCCCATGGCCGCCGACCTGCACGCCGACGCCGCCCAGATCGCGGCCGCGCTGACCGGCTCGATCCTGATCGCCGCGTTGTGCGCCCCGCTGGTCGGCCGCCTGCTGGACGCCCGCGGCGGCCGGGGCCTGATGACCGCCGGGTCGGTCATCGGCACCCTCGCCGTCCTGGCCTGGTCGCGGGTAGAGAACTTGGCCCAGTTGTATGCGGTCTTCGCCGCGATCGGCATCGCCTCGGCGATGGTGCTGTACGAAAGCGCCTTCGCCGTCATCGTCAGCTGGTTCGACGGTGCCGGCAACGGCCGGGCCAATGCCCTGCTCGCGCTCACCGTCGTCGCCGGGTTCGCCTCCACCATCTTCCTGCCGCTGACCGGCCTGCTGGTCGACGCCTACGGCTGGCGCACCGCCCTGGTGGTCCTGGCCGTGATCTACGGCGCGGCGGCGATCCCGCTGCACGCGCTCGTCGTGCGCCGCCCCGCCCGCGCCGCTCGCCAGGCGGCCACGACCCACGAGCGGGCCCGGATCGTCAAGGCCGCCACCCGGGCGCGGCCGTTCTGGCTGCTGGTGGTCGCCTTCACCGCCAACGGCGGCGCGGCGGCGGTGATGTCCGTCCTGCTCATTACCTACCTCATCCACCTGGGGCACTCACCTGTTCTGGCCGCCACGCTGGCCGGGCTGTTGGGGGTGTTGTCGGTGACCGGCCGCCTGCTCACCAGCGGCCTGCAACGCCGCCTGCCCGCCGCTCTCATCGCCGCCGCGATCTTCGCCCTGCAGGGCGTCTCCGCCGCGCTCCTTCCGCTGGCCGGGCGCACGGTGCCGGGCGCTGTCGGCTGCGTGGTGGGGTTCGGGCTCGGCTTCGGCATCGCCTCCATCACCCTGCCGCACCTGCTCCTGCGGCGTTACGGCAGCAGCGCCTACGCCTCACTGTCGGGCCGCGTCGCCGCCTTCTCCGTCGCCGACAAAGCGCTGGCCCCGCTGGGGGCGGTCGCGCTGGCCCAAGCGGCCGGCTACACGTGGGTGATGGCGGCCGTGGCGGTGGCCTGCGCCGTCGCCGCGTTCGCGCTGGTCGCCTACCACCGCGTATGATTTAGACGAATGTCGAAGCAGGGGAGTTGCCGTATGACCGCCACCACCGCCCAGTGCTGCGCGCCGATCGCCCGCGAGCCACTGTCGGAGGATGACGCGGCCGACCTGGCGGTGATGCTCAAAGCCGTCGCCGACCCGGTCCGGCTGCGCCTGCTGTCGATGATCGGCTCGCACGCGGGCGGCGAGGCGTGCGTGTGCGACCTGACCCCCGCCTTCGACCTGAGCGGCCCCACCATCTCCCACCACCTCAAAGTGCTGCGGATGGCCGGGCTGATCGATTCCGAGCGCCGCGGCACCTGGGTCTACTACTGGATCGTCCCGGCCGCCGTGGCGCGGCTGGGTGCGCTGTTCACCCCGCTGGCCGAGTCCACGAGCGTGTGACCGGCCCGAGGGCGCTGCCCCCTCGTCGCGGCCGGTCGATGTCGCGGTGATCGGCGGCGGGCAGGCGGGGCCGGCGGTTCGCCGCACGGCGCGCACCACGGTGGCCGAGGTGATGGGGCAGCCGGTGCTTTAGTCCTCATCGGCCAGCGGAACGGTGTTCACTGCCGGCGGGGCGACACTCTTTGTCAGCCACCCCTCCAGTAGGGGCGGCGATGTCGCAGCCGCCACAATGATTAGATTTCCATCTAACTTGACGCTTATCTAAACAGTGTGGAATGGTAGATCTACTTAGACATTCATCTAATTCATGGGGTGGGGTGGCCACGTCTGGCCCCGCGCCGAAGGGAGCCTGCGATGGCCGACAGCGTCAGCGGCGGATTCATCGGAAACCTCGACGAGGCGTTCGCCCCGCCCGCGGCGGGAGGATGCTGTGGCGGCCCCGCCGCACCCGAGACAACCACGGCGGCCCAAACAGCGGCGACCTCCTGCTGCGGCAGCCCCGCGGCGGCGAGCCAGGCGGCCGAGGCCGGGTGCTGCGGCCAGGCACCGGCGAGCCCGCAGGCCACCGGCAGCGCCGCCACCGGGTGCTGCGGATGATCTCCCGGTCATCGGCGCCCACCCCGGTTCAGCCGGATCCGACCGTCCGGGAGCGGGGTCTGACAAAGGCCTTGGAGCGGCTTTCGGCCGACAGGATGCTGGCCACCGTCCGCGAGCTGGCCGCTGACGGCTATGCGGGCCGGCGGGTGGGCACCCCCGGTGGCCGGGCCGCCGCCTCCTGGCTCGCCGAGCAGCTGGGCGGGCTGGGCGCCCAGGTGCGGCTCGATGCGTTCGACGTCGCCGAGGTGCGGGAGCTGTATCGCACGCCGGTACTGGGCTGGAGCACCGATGCGACGGTCCGGCAGTTGGAGCATCGCCGTGATTTCGTCGAGCATCTGGCCTCGGCCGAGGTGCCCGAGCCACGCTCGGCGCCACTGGCAGGGGCGGAGACGGCCGATCTGGGCGGCCGCTGGGTCCTGGCCTCAGCCGAGGACTGGACCCAGGCCTGCGGGCGCGCCGAAGCCGGCGGCGCGCTCGGCGTGCTGATGGCCCGGGGCACCGACGCCGAGGGGTGGATGCCCAAGATGATCGCCGGACCCACCCGGCGCGCGGTGGCGGTCATCGGGCTGCGCCCCGACCTGCACCGGCACCTGGCCGACGCCCTCAGCGCGGGGCAGGTGACCGTGACGGCGTCGATGCCGCTGCGGTCGGTCGGCGTCCAAGGGGTTAACGTCCACGGCCACCTGCCGATCGGGTGGGACGCCGCGGAGGAGGCGACGGCGCGGGGCCCGGAAGGTGGCCCGCGGGTGCTGCTGAGCGCGCACTTCGACGGGGTGGGCGACGACCCGGATCGCCGCCTGCCCGCCGCGGCCGACAACGCCTCCGGGGTCGCGGCGGTGCTGGAGGCCGCCCGCGTCCTGCGCGCTTCGTTGAGAGCGCCGGTGGATCTGTCGGTGTCCTTCCTGGACGCCGAGGAGACCGGCGCGTGGGGTTCGGCCCACCACGCCCCCGTTGTGGCGCCGGGCACCCAGGTCATCAACCTGGACGGAGCCGCGCAGCTGCACCAGGCGGCCGCGGTCGAGGCGGGCGGCCCGGCTCATGGGTTGCTGGCCACCCTGGACCAGGCCGGGCGCCGCACCGGGGTGGCGTTGCGGGCCGGGGCGATGGCCTCGGACAACCGCCGCTACGCCGCGACCGGGCTGGCCGCGATCGGCATCGGGATGGGCATGCCCGGCTACCAGACCCCCGCCGAAACCCCCGAGCGCGTCGAGCCGGACACGCTGCTGGCCGCCGCGCGATTGCTGGTGGCCACCGTGTGGCTGCTGGCCGGATCGCCGCAGGCCTGAGGCAGGCACCGGCCCGGCCACCCCGCCTGGCCGGAGTGGGGGCGGCGGGCGGTGCTTACCTGGCGTCGAGCTCGGCGATCAGTTTCTCGATGCGGGCGCGGATCTCGTCGCGGATCGGCCGGACGGCCTCGATGCCCTGGCCGGCCGGGTCGTCACATGAGGGCGAAGTAGGCCGGCAGCGGCAGCGCGATCCGTGCCACGTCCCCGGGCTGGGAGGTGATCGTCTCGCCCTGCAGGGCGAACAGGATGACG
>NZ_JCADBG010000024.1:0-160462 GCF_059358815.1 Streptosporangium nanhuense
CCGCCAAACACGGAGCCCTCCAGACCCTACTCAAACAAGATCAATCGGCGGCAGCTTGACACAGGGCTACTCAGTCGTCCTCCAGGCGGAATCCGATCTTCATGCCGACCTGGAAGTGGCCGATCTCCCCCTCCTCGATGTGCCCTCTGATCTCGGTCACCTCGAACCAGTCGAGATGGCGCAGGGTCTGGGAGGCGCGGCGGACCCCGTTGCGGACGGCGGCCTCGATACTCTCCCCCGAAGTGCCGACTATCTCGGTCACCCGATACGTTCGATCTGTCATCTCCTGCTCCTTCCCGGAAAGCCACGATTACATGACCGTTCACACCCAGCCGATATGAGGCCTAGATTGGGAGTTGTGAAGGTATGGGGTAAGCGTCCGGTAGTCCACCAGGTGACGGATGCCCAGCCCTCGCTGAGCGCCGACATAGGCAAGCGCGAGAAGAGTTACTTCATCAAGATGGGGATCCGGCTGATCTGCCTGGTCCTCGCGTTCACGGTGCCCGCTCCGATGCCCGTGCGGCTGCTACTCTTCGCCGGGGCGATCTTTTTACCATACCTTGCCGTGATCGGGGCCAACGCGCCGCCGCGCGGAGTTCCGCGTGCCCCTGACGTGGAAGATTCTGGACAAAGTGAGATTCCACGCCACCGACGCGAGATCGGGTCGTGACTAAGTCTTGACGCACCCCAAGGGTAGTAGGTGTACGCTTTAGCCAAGTGCCCTGGTCCCCCGTCGGGGCACTGTTGCCGGCGTTCCGGGCCCCCGTCGGAACGCCGATGAAGCGACGCCGGGTGGTTTGCCCCCGTAACCACCCGGCGTCGCCCTTTTCTCAGACTTTCACAATAAAACGTTTTGCCTTTGGCATTATTTGTCGCCCAGTGTCTCGGTCGTCGCCTGCTCCCAGTTGCGCGCCAGCGCGGTCAGCCTCTCCACGACGTCCGGCGGCGCCGTGCCCGCCCCCTGGGCCAGGCCGAGCAGATAGGCCGTGAGCGGCGCGGCCGGCCGGGCCACCCCGTGCGCGACCTCCTTGGTCAGGTCCAGCACCTCGTCGCGATCCACCAGCGCGGGATCGACACCCAGCTCCCGGCAGACCAGCGCGGTCCACTCCGCCAGCACGTTCATCTCTCGCTCCTTGTCCGCGGCCGCGCCCGTTCCGTGCCGTCGCCGCTCTCGCGACCCTCGCCGGAACCCACGCCTCCGCCCTCGGAGCCCGGCTCCACCGTCCGGGCCCGCTGTAGATCGTCCATGGTGTCGCAATCGAACCACGGCCGCCCGGTGAGATGAAGCGTGACCGGGTCGAGCGGGGCCAGCAGTCCGTGCAGCGACCGCCCCTCGTAGCGGGCGAGCGCCCGCGTCAGGCTCTCCGCGTGCCACACCCCGGCGAGCCACTGCTCGCGCCCGCCGTCATCGAGGAGCACCGCTCCGGCCCTGGGCCCGCCCCCCTCCCCCGCACGCGTCCCGGCCCCGCCCGGAGGCGGCCCTGTTCCCGCGTACGGCGCCGTCTTCCGCCCCTCCCCCGCCCCGGTGCACGACGTCGTGTCCCGCCCCTCCCCCGCCCGGGTGCACGGCGTCGTGTCCCGCCCCTCCCCCGCCCCCGCGGCGGCCAGCAGCGCGTCCACGTGCTCGGCGGTCAGGAACGGGAGATCGGCGGCGAGCAGTGCCACCCACGGCGCGGTCACCTCGGCCAGGCCCGCCCGCAGCGCCGGGACGGGCCCGCCCCCGGGCGGGTCCTCACGACGGAAGATCGCGCGCGACAGCCCGGGGCGGGACGGCCCGACGACGATCAGCCGCGTCGCGCCGGGCACGGCGGCGGCCACCGACTCGACCAGCGGGCGGCCGGAGACGTGCAGGCCGGGCTTGTCGCGCCCGCCGAGCCTTCGCGCGAGACCGCCCGCCAGGATGCAGGCGTCGTGGCGGACGATCATCGCGCACCTCCGTGTCTCCGGGACTCCGGGCGGGGACGTCAGCCGCCGATGGCGGACATCGGGCGGGACGGCTGCAGGAAGGTCGGGTCGTCGATGCCGTGACCGGCCTTCTTGATCCGGACCGCGGACCGCCAGCGCTCGGCGATCTCGTCGTCGTCGGCACCCGCGCGCATCGCGGCCCTCAGGTCGGACTCGTCGGTGGCGAACAGGCAGTTGCGGATCTGGCCGTCGGCGGTGAGCCGTACCCGGTCGCACGCGCCGCAGAACGGCCGGGTGACCGAGCCGATGACCCCCACCCTGGCCGGACCGCCCTCGACGAGGAACAGCTCGGCCGGGGCGCTGCCGCGCTCCGCCGCGTCGGCGTCGACCAGGTCGAAGTCGGCCTTGAGCATGGCGAGGATCTCGTCAGCCGTGATCATGTTCTCCCGGCGCCAGCCGTGCTGGGCGTCCAGCGGCATCTGCTCGATGAACCGGAGCTCGTAGCCCCGTTCCAGGCAGTAGCGGAGCAGCGGCACGGCCTCGTGGTCGTTGATCCCGCGCATCAGCACCGCGTTGACCTTGACCGGGCGCAGTCCCGCGGCGTCGGCCGCCTCCAGCCCTTCGAGGACGTCGGCCAGGCGGTCGCGGTGGGCGAGCCTCTTGAAGGTCTCGCGATCGAGGGTGTCGAGGGAGACGTTGACCCGGTGCAGGCCCGCGGCGGCCAGGGAGGCGGCCATCCGGCTCAGCCCGATCCCGTTGGTGGTCAGCGAGACCTGCGGGACGGGGTCGAGCGCGGTGGTACGGGTCACGATGTCGACCAGCTCGCGGCGGAGCAGGGGCTCACCGCCGGTGTAGCGGACCTCGGTGATGCCGAGCCGCTCCACCCCGACGGTGACCAGCCTGACGATCTCGTCGGCGGTCAGCAGCTCGGGTTTCGGCAGCCATTCGAGGCCTTCCGGTGGCATGCAGTAGGAGCAGCGCAGGTTGCAGCGATCTGTGAGGGACACCCGCAGATCAGTCGCCACGCGACCGAACGAGTCCTGCAGCACGGGACGCCACCTCCCAATTGATCACCTGTTGGAACAGGGGGCCAGCCTACGGCCAGCCCCCCGCCCGGCCCTAGACAGGCCTCACTGTTTCAACATCACCACGAGATGGTTGATTCCTGGGGAGATGTCGTCGCACGCCCCGATTCCTGCCGTCAGCCCTTGACGCAGACCAGTTGCCGCAGGTGGGCGACGACCTCGACCAGGTCGGCCTGCGCCGCCATGACCGACCGGATGTCCTTGTACGCGCCGGGGATCTCGTCGATCACCCCGGTGTCCTTGCGGCACTCGACACCGGCGGTCTGCTCCTCGAGGTCGGCCAGGGTGAAGGTCTTCTTCGCCTTGCTCCGGCTCATCCGGCGCCCCGCGCCGTGCGAGGCCGAGTTGAACGCGGCCGTGTTGCCCAGGCCCTTCACGATGTAGGTGCCGGTCGCCATCGACCCGGGGATGATCCCGAACTCGCCGGACCCCGCCCGGATCGCGCCCTTGCGGGTGACGAGCACGTCCACGCCGTCATAGCGCTCCTCCGCCACGTAGTTGTGGTGGCAGGAGATCGGCCGCTCGAAGGTGATGCCCGCCAGGTGGCGCCGGAGCACGTCGCAGACCAGGGCCATCATGACCGCCCGGTTGCGCCGCGCGTAGTCCTGCGCCCAGAACAGGTCACGCCGGTAGGCGTCCATCTGCGGGGTGCCCCCGACGAACACCGCCAGGTTACGGTCGGGCAGGTCCTGGTTGTGCGGCAGGTGCTGGGCCTGGCCGATGTGGTGCTCGGCCAGCTCCTTGCCGATGTTGCGCGACCCGGAGTGCAGCACCACCCAGACCGTGCCCTCGTCGTCGGCGCACACCTCCAGGAAGTGGTTGCCCCCGCCCAGGGTGCCCATCTGCACCTCGGCGCGCTCCCGCCTCGGGCGCACCGCCGGGGCCAGCGTGTCGAAGTCCTTCCAGAACCCCGCCCAGTCGGCGGTCTTGAGCCCGTGCAGCTTGGTGGGGTCGACCGGCCGCTTGTGGTGCCCGAACCCGACGGGGATCGCCTGCTCCAGCTTCGAGCGCAGGTACGGCAGGTTGTCGGGAAGGTTCTCCACCCTGAACGAGGTCTTCACCGCGGTCATCCCGCACCCGATGTCGACCCCGACCGCCGCGGGCGAGACCGCGTCGCGCATCGCGATGACCGACCCCACCGTCGCGCCCATCCCGTGATGCACGTCCGGCATCACCGCGACTCCCTGCACCCACGGCAGGTTCGCCACATTGCGCAGCTGCTGCATCACGTTCGGCTCGACCTCGGCCGGGTCGGCCCACATGCGGATCGGCGCACGCCCGCCCACCACCTCGTTGTACGACATCCCCACATCGCCTCCTCCCTGCCACATCCCGAACGTGATCAATAAGGCCAGAAAGGCCGGCCGTCCCGCAACTCGATAATCATCGGGTCACGGCCGCACACGGGACACCGGGTGGCCCGGCGAGGGACCGGACGGCCGCGCCCGCCGGCCTCGACCGGTGACGGGGACGGCGGGACGCGCCCGGGAGGACCCCGGGAAACTCAGAGCCCGAGCTTGGACAGCTCGTCGCTGGTGAAGGTGAGCTTCACGACGGGAGAGGTCTCGTCGCTCATGAAGGCGTAGAAATCGAGGTCCCAGAAGGGGTTGGGGGACTCGCCCGGGACGGCGTCCTTGACCCCCTGGACACCCGGTGTGCCGCTCTTGTGGCGGGCGTACCACTGGTCGACGAAGAAGCAGTCGGGACCGTAGGTCTTGATGTCTCCCACGTCGCCCTCCTCGCGCCCCACGACGACGTAGGCGTGCCCCGCTCCCCCGGTGGTGTCGCGGAAGTTGACCAGCTCCACCTTGACGCCCGAGCCGAGCAGCTTGGGCTGGTCGGCGAGCATCCCGATGACGCAGCAGGCGAAGAGCGTGCAGTTGGCGCTGGCGAGGCCGCGGTAGTTGGCCCGCCCGGTCGCGACGTACTTGCCCTTGATCTTCTCGCGGGCCTCGGCGAACGTGGACTGGGTCACCGGCCCGTCGAGCCCCGCCTCCCTGCCGATCGCCGGCAGGCGCACGGTCTTGAGGTCGGAGAACTGCTGGCCGTCGGGAATGATCTCTGGAACGTTCCCACCACCGGCCGCGATCTTCAGCTGCTTGATGACGACGTCCTCGTCCAGCAGCTGCGGCCAGGGATTCCACAGCTTGGCCGTGGTCATCTTCGTCTTGGCGATCGCCGCCTGCACGGCCTCCATCCGCGTCTGCTTGGGGGTCGCGTGGGTGGTGTGACTCATGGTGATCTCCCAATTACGTGTGCCGGGGGAAATATGACACTTTCACCGCCTTTCCCTGGTGGCAACGGGATGACCTGTTGTGGACAGCGCGACGGCGGACGTCAGACGCGGTAGTCCCAGTCGAGCAGGCCCGTGCGCAGGTCTCCGGCGAGGCCGCGGACGTAGTCGAGTTCGGCCCCGAGCACGGCCCGCTGGTACTCCGACTCCACCAGGAAGACGCGGGGCAGGAACCTCCCGCCCTCGGTCAGGTCGGTGTCCAGCTCCGCCAGCCGCGCCTCCAGCGAGGCGAGGCGCTCCTCCAGCGCGGCACGGACCTCGCCGGGCGGCAGGACGGGCATGAAGGCGAGCGCGGCGGGGAACTCGGGGAACTCGCGGGCCCGCGCGGAGAGCATCGTCCGCATCCACTGCCGCAGCGTCTCGCGGCCCGCCTCGGTGGGTTCGTAGACGGTCCGCTCCGGGCGGTTCTCCTCGCGCGAGGTCTCGCGGACCGCGATGAGCCCGTCGCGCAGCAGCCGCTCGATGGTCTGGTACACGCTGTTGCGCTGCGCGACGTTGACCACGTCGTCCTTGTGCCGCTCCTCGATCAGCCGCTGCATCCGGTACGCGTGCATCGGCGCCTCGGCGACCAGCGAGAGCAACGCCATGGCCAGAGGAGATCGCCTCGTAGACATGGCGAACATCGTAGGGCCCGCCATTTGTTAGTCATTCTATGTATAGTCATCTTATGACTAAAAAAGCGCTGATCATCGGCGGGGGCATCGCCGGTCCGGTGACGGCCATGGCCCTGCGGCACGCGGGCGTGGACTGCGAGGTCTTCGAGGCGTACGACCGCGGTTCGGAGGGCGTGGGTGTCTTCCTCACGCTCGCGGTCAACGGGATCGAGGCCCTGCGCCCCCTCGGCCTGCACGACCTCGTCCACGACCTGGGCATGGACTCCTCGGTGATGCTGATGCTCAACGGCCGGGGCAGGGCGCTCGCCTCCACCCGTCAGCCCAGCCGGACGCTGAGGCGCGCCGACCTCTACCTGGCGCTGCGCGACGAGGCCGTGCGGCGCGGGGTGCGGATCCACTACGGCAGGCGCCTCACCGACGCCTCGATCACCGCGGACGGGGTACGCGCGGTCTTCGCCGGCGGCGGCACGGCCGAGGGTGATCTGCTGGTCGGCGCCGACGGGCTCCACTCGCGCACGCGCACGATCATCGACCCCGGCGCGCCCCGCGCCCGGCACGTCGGGCTGCTGAACACCGGTGGTTTCGCGGACGGTGTGAAGGTGCCGGGCGAGCCGGGGACGTACCACTTCGTCTTCGGGAAGCGGGCCTTCTTCGGCTACCTGGTCCATCCGGACGGGCAGGTGTGGTGGTTCGCCAACCCGCCGAGCCCGAAGGAGCCGGCTCCGGAGGAGCTCGCGGCGGTCACCTCGGAGGAATGGCGCGCCACGCTGATGGAGCTGTTCGGGGACGACACCGGGCCGATGCTCGACATCATCCGCGCGACCGGCGACATTCCCGCCGGATGGAACACCTACGACTTCCCGACCGTGCCGAAGTGGTCCAACGAGCGCATGGTGATCCTGGGCGACGCCGCGCACGCGACCTCCCCCTCGTCGGGCCAGGGGGCCTCCATGGCGATCGAGGACGCGGTGGTGCTGGCCAAGTGCCTGCGTGACGTCCCCGGCACCTCGGACGCGTTCGCCGCCTTCGAGAGGCTGCGGCGCGACCGGGTGGAGCGGGTCGTGGCGCACGGCAGGCGCAGCGGGAGCGGCAAGGCGCCGGGAGCCGTCGGAGCCTTCCTCCGCGACCTCATGCTTCCCGTCGTCATGCGGCAGGTGGACAGGAGGGACGCGCTGGCCTGGATACACGACTACCGGATCTCCTGGGACGACCGGGTGTCCGCGGTGCCGTCGGCCTCTCGCTGAGACACGGGCGTCCGCACCGGCCGGCGAGCCGGTCGAGGCCGGACAGGAGCGGGGCGGGAGCGGGGCGGAGCGCGAGCCGGTCGGAGGTGAGCCGCCGGGGCGTGGATCGGTGGCCGGACGGGAGCGGGGGTCACAGGGCGGTGATGGCGGTGCCGCGGGCGAGGAGCAGGACGACGTCGACCGCGGCGACGGCGATCGCCATGGCGAAGGGGACGCGCGACGAGCCCCGGCCCAGTGCCAGCCCTCCGGCGGTGAACGCCCCCGCCGCCGCCAGCGCGATCCAGCCTCCCGCGCCCGGCGGCTCCGGGGGGCCGAAGACGAGCAGGGCCGTCGCGGCCAGCAGCGGCAGCGGGATCAGGACGCGGACGCGGGCGGTGCCGAGCCGCTGCGGCCAGCCGCGGACCCCGCCCGCGAGGTCCGCGGGGATGTCGGGAAGCACGTTCGCCAGATGCGCCCCGCAGCCGAGCAGCGCGGCGGCCGTCACCGCCCACCAGGCGGGCCACGGGTGTCCCGGCAGGCCCAGGGTCACGAACCCCGGCAGCGAGCCGAACCCCACCGCGTACGGCAGCCAGGACAGCGCGGTCGCCTTGATCCCGAGGTCGTAGGCCCACGCCGCGGCGACGCCGGCCAGGTGGACGGCACCGGCGGCGGGACCGGAGGCCAGGGAGAGCGGCACGCACAACGCCAGGGCCGCGAGCGCGGCGGCCCACACCGTACGGACGCCCACCGCGCCGGAGGCGACGGGCTTGGCGGCGCGTCCCGCGGCGGCGTCGCGCGCGGCGTCCACCGCGTCGTTGCACCAGCCGACCGATAGCTGCCCCGTCAGCACCGCGGCGGCCACCAGGGCGCACCCGGCCGCGTCGCGCCCGCTCGCGACGGCCAGCGCGGTCACCAGGGCGGTGACCGCCACGGTCGGCCCCGGGTGACAGGCCAGCAGCAGCCCCCGCAGGGCCCGGAACGACGGCTCGGGGCCCAGGCGCGATGGCCGACTCGTCGTCACAGGTCGATCGTAGGCGGGAACCCCGCCGGGCGCGGGCACCCCGCGGACCGGAACGCGGCCCTCGATCGCCGGTCGCCCGCTCTCCGGTCATCCGCTTCACGGTTCTCTGCTTCACGGTTTCCTCCCTTACGGTTCCTCGGCTCTGCGGCCGCTCGCGTCGCGGAGGCGGGGACGACTTTCTCCCGGGCTTGAAGAGGTCGGGCGCGACCTCCCCGTGGACCGGAATGCCGTGGGAGGCGGGCACGGAGGACTTCGTGACGCATGCCACACACGCAGATGGGCAAAAGGGAGGTGTCCGCTGTTTGCGAGCCGGGGGTTAATAGATGACGCGAATCGTCGCTGTCCGCGGCGCACTCCCGCCGAACCACCACTCCCAGGCAGAGATCACCGAAGCGTTCGCGCGAGCGTGCCTTCCCGAAGGGGCCAGCCGCGGGCTGCTCGACAGGCTGCACGCCTCCGCGCGGGTCGAGTCACGGCACCTGACGCTGCCGCTCGAACGGTACGCCAAGCTGGACGGCTTCGGCGCGGCCAACGACGCCTTCGTGGAGACGGCCGTGGAGCTGGGCGTCGAGGCGGTGGGCGGGGCGCTGGAGGACGCGGGGGTTCTTCCCGAGGACGTGGACATGATTCTCTTCACCTCGGTGACCGGTGTCGCGGCGCCCTCGGTGGACGCCAGGCTGGCCGGGCGGCTCGGGCTGCGCCCGGACGTCAAGCGGATACCGGTCTTCGGACTGGGCTGTGTCGCGGGAGCGGCCGGGATCGCCCGCCTCCACGACTACCTGCGCGGCTGGCCGGACCATTTGGCGGTGCTGCTCTCGGTCGAGCTGTGCTCCCTCACCCTGCAGCGCGGTGACGCCTCCGTCGCCAACATGGTCGCGAGCGCCCTGTTCGGCGACGGGGCGACGGCGGTGGTGGCCTGCGGCGACGAGTGGCGGCCCCGGCGTACCGGCTCCCCCGGCTCCTCTGAGGCCTCCGGGGCCTCCGGGGCCTCCGGGGCCTCCGGGGCCTCCGGGGCCTCCGGGGCCTCCGGGGCCTCCGGGGCCTCCGGGGCCTCCGGGGCCTCCGGGGCCTCCGGGGCCTCCGGGGCTTTCCGTGCCACCGGGGCGAGCGGCGCGTTCGCGACGGCGCCGACGGCGCCGACCGCGGGACCCGCCGGGTCCTCCCCGCCGAACGGCGCGCCCGCGACGCGACACCGGCTCCCCCTCCCCGGCCCCTCCGCGCCTGCTTCGGCTTCCTCTCCTTCCTCGGCTTCACCGTCCTCCGCGTCTTCGGGATTCGCGAGGTCCTCCCCCGCGACCGGCGCTCCCGTGACGCACCGGCCGCTTCCCGAGCGGGCGGAGGCGTACGGGATCCCCGAGCCGCCCGCCGCGATGACGGGGCCGACGGTGGTGGCCTCGCGCAGCCACCTGTATCCCGGATCCGAGCACGTGATGGGCTGGCACGTCGGCGACACCGGCTTCCGCGTGGTGCTCGACGCGAGCGTCCCCGAGGTGGTGCGCACCTACCTGGCGGACGACGTGCACGGCTTCCTCGGCGACCACGGCCTGCGCGTCGAGGACGTGACGGCGTGGGTCTGTCACCCGGGCGGCCCGAAGGTCCTGGAGGCGGTGGCGGAGACGCTGCGGCTTCCCGAGGGCGCGCTGGACCTCACCTGGCGCTCGCTCGCGGCGATCGGGAACCTGTCCTCGTCCTCCGTCCTGCACGTCCTGCGGGATACGCTCGCCCTGCGGCCACCACCGCCGGGCACGCCGGGACTCCTCCTCGCGATGGGGCCGGGCTTCTGCTCCGAACTCGTACTGCTGCGCTGGTAGGAGCCCGATGTCCTGGCATCTGTCGTCCTGGTACCTGCTCCTCGTGCTGCTCGTCGGCCTGGAGCGTGTCGCCGAGCTGGTCGTCGCGCGCCGCAACGCGCGCTGGAGCATGGCACGCGGCGGGGTGCTGTCCGGGCAGGGCCACTACCCGTGGATGGTCCTCCTGCACACCGGCCTGCTGGCCGGGTGCCTGGCCGAGGCGGGCCTGGCCGACCGGCCCTTCGTGCCCGCGCTCGGCTGGCCGATGCTCGCGCTGGCGGTCGCCGCGCAGGGACTGCGCTGGTGGTGCATCACCGCGCTGGGCCCGCAGTGGAACACCCAGGTCATCGTCGTGCCGGGCCTGCCGCTGGTGGAGCGCGGCCCCTACCGGCTGCGCTGGCTGCGCCACCCCAACTACGTCGCGGTGGCCGTCGAGGGGGTGGCGCTGCCCCTGGTGCACACCGCGTGGGTCACCGCGCTGGTGTTCACCGTGCTCAACGCCGTGCTGATGGTGGTGCGGATCCGCTGCGAGGAGGACGCCCTGGCCTCGCTCGCCACGGCTCCGCCCGCCTCCGCGCCGCCCGTCACCGCGCCGCCCGCCGACGGGCCACCGCCGTCCACCGGCGGGGCGTCGGCGTGATCGACGTTCTGATCGCGGGCGGGGGCCCGGCGGGACTGGCCACCGCCATCCACGCCGCCCTGGCCGGGATGGAGGCCGTCGTCGTCGAACCCAGGGCCGTACCGGTGGACAAGGCGTGCGGCGAGGGGCTGATGCCCAGCGGGACCGCCGCCCTGGGGTCGCTGGGGGTGCGGGTGGAGGGCAGGCCGCTGCGCGGCATCCGCTACCTGGACCGCCGGTACGCCGTGGAGGCGGCGTTCCGCGACGGGTCGGGCCTGGGGGTGCGGCGGACCGCGCTGCACGCCGCGCTGGCCCGGCGGGCGCGGGAGCTGGGCGTGCAGGTCGTACCCGGCAAGGTGGACGGGGTGCGGCAGGACGGCCGCGGGGTCGAGGCGGCGGGCCTGCGGGCCCGCTGGCTGGTGGCCGCGGACGGCCTGCACTCCCCGCTGCGCGCCCTGCTCGGGCTGGAGCTGCCGGGGCGCGGGCCGCGCAGGTACGGGCTGCGGCGGCACTACCCGGTCGCGCCGTGGACGGACTTCGTCGAGGTGCACTGGGCCGCGGACGGCGAGGCGTACGTGACGCCGGTGGGCGAGAACCTGGTGGGCGTCGCCGTGCTGAGCTCGCGGCGGCGCGGCTACCCGGAGCACCTGGCGGACTTCCCCGCGCTCCTGGAACGGCTGGAGGGCCCTGCGGCGACCCCGGTGCGCGGGGCGGGGCCGCTGCGCCAGCGGGTGCGCGCCCGGGTGGCCGGGCGGGTGCTGCTGGTCGGCGACGCGGCCGGCTACGTCGACGCGCTCACCGGGGAGGGGGTGTCGCTCGCGCTGACGTCCGCGCGGCTGCTGGTCGACTGCCTGCGGGCCGGTACCCCCGGGTCGTACGAGGCCGCCTGGCTGCGGCTGTCCCGGCGGCACCGGCTGCTCACCGGCGCGCTGGTGGGCACCCGGCGGTACCGGACGGCGGGGCGGCTGATCGTCCCGGCCGCCCGGCGGATGCCCGCCCTGTTCGGCGCGGCGGTGCACGCCCTGGCCTGACCCGGAGGCCCGTTCCCTGCCAGGAAGTGTCCCCGGCCGCCGGTCCGTGCTCCTTCCGGCCTGCCCCGGAGGCCCGTTCCCGGCCGGGAACGGGCCTCCGGGGCAGGCTCAGGCGTTCCCGGCTCCGGTCGTCTCCGGCCGGGCCGTGCTCCCGGGGGGTCGCGGTCACCGGCGTCCGCGGGCGGCGCGTCTAGCGCGAGACCTGGTGGACGATGCCCAGCCTGGGGGCGTAGTGGTTCGTGCCCTGGAAGCGGATCCGCCACTCGCCGCCCGTGCGGTCGCCCACGGTCCGGGCGAAACGGCCGTGGGAGTCGGTCGTGGCCCCGGCCACCTTCGTCCACCCGGCCTTCTCCCCCGGCCGGTGCAGGATCTCGACGGGCTGGCCGGCGAAGGGCGCGTAGTCGAGGTCCCCCTGCGGATCGACCCTGTTCAGCACGCCCGTCACCCGCACGCCCGAGCCGCCCCTGACCGCCTCCACGCCGCCGAACCTGGTCAGGCGCTTCAGCAGGAAGCCCGTGTGCCCGGTGACCTCGGCGCCGTCCGCGCCCTTGGCGGTCACCGAGACCGTCCAGGGTCCCGCCGGGTACCAGCGGCTCAGGCTCCTCTCCGGGGCGAACCGCCAGGTCACCCAGCCCTCCCCGGGCAGGGAGACGATCCTTGCCTCCGCCGTCCCGGCCGTGCCGTGAGCGAGGCGGGCGGCCACGATCGGGCCGGGTGCCGGGCCGGGGGCGAGGGCCGGTCCCCGTCCGGGCTTCGGCTGGGCGGGCGCCTCGCGGCGCGGCGCGGTGACGGGGAAGGACGTGCCCGAGGCGGGAGGCGCGCCGGGCTCGACCCTGATCCTCACCCCTCCGGGGACGGTGACGCCCCGGGCCACCACCTCTATCACCATGCGTACGGAGTCGGCGGGCCCGACCACGGGGCTCGCGGGGCGCAGGGTCACCGAACGGATCGTCAGGTCCTCGACGGCCGCGGCCGGTGCTCCGGCCGGTACCGGCAGGGTCACTGCCCCGGCCGCCAGGGATGCGAGAAGGACTCTCATCGTCATGATCAGGACGCTAGGAGGCCGCCGGTAACAAGCAGGTAGAGGACACACGCCCCGTTGGGCAAAGCGCGAGGCGCCCGGCGGGAAAAGCCCGCGGTGCGCCCGGCGTCGTGGTCGAGCGGGAAGAGACACTCGTGCCCCGCGTCCTCGCGTACCGCGCGCTCGACGTGGGCGGGGACGTCGCCGAAGCGGTTCCGAGCCACCGCCGCCTCATGAGCCGCGCGTCCTCCCGCCAGACGCCAGGCCGCCGAGGCGTTTCCCGAGGCCGCCCATCCGCGTGTTCGTCGTGTTCGCCGTGTTCGCCGTGTTCTTCATGTGGGCTCCCGTGTCGGCGTCGCCGCGCCGGCCGTGAACCTCTCCCGCACCTCGGCGGCCATCGGGCGGCTGTTCAGCAGGAGCGCCGACGCGAACACCGAGGCCAGCAGCACCGGCAGCGCCTCGGAGGCGACCAGCGTGAGCCCCGCCGCAAGGACCAGCAGGCCGGCGTTGCCCAGCGAGGCCCGGGGGGAACGGGTGAGGAAGTACGCGGCCAGGCGGGCGACGTCCCGCGCGCGGAACGCGAACAGGGAGGTGATCACCAGCGCGTTGGCGATCCAGAGCGTCGCCGCCACGGCGATGAGGACCGACGGCGCGGCCCACCATCCCCGGGCCCCGCCGGTGGCCAGGTTCGACCCGATGACGGCCATCCACAGCAGCCACGGGATCCAGAGCTTCAGCACCCCTCGGAGGTTGGCCAGGTAGCCGCGCCAAAAGGCCGCCCCGGGGTGCAGGTCGGTGAGGTCCAGGCGGCGGTGGCGCAGCGCGTACAGCGCGGCCGAGAGCGCCGGGCCGACGGGGATCAGGCAGCACGCGGCAGGCGCGATGTTGCCGGCCTCCCGGCCGAGCAGCACGAGCCCGGCCAGGCCCGGCGCGGTGGTGAGCAGGAACAGCAGCTCGACCACGAGCAGGGTGTAGACGAGCGCGCAGGCGCGCGCGAGGGGGCCCGCGCCGAAGCGGGGCCCGGCCGTCGTGCCGGTCATCGGGGGAACTCCACGTCAACCGTGCTTCTGCTTGAAACGCTCGTGGGCGCCGTTCACCATGTCGACGAAGGAGAGCATGTTGTTCGCCTCCAGTTCCTTGACGTAGGCGCCCCACTCGCCGAAGTCGCGCTTGCCGAGGACGAACTTGAGCGTGTTCTGGGTGACGTGGTCCTTCAGCGGCGTCTGCCACAGCGTGACCTGCTCGCGCTCCTCGTCGGTGAGCGGGTGCGGGGGCGGCACCGGCAGGGGCTTCCTGGAGTTCATCTCCTTCTGGAAGGCCACCTCCTCGTCGGAGAAGGTCGACTGGAGGAGTTCGGTGGCCCCGCCGTAGGCGAAGACGCCGTTGGAGAAGCCGAAGTCCTTCTGCAGGTGCTTGGGCGCCTTGGGGTTGAGCCCGACGAAGTCGACATCGGGGGCGAGCTTGTACTTCCCGGACGCGTCCTTGGTGTGGGTGACCCCCTCGACGCCCCACTTGGCGAACGCCTGGCCCGCGTCGGAGTACCAGAGCCAGTCGACGAACTGCATCATGGCGACGAAGTTCTTGCTGTCGCGGGCCTTCTTGGAGATCATGACGCCGTTCTCCAGGCGGGTGTTGCCCGCCCCGTACTTGATCGGCCCGAGCGGCCCGACGGGCAGGGGGATCTTGACGAGCCTGGCGTCGGGGTTGGCCTTCCTCAGCGGCGGGCGGTACTCGTTGACCAGCGTCTGCGCGTTCGTGCCGATCACGAAGGACTTGCCGGACACCAGTTTCTGGATCGCCAGGTCGTCGGTCTGGGTGAAGCTCTCCGGGTCGAGCAGCTTCTCCTTCACCAGCGTGTGGAGATACTCCAGCATCTGCCGGTACTGCTCCATGGCGCCGGTGAAGGCGAACTTCTGGGCGGTGGGGTCCCACACCACCCCTTCCGCGTACCCCCAGCCGCCGGGGGCGCCGTAGGAGATGCCGATGATGTTCAGCAGGTTGGCGCCGGGTGTGAGGGTTCCCCAGCGGTCGGAGAAGGGATAGGAGCCGGGGTACTTCTCCTTCATCGCCTTCAGCACGGTGCGCAGGTCCTCCCAGGTCCCGGGGATCTCCAGCCCGAGCTCCTCGAGGATGTCCGCGCGGACCGCCAGAGAGTAGTCCACCCAGTGGTCCTGGTGGAGGCCGGGCAGGAGGTAGAAGCGGCCGTCCGACTGCCGGAGCGTGTCCAGGTCGGCCTGGAGGTTCCACTTGGCGACCTTCTCCTTGAAGTTCGGCATCAGGTCGAGGTAGTCGCTGACCGGCAGGATGGCGCCGGAGGCGACGAAGGGGGTCTCCTGGGCGGGATAGGTCTTCGGGATGATGAGCGGGGCGTCACCGGCGCCGATCACCAGGCTGCGCTTGTTCTCGTAGTCGCTGAGCGGCACCACGCTCGGCTGGAACGTCACGTTGGTCCGCTTGCCGAGTTCCGACCAGAACAACCAGTCGTTCTTGATCGGGTAGAACGGGTGGTTGTTGTAGAGCACGGTGAACGAGATCGGCGCGGCGGCCTTGAACGGGGTGCCGGGGCCGTAGCCGGGCATCGCGCCGTCCCGGTTCGCCGAGAGGTCGTCGGCCGGCTTCTTGGAGTCGTCACCGCCGCAGCCGGCGAGCACGGCGAAGGTGCCCATCGCGACCATCGCCTGACGCCGGTTCATCTGGTACATGGCACTCCTCTTCGGGAACGGGGTGGGTGGGGGCGGCCGGGCTATCCCTTGACCGCGCCGAGCGTGACGCCGGTGACGAAGTAGCGCTGGACGAAGGGGTAGATCCCCAGAATGGGGAGGATGGTGAGCACCGTCGTCACCGCCTTGATGTTGGCGGCCACCGTCAGGTTCATCGCGTCGGCGCCGACGGACGACGCGCCGGTGGCGCCGGCGATCAGGTTTCGCAGGAAGACGGTCACCGGGAAGAGATCGGACTGGCTCATGTAGAGGAACGCGGCGAACCACGAGTTCCAGAACGCGACGGCGTAGAAGAGCACCATCGTGGCGATCACCGCCTTCGACAAAGGCAGCACGATCCGCAGCAGGATGCCGTAGGTGCTCATGCCGTCGATCGCGGCGGCCTCCTCCAACTCGACCGGCAGCCCCTCGAAGAACGCCTTCATGACCAGGAGGTTGAAGACGCTGACGGCGTTCGGCAGGACGATCGCCCAGATGCTGTCCTTCAGCCCGAGGCTGGTGATCAGGACGTAGTTGGGGATGATGCCGCCGGAGAAGAACATGGTGAAGACGGCGATCCCGATCAGGAACGTGCGGCCCTTGAGATGCCTCTTGGACAGCACGTAGGCGTAACAGGTGGTCATGAACATCGCGATCGCCGTGGCGACGACCGTGTAGACCACTGTGTTGCGGTAGTTCGTCCAGAACGTCGGGTCGGAGATGACGTACTCGTACGTCGACAGGGTGAACCCGCGCGGGATGAGGTTGACCTGGCCCGAGCGGATGGCGTTCTCGTCGCTCAGCGAGCGGGCGACGACGTTGACGAAGGGGTACAGGGTCACGATCACGACGCCGGTGAGCACGACCGCGTTGACCGCCTGGAACACGCGGTGGCCCCGGGTCCTGTCCGCGCTCACCACAGGCTCGTCCCCACCGTGCGCCGGGAGATCAGGTTCGCCGACAGCACCAGGGCCAGCCCGATCAGCGCCTCGAACAGGCCGATCGCCGTGGCGTAGCTGAAGTTGTTGGACACCACGCCCATCCGGTACAGGTACGTGGAGATCACGTCCGCCGTGGGGTACGTCAGCGGGTTGTAGAGCAGCAGGACCTTCTCGAACCCGACCGCCATGAACGCGCCGATGTTCAGGATCAGCAGGGTGACCGCGGTCGGCCGGATGCCGGGGAGGGTCACGTGCCAGGTCTGCCGCCACCGGCCCGCGCCGTCGATCCTGGCCGCCTCGTACAGCTGGTCGTCGATGGTGGTGAGCGCGGCGAGATAGAGGATCGTCCCCCACCCGACGGTCTGCCACATCTCCGAGGAGACGTAGATCGTACGGAACCACTCCGGCTGCTGCAGGAACGAGACGGGATCGCCGCCCGCCACCCGCATGATCTGGTTCACCGGCCCGTCGGCCGACAGCAGCTCGATGACGAGACCTGCCACGACCACGATCGACAGGAAGTGCGGCAGGTAGGACACCGACTGGACGATCCGCCTGAGGCGCCGGTGGCGGACCTCGTTGATCAGCAGCGCGAGCACGATCGGCATGGGGAAGCAGAACAGCAGGGTCAGCGCGCCCAGCACGAGCGTGTTGGTGAACACCTGCCAGAACGTCGGGTCGTTGAGGAACATCCGCACGTAGCGCAGGCCCACCCACTCCTCGCCCAGCACGCTGCCGCCGGGCTCGAACTTCCGGAAGGCGATCACGTTGCCGAGCATCGGCAGGTAGCGGAACACCGCGAAGAACAGCAGCGGGAGGATCGCCAGCGAGTACAGCTGCCAGTCGCGGCGCAGCGCCTGGCGCCAGGTGCGGCCGGAAGGGCGCCTCCCTGCGCCGGGGGCGGGTCTCGCCTCGTGGACGTCCCGGGTGCCGGACGACACGCCGACCGTTCCTGTCGTGCTCATCCCCGCGGCTCCGGTGCCGGCCGGTGGACGCGCGCCGGCGGGCGCGGGCGTCGCCGGTGGACCGCCTGTTCGCTCATGCCACCCCTTCGGCCGGCGACGGCGTCACCTCACGCTGTCGGCCAGAAAGTATCGGAATCGTGGGGCTGAAACTTTCTATTCAGTCTATTAATATTGCGGAAATATAAGCGGCCAGTAGAGGCGAGTCAAGAGAGCTGTCAACGGACCGGTGGGCGGAAAGGTATTTCTCACCATTGTCACGGTCCTAAATTGTCCGGCGCGGCGTGCCTCGGGATTTCGAAATATTTCGGATCCGGACAGGCGTGGGGCCGGGCGGAAACGCCGGGTCAGGAACCGGGAAAGCGGGGCACACGGGAAACCGGAGGACGCGGGCACGGCGCGGGGGTGCGGGCACGGGCGCGGGGACGCGGGCACAGGGGTGCGGGGAAGCGGGCACAGGGGTGCGGGGGACGCGGGGGCGCAGGGACGCGGGCGCGCAGGGACGCGGGCGCGCAGGGACGCGGGCGCGCAGGGACGCGGGCGCGCAGGGACGCGGGCGCGCAGGGATGCGGTGGTGCGGGCGGGGGACGCGAGTGCGGGCGCGGGGACGCGGGCACCGGGAAAGGAGAACCCGGCGCCCGGCGACGGCGGGCGCCGGGCGGCTCGTGGGCGGCCCGAGGTCTCCTCGTGGTCAGCTCTCGTACGTGTCTCTCACCCGGCCCGCGGGCCGGCTCTCTCACATGGCCGGCGCGGCCGGCTCACGCGCGTGACCGGCCCGGCCGGCTCTCGTGCGCGACCGGTGCGGCCGGCTCTCGTCCGTACCGCCCCGGTCGGCTCTCGTACATGCCCTCCCGGTCAGCCCTCGCACGTACCCGCGCGTTCGGTTCTCGTACCCGGCGTCACGGTCAGCCCTCGTACATGCCGTCGATGATCTCCGAGTACTTGGCGTGGATGACGCGGCGCTTGAGCTTCAGGCTCGGGGTGAGCTCCGCGCTCTCGGCCGTCCACTCCACCGGCAGCAGGCGCCAGCGCTTGATCTGCTGGACGCGGGCCAGCTTCTCGTTGGCGACGGAGATCGCGCCCTCGACGGTCTTGAGGACGTCGGGGTGCTCGGCGAGGTCGGCCAGGGTGGTGAAGGAGACGCCGTTGGCCTGCGCCCAGCCGGGGGCCACCTCGCCGTCGAGGGTGAGGATCGCCACCGGGTACGGCCTGCCGTCGCCGTAGGCGAGGGCCTGGCCGATGAGCGGGTGCTCCTTGAGGTAGTTCTCGATGTTGGCCGGGGAGATGTTCTCGCCCCCGGAGGTGATGATGATCTCCTTCTTGCGGTCGACGATGCTGACGAAGCCGTCCTCGTCGACGGAGCCCACGTCGCCGGTGTGCAGCCAGCCGTCGTCGTCGAGCAGCTCGGCGGTGGCCTCGGGCCGGTTGAGGTAGCCGCGGGTGTTGGCCGGGCTGCGGGTGATGATCTCGCCGTCCTCGGCGATCCTGACCTCGACGCCTGGGCCCGCCTGGCCGACCGTGCCGAGCTTGTAGCGGTCGGGGGCGTTGGCGGTGAACGCGCCGGTCGTCTCGGTCATGCCGTACACGTCGAGGACCCGCAGGCCGAGGCCGGCGAAGAAGCGCTGGACCTCCAGCGGCATGGGCGCGGCGGCGGTGGCGAGCCAGCCCGCGTTGTCGAAGCCGATCATCGACCGGATGATCGACAGCAGCGCGGCGTCGGCCTGCTCGTAGGCCGCCGCGACCTCGGGCGAGGGGGTGCGCCCGTACTGGTTGGCCTCGACGTAGGCGAGCCCGGCGGCCATGGCCTGGCGCACGCCCTCCTGCTGCTCGTCCGGCTGGGTGGCCAGCAGCGCCTGCAGCCGGGCCATCATCTTCTCCCACACGCGCGGCACCCCGAAGAACAGCACCGGCTTGACCTGGCCGAGGGTGGCGCCGAGCTGGGCGAGGTCGGTGCAGAAGTGGGTGTGGGAGAACTTGAAGAGCGGCAGGTAGAGGCTGAGCACCCGCTCGGCGATGTGCGCGTAGGTGAGGTAGGAGATCTGGGTGCCGTTGCTGGGCAGCTCGGCCATCCGGTTGGTCGCCACGACCTCGAAGAACACGTTGGCGTGGGTGAGCGGCACGCCCTTGGGGTTGCCGGTGGTGCCGGAGGTGTACAGGACGGTGAGGACGTCGTCGGCGGTCACCGCCTGCCAGCGGGCGTCGACGGCGGCGGGGTCGGCGGCGAGCGCCTCGCGGCCGAGGGCGAGGAAGTCGTCCCAGGAGACGAACCGGTCGCCAGCCGGGGCGCCCTCCAGCACGATGACCTTGCGAAGCCCGGGAAGGTCGTCCAGGACCGGCTCCCACCTGGCCAGGTCGGCCGCCCCGCCGAGCACCGCGATCCTCGCCCCGACGTCACCGGCCACGAAGGCCACCTGCTCGGGGGCGAAGGTCGAGTAGACCGAGCAGGACACGGCGCCGGCGTGCACCGCTCCCAGGTCCGCCAGGACGTGCTCGCTGCGGTTGACCATCATGAGCGCGACCGCCTCGCCGGGCTCCAGCCCGAGCGCGGCGAAACCGGCGGCGATCTCCAGGACCCGCTGCCTGGCCTGGGAGTAGGTCAGCGTGGACCAGCCCCCCTCGACCGGGTCGGAGTAGGCGGGCGCGTCCGGATTGCTGTCGGCCGCCTCCTTCAGCTGACCGCAGACCGTACGGCCCGCGATCTCCCTCTCGATCGCCGCCCGCTCCTCAAGGACACCGGCCATGACGCGCCTCCAGAAAGTGCTCACTTGCACGAGTGGCATGCATCGCACCACACGCCGTTCCCCTTGGACAAGCCCCTGAAAGGGAGAAGAAACGCCACATTGCACAACCGGCTTTCCCGGCCCGGCAGGAGGCGTACGTAGAGTTAGCCTCTGATCACGCGATGACGTTCGGGGGGACGCATGCCATCGGGAACACGGGCTCGCGGCAGGACCTTCTTCGGGCATCCGCGCGGCCTCGCCACGCTGTTCGGCACCGAGATGTGGGAGCGCTTCAGCTGGTACGGCCTGCGGGCCATCCTCGCCACCTTCATGGCCGCCTCCCCCGCCACGGGCGGCCTCGGGCTGACCGAGCAGACCGCCCAGGCGATCATCGGCATCTACGGCGCCCTCATCTATCTCGTCGCGCTGCCCGGCGGCTGGATCGCCGACCGGGTGCTCGGGGCCCGCAGGGCGGTGCTGTGGGGCGGCGTCGTCATCATGTTCGGCCACATCAGCATGGCCATCCCGGTCAGGACCGGCGCCTTCGTCGCGCTCGGGCTGCTCCTCATCATCGCCGGGACCGGGCTGCTGAAGCCCAACATCTCCACGATGGTCGGCAAGCTCTACCCGCGCGACGACGACGCGCGCAGGGACGCGGGTTTCTCGATCTTCTACCTCGGCATCAACATCGGCGCCTTCATCGCCCCCATCGTCGTCGGCCGGCTCGCCGAGGGCGACCGCTGGCACCTGGGCTTCGGCGCGGCGGCGGTCGGCATGGCCCTCGGGCTGACCCAGTACGTGCTGGGCAGGCGCCACCTGAAGGGGGTGGGCGAGCGGCCGGGCCACCGGATGACCCCGCGCGAGCGCCGGCACTTCACCCTCGCCGCCGTCGCGGCCGTCGTCGTGGCGGGCGCCGCGCTGGCCGTGTGGGCGGCCACCGGCACCTTCGGCCTCGACACCTTCGCCCTGGTGATGACGCTGCTCATCGTGGCGGTGCCGGTGCTCTACTTCGGCTACATCCTGCTGGGCAGCCACAACCTGACCGACGACGAGCGCTCCCGGATGAAGGCCTACGTCTGGCTGTTCATAGCGGCGGCCATCTTCTGGATGGTCTACGACCTGGCGCCGACCGTGCTGCTGTTCTTCGCCCAGAACAACACGGACCTGTCGCTGTTCGGCCTGCGGATCACCCCGGCGACCACGCAGGCGTTCAACCCGCTGTTCATCATGATCTTCGTGCCGGTCTTCGCGGCGCTGTGGGTCCGGCTGGGCAACCGGGTGACCGCACCGCACAAGTTCTCGGTGGGACTGTTCGTCAACGGGCTGAGCTTCATGATCATGGCGCTCGCCGCCACGCTGGCCGCGACCGGGAGGATCTCGGTGTGGTGGCTGGTGCTGGTCTACCTCGTCCAGGTCTTCGGGGAGCTGGCGCTGAGCCCGGTCGGGCTCTCGGTCACCACCAAGCTCGCCCCCGAGGCGTTCAAGAGTCAGATGCTCGGGTTGTGGTTCCTGTCCTTCTCGGTGGGCGACGCGGTGGGCGGGCAGACGGGGCGGCTGAGGAACTACATGTCGGAGCCCGCGTACTTCCTCACCCTGGCCGCGATCTCCATCGCGGCCTCGCTGGTGCTGCTCGCGTTCTCGGGACGGCTGCATGCGATGATGCGCGAGCACCGGGCGCCGGACGCGCCGAGCACGCCGGGCGCACCTCCCTCGCCCTGATCGTCTCGCCGACTTTACGGAAAGTACATATGTCCGGTTATGGCATAATTCAGCAGTGAATCATGTGCTCGATCTCGTCGGGATCTTCGTCTTCGCCCTCTCGGGCGCCCTCGTCGGCGTGCGCAGGCGGCTCGACGTGGTGGGCATGACCGTGCTGGCCGAGATGACCGCGCTGGGCGGCGGCATCCTGCGCGACCTGATCCTGAACGTGCGGCCCGCGGCCTTCTCCAGCGTCGGCTACGTGGTCGTGCCGGTGCTGGCCACGGTGATCGTGTTCTTCTGGCACCCTCAGGTCGAGCGGGTGACGCCCGCGATGAACGTGTTCGACGCCGCCGGGCTCGGCCTGTTCTGCGCGGTCGGCACCGGGAAGGCGATGTCCTTCGGCCTCTCCCCGCTGCACGCGGCCCTGCTCGGGGTCACCACCGGAGTCGGCGGCGGCATGCTGCGCGACGTCCTCTCCGGGCAGATCCCCGCCCTGCTGTACGACCGCCAGTTCTACGCGGTGCCCGCCATGCTCGGCGCGGGGCTGATGGCGCTGCTCTACACCCTGGAGCTGCACGGCTGGCCGGCCACGCTGGCCGCCGCGCTCCTCATCTTCGGGCTGCGGATGGCCGCCGTGCGCCTGAAGCTGCGGGCCCCGCTGGCCAGGGGCGTCACCGCCGACTGAGACACGAGCTCACAGGCTCGGGGTGAGGGGTTCGGCGGGGCGGATGCCGTACGCGCCCCTGCGCCTGGCCTCGGCGATGCGCCGCACGGCCTCGACGAGGACCCGCGGCGGCTGGGTGAAGGGGAGGCGGAGCCGCCCCTCCAGGGTGCCGTCCACGCCGAACCACTGCCCGGGGGCCAGGCGGACCCCCTGGCAGGCCGCCGCGTCGACCAGCGCGACGGCCGAGGGGCCGGACAGCCGCACCCAGAGCGAGCCGCCGCCCCGGGGCGTCAGGAAGCTCCAGTCGGGCATGCGCGCCGCCAGCTCGGTCGTCAGGACGTCCCTGGAGGCGCGCAGGAGGCGGGCCCGCTCGGCCCTGGCCCCCTCGATGCCCTCGAACAGCGCCGCCACCACCAGCTGCTCGAAGAGCGGGCTGGCGATGTCCACGGAGGCGCGGAGAATGGCCAGGCGGCGGACCGTCGCGGCGGTGGTGCGGATCCAGCCGATGCGCAGCCCGCCCCACCACAGCTTGGACGCCGAGCCGATGGTGATCACCCTGCCGTCGGTGTCGAACGCGGCCAGCGGCGTGGCCCGCTCCCCCTCGTCGATCGCCAGCTCGCACCAGCTCTCGTCGGCCACCAGCGTGGTGCCGTACCGCCTCGCCGCGGCGGCCAGGGCCGCCCGCGCCGTGTCGTCCATCAGGTGACCGGTCGGGTTCTGGAAGTCGGGGATGACGTACACCAGGCGGGCGGCGGACTGGCGCATCGCGCAGGTCAGCAGTTCCAGGTCGTGCCAGCCCTCGTCGGGGACGCCGACCGGGACGATCCTGGCGCCGCGCGTCCTGGCCAGGTCCAGGACGTGCGGGTAGGTGGGCGACTCCACCAGCATCGGGTCGCCCCGGGAGAGCAGCATCGTGGTCACCAGGTGGATGGCCTGCTGGGCCCCGGTGGTGACGAGGATCTGCTCGGGGCGGGTGGCCACCCCGCGCGCGGTGTAGCGGGCCGCGATCGCCTGGCGCAGCGGGGCGATCCCGACCGGGTCGTAGCCCATGCCGAGCGTGTAGCGGGGATAGCGGTCGGTTGCGGCGGCGATCGCCTCGGGCAGCGTCGAGATCGCGCTCGGGGCCGCGGCGTGCAGCGGCAGCAGCCCGTCGTCCCCGGCGGCGAGCCAGGGGTTGTCGGTGCCCAGCGAGCCCGCGTCGGGCAGCGCGGTCCAGCTTCCCGCGCCCTGCCTGCTCTCCAGGTACCCCTGCTCGCGGAGCAGGTCGTAGGCCGAGGTCACGGTGGTGCGGCTGACGCCCAGGGCCGCGGCCAGGTGCCGCTCGGCGGGCATCCGCACCCGCACGGGCAGCCGCCCGTCGAGGACCAGCGACCGCACGCTCCTGGCCAGGACCCGGTAGTACGGCCTGGCCTTGGGGTCGATCGACAGCAGGCGGGCGAGCTGGGGGCCGCTCAGATACCGGTCCATGGCGGCCATCGTAAGGCCACTTATCGCGATTGGCCCTTTTGGTCCGTCCCTATGGCCCTGACGATGGAAGCCATTATGAGCGAACTCTCCCTGCCCACCCTCGCCTCCCTCCCCAACCGGCTCACCCGCCTGTACGCGGGCCTGGCCCTCTACGGCGTCGGCGTGGCCCTGCAGATCGAGTCGCAGCTGGGCGGCAGCCCCTGGGACGTGTTCCACCAGGGGCTCTCCATCCACATGGGACTGTCGATCGGCACCTGGATCATCATCGTGGGCGCCCTGGTCATGCTGCTGTGGATCCCGCTGCGGCAGAGGCCCGGGGTGGGCACCCTCAGCAACGTCGTCTTCCTCGGGCTGTTCGCCGACGCGGCCATGTGGCTGCTCCCGACCCCGGACGCGCTCGCCGCGCGCTGGGCGTACCTGCTGCTCGGCGTCGTGGTCACCGGGGCGGCGACCGGCCTGTACATCGGCGCGGGGCTCGGTCCCGGGCCGCGCGACGGCCTGATGACCGGCCTGAACCGCCTGGGCCTGTCCATCCGCTCGGCGCGCACCGTCATCGAGGTCACCGTGCTCGCCGCGGGCTGGCTGCTGGGCGGGACGGTGGGGGTGGGGACGCTGGTGTTCGCCCTCGCGATCGGGCCGCTGAGCCAGTTCTTCATGCCCAGGACCCGGCCGGGCGCCCAGTTCCTCCGGAGGCCACCGCGGACCGCGTGAAGGCGTTAACTTCGAGGCATGTGGATCGAGGACTACGCTCTCATCGGCGACATGCAGTCGGCGGCCCTGGTCGGCCGGAACGGCTCCATCGACTGGCTCTGCCTGCCGCGCTTCGACTCGCCCTCCTGCTTCGGGGCGCTGCTCGGCGACAAGAAGAACGGCCAGTGGTGGATCGGTCCCGCGCACGCCGAGCGTCCGCACGCCACCCGGCGCCGCTACCGGGGCGAGACCCTCATCCTGGAGAGCGAGTGGGACACCCCGACCGGCACGGTCAGGGTGACCGACTTCATGCCCACCCGGCACACCAACCCCGACCTGGTGAGGATCGTGGAGGGCGTGTCCGGCACGGTCGAGATGGCCACCGAGATCCGCATCCGCTTCGACTACGGCCGCATCGTGCCCTGGGTGCGCCGCAGCGACGGCCTGCTGCAGGCCGTCGGCGGGCCCGACTCGGTGTGGCTGCACTCCCCCGTCCCGCTGGAGGGGAGCGACTACGCCCACCGGGCCAGGTTCGAGGTGTCCGAGGGCGACAGCCTGGCGTTCGTCTTCACCTGGCACCCCTCGCACGAGCCCAGGCCCGTCGAGATCGACCCGTACGAGCAGCTGGCCGAGACCGAGGCGCTGTGGGCCGAGTGGGTCGAGCAGTGCACCTACCGGGGGCCGTGGCGTGACGCCGTGGTCCGCTCGCTCATCACGCTCAAGGCGCTCACCTACGCCCCCACCGGCGGCATCGTCGCCGCCCCGACCACCTCGCTGCCCGAGGACCTCGGCGGCGTGCGCAACTGGGACTACCGCTACTGCTGGCTGCGCGACGCCACCATGACCCTGGACGCCCTGATCGGCGCCGGATACCTGGAGGAGGCGGGCGCGTGGCGGTCCTGGCTGCTGCGGGCCATCGCGGGCCGCGCCCAGGACCTGCAGATCATGTACGGCGTCGCCGGGGAGCGCAGGCTGACGGAGCTGGAGCTCGACTGGCTGCCCGGATACGAGAACTCCCGGCCGGTCAGGATCGGCAACGGCGCGGTCGACCAGCTCCAGCTGGACGTCTACGGCGAGGTCATGAACTCCCTGCACCTGTCGCGCGTCTCGGGCCTGCAGGCCGACCACCGGGCCTGGACCCTGCAGTTCGAGCTGATCTCCTACGTCGAGGAGCACTGGGGCGACGCCGACGAGGGCCTGTGGGAGGTCCGCGGCCCGCGCCGGCACTTCGTGCACTCCAAGGTCATGTGCTGGGTCGCCGTCGATCGGGCCGTCAAGCAGGTGGAGGCCTTCGGCAAGCCCGCCCCGCTGGCGCGCTGGAAGGAGCTGCGCGACCGCATCCACGCCGAGATCTGCGACAAGGGCTTCGACCCGGTGCGCGGCACCTTCACCCAGTCGTACGGCTCGCAGGAGCTGGACGCGGCCCTGCTGCTGATCCCGATCGTCGGCTTCCTGCCGCCGGAGGACCCCCGCGTGGTCGGGACGGTGGAGGCGATCCAGCGCGAGCTGATGGTCGACGGCTTCGTGCTGCGCTACCCCGTCTCCCCCGACAACGACGTGGACGGCCTGCCCGGCGGCGAGGGCGCGTTCCTGGCGTGCAGCTTCTGGCTGGCCGAGGCGCTGGCGATGATCGGCCGCAAGGACGAGGCCGTCGAGCTGTTCGAGCGCCTGCTGTCGCTCCGCAACGACGTCGGCCTGCTCGCCGAGGAGTACGACCCCCGCTACGGCCGGATGGTCGGCAACTTCCCGCAGGCGTTCAGCCACGTTCCGCTGATCCACACCGCCCGCGCGCTCAGCTGAGACGGAGACGTCCAAGCCCCTTTGTCGCCTTTCATCCCTTTTTATCGGGATAAGGGACGAGACTCGGTCGGCTTTTCGGAAATTCGCTAAGAAATATGGGATTGGGCTGCAACAATCCGGTGCGATCGTCACTCTCATCTGACGTAACAGCACCGGAAAGGAACGAACCAATGAGCGATTTCGACGTGACCACCACGGACCTGGTCGACTACGACGGCGACGGGGGCACCGACGCCCAGCTGATCGACATCGACGGTGACGGTCTCGCCGACGAGGAGCGCTACGACACCGACGGCGACGGCGTCACCGACGTCGTCTACCTCGACCACGACGGCGACGGCTACATCGACGAGACCCGGGTCGACCTGAACGGCGACGGGGTCTCCGACTACACCGAGACCGCGGGCCCCTTCCCGACCGTCTGATCCGGCGAGACCGGCACGAGCCCGTGTGACTCCACCTGACTCCACCGAGGGGGGACCCGGATCCGGGTTGCACGGGCCGCCGACGAAAGGCTTGCGATGAGGGACCGGCGCGCGTTCCTTCCCCTGTTCCTGGCCTGGCCGGCGCTGACCGGCTGCGGCGTGGTCGCCGGGTTCGGAGGGGAGGCGTCCGGCGCGCCGCCGGCGCCGCGGGACGGCGGCGTGCGCTCCCTGCGTCCCGGGGAGGCGGAATCCGTCACGGCGGGCACACCGTTCGGGTTCCTCCCGCCGCCCCTGGTGCTCGCGGTGGCGGCGGGCGCCCTGGCCCTGGTGGTCGCGGGCCTGTACCTGTGGCACCGCGGCCGCCGCCCCGCCCCTCCGGCGCCCCTTCCCGGCACCTGGCAGGCGGCTCCCGCACCCACCGTGATGCCCCCGTTCCCCGCGGGTGCGGCGGGGCGGGCGCCGGGACCTTCCGGCACGGACCGCGCCGCGCCGCCGCCCGTACCTCCGTCGGCGCCACCAGCGCCGTCGTCCGTGTCACCGGACGGCCTGCCGGCGGACCCGCTGGCCGGGGCGCTGGCCGAGGTCGCGGGCAGCGGGGTCAGCGCCGCGCTCGCCCAGCAGGTGGAACGGCTCCTGGCCGGAGGCCACCCGGGGCGCGAGGCGCTGGTGACGGCCTGCGTCGGCTACCGCGACCAGCTCGCCGAACGGCACCCCCGGCTGGCCGGGACGCTGCTGGAGGCGCTGAACCGGGCGGGCGTCCGGGAGATCGTCGCCGACGGGCAGCGCTTCGACCCGCGCCTGCACGAGGCGTCCGGCACCGAGGCGGCCGGGCACCCCGAGCTGCACGACATCGTCGCCGAGACCGTCAGGTGGGGGTACGCCGACGGCGAGCGCGTGATCCGCGTGCCGCAGGTCGTCGTCTACCGCCACGGCTCGCCGCCGGCCCCGGGGACCGGGCGGTGAGACCCCCTCTCCCGTCGCGCCACCCTTCCGCCCGCCGTACCGACCCAGGAGACGATCCCGACATGCCCGCTCAGACGCCCGTACCGGACGGCCGGGACGGTGACACGTGAACGCCGGGCCCGCGGACCTGCTGCGCCGCCTGTGCGACACCACCGCGGCCAGGCTCTCCGGCGCGGAGCTTCGCGAGCGGGTGCGGCAGGTGCGCGCCGGGCTCGACGCGCCGCTGCGGGTCGCGGTGGCGGGCGCGGTGAGCAGCGGCAAGTCGACGCTGGTCAACGCGCTGCTCGGGCTGCCCGTCGCCCCGGTGGACGCGGGCGAGTGCACCTTCGTGGTCACCCAGTACGAGTACGGCGAGGACGACGGCCACATCACGGTCGAGCTCACCGACGGCGGGACGGCCCACTCCCGGCTGCTGCCCGGCCACCGGCTCCCCACCGAGTTCGGCGTCGACGTGGCCAGGATCCGGCGCCTGCGGGTCACGCTCGACCTGCCGTCGCTGCGCACGATCACCATCGTCGACACCCCCGGCATGAACACGGTGACGGTCGCCAACGAGCGGGCGGCCAGGAGCATGCTGTTCGGCTCGGGCGACGAGGACGACCGCGCCCAGGCGATGATCTACGTGCTGCGCTACGTCCAGAAGTTCGACGACACCACCCTCGCCGAGTTCCGCGGGCTGACCGACGCCTGCGGCATGAGCTGCGTCAACACCCTCGCCGTGCTCGGCCAGGTCGACCGGCGCGGCGACGAGGGCGACCCGTGGCCGACCGCCAGGCGGCTCGCCGCCAAGGGGTACGCGGACCTGCGCACCTCCGTCTTCGACGTGGTCCCGGTGATCGGCCTGCTCGCCGAGACCGCGCGGGCCCGCCCGCTGGACGCCGAGGACGCGGCGGGCCTGGCGGCGCTGGCCGGGCTCGACGAGGACGACCTGGAGGACTACCTCCTGGACCTGGACGACTTCCGCTCGGCGCCCGAGCTGCCCGTACCGGCCGAGGTGCGGCACCGGCTGGTGGAGCGGCTGCACCGCTACGGCGTCACCAGCGCGGTGGAGGCGGTGCGCGCGGCCGGGACGGCCGACCCCGCGATGCTCGCCGCCCACCTGCTGGAGCGGTCGGGCTACGCCTCCGCGGGCCGGGCCGCGACCGGCTCGGTGGCCGCGGGCATCGCCCACTTCGCCCGCCGCGCCGACCAGCTGAAGGCGCTCGACGCGCTGACCCGGCTGCGCGCGATCGCCCGCACGCCCGCGCTGGGGGCCGACCGCGCCACCCTGGACTCGCTGGCGGCCCAGCTCGACGAGAACCGGCCGATCGCGACCGCCCTGGGCGGCCTGCGGATCTTCACCGCCGCCGAGGCGCTCGGCCGCGGCACGCTCGTGCTGGACGAGGAGATGACCGAGGAGCTGCTGCGCCTGGCCCGCCACGACGAGCCCGCCGAACAGCTCGGCCTGCCCGCCGGGGCCTCACCCGCGGAGATCGCCGCCGCCGCCACGGCGGCGTCGATGCGCTGGCGCACCCTCGCCATGATGAGCGAGGGCAGGACCGGCGGGCACCGGGCCAGGGACGTGCTCACCGTCCTGGAGGACCTCGTCTCGGCCGCGCTGGACGAGGTGGCCCTGGAGGAGGCGGCGTCGAACGGGGCCGCGCGGGCGTCCACGGCGGGCACCGGCGGCGGCGAACCGCTCCCCCCGGTCCGGGTGGACCCCGCCGCGATCGAGGCGCTGCGGGCCTCCCCCATGGTCCCCGCCGACGACCGGCGGGCGCTGGAACTCCTGCTCGCGGGATCGGAGCTGGCCACCCAGCTCGGAGCGCCGCCCGGGGCGCCGCGCGCCGAGGTCGCGGGCTACGCCGCCGCCCTGGGCGCCCGGTTCCGCACCCTCACCCACCGGCCGCTCTCCCTGCGGCAGCGGCGGGCGGCCGAGACCCTGTGCGAGGCGTACGAGACCATCTGGGCGCACTACTCCTGACCCCCTTTCACGGCCCCCGAACCATCCCCGACAGGAGAAGAAGCTCATGACGACCCCCGACCCGACCGGCCCCGTGGCCAGGTTGCTGCGCTACGCCAACGAGGTCCACGCGCTGGCCGGGCAGTGCGGCAGGAAGGACCTGGCGGAGGTGCTGGCCGCGTGCGCGGGCCGCTGGAAGGACGAGTGCACCGACATCGTGGTCGCCGGGGCGCAGAAGCGCGGCAAGAGCCGGCTGCTCAACACGCTGGTGGCCCACCCCGACCTGCTCCCCGTCGACGCCGACGTCGCCACCAACTGCTTCCTGTCGCTGCGGCGCGGCCCCCGGCTCGCCGCCGTCGTGCACCGGAGCACCGACGCGGGACCGGTCCAGACGCCGATCACCGTCGAGTCGATCCCCGACTACGCCTCGATGCGCGGCGACGCGGGCAAGCGCCGCGACGTCGTCAGCGTGGACATCACCCTCGACAACCCCCTGCTCGACGGCCTGCGGCTGCTCGACACCCCCGGCGTGGACAGCCTGACGGTCGGCCACCGGCAGGTGACGGTGGCCATGCTGCAGCGGGCCGACGCGCTGCTGTTCACGCTCAGCGCCCAGGACCAGCCGGTGCTCAGGCACGAGCTGGAGTTCCTCGCCGAGGCCGCGGAGCGGGTCCAGGCGATTGCGTTCGTCCTGACGAAGGTGGAGGACTCGGCCAACTGGCGCGCCCTGCAGGAGGAGAACAAGGCCCGCCTGCGGACCTTCGTCACCGAGGCGATCGCGGCGAGCCCCGGCAGGGCGGCGACGCTGGCCCCGCTCCTTTCGGCGCCGTGGATCCCGGTGAGCGCCAAGCTCGCCGAGGCCGCCGAGGTCAAGCGGCGCGAGGGACGCGCCGAGCGCGCCGATACCCTGCGGGCGCGCAGCGGCATGGACGCGCTGGAACGGCACCTGCGCGGCTTCGCCGAGGGCAGGGACTCCGCGCGGGGCGCCACGGTGGTCGCCGCCGCGCTGTCGGTGCTGGGCTCGCTGGCCACCGGCGCGAAGGACGACGTCGCCGTGGGCTCCGACGACGAGGGCGACGTCACCGCACGGCTCGCCGAGGTGGACGCCGGCCTGGCGGAGCTCGCGGAGCTGGCGGGCCGGCGCAGGGCGGGCGCGGTGGCCAACACCTTCCTCGGGCGCGAGGTGGCGGGCATCGTGGCGGCGCGGGTGTCGGAGATCCGCCAGCCGTACGAGAACACGATCGCCACGCTGAAGAAGCAGGCCCAGCTCGACCAGTACATGGCGGAGCTGCCGGAGAGCGTGCAGCGCTCCCTGGAGGCGGCGTGGTCGCAGATCGTCTACGACGTGGAGAAGCTGGCCAGGACCACCCTGGACGCCTTCGCCCGCGACCTCGGCCTCGACCCGGTCGACCTGGCCACCGACGGCCGCGCGATGCCCAACCTGACGCAGGTCCAGGTCAAGGGCGACATGGCGGCGGACGACCCGGGCAGCGTGGACCTGATCAGGGACGTGCTGCCCTCGGCCTCGATCGGGCTGTCCCTGGGCGGCTTCGCCACGGCCCTGCTCGGCCCGGTGGGCTTCATCCTGGTCGCCCCGGCCATCGGGGCGGCCATCTTCATGGGACGCCGCTCGATGGAGAAGGTGCAGCGCAGCCAGGCGGCGATCAGGGGGGCGCTGCGCGACCAGTTCTCGGTGGTCGCCAGGGAGATGACGCTCGACCTGGAGCGGATGGTGGCGACCTGGCGGGTGGGCGTCGAGCAGGCCGCCGACGACAGCCTGGCCCGGCGCCGCAGGGAGCTGGAGACCAGGCGCGCCGAGCTGAAGTCCGCCTCCGCCCGCTCGGCCGCCGACCGTCTCAAGGCCCGCAAGTCGGGCGAGGACCGCATCGCCGCGATCGCCACCCTCACCACCCGGGGCCAGGAGCTCCGCGGGGAACTCGCCACCGCGGTCGCCGCCCTGGGCGCGGAACGACCGGCGCCCGCCGTGACGACCTGACCGGGTGTGACGGCCGGATGTGACGACCGGATGTGACGACGAGCCCGCGGTGACCGGCCGCGCGACCGTCACCGCTCGTCCCTTGTCACCGCTCGTCGGTCGCCGTTCCGGTGGAGAACCAGAGGCCGGGACAGAGACGTGACACGCCCGTGAAGCCGTTCGGGCCCCCGCCCCCGGCGGTGGCCCGACCGGTCAGAGCGGCAGGTGCACCAGGGTGGCGGGCTGGTCGCGGGCGGTGCCGTCCGCGTCGGCGGGGCGGTGCAGGCAGAGCAGGCCGGTGGGGACCCGGACCACCGGCTCGAACGTCCCCGGCGTGCGGTGCACCTCCCGCGCCCCGCCGGGGGTGACGTGCAGCAGCCTGCTGCGGCCCGCGTCCCGCATGGTCATCCACATCGAGTCGCCGTCGGCGACGAACCTGGGGCGCTCCCAGCGGTGCCGCGAGGTGAGGTGACCGGCCAGCGTCGCCGACTGCTTGCCCATCAGGAACTCCAGCGTCTGGGAGCGCTGGTCGAAGATCCCGACCGACCAGCCCCTGGCCGGGCTCACCTGGTCGACGCCGACCGCGTAGATCTGGCCGCCCGCCGGGACCCAGCGCAGCGCGCCGCCCCGGGGGCGCGGCATGACCAGCCTGGTCCCGCCGTCCGCGGTGCCGGCCTCCAGCCCCGCGGAGCCGGAGGTGAACCACCTGCCCCGGTGCAGGACCACCTGGTGCAGCCAGCCGCGCCCCGGCTCGCGCACCGTCGGGCGCACGACGCCGCCGGGGTCGACCAGGCACAACACCTGCCACGGCCGGAAGTCCTGGTGCCGGTTCTGGAACATCGGCTTGTTGCTGCCGAACTGCCCGAGCACCACGGTGCAGCCCGGCGCGCCCACCGAGGGCGAGGGCTCGGTGCCGCCGGGGGCCTCCTGGTCGAGCAGCCGGCGCAGCCTGTTGTCCTCGTTGAGGAACCACTGGGCGTACGGGCCCAGCTCGCGCGGCTGGGGGGCCTGGAAGGCGAAGGTCCCGGCCAGGTCGAGCTCGATCATGGCCAGGTGGCCGGTCTCGCCCCAGGGCAGGCCCATCGTGGTGTCGACCGGGACGGCCTGCCGGGGGTGGAAGAAGACCCACGCCGTACGGCCGTGGGCGATCACGGTCGGGTCGCCCCACATCTGCATCGGGTGGGTGGCGCGGATGGCCAGGTCGGGGGTGAGGGTGCGGACCAGCACCTGCGCGGGCCCCACCTGCTCCACGGCCACGACGCCCTCCCCGGAGGCGGCCCACTCCACGAGCCTGCCGAAGCGCAGCTCCCGGTCGTGGCGGCCCCCGACCCCGTCGAGCCTGCGCAGGAGGTGGCCGTTGTCGAAGGCCTGGTGGACGAAGACCCGGCCCGCCTCGGCCCGCGCCTCCAGCACGGCGTCCACGACCTTCTCGATCCCCTGGACCGTGGGCCCGCCCGCCGCGCCTCCGGCACCCCCCGGGCCTACCGGCCTTCCCGGTCCTCCTAGGCCTCCCGGTCCTCCCGGCGGGCCGGTGGGGGCCCGGTGGCCGCCGGTGGCGCCGTCCTCGGGACCGGTGAGCACCCGGTGGTCCCCGGTGGCGCCGCCCGCCGGGCCGGTGAAGGCCCGCTGCCCCGCGACCGGACCCGCGACAGGGCCCGCGATCGAACCGGCCACCGGACCCGCGGCCGGACCGGCCATCGGGCCCGCGATCGGCGCGCCGGGCGGCCGGTGGCCCCCGGCCGGGCCGCCCGCCGGGGGCGGGGAGTCCGTCGCCGGGCCGGTGAAGGCCCGCGGCCCGGGACCGGAGACCTGCCCGATGCCGGGAGCACCGGGAGTACCGGGAGCGCCGGGAGCGCCGCTGGGCACCGGGTGGCCGCCGGTGGCGGGTCCCCTGCCGGGCTCGCGGTGCTCGACCTTGAGCTTCCAGGCCAGCTGCGCGGCGCCGTAGGCGACCACGATCTTCGGGTCGTCGTAGGTCCTGACGCGCTCGCCGAAGCGCTCGCGTACGGCCTTCTGGACCAGCGGCATCCTGCTGGGCCCGCCGGTCATGAACACCGCGGCCAGCTCGTCCGACTCGACCCCCGCGCCCCTGATCGTCTCGTCGAGGATGTCGACCGTCCTGGTGATCTCCTCGCCGATGAGGTCCTCCAGGTCGGCCCTGGTGATGTGGACGTCCTCGTTGATGCCCACCACGTAGTGGGAGGAGGTGTCGAACTTCGACAGCGTCTCCTTGGCCTCCCTGGCCATCTTGAGCAGGTCGGCGGCGTAGCTGACGTAGCGGCGCTCGGGGTTGGTGGTCACCTGCAGCCACCAGTCGGCGTCGAGCCGCTCGATCTGGGCGCCGAGGAACGCGAAGACCTGCTCGTCGAACCCCTCCCCGCCGATCTCGTCGCTGCCTCCCGGCTCGCCGACGACCGCGAAGTCGCCGCCGTCCACGGTGAGCACGGCCGCGTCGAACGTGCCGCCGCCGAGGTCGTAGACGGCGAGCCGCGACCCACCGCCGGTCGCCCGCCCCGCCGAGGCGTAGTAGCGGGCCGAGGCCACGGGCTCGTCGATGAGCGCGATCCGCACCCCGCTGACGACCTTCCTCGCCGCCGCCAGCAGCACCGCCTTGCGGTCGGCGCCCCAGGCCACCGGGTGGGTCAGCGCGATGCAGTCGGGGTCGGCGCCGTCGAAGCGCCGCCGCCCCTCGCTGACGAACGGCTCCAGCAGCGCCGCCAGGGCGTCGGCCACGTCCACCGGGACGCCGCCGAGCAGCATCCGGCCCCGGCCGACGTAGCGCTTGGGGTTGCGCTCGACACGCTCGGGACTGATCGCGATGCCCCGCTGGGCGATCCTGCCCGCCACGAGCTCGCCCCGCTCGTCCAGCATGACGGCGGAGGGGATGCGCCGCTCCCCCTCGACCTCCAGGACGTCGAAGCGCCCTTCCGCCGCCATCACCCCGGCGGAGAAACTCGTCCCCAGATCGACACCGAGGCACCACTGCGCCATGTCCACTCCTCGTAGATCAGGACCCATCATCCCGCATCCGGCGACCGCGGCCGGGGCACGGGCCGGAACGCCGGGACCGATCCATGACCCTGGACGTCGGCGATCGCCGGGACGGGCGCGGGAGCGTCCTCATCATCTCGCGCCCGCGCCGGTACCGCCTCCACGGCTCACGATTCCGCGGTACGGGGGAAGCGGTACGGGGAAAAGCCGGCCCTCCAGGGGCCGGGGGCGGGTCAGCCGCCGGTGGCGCCGTCGGGGCGGAGGGCCAGGGCGGCGAGGACCCGGGCGAAGTCCGGCGGGGGCGCGACCACCAGCCGGGTCTGGCCGTCCTGCCTGACCAGGTCGGCCCTGATCAGGGAGAGGCGGCCGCCGTGCCACCAGTAGACCTGCGGGCTGAGGGCTCCGGCGCGCTTGTCGAACTCCCGCTGGGCGAACAGGCGCAGCCGCTCGATCGCGCGGACCACGCCGATGCCCTCGACCGGGTGGACGATCAGCGTCGCCGGGTCGGGCAGGGCGACGAGGACCCCGTCGGAGGGGACCGGCAGGTAGTCGCCCAGCCTGCGCAGGTGGGCGGCGGCCCCCTCGGTGGGGCCGGTCAGCCTGCGGACCGCCACGCCCCCGAGGTCACCCTCGGTGACCGAGAGCCGCTCCTCCCGGTGGGTGTTCTCCAGGGCCAGGTCGAGCGCCTGGCCCGCGGTGATCGGCCAGCAGCCGACCTCCTCGGGGCGGACCGGGCGCCCGGTGGCGGCGTCGCCGACGGCGAGCACCTCGACCAGGTCGGCGGTGAGGTGGCGCCCGACCACGCGGGCCGGGTCGAGGTCGTCCTCCAGCTGGATGCGGGTCCGCAGCATCGGGCGTACCTGCTCCAGCTCGCAGGCGTCGAACGGCTCGTCCGCCGTGGCCAGGGTGTGGGACAGGTGCCCGGAGACGAGCACGGGCCAGTCCTCGCGGGAGCGCCGGAGCGCCTCGGCGCGCAGCCCGGTGAGCCGTACCACGACCCGGCGCGGGCCGGTGAGCGTCAGGGTCGCGCCGCCGGGATCGAAGGCGCAGGCGTAGCCGAGATTGTCGGCGACCAGGGCGAGCAGGGAGTCGAGATCGACCTCTTCGACCGGACGCGGCGGCGTCTCGGTCCGCCGGTCACGGTGCCGCCGGAACAATCTCACGCGTGCGCCCCCTCTGCCGGTTTCCTCCTAGGTTCGCACCTAGCGTGCCTTGTCGGCGCCCCCTGTTGAGTAGGCCAGAGAGCACGATTCTGCATCAATAGCACCAAGTGCCCCGAGCAATAGCGAAAACTGTGGCTTTCCATGCCCTACCGGAAGCCCCCCGATGACCGGCACGCCGAGCGGCGCGAGCAGCTCCTCCAGCACCGGGTAGGGGTCGCCGCAGCCGACCCAGGACCCCAGGACGAACCCGGCGGCCCCGTCGAGCGCCCCCGCCTGCAGCAGCTGGGTGAGCATCCTGTCGATCCGGTACGGCGCCTCGGTGACGTCCTCCAGCAGGACGATCCGGCCCCGCGCCGACAACGCGTACGGCGTGCCGCAGAGCGCGGCCAGCAGGGTGAGGTTACCGCCGGTGACCGGCGCCGTGACCTCGCCGGGAACGATCACCCGGTCGCCGGTGACCGTCGGCGGGGCCCCGGCGAGGGCGGCCGTGAAGTTCTCGAAGGTGCGCGGCTCGGGCCCCTCGGGATCGCTGATCGTGGAGCAGGCCGGCATCGGCCCGAACCAGGAGGCGACGCCCAGCTCCACGGCGAACGCGCTGTGCAGGGCGGTGACGTCGCTGGAGCCGACCAGCGCCTTGGGCCCGGCGGCCCGCATGGCGTCCCAGTCGAGGTGGCCGAGGAGGCGGGTGGCGCCGTAGCCGCCGCGGGCGCAGAACACCGCGCTCACCGCGGGGTCGCACCAGGCGTCCTGCAGATCGGCCGCGCGGGCGGCGTCCGGGCCCGCCAGGTAGCGGTCCCTGTCGAGGACGTGGGCGCCGACGACGACCTTCAACCCGAGCCCTTCCAGGACGCGGATGCCGCGCGCCAGCCGCTCGGGATCGGGAGGTCCGGACGGGGCGACCACCGCCACCGTGTCGCCCGGGCGCGGCGGAGGCGGTACCGGTATCCCGGCGGCCGGTTCGTTCACTCCGCAAACGGTGCCACACTGGGCTTTCATATGCGACCTCCGCCCCACATCCTGGTGGTCAACGGCATCAAGGTCCGCAGGCCGGTGTTCGTGCTCGCCGCCCCGCACTCCGGCGCGGATCTGCTGGCCCGCGCCCTGAAACGCTCCCCCGGATTCCACGTCACCATGGGGCGGGCGGCGGTGGCGCACGTCGTCTACGCCTTCGCCCGGCGGCCCTCGATCGCGGGACGGGGCATGGGCGCGACCCGCGTGCTCCGCGACGCCATGGCCGAGTCCTGGCAGATCGTCCCCGGCGCCTGCGAGGAGTGCCCCGCCCCGTGCCGGGAGGCGGGCGGCGTGACCGGAGCCGGGCCCTGCGTGGCCTCGGGCTCGGTGACCCGCTTCGGCGACGCCAGCCCCGACCTGATCTACAGCGCCTCGGTACTGCTGCAGGCCTTCCCCGACGCCCGCTTCGTCCAGCTCATCAGGGACGGCCGCGACGTGGCCGCCGACATGCTGGCCGACCCCACGTCCCTGACGTGGTTCAAGCCGGCCATGCTGAGCGACGAGACGGAGTTTCCCAACCCGTTCCTCGGCGTCAACTCCGGCGAGCACCGCGAGCGCTGGAAGGCGATGCCCACGGCGGGCAAGTGCGCGCTGCGCTGGCGCAGCGCGGTGCGGCTGTCGGCCTCCCTCCACCAGGACCTGCCCCGCGAGCAGTTGCTCACCCTGCGCTACGAGGACCTGGTCTCCTCCCCCGCCGAGGCCCTGGACGGGCTCTCCCGCTTCCTGGAGACGCGAGTTCCCAAGATCGCCCTGCTGGGCAGGAACGTGCCGAGGGTGGGCGTCTGGCGCACCCGCCTGCGCGGGCAGGACGCCGAGCTGGTGGCCAAGGTCGCCCGCGAGGAGCTCGCCCGCCTGGGCTACGCGTCACCCTGACGCAGGTCCGCGTCCCCCTCACGGCCCACGCCGGCCCCGTCACCCTCACACCGGTCCGCGTTCCCCGCCGGGCGTCTCGCTTCGGGGGACGCGGCGGTCGCCTCTCCCCTGCCCGGTCCGCGCGAGCCCGGCCGCCGGCACAGCGGGAGCCGGGCCTGGGCGGCGCGGTCACCAGTTCGGGACCTCGAACGTCGCACCGGGCCGGATGTCCCCCGGAGGAGCCGTCCCGGAACCGGGAGCCGGATCCTCGCCGGTCCGCAGCGTACCCAGGATCGTCTCCCAGGTGCCGTCCGCCGACCACCGGCGGTGCCGGTTGTAGACGGTCTTCCAGTTGCCGTACGTCTCCGGCAGCTTGCGCCAGGGACAGCCGCTCCTGGTGCGGAAGAACACCCCGTCGATGATCGTGCGGTGATCGGCCCACCGGTTCCCCCGCCGGGCGTGAGCGGGCAGCGACGGCGCCAGCCGCCCCCACTCGTCGTCGGTCAGGTCGTCGCGTTTCAGCCGGTCGTCCACCTCACCATGATCTAACACCATTGGGACCGGAAGATCCACTTGGTGGCTCGGGACCGTCAGGAGGCCTGGCTGAACTGGGTCCGGTAGAGCTCGGCGTAGACCTCTCCCCTGGCCAGCAGCTCCTCGTGGCGGCCCCGCTCGACCACCCGGCCGTCCTGGACCACCAGGATCTGGTCGGCCTCGCGGACCGTGGAGAGCCGGTGGGCGATGACCAGCGAGGTGCGTCCGGCCAGCGCGACCTTCAGCGCCTGCTGGACGGCGGCCTCGGACTCGGAGTCGAGGTGTGCGGTGGCCTCGTCGAGGACGACCACGCGGGGCGCCTTGAGCAGCAGCCTCGCCAGGGCCAGCCGCTGCTTCTCGCCGCCGGACAGCCGGTGGCCCCGGTCGCCCACCACGGTCTCCAGGCCCTCGGGGAGGTCCAGGACCAGGTCGGAGATCTGGGCGGCCCGCAGGGCGTCCCAGATCTCCTCGTCGCCGGCCCCCGGCCTGGCGTAGCGGAGGTTGGCCCCGATGGTGTCGTGGAACAGGTGGGCGTCCTGCGTGACGACTCCCACGGTGTCGCGCAGGGAGGCCAGGGTGGCGTCGCGCACGTCCAGGCCGTTGACGCGGACCGCGCCCTCGCCGACGTCGTAGAGACGGGAGACCAGGCCGGTGATGGTGGTCTTCCCCGCGCCCGAGGGGCCGACCAGGGCGACCATCTCGCCGGGGCGGGCGGTGAAGGTCACGCCGCGCAGCACCTCGTGGCCGGGCCCGGTGTCGGGGCGGGCCACCGCCTCCAGCGAGGCCAGCGACACCTCAGAGGCCGAGGGGTATCTGAACCGGACGTCGTCGAACTCCACGGTGACCGGCCCGTCCGGGAGGGGCCTGGCGTCGGGCTTCTCGGCGATCATGGGCCGCAGGTCGAGGACCTCGAAGACCCGGTCGAAGCTCACCAGCGCGGTCATCACGTCCACGTGCACGTTCGACAGGCTCGTCAGCGGGCCGTACAGGCGCATCAGGAGGGCGGCGAGGGCCACCAGGGTGCCGAGCTCGAAGACGTCGGAGACGGCCAGCACGCCGCCCACGCCGTACACCAGGGCGGTGGCCAGCGCCGCGACCAGGCCGAGCGCGACGCGGAAGACCGTCCCGTACATGCCGACGGTGACGCCGACGTCGCGCACCCGCCCCGCCTTCTCGCCGAAGGCGGCGGTCTCGTCGGCCGGGCGGCCGTACAGCTTGGCGACCATGGCCCCGGCGACGTTGAACCGCTCGGTCATCATGGTGCTCATCTCGGCGTCGAGCTCCATCTGCTCGCGGGTGAGCCCGGACATCTTCCTGCCGACCCACTTCGCGGGGAGGATGAAGATCGGCAACAGCACGAGGGCGACGACGGTGATCTGCCACGAGAGCACCAGCATGGCGCCGAGGACCAGCACCAGCATCACCACGTTGGCCACGACCGACGACAGGGTGCTGGTCAGGGCGCGCTGGGCGCCGATGACGTCGGTGTTGAGCCGGGAGATCAGGGCGCCGGTCTGGGTGCGGGTGAAGAAGGCCACCGGCATGCGCTGGACGTGGTCGAAGACCTCGGTGCGCAGGTTGTAGATGAGGCCCTCGCCGATCCGCGAGGAGAACCAGCGCTGGGTCAGGGTGAGCGCGCCGTCGACGACCGCCAGCCCCGCGATGACCAGCGCGAGGGCGATCACCACTCCCTGCCGCTTGGCGATGACGCCGTCGTCGATGATCGCCTTCATCAGCAGCGGGTTGGCGATCACGACGACCGAGCTGACCACCACCAGCGCGAGGAAGGCGGCGATGTGCCGCGAGAAGGGCCTCGCGTAGCGGGCGATGCGCCTGACCGTGCCCGGCGCGAGCCGCTGCTTGGTCACCGACCTGTCCCGCCGGAACGACATCATCGCCTGGGGGCCGAGCCCTCCACCCATCATCGCCATACGGCCTCCTCTCCCGATGCGAGCACCGGGAGAGGCACGATGATTCCCCTGTCAGCTCCGGGCGAACAGCGCCGGAGTGCCACCTGGACGAACCGGGTGACGGCCCTCCACGGATCACGGACCACGAGCGGGACGACCTACCCGAAGAGCGCCTTGACGCGCCCCGCCTGCTCGTGTGCCTCGGCCGCGCACTGCTCCTCCAGCGTGCGCCCCGAAGCACCCTGAAGCAGCCGCTTGGTCGCCGTCGCGGCGTCGCGGTTGGTCGCCAGCAGCGCGTCGGTCAGGTCGCGTACGGCCTGCGTCAGCTCCTGTGGCGCGACGACCAGCTCGGCCAGGCCGATCCTGGCCGCCTCCTGCGCCCCCACGACGCGGGCGGTCAGGCAGATCTCGATGGCCCTGGACAGGCCCACCAGGTCGACCAGCGGCTTGGTGCCGGTCAGGTCGGGAACCAGCCCGAGGGCCGGCTCCTTCATGCACAGTTTGGCGTCGTCCGCCAGGACCCGCAGGTCACAGGCGAGCGCCAGCTGGAACCCCGCACCGACCGCGTGGCCCTGAACGGCCGCCACGGAGACGATGTCGGGACGCCTCAGCCAGAGAAAGCCCCGCTGGGCCCGCGCCACCCGCCCGGCGAAGTCCGCCTGGTCGAGTGTCGCGGAGGACGCGAACGACCCCTGCCCTGGAACCCCCTCCGGGGTGAACATCCTCAGATCGATCCCAGCCGAGAAGGACGGCCCCTCACCCCTGATCACGACGACCCTCACCTGCTGCGGCAGGCCGTCACCGATATGAGCCAGAGCCGACCAGGTAGCGAACGTCTGAGCGTTCCGCTTCTCCGGACGGTCCAGCGTGATCGTCGCGATCTCGCCGTCCACCTCATAGCGCAGACCGACCTCCTTGAGAGAGATCTCCTCCGCACTCCCCCCGAACGTCACTTCCGCCATCGCCTGTTCTCCCACCCTCGGTGTCCGCCTCGCCCGAGCCTATCGACTCTCCAGAATGAGGTTCTACAGGTTCGGGCGGGGACGGCTTCAGAGTGGGGGACGAGCGGCTGCGGTCGCGCGTTCCGAGGCGGGGTCAGCGCTTGGACTTGCCTCGGGTGGCGCCACCGCGCCCGCGCAGAGTCACGCCGGACTCGCTCAGGATGCGGTGGATGAACCCGTACGACCTGCCGGTCGAAGCGGCCAGGGCGCGGATGCTCTCACCCGCGCTGTAGCGCTTCTTGAGATCGGAGGCCAGTTTTTCACGATCGGCCCCGGTAACCCGGGTGCCCTTCTTCAGAGTCTCGGCCACGAGTACCTCCTGTAGTGCCAGACTTCCGCAGCGTTACACACGCCATGATCAGTCATTTCAGCGAGATCGGCTACCTACTCCACGGGAAAAGATCCGTACCCGCTCAAATTAAGATCAGGCAAGTGCCACAAGATCGGAAAATTCGTCGCTCCACGCGTCTTCAACTCCGTCAGGCAGCAAGATCACCCTATCGGGTCGTAGCGCCTCTACAGCACCCTCATCATGCGTGACAAGCACAATCGCCCCAGAATAGGACGTTAGCGCCGAAAGAACCTGCTCTCTGCTGGCCGGGTCGAGGTTGTTCGTGGGCTCGTCCAGGAGCAGGACGTTGGCCGCGGACAGCACCAGCGTGGCCAGCGCCAGCCGCGTCTTCTCCCCGCCCGACAGCACCCCCGCGGGCTTGTCCACGTCGTCGCCGGTGAACAGGAACGAGCCCAGGACCTTGCGCAGCTCCACGTCGGGGAGCTCTCCCCCGGCCGAGCGCATGTTCTCCAGCACCGTGCGCTCGGGGTCGATCGTCTCGTGCTCCTGCGCGTAGTAGCCGAGCTTGAGCCCGTGTCCCGGCTTGACCGCGCCGGTGTCGGGCTCCTCGATGCCGCCGAGGATGCGCAGGAGAGTGGTCTTGCCCGCGCCGTTCAGGCCCAGGATGACGACCCTGCTCCCCCTGTCGACGGCGGCGTCGACGTCGGTGAAGACCTCCAGGGAGCCGTACGACTTCGACAGCCCCTCCGCCATGATCGGGGTGCGCCCGCACGGGGCGGGCTGGGGGAAGCGCAGCTTGGCGACCTTGTCGCCGCGCCGCTCCACCTCCAGGCCGGACAGCAGGCGCTCGGCGCGGCGCTGCATGTCCTGCGCGGCCTTGGCCTTGGTGGCCTTGGCGCGCATCTTGTCGGCCTGCGACATCAGGGCCGAGGCCTGCTTCTCGGCGTTGGCGCGCTCGCGCCTCCTGCGCTTCTCGTCGGTCTCGCGCTGGGCCAGGTAGGCCTTCCAGCCGACGTTGTAGGTGTCGATCACCGCACGGTTGGCGTCGAGGTGCAGGACGCGGTTTACCGTCGCTTCAAGAAGCGAGACGTCGTGGCTAATAATGATCAAGCCGCCCTGGTGAGATCGTAAAAAATCACGAAGCCACCCGATTGAGTCCGCATCTAGGTGGTTTGTCGGCTCGTCAAGAAGGAGAGTCTCCGCCCCGCTGAAGAGGATCCGGGCCAGCTCCACCCGCCTGCGCTGCCCTCCGGAGAGGGTCTCCAGCGGCTGGCCGAGCACCCGGTCGGGCAGTCCCAGGCTGGAGGCGATGGAGGCGGCCTCCGACTCGGCGGCGTACCCGCCCAGGACGTGCAGCCGGTCCTCCAGGCGCCCGTAGGCGCGGACCGCGCGGTCTCTCGTGCGGTCGTCGGCCGAGGACATGCCCGCCTCGGCCTCGCGCAGCTCGCGCAGCACCTGGTCGAGCCCGCGGGCCGACAGGATGCGGTCGCGGGCGAGCACGTGCAGGTCGCCGGTGCGCGGGTCCTGCGGCAGGTAGCCGACCTCGCCGCTGATGGAGACCGTGCCGGAGGCGGCCGACCCCTCTCCCGCGAGCACGCGGGTCAGCGTGGTCTTCCCGGCCCCGTTGCGGCCGACGAGCCCGATCTTGTCGCCGGGGTTCACCCGGAAGGACGCACCCTCGATGAGCAATCGGGCCCCGGCCCGCAGTTCGATGTCAGAAGCTACGATCATGGTTGGAGAACACTCCCAGCAGGAAATACACAGGCTCACTTCACTGTGGCCGAACCCGCCGCGCCCTGTGTCTCCCGGCTCTCGGCTCGGCCGTCTCGCCTTCATCGGGACGACGGTCAATCGGGAGTGCGCATACCGATCAGTGTACGGCGCGACACCGAGCGGCTTCTCCACGTTTTGGCGAGCCCCGCTCCCCTGAGCCCCGTCCCTTCGCGCCCCGCCCCCCATGACCGCGTTCCCCGAGCCCCGCTCCCCCGGACCGCGCCCACCCGGAATTCCCGCGCCGGAGCCCCGTCCCGCGAGCCGCGGACCCCGCTCAGCCGGGGTCGCTCACCCTGATGCGGATCGCGCGGAACTGGGCGGGGGTGTCCTTGAGGATCACCAGCCGCGGGTCGGGGACCGTCAGGAAGGGCTCCGCCTCCAGGGCGAAGAGCGGCGCGAGCCTGCGGTCAGGCCGCAGCGCGTCGATCGCGCGCCGGTCGCCGCCCAGCACGACCGCCTCCAGCTCGCCCACGTGCGGGACGAGGATCCGCAGCGCCACCTCGGCCGCCGCCTCGTGCGCCTGGTCCACCTGCTTCTCCCTGCGCCGGGCGAAGCGCCGCTGCGACCAGCCGCCCGCCGCGCTGCGCCCGTGGACCTGCCGCGAGCCCACCTTGGAGGAGAGCAGCTCCTCCCCCTGGAAGATCCCCGCCGCGTGGCCGCCCAGCCGTACCAGCAGCACGCCGATCCTGCGCTCGGTGCGCACGTGGGTGACCAGGCGTGCCATCGGGCCGCCCCCCGAGGAGGCCAGCGGCGGGAACGGCACCTGGCACTCGGCGACCGCGCCGTCCGCGCCGTCGAGGCGTACGACGGAGTCCGAGGCCGTCACGCCCGGCGGGCCGTGCCGGTCGACGAAGCCGTCGATCCAGCGGTTCAGGCGCTCGGGCGCCACGGAGACCCAGCGGCCTCCCCCCTTGGCCGGTCGCGACGTCATGGAACGCGACACTACCGGCTGACCTCGCCGGGCACACGATCTCGCTGGTCAAGTCCAACGAATGGCGAAATATCGGTGAACATCACCGCTCGTTGCCGCTGTGACGGTAGAGAATGGTCCATTCTCGGAATGTGACGACCAGAGCGCGAACCGTCCCGCGGGCCTCCACGGCAGGTGCGGGTGTCACGCCCGTCGTCGACCTCGACACCGGCGGCGTCATCGCCTTCCAGGCGACCGGCGAGGGCCTCGGGAACATCTCCTCCACCGTCCAGACGGCGCGCGACGTCGCCGCGAGCGAGGTCCTGCTCCCCCTGGTGCTCACCCTGCCGACGTCCGCGGTGATCGGCGGCTCGGCCGCGCTCGCCCCGCTGCACGAGGCCCTGCGCGCCTCGGGCCGGCGACCCGGCGAGGTGATCCTCACCGTACGAGGCGACTTCGCCCAGTTCGAGCGCCGCTCCCTGCTCACCGGGCTGGACGGCCTGCGCGCCATCGGCTACCTGATCGCGATCGGCGACCTGGGCACCGGGCACTTCCCGCTGGACCTGATCGCCGACGCGGCACCGTACCTGGCGGTCATCTCGCGTGACCTGATCGACCAGGTGCCCCGCGACCCGCGCCGCGCCGCGATCGGCGAGGGCCTGGCGCGGCTCGCGCGGGGGACCGGGGCGCACGTGCTGGCCCCGGGGGTGAAGGAGGAGGCGCAGCTCGCCGCGATCCGCGGCTGGGGGGTGCGGCTGGCCCAGGGCCCGCTGCTGATCCCCGGCCCGTCGGGACGGGTGCACGTGCCGCTCCCGGTCGTCGAGCCGGAGCCCTCGCGGCTCACGCTCGGCCCCCGCGTCCACGAGTTCCTGCTGCCCGCGGTGACCCTCCCCTACGAGGCCACCGCCGAGGCCGTGATCGACGCCTTCGGCAGCGAGCCGTCCATCACCAGCGTGATCCTCGTCGACGAGTACCAGCGTCCCCGGGGCAGCCTCGACCGCAGCCGCTTCCTGCTGTCGATCGCCGGGCGCTTCGGCCACGCCCTGCACGGCAAGAAGGCCGCCGGGCGGCTGGCCGACCCCGTGCGCACGGTGCCCAAGACCACCCCCGCCATAGCGGCCATGCAGGTCGCGGGCCGCGACGCCGAGCGCGTCTACGACGACCTGGTCGTCACCGACGAGGTGGGCCGCTGCATGGGCATCGTCCGGATCGCCGACCTGATCCGCCAGGTCGCCGCCATGCAGCGCTGAGCCCTTCTCCGCGCGTCGGGGGAACGGTCCTTTTCGCCGTTCCGGCCCTGGCGCCTTTACGTTGTAGATTCGAATATCCGCCGCGCCCGCCCCCGTACCCCTTGGCAGGCGCGCATGATCACGGTAGGAAGGGCTCAGGGGGCGGGACGACGGCGAGGGGCGGCGAGGGCACGGATGGACGATCGCGGATCTCGGGTCGGGCGGCGCGGGCTGCTCGGCGCGGGACTCCTGGCCGGGGCCGGGGCCGCGCTGTCCGGTTGCACCCCCGGCGACACGCCCGCCGCCCCGGCTCCTTCGCGGCCTCCCCCGTTCGACCCCGCCAGCTGGGAGTCGGTGCGGGCCCAGTTCCCGCTCGACCCCTCCTACGCGCAGTTCGCCGCCTACGTCCTCGCCTCCCACCCCGCCCAGGTGCGGCGGGCGATCGAGGAGCACCGGCGCGGCCTCGACACCGACACCGACGCCTACCTGCACGGCGAGGACAGGGAGGGGGCGGTGCGCGAGGCCGCCGCGGCCTACCTGGGCGCCGACGCCCCCGACGTCGCCCTCACCGACAGCACCACGATGGGCCTGGGCCTGCTCTACAGCGGCATGCGGCTGCTCCCCGGCCAGGACGTGCTCACCACCGAGCACGACTTCTTCGCCACCCACGAGAGCCTGCGGCTGCTCGCCGCCAGGACCGGCGCGAAGGTCCGCAGGGTCGGCCTGTACGACGACCCGGCCAAGGCCTCCGCCGACGAGATCGTCTCCCGGCTGAAGGCCGCGCTCACGCCGAGGACCCGGGTGGTGGCGATCACCTGGGTGCACTCGGGCACCGGGGTGCGGATGCCGGTCAGGGCGATCGCCGACATGGTCGCCGAGGCCAACCGCTCCAGGGACGCCGAGGACCGGGCGCTGCTGTGCGTGGACGGGGTGCACGGCTTCGGCGCGATGGCCGACGGGGTGGAGGAGCTGGGCTGCGACTTCCTGGCCAGCGGCACCCACAAGTGGCTGTTCGGCCCCCGGGGCACCGGCATCCTGTGGGGCAGGGGCCAGGCCTGGCGGGCGCTGCTGCCGGTGATCGCGAGCTTCTCCAGCGTGACCGTCGACCCGGGCACCGGCGACGAGCCGTACGGCCCCGGTGGGCTCCTGCACACCCCCGGCGGCTACCACAGCTTCGAGCACCGCTGGGCGCTGAGCGAGGCGTTCGCCTTCCACCGGGCGATCGGCAAGGAGCGGGTGGCGGCCAGGATCACCGAGCAGGCCACCCGGCTCAAGGCGGGGCTCGCGAAACTGCCCAACGTGCGGCTGATCACCCCGGTCTCCGCGGAGCTGTCGGCCGGGCTGGTCTGCTGCGTGGTCGACGGCATGGACGCCCCCACCGCGGTGGGCAGGCTCCGCCGGGACCATCGGATCATCACCAGCGCCACCCCCTACCAGGACGTCTACCTGCGCTTCGGTACCGGGATCGTCACCACCCCGGAGCAGGTGGACCAGGCGGTGCGGGCCGTGGCCGCCCTCAGGTGACGTATGGTACGAGTTAGGCTTACCTAACTTGGACCACACGGAGTGACACATGGCAGCAGAGGACAAAGGCGAGCGCCGCACACCGAAGTTGAGGAGCGGCCTGGTCCAGCGGGTGGAGCGGCTCACCCCCCACATGATCCGGGTGGTGCTCGGCGGCGAGGGCCTGGCCGGTTTCCGCGCGGACGAGTACACCGACCATTACGTCAAGCTGCTGTTCGCCCCCGCCGGGGTGAGCTACCCCCAGCCGTTCGACGCGGAGGCGATCCGCCGCGACCTGCCCCGCGAGCAGTGGCCCACCACCCGCACCTACACCGTCCGGCGCTGGGACGCCGAGGCGGGCGAGCTGACGATCGACTTCGTCGTCCACGGGGACAGCGGCCTGGCCGGGCCGTGGGCCGACCGGGTCCAGCCGGGCGAGGAGCTCCACTTCTTCGGCCCCGGCGGCGCGTACGCGCCCGACCCCGAGGCCGGCTGGCACCTGTTCGCGGGGGACGAGAGCGCGCTGCCCGCCATCGCCGCCTCCCTGGAGAACCTCCCCGCCGGGGCACCGGCCTGGGCCTTCATCGAGGTCGAGGGCCCCGAGGAGGAGCAGAAGATCGACTCCCCCGGCGACGCGCGGATCGTCTGGCTGCACCGCGGGGACGCCCCGTACGGCGAGCTGCTGGTCAGGGCGGTCCGCGAGCTCGACTTCCCCGACGGCGACGTGCACGCCTTCGTCCACGGCGAGGCGGGCTTCGTGCGCGACCTGCGGCGCCACCTGCGCGCCGAGCGCGGCATCCCGCTGGCGAGACTCTCCATCTCGGGCTACTGGCGCCTGGGCCGCGACGACGAGGCGTGGCGCTCCTCCAAGCGCGAGTGGAACGAGCGGATCGAGGCCGAGGAGGCCGCGACGCTCTCCTCCTGACCCCCCGCTGACCCCCCGCGTCATCCGGGACCGGGACGAGATCCCGCCCGGCCAGGCCGGCGCCGGCACGGTCGAAGCCGGAACCGGCGCGGTCGGAGCCGGCCCTGGCTACGGGCGCGCCGGGCCGGTGCGGTCGGCCGTCCGCAGGATCTCCTCCAGGCCGAGCGGTTCGGGGTGGAGCCGCCGGACGAAGTCGACCGTCTCCCGGGCGGTGAGCTCGGGCACGAGCTCACCGCTCTCAGAGGCGGCAGGCGAAGATGGCGGTGACCAGGATGGCCTTGGCGCCCATCTCCCAGAGCTGGTCCATGATCTGCTGGTGCCCCTTGCGCGGGACCATGGCACGGACCGCGACCCAGCCCTCCCGGTGCAGCGGGGAGACCGTCGGCCCCTCCATGCCGGGGGTGAGGGCGATGGCCTCCTCGATCCGCTCGGCGCGGATGTCGTAGTCCATCATCACGTAGTCGCGCGCCACCAGCACGCCCTGCAGGCGGCGGATGAGCTGCCGCAGGCCCGGGGTCTCCCCGGCGCCGATCCCCTTGATCAGCACGCCCTCGGAGTGGGTGATCGGCTCGCCGAACACCTCCAGGCCGATGTTGCGCAGCGTGGTGCCGGTCTCCACGACGTCGGCCACGGCGTCGGCCACGCCCAGCCGGATGGCGGTCTCGACCGCGCCGTCCAGCTTGATCACCCGTGCCTCGACGCCCTGCTCGGCGAGGTAGGACTCCAGCAGCCCCGCGTAGGCGGTGGCGACGCGCCTGCCCTTGAGGTCGGCGACGGAGTCGAAGTCGCCGGGGTTGGCGGCGAAGCGGAAGGTGGAGCGGCCGAAGCCGAGCGGGATGATCTCCTCGACCCGCGCGCCGGAGTCGTGGAGCATGTCGCGGCCGGTGATCCCGGCGTCCAGGGTGCCCTCACCGACGTAGACGGCGATGTCCTTGGGCCGCAGGAAGAACAGCTCGCAGGAGTTCTCCGGGTCGGCGACCACGAGCTCCTTGCTGTCCTTGCGGACGCGGTATCCGGCTTCCTTGAGGATCGTCTGGGCCCCCTCGGTGAGGGCGCCCTTGTTGGGTACGGCGAGACGCAGCATGGCTGGGTTCCTTACGTGTGGACGAACTGCCTACGGGACCGGGAGCCGGGCGCACCGGCTCACAGATGCTTGTAGACCTCGTCCAGCCCGATCCCCTTGGCGATCATGAGGACCTGCACGTGGTAGAGGAGCTGGGAGATCTCCTCGGCCGTCCGCTCGTTCGACTCGTGCTCGGCCGCCATCCAGCTCTCGGCGGCCTCCTCCACGACCTTCTTGCCGATGGCATGGACCCCGGCGTCCAGCGCGGCCACGGTGCCCGAGCCCTCGGGCCGGGTGCGCGCCTTGTCGGACAGCTCGGCGTACAGCTCTTCGAAGGTCTTCATGATCTCTCTCGGCGTCGTCGGATGTGCCCGTCAAGACTAACGGGCCATCCGGCCCCGGCGTGTGCGGGTCCACGCTCTGGGACGCCCGCCGCCCGCTCCTCGCCCCCTTCTTTACGGACGGTTCTCCCCGGACGGCACGGGATCTCCCGGGAGCGGCTCAGTCGTTGACGCAGCGCAGTACGGGGCGGGTGACGAGAGCGGCGGGGTCGGGTGAGCCGGTGACGTGGAAGGTGACGCTCTCGCCGGGCAGCAGGGTGTGGAGCATGTCGTCGACGCTGGAGTGCGGGTCGAGGCGGTCGGGGAACAGGGCCAGGTCGCGCAGGAGGGTGCGGGCGGTGACGGTGACCTCCACCCCGCCGTCCCCGGCCGGGGTGACGTCGGTGTCGTAGGCGGCGGCGGGCAGGGCGAGGTGGGTGTCCTCGGCGAAGAAGTGCAGGGTGCGGTGCCCGCCCAGCCGGACCGACAGCACTTCGGCCGACGGCTCCGCCGGGGTGGCCACCGCGTCGGGGAGCGGGACGCTCGCCACGGAGCGGGGCGCCACCGTGACCTGGACGCTCTCCTTGGCCAGGGGTCGCCCGTCCAGGGTGAGGCGTCGCAGGTCCAGCTCGCCGGTCCAGGGGCCGGGGCTGTCGTTGATCACGGCGACGGCGTTGTCCTGGACGCTCAGGAGGCGGTCGGCGTAGACGCGGCGCAGTGCGTACCACAGGGGTTTGCGCCGGCCGGCGCCGTCGACGGCGGCCCACGAGGTGACCGGCCAGCAGTCGTTGAGCTGCCAGACGACGGTGCCGGCGCAGTAGGGGGCCAGCGCGCGGAAGCGTTCGATGCCGAAGGTGAGGGCTCGGGCCTGGTTGAGCTGGGTCAGGTAGTGCCAGTCGTCGAAGCCGCCGGGGACCGGCAGGTGCTCGCCCAGGCCGCGCAGGAGTTTGGCGTTGCCCTCGTGGGCCTTCTGGTGATGCAGCACCAGGGGGGCGTCCGGGCTCAGTTCGCCGCTGACGGCGTCGCGCAGGGTGGTGTGGGCGGGCGGGCCCTGGAAGCCGAACTCGGCGACGAAGCGGGGGGTGTAGGTGGCGTAGTGGGTGTAGTCCTCGCGGTTCCACACGTCCCAGATGTGGACGGTGCCGTGGGCGGGGTCGTTGGGCGGCTGGTCGGGGTGGCCCGAATAGGGGCTGCCGGGCCAGTAGGGGCGGGTGGGGTCGAGTTCGGCCACCAGCGCGGGCAGCAGGTCGTGGTAGAAGCCCGCGCCCCAGGTGCGCCCCTCCAGGGTGTCCTGCCAGCCCCAGTCGGCGTGGCCTTCGAGGTTCTCGTTGTTGCCGCACCACAGCACCAGCGAGGGCCGCCACGACAGGCGGGTGAGGTTCTCGCGGGCCTCGGCCTCGACCTCACTCGCGAAGGGCTCCTCCTCGGGGTAGGCCGCGCACGCGAACGGGAAGTCCTGCCAGACCATCAGGCCCAGTTCGTCGGCCAGGTCGTAGAAGTCCTCGCTCTCGTACAGGCCGCCGCCCCACACCCGCAGCAGGTTGACGTTCGCGCCGACGGCCTGGCCGAAACGCCCGGCCAGGCGTTCGCGGGTGAGGCGGGCCGGGAAGCAGTCGTCGGGGATCCAGTTCACGCCGCGCACGAACACCGGGGTGTCGTTGACGACGACGGTGAAGGCCCCGTCCGTCCGCTCCAGGCGCACGTCGCGAAAACCGATCCGCCCCGTCCAGGTGTCCTCATCGGCCTGTCCGGACAGACCCACGGTCAGCTCGTAGCGGTCCGGGGCGCCGTACCCGCGCGGCCACCACCGCCGGGGCTCGGGCACCCGCAGCCTCAGCACGGCCTCGCACTCGCCCGCGGCCAGCACCGTCTCCGCCACCACCCCGGCCACCCGCGCGCTCACCGTCAGGGGCGCCTGGCCGGCGCGCTCGACGGTGACGTGCGCCTCGACGAGCCCGTCGGGCCCGTCGAGGCTCACCAGCGGCCGTACCGACGCGATCCGGGCCTCGCTCCACGAGTGCAGCCCGATGGGCCGCCAGATGCCGGAGGTGACCACCGACGGGCCCCAGTCCCAGCCGAAGTTGCAGGCCATCTTGCGGATGAACTGGTACGGCGCCTCGTAGCTGCCCGGCCGGTCCCCCAGCTCGGCCCGCCGCGCCTCGGCGTACTCGACGGGGGAGGCGAAGCGCACCCGCAGCGTGTTCTCCCCCTCGCGCAGCAGCTCGCGTACCGGGAAGCGGTAGGAGCGGTGCTGGTTGGCGACGGTGGCGACCCGGACGCCGTTGAGCTCGACGTCGGCGACGGTGTCCAGGCCCTCGCAGACCAGGTCGGTGCGCTCGTGGCCGTCGGCGTGCCAGGTGAAGGCCGTCTCGTACTCCCAGTCCGAGCGGCCGATCCAGGTCAGCCGGTCCTCGTTGTCGTCCAGGTAGGGGTCCTCGATGAGGCCGGCGGCCAGCAGGTCGGTGTGCACGCACCCCGGCACCGTGGCCGGGACGCGCGAGAGGCCCCCGCCCACCTGGTGAAGGGTCCAGCCGTCGTGTAGCGCCCTCAATTCACACTCCCCGTGGATGTGGTGTCGTCCCGCCGGACGAAGTGACCTGGTTCGGCCTCCACCAGTGTGGAGGGTCCTTCTCGCAGAACTCCGGCAGGGGCGGCGGGCTCGCCGTCCCACCGGGCGGTGAGCCTGGGCACCGACGACAGCAGCCTGGCCGTGTACGGGTGCAGGGGGTTGCCGAACACCATGCCGGTGGGACCTGACTCGACCACCCGGCCCCGGTACAGCACCACGGCCCGCTCGCTGATGTAGTTGCCCAGCGACAGGTCGTGGGTGACGAACAGCACCCCCAGGCCGCGCGACTTCAGGTCGGCGAGCAGGTTGAGGACGTCGATCCTGGTGGACGCGTCGAGCATGCTGGTGATCTCGTCGGCGACGAGGTACCGCAGGTCGAGCAGGAGCGCCCTGGCGATCAGCAGGCGCTGCAGCTGGCCGCCGCTGAGCTGGTGGGGGTAGCGGCCCAGGATCTGCCCGGGGTCGAGGCCGACGTCCTTGAGGGAGGCGTCGATCCTGCCGTCCCACTCGGAGTCCGCGACGCCGGGGAAGTACTCGTCCTTGATCATCCGAAGCACCCGGTCGGCCTTGAAGACCGGGTTGTAGCAGCTGAACGGGTCCTGGAAGACACCCTGCACGTGCCGGTAGTACGCCTTGCCCGGCCGTGCGGGGGCCCCGTCGAGGGTGATCGTGCCCCGCGTCGGGCGGAGCAGCCCGAGGACGGTCTTGCCCAGGGTCGTCTTGCCGCTGCCGCTCTCGCCGATGAGGGAGACCACCTCCCCCGGCGCCAGGTCGAGGCTCACGTCGTCGACGGCGGTGAGGGTCGCGGTGCCGAAGGCACCCACCCGGTAGGTCTTGGTGACCCCTTCGAGACTCAACATCGTCAAGAAATCCCTTCAGGCCTTCCAGCAGGCGACGTGGTGGCCGGGGGCGACCTCGACCGGCGGAGGGTCCTCGGCGCACCTGCCGAAGGCGAGCGGGCAGCGGTCCCTGAAGCGGCAGCCGGAGGGCGGGTCGAGCAGCGAGGGCGGCCTGCCGGGAATGCCCGACAGCCTGCGCTCGGCGTGGCGGACGCCGACCTCGGGCAGCGAGGAGATCAGCATCCGCGTGTACGGGTGGCGCGGCTCGTTGACGATCACGTCCGCCGGGGCCTTCTCGGCCAGCCTCCCCGCGTACATGATCATGATCGTGTCGGCGATCTGGTAGGTCAGCGAGATGTCGTGGGTGATGAAGATCATGCTGCGCACGAAGCCCCGGTCCCTGAACTCCGTCAGCGTCCTGGCCACGGCCTTCTGGGTCGACACGTCGAGCGCGGAGGTGATCTCGTCGGCGATGAGCAGGGACGGGTCGAGCAGGGTGGAGACGACCATCACCATCCGCTGCTTCATCCCGCCCGACAGCTCGATCGGGTAGCGCCCCAGCACGTCGCGCGGCAGCTCGACCAGGTCGAGGCGGCGTTCCAGCTCGGCGACGTCGAGGCGCTCGCCCCGGGAGGCGAGCAGCTCGGCGACCATCCGGCCGATCTTGCGGGTGGGGTTCAGCGCGCTCATGGAGTACTGCGGGATGAGGGAGACCCGGCTGAAGCGGAAGGCGTTCATCCGGCGGTCGTCGCCGATCGGCAGCTCCTCGCCGTCCAGCTCGACGGTGCCCCCGGCCAGCCGCATCCGGCCGTCCATCCTGATGAGGCTCTTGCCGAGGGTCGTCTTGCCGCAGCCGGACTCGCCCGCCAGGCCGAGGATCTCGCCGTCGCCGACGTCGAAGCCGACCCCGTCGAGCGCCCGCACCTCGCCGCGCAGGGTCCGGTAGTGGACCCGCAGGTCGTTCACGCGCAGAGTCATCTAAAGCTCCCGCAGTTTCGGGTTGAACACCTCGTCGAGGCCGACGTTCATCACGTAGAGGGCGCCGACGATGGCGGTGATCCCGGCCCCCGGCGGGACGAACCACCACCACATGCCCAGGTGCAGGGCGCTCCAGCGGGCCGCGTTGTTGAGCATCAGGCCGAGCGAGACGCCCTCGCTGGGACCGAGCCCGATGAAGTCGAGCGAGGCCGCGATCAGCACCGACCCGCCGAACAGCAGGATGAAGGTCATGAAGAGGTACGAGCTCATGTTGGGCGCGATCTCCCTGGCGATGATCTTCCAGGTGCGCACGCCGCTGAGCCGGGCCAGGTCCACGAAGTCGCGCGAGCGCAGCGAGAACGTCTGGGCCCTGATGGCCCTGGCCGCCCAGGGCCAGGAGGTGAGCCCGATGAAGAGCGCCTGCACGCCGACGCTGCGGACCCCGAGGTAGGCGTTGACGATCAGCAGCACCGCCAGCGCGGGCAGGACCAGAATGATGTTGGTGAGCATGTTCAGCACCTCGTCGACCAGCCCGCCCCGGTACCCGGCGGTGAAGCCGATCGCCATGCCGATGACCGCGGCCAGCCCGCCGCCGAGCGCCCCCACCTGGAAGGTGACGCTCAGGCCGTGGACGAACTGGGCGAAGATGTCCTGGCCGAACATGGTGGTGCCGAGCCAGTGCTCGGCCGAGGGCGGCGAGGCGGGGGTGGAGACGTAGGCGTTCGGGTCTCCCCCGGCGATCACCGGGGCGGCGACGGCGAGGACGAGCAGCGGAATCAGCACGACCAGCCCCGCCAGGAGCTTTCCGTTGCGTACCGCGAAGTACAGCCCTTCGCGGCGTCCGGTGACCCTCTTCGGGCCCGGTTCCGCGGGCACGGCGGGCACGGCGGTCATGCCGCCTCCCCTCCCATCCCGATCCTGGTACGCGGGTCGACCAGGACGTAGACGATGTCGATGATGAAGTTGGCGATCAGCACGCCCACGACGATGAACAGGAAGGCCCCCTGCAGCAGGAAGAAGTCCTGGTTCTGGATCGCCATGAGGATCAGGTGGCCCAGTCCCGGATAGGAGAAGACGATCTCGGTGACCAGGGCTCCGGCCACGAGCACGCCGAGCTGCAGGGCCAAGCCGGTGATCTGCGGCAGGACCGCGTTCCTGAACGCGTAGCGCCGGATGAGCCGCCGCGAGGCCCCGAGCGAGGACAGGTAGGTCGAGTAGTCGGCCTCCAGCTCATAGATGATCATGTTGCGCATGCCGATCGCCCAGCCGCCGAACGCGACGAGGAAGAGCGAGGCGAACGGCAGGAACCAGTGCAGCGCCAGGTTCCCGGCGAACTCCCACGACCAGTTGGGCCGCATGGAGAAGCTGTAGCCGCCGGAGACCGGGAAGATCCCGGCCACGATGCCCAGCCCCCAGGCCATCAGGATGGCGAGCCACATGTAGGGCGTGGCGGTGAGCACGTACCCGATCGGCAGCACCGTGTTGTCCAGCCACTTGCGCCTGGCCGCGAAGGCGCCGAACCTGTTGCCCGCCCACCAGCTGAGCAGGATGGACGGAACCAGCAGCGCCAGCGTGTACGGCACCGCCCGCACGATGACGTCGGTCACCGGGGTGGGGAACAGCCAGATGCTGGTCCCCAGGTCGCCCCGGAACAGCGCGGCCCAGAAGTTGGCGTACTGCCGCCAGAGCGGCAGGTCCAGCCCGAACAGGTTCGTGTAGTGGGCGCGCATCGCCTCCACCGCGGCGGGCTGTGACACGTTGGCCCTGGCCAGCATGCTCTGGACCGGGTCGCCCGGCATGAAGCGCGGGATCATCCAGTTGATCGTGACGGCCACGAGGAAGGTGAGCCCGTACACGAGCAGCTTCCGGCCGAAGTAACGTCGCACGCGATCCTCCAGAATCGGCGAGATGAGCCCCTCCCCGCGCGCGCCGGAACGGGTCCGGGCGGCGCGCGGGCAGGGGGCGAGGATCGCGGGTCAGCCTCCGGCGGGCTTCAGCTCGGTGAGGGTCAGCACCCCGCCCAGCTCGAGCCAGTTGCGCCACATGGTCGGCGGGGTCTTGGGGGTGCCCGCGGCCGAGGAGGGCCAGTTGGTCCAGACCGTGTTGCTGGTCTGCGCCCACAGGCCGTTGTACCAGAGCGGGATCACCGGCAGCTCGTCCAGCTGGATCCTCTGGATCTCCGAGGCGACCTGCTTCATCCCCTCGACGTCGTCGACCTTCCTGCCGTCGAGGTCCTGGACCAGGTCCCAGACCTTCTTGTTCTCGTAGCGGCCGAAGTTGACGGTGTTCTGCTGTTTGTTGACCGGCAGCCGGAACATGTAGTCGTAGTACATCCAGGGGGTGTTGGACAGCTGCCGCTCGTTGTTGAGCAGCAGGTCGAACTTGCCGGAGGTGCGCTGGTCGACCAGCGCGTTGTAGTCGGGGAACTCGGGGGTGAGGTCGATCCCGGCGGCCTTGGCGCCCTCGGCGATGACCCGGCTCGCCTCCATCCAGTCGGTCCACCCGGCCGGGACGATGACCTTCAGCGAGGCCTTGGAGCCGTCCTTGTTCTCCACGAACCCGTCGCCGTCGCCGTCCTTGTACCCGGCGTCGGCCAGGAGCTTCTTCGCCTTCGCGGTGTCGAACGCGAAGCCCTTCTCGCTCACCACGGCCTGGTCGACGTACTTGTCCCACTGCGGCAGCAGGCCGGTCGGGCCGGCCGCCTTGACCAGGTTGCCGTAGACGCCCTCGACGATCTTCTTGGTGTCGATGGAGTTGGCGAGCGCCTTGCGGAAGGCGGGGTCGTTCATCGGCTTCTTCGTGGTGTTGGGCACCAGGAAGGCGGTGTTGGCCGAGAGCATGTAGGGCGGTTCGGGATAGTAGGTCTGGACGCCGAAGTTGCCCTTGACGAGGTTGGCCACCCCGGGCAGGAAGTTGTTGCTGAGGTCCAGGCCCTTCTGCAGCAGCAGGCCCATCGCGACCTCGTTGCTGGAGTTGACGATGTCGACCAGGTACTTGGGCTTGACCTCCTTGCCCAGCGCCGCCGTGGCCCACCAGCCGTCGCGCTTGACCCAGGCCATCCGGTCCTGGTCGTGGCTGTGGTAGGCGTACGGCCCGGTGCCGACCGGTTTCTCGTTGACGCCGTTCAGCACCTCCTCCTCGGAGAGGCCCTCCCAGATGTGCTTGGGGACGATCGCGTTGCCGTAGACCCAGTTGGCCCACTGCTGGTAGTTGGCCTTGGAGAAGGTGAACCTGACCGTGCCCGGGTCGACCGCCTCGACCTTCTCCAGCCAGTCCCACAGGTTGGCGTAGGGGACGGTCTTCATCTTGCCGAGCTCGACCGTGAAGACCACGTCGTCGGCGGTGAAGGGCTTGCCGTCGGACCAGGTGACCCCCTGCCTGAGCTTGAGGTCGTAGGTCTTGTCGTCCGTCCAGGTGCCGCTCTCGGCCAGCCAGGGGGTGAACTTGTCCGTCTGGGGGTCGTACAGGAACAGGGTCTCGTAGACGAGCCCCTTGGTGCCGGTGGCCGAGTCCCAGGTCCGCAGCGGGTTCCAGTTGACCGGGGGACCCCACTGGGTGCCGCTGGTGTACAGGGTCTCGTTGCGGGGGAACGCGGCGTTCGCGTCACCCGCCCCGCCCGCTCCGGCCGAGGGGGCCGCCGCGCCGGAGCCCTGCGGCGCCCCGCTCGGGGCGGAGGGCGTCGTGGACCCTCCGGTGCATCCGGCCGTGACCAGACAGGCCGCCGCCCCGAGGATCGCGAACCTCCGTCGAATCCGCATCGACAGTCTCCTCTCCTGCATGGGAGCGCTCCCAACCGATTTAAACGCGACCTCATGCGCTTGCTGAACCGGATAAGTAACGTGACCGTAAAGTGAATGTGTCTGCACTGTCAATAGCCATATGGACCGGTTCAGTTACAATCCCCCTGGCCGGGAGAAGCCCCTGGAGTCCGGCTCAGGGCTTGGTGAGGGTCACCAGCAGCGCGGGGTGGTCGGTGTACCTCATGGAGATGACGTCGGTGCGCTCGAAGCCCATGCTCGCCGCGAAGACGTGCTGCACGTCCCCGTCCCCCTTCCTGAAGAAGGGAGCGGAGTTGCAGTTCTGGACGTTCTGCCCGAACAGCGGCGCGTACCTCATGTTGAAGTCACCCCCCAGGAAGGTCGGCCTGGTCGCCGCGCCCCGGTCGCGCAGCATGGCGACGGCCGCCTTGCACTGCGCCATGGCGACGTTCCCCGTGGTCGACAGGTGGGTGGCGCAGCCGGTCAGGTCGGAGAACTCGGCGCACACGTAGACGCGCCTCTCGCTCCCGCCGTCCTGGGTGGCGTAGACGCCGGAGAAGTTCGTCGCCCCCGTGGCGCGGAAGAGCAGGCCGTTGCCGTACTCGTCCCCGTTGACGCAGCGCACCGGCGTGCCGTCGGGCCGCAGCGCCGGGGCGAACACCCGGTGGCCGTTCCCCATCGAGGGGGCCAGCTGGGCCAGGTCGTCGCGGCAGATCTCGTTGAGCGTGACGGCCTGCGGCTGCCTGGCGCCGATGATGTCGCGCGCCTCCTGGATGACAGCGGCCCCGTTGAAGCAGGAGGTGTTGACGCCGCTGTGGCAGAGGTTGAGCTGCAGGACACGGTAACTCTGCGCGGCGGACGCGGCAGGAACGACGGAGGACGCGGAAGGAGCGACGACGGACTCGGCGGGAACGGCGACGGACGCGGAAGGAGCGGCGGCGGACGCGGCGGGAACGGCGGCGACGGTCCCGGCCGTGGCCAGCAGGACGACGAGGGGAAGACGGGCGAGAACACGGAGGCTGAACCATGAAAGGCGCATTTATCCTCTTATCTCGGAGATTCCACATGCATCGGTTGGTCGCGGAGGCCACCCGGCGGAAGGTCTCGTTCTCCCCGGGCCGCTCAGAGCTGATGGGAAAAAGCGGGATATGAAGCCCATCATGACGACTGGATCTAGATGGTCAACCGTGTCCCGGCACCCGGCCGCGAAAGCCGAAGGGCCGGTACGGCGGATGCCGTACCGGCCCTTCGGGGTGTCGCGGTAGGACCCTCAGGTCCTACGAGGTGAGTCAGCGGCTGTAACGGCTGCCGCCACCGCGCGGGGCGGAGCCGCGACCGTCGGCGCGGAACTCGCCGCCGCGGAAGCCGCCGCCCTGGCGGTCGCCGCGGAACGGCTCGCGCTCGCCCGCGGGACGCTCGGAACGGTAACCGCCGCCGGCCGGGGCCGGGCGGTCGGCGCGGAACGGCTCACGCCGCTCGCCGCCGCGGTAGCCGCCGGTGGGACGCTCGGAGCGGAAGCCGCCGCCCGCCGGGCGCTCGGAGCGGTAACCGCCGCCGGCCGGGCGCTCGGAGCGGTACTGGCCGCCGCCGGTGGCGCCGGTGCCGCGGTTGTCGTCACCGAAGGAACGCTCGCGGGGCTGCTGGCCCTCGCCGTGGGCGGGACGGTCGGAGCGGAAGCGGCGCGGGCCACGCCCGCCGCCGCCGTTGCCGCCGAAACCGCCGCGGCCCTGACGCTGCTTGGCGGCCGGCGCCGAGGGCTCCCAGACCGGGATCGGCTCACCGGTGGGCGTACGCGCTCCGGCGACCTCCTCCAGGCGCGGGTGGCCCGGGGTGGCCTTGATGCGGAACGGCTTGATGCCCGCGCGGCGGGTCATCGAGTCGGTGGAGCGACGCTCGTTGGGGAGCACCAGCGTCATGACGGTGCCCTTCTCCCCGGCGCGGGCGGTACGGCCACCGCGGTGCAGGTAGCTCTTGTGGTCCTGGGGCGGGTCGACGTGCAGCACGAGGCTGATGTTGTCGACGTGGATGCCGCGGGCCGCGACGTCCGTGCAGACCAGGACGTTGATCGTGCCTTCCTTGAACTCCGCCAGGATGCGGGTGCGCTGGTTCTGGCGCTTGCCGCCGTGCAGGCCGCCGGCCCGGATGCCGACCTGGGCGAGCTGCTTGCACAGCCGGTCCACCCCGTGCTGGGTGCGCACGAAGATGATGGTCCGGCCCTCGCGGTTGGCGATCTCGGCGGTCACCGGGAACTTGTCGTCGCGGTGCACCTCCAGCACGTGGTGCTCCATGGTGTCGACCGAGGAGGCGGCCGGGGCCATCGAGTGGGTCACCGGGTTGGTGAGGAAGCGGCGGACGAGCTTGTCGACGTCGCCGTCGAGGGTGGCGGAGAACAGCAGGCGCTGGCTGTCGGCCGGGGTCTGCTGCAGGATCGCGCTGACGACCGGGAAGAAGCCGAGGTCGCACATGTGGTCGGCCTCGTCGAGGATCGTCACCTGGACCTCGTCCAGCATGCACTCGCCCTGCTGCATGAGGTCGGTCAGGCGGCCGGGGGTGGCCACGACGACCTCGACGCCGCGGCGCAGCGCCTCGATCTGGCGGCCCATGGACATGCCGCCCACGACGGTCTTCATCCGCAGCGACAGGCCGCGGCCGAGCGGCTCGAGCGCGTCGGTCACCTGCATGGCGAGCTCGCGGGTCGGGACCAGGACGACGGCCAGGGGGTGGCCGGGACGGGCCTTGGCGCCGGCGATGCGGGTCATCATCGGAAGGCCGAAGGCGAGCGTCTTGCCGGAGCCGGTCTGGCCGCGGCCGAGAACGTCGTGACCGGCGAGAATGTCGGGGATCGTGGCCCGCTGGATGGGGAAGGGACTGTCGATGCCCGAACGGGAGAGACCGGCCACCAGCGGCTTCGGCAGACCGAGGAGGGTGAACTCGGACACGCCTGCGGGAGCCTGGGGGATCTCGGTGATGTCGGTGATTTCGGGCAGAACAGCGTCAAGCATGGTCACGAAGACTCGTGCCTTTCGATAGAAGAACGGGGCACGTCACTTCTGCGAAAGGACGAGCCTGGAACGCACGGCCTGAGGCCGCGCTGGATCAACGCCCACATGGGGGCGGTAGTGCGGTGCAAGTCGAGGCGCACCGCACGGGGCGGGTCTAGCTTACCCGCACGCAGTCAAACCACGATCAAGCATACCCGGCGTTCGCAGTGCCGGGTTCGGTCGGGGCGTCCGGCATCGGCCGGTCGCTTGTCCGTCGGTTGGAGTCAACACTCCTGGCCGGGCTTTTCTTCCCGGCCTCCGAAATCCTCTCACACAATTGGGCACGACCCGAACCCCGGGGGGTGCGAGCCGCGCCCAAAGGCACTTCTCAGACGTTGAACCCCAGCATCCGGAGCTGCTCACGCCCCTCGTCGGTGATCTTGTCCGGGCCCCACGGCGGGAGCCACACCCAGTTGATCTTCACATCGGAGACCATGCCCTCCAGGGCCGAGTGCGCCTGGTCCTCGATGACGTCGGTCAGCGGGCAGGCCGCGCTGGTCAGCGTCATGTCGATGGTGGCGACCGGCAGGGTGGCACCGCCGCCCTCGGCGTTCTCGGCACCGGCCTCGGCGGCGTCGAGGTGGAGCCCGTAGATCAGGCCCAGGTCGACGACGTTGATGCCGAGTTCGGGGTCCACGACGTCCTTGAGAGCCTCCATGACCTCGTCATGGGTGGTGTCCCCGTCGTAGGCCGTGGTGGGGGTCTCTACAGCCTTGCTCATTCGGTGCTCCTCACGACCGCGTCCTTGTAGGCCATCCACGCCAGTAGCGCGCACTTCACCCGGGCGGGGAACTTGGCGACCCCGGCGAAGGCGACGGCGTCGCCCAGCACGTCCTCGTCCGCCTCCACCTTGCCCCTGCCCTGCATGAGCCGGGTGAACTCGTCCACGACGCCGAGGGTGTCGTCGACGGTCGAGCCGGTGGCCAGCTCGTGCAGCACGGAGGCCGCGGCCTGGCTGATGGAACAGCCCTGCCCGTCGTAGGAGACGTCCTCGACCTTTCCTCCGTCGCCCAGCTTCACACGCATGGTGATCTCGTCACCGCACGTCGGGTTCACATGGTGGACCTCGGCGTCGTACGGATCGCGGAGCCCCCTCCCCTGCGGGTGCTTGTAGTGCTCCAGGATCAGCTCCTGGTACATGGACTCGGCGATCATAGGGTCGTGCTCACCTTCTCGTTCGCTGCGCCGTGCGCTCGCGCGTCGCCGGGCGCCGTGCGGCGGGCGCCTCGCGCCCGCCGTCCGCCCGTCCGCCGGCTCGACTGCTCGGGCATGGCTAGGCGAACACCTTCCGCACGTGGTGGAGGCCGCGGACCAGGGCGTCGATCTCGGCCGGTGTGTTGTAGAGGTAGAAGGACGCCCGCGTGGTGGCGGGAATCCCGAACCTCAGGTGGAGCGGGCGGGCGCAGTGGTGTCCCACGCGCACGGCCACCCCGAAGTTGTCATCCAGGATCTGCCCGACGTCGTGCGGGTGAATCCCCTCCAGGGTGAAGGAGACCGTGCCCCCCCGGTCGGCCAGGTCCAGCGGGCCGATCACCCGCAGCCCCGGGATCTCCCCCAGGGCGTCGAGCGCGTACGCGGTGAGCTCGTGCTCGTGGCGCACGACGGCGTCCATCCCGATCTCGGACAGGTAGTCGATCGCGGCGCCGAGGCCGATGGCCTCGACGATCGGCGGGGTGCCCGCCTCGAACTTGTGCGGCGCGGGCGCGTAGGTCGAGTGGTCCATCCAGACCGCCTCGATCATCTCGCCGCCGCCCATGAACGGGGGCATCGCCTCCAGCAGTTCCGCGCGGGCCCACAGCACGCCGATCCCCGACGGGCCGAGGAGCTTGTGGCCGGTGAAGGCGAGGAAGTCGACGCCCAGCGCGGCCACGTCCACCTGCTGGTGGGGCACCGACTGGGAGGCGTCGAGCATCATCAGCGCGCCGACCTCGCGGACCCTGGCGAGCACCGGGGCGACCGGGTTGACCGTGCCCAGCACGTTCGACTGGTGCACGATCGAGACGATCCTCGTGCGCTCGTTGACGAGCTCGCCGAGGTTCGACAGGTCCAGGCGCCCCTCGTCGGTGACGGAGAACCACCGCAGCGTCGCGCCGGTGCGCTGCGCCAGCATCTGCCAGGGCACGATGTTGGAATGGTGCTCCATCTCGGAGATGACGATCTCGTCACCCGGCCCGAGCCGGAAGCGGGGGTCGGTGCCGATGGGGTTGCCGAAGGCGTACGCCACCAGGTTGAGCGCCTCGGAGGCGTTCTTGGTGAAGACGATCTCGTCGCGGCCGGGCGCGCCGATGAAGGCGGCGACCTTGTCGCGGGCGTCCTCGTACGCCTCGGTGGACTCCGCGCCCAGCACGTGCATGGCGCGGCCGACGTTGCTGTAGTGCATCGCCATGTGCTCGCGCATCACCTCGACCACCTGGGTGGGCTTCTGCGAGGAGTTGCCGGAGTCGAGGTAGACGAGCGGCCTGCCGCCGGAAAGCTCGCGGGACAGGACCGGGAAGTCCTTCCTGATCCTCTCCACGTCAAGGCCGGTCTCCATCAGGCCGACGCCTTCGTGTAGGCCTCGTAGCCCTCCGCCTCGAGCTTCTCGGCGAGCTCGGGGCCGCCCTGCTCCACGATCCGCCCGGCGGAGAAGACGTGGACGAAGTCCGGCTTCACGTAGCGCAGGATGCGGGTGTAGTGGGTGATGAGCAGCACGCCGGTCTCGCCGGAGCGGAAGCGGTTGATGCCCTCGGAGACCACGCGCAGCGCGTCGACGTCGAGGCCGGAGTCGGTCTCGTCGAGGACGGCGATCTTCGGCTTGAGGAGCTCCAGCTGGAGGATCTCGTGGCGCTTCTTCTCACCGCCGGAGAAGCCCTCGTTGACGTTGCGCTGGGCGAAGGCCGCGTCGATGGACAGGGCGTCCATGCCGGACTTGAGGTCCTTGGCGAACTCGCGGAGCTTGGGAGCCTCGCCGCGGACGGAGGTGACGGCGGTGCGCAGGAAGTTGGAGACGCTGACGCCGGGGACCTCGACCGGGTACTGCATGGCGAGGAACAGGCCGGCGCGGGCGCGCTCGTCGACCGTGAGCTCCAGCAGGTCGACCCCGTCGAGCAGGACCTGGCCACTGGTGATGGTGTACTTGGGGTGGCCCGCGATCGCGTACGCGAGCGTCGACTTGCCCGAGCCGTTGGGGCCCATGATGGCGTGGGTCTCACCGGCGCGCACGGTCAGGTTGACGCCGCGCAGGATCTCCTTGTCGGCGACGGTGACGTGCAGGTCGCGGATCTCCAGGGTGGTGCCCGAGGAGGCTCGGCTGGTGTCAGACACTTTATGACTCCTTCGAGAGCGAGACGAGCACGTCGTCGCCATCGATCTTTACTCGGTATACGGGGACGGGCTTGTTGGCGGGCGGGCCGGTGGGCTTGCCCGAACGCAGGTCGAAGCACGAGCCGTGCAGCCAGCACTCCAGGGTGCCGTCGTAGACCTCACCCTCGCTGAGCTTCACCTCGGCGTGGGAGCACACGTCGTGCAGCGCGTGGACCTCATCGCCCTGGCGGACCAGGGCGACGGGGGTGTCGCCGACCTCGAGGCCGATCACACCCTCGTCGGGGATGTCCGCGAGCTTGCAGACCTTCTCGAACGTCACTTCTCAAGCTCCGCCTCGACCCGGGCGAGCACCCGCTCGCGAAGCTCGGGAACCTCGATCTTCTCCAGCAGCTGCGCGAAGAAGCCCCTGATGACGAGGCGGCGTGCGTCCTCGAAGGGGATGCCGCGGGCCTGGAGGTAGAAGATGTGCTCGTCGTCGAGACGGCCCGAGGCGCTGGCGTGACCCGCCCCGGCGACCTCGCCGGTGAGGATCTCCAGGTTGGGCACCGAGTCGGCGCGGGCGCCGTCGGTGAGCAGCAGGTTGCGGTTGAGCTCGTAGGTGTCGGTGCCCTCGGCCTCGACGCGGATGATGACGTCGCCGATCCAGACCGCGTGGGCGTCCTGGCCCTGCAGCGCGCCTCGGTAGTCGACGTTGCTGCGGCAGCCGGGCCTGGAGTGGTCGACGAGCAGGCGGTGCTCCAGGTGCTGGCCGGCGTCGACGAAGTAGAGGCCGTTCAGCTCGGCGTCGCCGCCGGGGCCGTCGTAGGCGACCGACGGCGACAGCCTGACCAGGTCGCCGCCGAGGGTGACCACGAAGCCGCGGAAGGTCGCGTCCTTGGCCAGCAGGGCGTGGTGGTGGGAGACGTGCACGGCGTCGTCGGCCCAGTCCTGCAGGCTGACGACCTTGAGCGTGGCGCCCTCGCCCACGACGAACTCGACGTTGTCGGCGTAGACGGCGCTGCCCTGGTGGTCGAGGACGACCACGGCCTCGGCCATCGGCTCCAGCTTCACGACCGTGTGGCCGTACGCGGCGCCCTGGCCGGACCCGGTGAAGGTGATCACGGTCGGCTTGGAGGCGACGGCCTCGCGCGCGACCGTGACCACGGTGGCCTTCTCGAAGGAGGCGTAGGCCTGGGCGCTGACCCGGTCGGCGGGCACGTAGGCCTTGCCGACCCGCTGGTCGTCGCGTCCGACGGTCTCCACGGTGACCTCGGGGGCGGCGTCGACGTGCACGACCACGTTCGCGGAGGCCGCGACGCCCTCGTGCAGGCCCTTGAGCCGGGAGAGCGGGGTGAAGCGCCACTCCTCCTCCCGGCCGGTCGGCACCGCGAAGTCGGCCACGTCGTACGAGGCCTTCTCGTGGAGGGTCGACAGGGGTTTTCCGGTGTCGAGACCCATCAGCCGACGGCTCCTTCCATCTGCAGCTCGATCAGGCGGTTCAGCTCCAGGGCGTACTCCATGGGGAGCTCGCGGGCGATCGGCTCGACGAAGCCCCGGACGATCATCGCCATCGCCTCGTCCTCGCCCAGACCACGGCTCATCAGGTAGAAGAGCTGGTCGTCGGAGACCTTGGAGACGGTGGCCTCGTGCCCCATGGAGACGTCGTCCTCGCGCACGTCCACGTAGGGGTAGGTGTCGGAGCGGCTGATCTGGTCGACGAGGAGCGCGTCGCACTTGACGGTGCTGGCGCTGCCGTGGGCGCCCTCCTCGATCTGGACCAGGCCGCGGTAGGAGGTGCGGCCGCCGCCGCGGGCGACGGACTTGGAGATCACCGAGGAGCTGGTGTTGGGCGCGAGGTGCACCATCTTGGCACCGGCGTCCTGGTGCTGGCCCTCACCGGCGAAGGCGACGCTGAGGGTCTCGCCCTTGGCGTGCTCACCCATGAGGTAGACGGCGGGGTACTTCATGGTGACCTTGGAGCCGATGTTGCCGTCGACCCACTCCATGGTCGCGCCCTCGTACGCCACGGCGCGCTTGGTGACCAGGTTGTAGACGTTGTTCGACCAGTTCTGGATGGTCGTGTAGCGGCAGCGCGCGTTCTTCTTCACGATGATCTCCACGACGGCGCTGTGCAGCGAGTCGGAGGAGTAGATCGGCGCGGTGCAGCCCTCGACGTAGTGGACGTAGGAGCCCTCGTCGACGATGATCAGGGTCCGCTCGAACTGGCCCATGTTCTCGGTGTTGATCCGGAAGTAGGCCTGGAGCGGGATCTCCACGTTGACGTTCGGCGGCACGTAGATGAAGCTGCCGCCGCTCCAGGTGGCCGTGTTCAGCGCGGCGAACTTGTTGTCGCCGACCGGGATCACGGTCCCGAAGTACTCCTTGAAGATCTCCTCGTGCTCCTTGAGCGCGGTGTCGGTGTCGACGAAGATGACACCCTTCTCCTCAAGGTCCTCGCGGATCTTGTGGTAGACCACCTCGGACTCGTACTGGGCGGCGACGCCGGCGACCAGGCGCTGCTTCTCCGCCTCGGGGATGCCGAGCTTGTCGTAGGTGTTCTTGATGTCGTCGGGCAGGTCCTCCCAGGAGGCGGCCTGCTTCTCCGTCGAACGCACGAAGTACTTGATGTTGTCGAAGTCGATCCCGCTGAGGTCGGAACCCCAGTTGGGCATGGGCTTCTTACCGAAAAGGCGCAGCCCCTTCAGGCGAAGGTCCAGCATCCACTCCGGCTCGCTCTTCAGCGCGGAGATGTTGCGGACGACCTCTTCGGACAGGCCACGCCGGGCCGTCGCTCCCGCGGCGTCCGAGTCGGCCCAGCCGAACTTGTAATTCCCGAGGCCTTCCAGCTCCGGGCGGTCGGTGACAGTCACCTTCCGGTCTCCTTGCTCGATGTGTCGATCGTTTCGTGGATTGCCGGCGGTGCCGGATCAGGTATCGGCAAGCCCGGCGCGCGCTCTCTCGCACCGGGCCCGGGTGTTCTGTGGGGACTCACGTGCGTGGTGCACACGCCGTCGCCGTGGGCGATGGTCGCGAGCCGCTGCACGGGGGTGCCGAGGAGACGCGCGAACGCCTCCGTCTCGGCCTCGCACAGCTGCGGGAACTCCGCGGCCACGTGCGCCACCGGGCAGTGGTGCTGGCACAGCTGCTCCCCGCCGAGGCTCGCCTTGCTCGCCGAGGCGGCGTAGCCGTCGGCCGACAGCGCCTCGGCCAGGACGCGGACCCGCTGGTCGGCGGGGACCTCGCTCATCCTCGGCCTCAGGCGGTCGACCAGGCCGGCCACCTGCGACCGGGCGAACTCCGTCACGGCCTCCTCGCCCACGCGCTCGGCCAGGAAGCGCAGCGCGCTCCCGGCGAGGCCGTCGTAGGCGTGCTCGAAGGCGCTGCGGCCCGCGTCGGTTATCGCGAACAGCTTGGCCGGTCGCCCGCGCCCGCGCTGGCCTCGCGGCCTGGCGGTGCGGGCCTCGGTCATCCCCTCGGCCAGCAGGGCGTCGAGATGCCTGCGGACGGCGGCGGGGGTGAGGCCGAGCCGCTCGCCGAGGGCGGCGGCGGTGATGGGGCCGTGCTCCAGGATGAGCCGGGCGACACGCGCTCGCGTGCTGTGCTCGGCGGACACGCCGGAAAGCCGCGCGGTGGCGGCTCCCTCGGTGCCCTGCATCCCGGTCACGTATTTCACAACATCAGTGTGCCGTAATTGCTTCCCCAGTTACAAACCCGATGTTCGGTCGACCGAATGTGGTTCGTCACGCAGGTAAGCCTTACCTAAGCTGGGGAAACGCTCCTCGAGGACCCTCGCAGCCCGACGAAGGCGACGAGCGCGGCGAGGGTGAAACCGGCCAGGACGACGGCCATCGGCAGGGCCGATCCCTCGCCGCCCAGACCCACCAGCGGGGCGGCGAGCGCGCCGAGCGCGAACTGCAGCACGCCCGTGAGCGCGGCCGCGCTGCCGGCGATCTGCTGGGGCTGACCGGCCAGGGCGAGCGCGCCGCTGCCGGGCAGGACGAAGCCCGCACCGCACATCATCACTAACAGCGCGGCGACCAGCACCGGCAGGGGCAGGTGGAACAGGGCCGCGACGAGCACCCCGGCGGCCCCGGCCACGCTCAGGAACAGCCCGGCGAGGATCAGCCTGGCCGGGTCCAGGCGCCCGGCCAGGCGCCCGCCGATCTGCGCGGTGACGGTCAGGCCGAGGGCGTTCAGCCCGAAGACCAGGGAGAAGGTCTGCGCCGAGGTGTCGTAGACGTCCTGGAGCACGAAGGGCGACCCGGAGATGTAGGCGAACATGGCCGCGAAGCCCAGCCCCCCGGCCAGGGTGGCGGCCATGAAGGAGCGGTCGCGCAGCAGGTGCCAGAAGGTGACGAGGGTGTGGCGCAGCCCGCCGCTCTCGCGCCGCCCGGCGGGCAGCGTCTCGCGTACCCCGGACAGCGCGGAGACCAGCAGCAGGAGCCCGGCGACGCTCAGCGCGACGAACACCCCCCGCCAGGAGGTGTGGTCGAGCAGCTGAGCGCCCGCGATCGGGGCCAGGATGGGCGCGAGGCCGGTCACGAGCATGAGGGTGGCGAAGATGCGGGCGATGGCCGCGCCCTCGTACAGGTCGCGGACGACCGCGCGGACGATCACCAGCGCGGCGCCGCCCGCGATGCCCTGGAGCAGGCGGAAGCCCACCAGCCCGTACACCGAGGGAGAGAAGGCGCACAGCAGGGAGGCGACGGCGTAGGCGGCGATGCCGATCAGCAGCGGGCCGCGACGGCCGCGCGTGTCGCTGATCGGGCCCGCGACGACCTGCCCGACGGAGAACCCGACGAGGCAGGCGGTGAGGGTGAGCTGCACCTGCGCCTGCCCGCTGCCCAGGTCCGCGGCGATGGAGGGGAAGGCGGGCAGGTACATGTCGATCGACAGGGGACCGACCGCCGACAGCGCGCCCAGGATGAGCAGTAGCAGTGTCCTGCGCCGTGCGATCGGCGCCACCTCCGGCTCGACGACGGCCGCGGTCATACCCGTATCCCCTTTTGGTCGCAGGCCACTTGTCGTGGGCCACCCGGTCGCGGGCCGCTTCGGTCTCGGACCACTCCGGTCACAGGCCGCCTCGGTCGCGGGCCACGCCCCCTGGTCGTGGGCGATGGCGGGCCCACAGGGGCCGAAGCGTCCCAACCAACAGACGGTCATCCGAATTCCTGTATTTCGGAAATTTCCTCAGAAAAACCTTCAAGCGCCAGCCGGGCGGGTCCGGCACCGGCCGGAAAACGGGCCCGGGGCGGCTCCGGACGCGTGGTCCGGGAGCGGGACCGGCGAGCGCAGTCCCTAAACTCGTGGCCATGGACTCCCCAGCCGTCGAGATCGTCGACCTGGTCAAGAGATACGGCGGGACGACCGCGATCGACGGCCTGACCTTCAACGCCGCCCGAGGCGCGGTCACCGCGGTGCTGGGCCCCAACGGGGCCGGCAAGACCTCCACCCTGGAGATCTGCGAGGGGTTCCGCCGGGCCGACGGCGGCACGGTGAGGGTGCTCGGGCTCGACCCGTCGCGACCGGAACTGCGGGCCAGGGTCGGGGTGATGCTCCAGGCGGGCGGCGTTCCCCCGGCGTCCCGCTGCGGGCAGTGGCTGCGGCTGATGGCGCGCTTCCACACCCACCCGCTCGACCCGGCGGCGCTGCTGGAGCGGCTGGGGCTGAGCGAGCACGCCCGCACCCCGTACCGCAGGCTCTCCGGCGGCCAGCAGCAGCGCGTGTCGCTGGCGGGGGCGGTCATCGGCCGCCCGGAGCTGGTCTTCCTCGACGAGCCGACCGCGGGCCTGGACCCGCAGGCCAGGCACGCCTGCTGGGAGCTGGTACGGGACCTGCGCGCGAGCGGGGTCTCGGTGGTGCTCACCACCCACCACATGGACGAGGCGGAGAAGCTCTCCGACCAGATCGTGATCATCGACCGCGGCAGGGTGGTCGCCGAGGGCACGCCCTCCTCCCTCACCGGCGCCGAGCGGCAGCTGCGCTTTCGCGCCCGGCCCGGCCTGTGCCTGGACGAGCTGCTCGCCGCCCTGCCCCCCGGCAGCGCCGCCAAGGAGTCGCCGGCGGGGCACTACATCATCGAGGGGCAGGTCGCTCCCGGCCTCCTGGCCACCGTGACGACGTGGTGCGCCGCCGAGGGGGTGACCGCCGACGACCTCAGCATCGAGCGGCGCACCCTGGAGGACGTCTTCCTGGAACTCACCGGACGTGAGCTCCGGTGACGCCTTCGCCCCTTCCGTCCTCGGTTCCGGCCGCGCTCCCCGGGCGCCCTGCCGCGGCGGCGCTCCCGGGGTTCCCCGCGCCCCCCGCGTTCCCCGCCTCACCGACGCCCCCGGAGCCCGTCGCTCCGGCGGCGCCCTCCGAATCCCCCCGCCACCGCCCCGCGCGCGTCCGGACGCGGCCCGGGCCGGGGCGCGGGCCAGAAGACCGCAGGAGAGCCCCATGACGACCCTGGACCTCACGCCGGCCCCCGGAGCCGCGCCGCTGGGCCGGATGGTGGCGGCCCAGACGGGCGCGGAGATCCGGGCGATGCTCCGCAACGGCGAGCAGCTGCTGCTCACGATGATCATCCCGGTGCTGCTGCTCGTCGGCCTCTCCTCCGCCCCGATCATCGACGTGGGCGGCGGTTCCCGGATCGGCTTCATGACCCCCGGGGTGCTCGCGCTGGCCGTGATGTCCACCGCCTTCACCGGGCAGGCCATCGCGACGGGCTTCGAACGCCGGTACGGCGTGCTGAAGCGGCTGGGCGCCACCCCGCTGTCACGGACCGGGCTGATGCTGTCCAAGACGCTCGCGGTGATCGCCGTGGAGGTCGTCCAGGTGGCTGTCATCTGCGCGGTGGCGCTCGCGCTGGGCTGGCGCCCCACGGGCTCGCCGCTCGCGGCGCTGCTGCTGGTCGTGCTGGGCACCGCCGCGTTCAGCGGGCTCGGCCTGCTCATGGCGGGAACGCTGCGGGCCGAGGCCACGCTCGCCGCCGCGAACCTCGTCTACCTGCTCCTGCTCGCCTGCGGCGGGGTCGCCTTCCCGCTGGCGAAGTTCCCCGAGGCGGTACGGCCGGTGCTGGAGCTGCTGCCGATCTCGGCACTGACCGGAGGGCTCCGCGCGGTCCTGAGCGACGGTGCGGGGCTCCCGCTCGCCGCCGTGGCGATCCTCGCGGCGTGGGCGGCGGTGTCGCTCCTCCTGACCTCCCGGACCTTCCGCTGGGAATGACCTCGCCGGGAACCGCACCCCGAAAGCCGGTTAATCAGAAATATCCCCACTTTTCACCATAAAAGATCAACGAGGATGATCGCCAAGATCTACCATCCTCCAGGTGATCATTACCGGAGCGCGATCTTCATCCCGTCCGGCGACACGACATACGGGGCAAATCTGGCCAAGTCTGGCCATGGGGATCGTCGCCACGCTCGTCGCCGTCGCAGGCTCGTCCACGGTCTCCCAGTCGTCGGACGAGCTCGCCACCCTCAGCGCGGCCCGCCGCGGCGCCGGAGGACTCTGGGAACTGGCCCAGCACATCGACGGGCACTTCCTGCCCTACTACGGGTTCATGCACCTGTGGCTGGAGTTCGGGCAGGCCGAGTGGTGGATGCGCCTGCCCTCGGCCCTCGCGACGGGCGCGGCCACCGCGCTCATCGCCGACCTGGGACGCCGGCTGAGCTCGCAGCCAGCCGGACTGACCGCCGCCGCCGTCTACGTCTTCCTGCCCTCGGTCTCCTACCACGGGCAGAACATCCGCTCCTACGCGTTCGCCGCGGCCGCCGCGGTCCTGGCCACCTGGGCGCTGTACCGGGCGATCGAGGAGCCCGGACGGCGCGGAGGCTGGTGGAGGTACGCGGCCGCCGTCGCGCTGCTGGGCTGCACGCAGGTGTTCGCGCTGCTCGTGCTGGCCGCGCACCTGCTCGCGATCGCACTGTACGGGCGGGGCGTCCTGCCCAGGGTGCTGGCCTGCATGGCCCTGGGGTCCGTCCCGGGGGCCGTCTGGGCGGCGGTCGGCTTCGCCGAACGGCACGCGATCAGCTGGATCACCCTGCCGGGCCCCGACGTGTTCCTGGCGCTGCCCAAGATGACCGGCGGCACCGCCCTGGCGGGGTGCGCGCTGCTGGCCCTCGCGGCGGCGGCCCCGTTCCTGCAGCGGCGGCACGGCGCCGAACGGCTCTGGGTCGTCCTGCTGGGCGCCTGGGCGCTCCTGCCGCCCCTGCTGCTGTTCGCCCTGTCCCACCTGGTCTCGCCGGTCTACGTCGACCGCTACCTGTTCGCGACGGTGCCCGCGTACGCGCTGCTGGCCGGGCTCGCGCTCACCGCGCTGCCCCGCCTGCCCGCCGCGCTCGCGCTGGCGGGCGTCCTGGCGGCCGGGCTCCCCGGCCAGCTGGACTTCCGCCGCGAGGACGGGCACCACGAGAACTTCCCCCGGGCGGTACGGATCCTCGCGGGCGAGTCCCGGCCGGGCGACGCCCTCGTCTACGGACGCTCCTCACTGCGTGAGGGCTTCCTCTACTACGACAAAACGCGGCACGGCGGGCAGGGGCTGCCCGACGACGTGCTGCTCGCCGGGCCCAGGCCCCTGCCGCACTCCTTCGGCTATCCGGAGCGTTCCGACGTGGTCGCCGCCGTGGCCGGACGTGAGCGGGTCTGGGTGATCTGGCGCGGCGGATCGGAGGCGGCCTCGCGCCTCGACCGGGTCACCGCCCTGGTCAAGGAGGGGTTCGTCCAGGTCAAGGCCTGGCGGACGGGCCGCGTGCCCGGTATGACGGTCGCGCTCTACAGCCGCGACCCGGTGCCCGGCGCCGGATAGCCCGCCCCGCCGCCGGACCGTCCCCGCCGCCGGGCCGCCACCTCTCACCGTGCCGTCGCCTCTCACGGGGTGTCACCTCTCACCGGTGTCCGTCGCGAGGCGTCTCGCATCGCGGACGTCACTGAAAACGAGAGTCGCGATAAGTAAGGTGCCAATAACCACTTTGCGCCTGGCAGGAGAAAATCGTGACCGCCCAAGCCCGGCAGGGGCCCGCCGAGCCGTACAAGCAGGGCCTGCCCGGGCCCGGAGCGCTGCTGAAAGCGGCCTCCGACGCCGTCCCGCCGTCCGGGCTGGTGATACTGGCCATCCTGTCGGTGCAGGTGGGCGCCGGCTTCGCCAAGGATCTGTTCTCCCAGCTGCCGCCGAGCGCCGTGGTGTTCCTGCGGATCGCGGCGGGGGCGCTGATCATGGGCGCGATCGCCCGCCCCCGGTTGCGCGGGCTGTCCCGGGCGGACATCGGGGCGGGGGTGGCGTTCGGCGTGACGCTGGGCGTGATGAACCTGTCGTTCTACGAGGCGCTGGCCCGGCTGCCCATGGGCATCGCGGTGGCGATCGAGTTCCTCGGCCCGCTCGGCGTCGCGGTGGCGGCCTCGCGCCGCCGCCTCGACCTGCTCTGGGTCGCGCTCGCCGGGTCGGGCGTGGTGCTGCTGGCACCGTGGGGCACGTCGGCGTCCAGGATCAGCTGGGCCGGGATCGCCTTCGCCCTGGTGGCGGCGGCCTGCTGGGCCGGCTACATCCTGCTGTCCGCCTCGGTCGGCCGGCGCTTCCCCGGGAGCACCGGCCTCTCCCTGGCGATGATCGTCTCCTGCGTGCTGGTCGCCCCCGCCGGGATCGCCTCGGGCGGCGCCGACCTGCTCCAGCCCGAGCTCCTGCTGATCGGGCTCGGGGTGGGCCTGCTGTCGTCGGTCATCCCCTACTCGATCGAGCTGGAGGCGCTGCGCAGGATGCCCAAGCGGGTCTTCGGCATCCTGATGAGCCTGGAGCCCGCGGTGGCGGCGCTGGTCGGGCTGGTGGTGCTGGGCGAGATCCTGCAGGTGCGGGAGTGGGCCGCCATCGGCTGCGTGGTCGTCGCCAGTGTGGGCGCCACCCGCGGCACCGGCTGACCCGCCCCGGGAGCCCCCGGCCCGAGGCGGGTCAGCGGGCTCCCGGCCGCCGGGCCGCGTCACTCGGGCCGGCTGGCCCAGATGCCGCGGACGTGCCGGATGTGGGCGCGCATCAGCCGCTCGGCGCCGCTCGCGTCCCCCTCGGAGAGCAGCGCGAGCAGGGTGAGGTGCTCGCGGGCGGAGTCGACGAGGGTGCCGCGCCGGTGCAGGGCGGACAGGCCGTACAGGCGGGCCCGGTTGCGCAGGTCGCGGACCACCTCCACGAGGTGGGAGTTGCCCGCCAGGGCGAGCAGGTCCAGGTGGAAGCGGATGTCGGCGTCGACGTACGCGAGCAGGTCGCCGCGCTCGGCGGCGTCGACGATCGCCTGGGCCAGCGGGCGCAGCGTCTCGAAGCTCGGCGCGCGCCCGGCGTCGGCCAGCTGCGCCACCGTGGGCACCTCGATGAGCCTGCGGATCTCGGTCAGCTCGTCCAGGTCCCGGTCGGACAGCTCGGTGACCCGGAAGCCCTTGTTGCGCACCGCCTCGACCAGGCCCTCCTTGGCCAGGTCGAGCATGGCCTCGCGCACCGGGGTCGCCGAGACCCCGAACTGGGCGGCGAGGACCGGGGCGGAGTAGACCATGCCGGGCCTCATCTCACCGGTGATGAGGGCCGCCCTGAGCGCGTGGGCGACCTGCTCCCGCAGGCTCTGCCGCTCGCTCACGGCCGGCAGGTCGAGCCGGCCGTCCGCCCTAGAAGCCATACCGGAGCCTCTCGTGTCGCTCGCGTCCACGCCTGATCGGCGGAACCCGCCACCTCCACATCTTCCCAGGCCGTCCGCGCGTCTCCGCACACCCGGGGGCCGATCCGGAGGGCGGGGCGCCGCCGGCGGGCCCGCCGGTCATTCCCGCCCGCTCCCCCGGAGCCCGCCGAGGTAGGCCTCGACCACCCGGGGGTCCCTGCGGAGCTCGGCGGCGGGACCGTCGAGGACGCACTCGCCGTTCTCTATCACGTAGCCGCGGTGGGCGATCCCCAGGGCGGCCACAGCGTTCTGCTCGACGAGCAGCACCGAGGTGCCCTGGGCGTTGATCCCCGCGATCAGCTCCATGACCGAGGCGACCACCAGGGGTGCCAGCCCCATGGAGGGCTCGTCGAGCAGCAGCAGCCGGGGCCCGGTGACCAGCGCCCTGCCGATGGCGAGCATCTGCTGCTCGCCGCCCGACAGCGTGCCGCCCTGCTGGGCGCGCCGCTCCGCCAGGCGGGGCAGCAGCTCGTAGACGCGCTCGATCCGCGTGCGGATCTCCGCCTGGTCGCGGACCAGGTAGCCGCCCAGCTGGAGATTTTCGTGCACGCTGAGCGTGCTGAAGATCCTGCGGCCCTCCGGGACGTGCACCAGGCCGCGCGCGGTGATCCGGTGCGGCTTCTCCCTGGTGATCTTCTTCCCGTCGAAGACCACCGTGCCGCCGGAGGGCCGCAGCAGCCCGGAGACCGCGGACAGCGTGGTGGTCTTGCCCGCGCCGTTGTTGCCCAGCAGGGCGACGATCTCCCCCTCGGCGACGCCGAGCGACAGGCCGCGCAGGGCGTGCACGCCGCCGTAGTGGACGTCCAGCCCGTCGATGTCAAGCATTGGCGTCTCCCCCGGCCGCGCCGTCTTCTCCCGCTTCTCCCGCTTCTCCCGCTTTCCCAGCGGGTCTTCTCCCCGGGACGGCTTTCCCCGCGCTCTCTTCTCCCGCGCTCTCTTCTCCCGCGCTCTTTTCTCCCGCGCCGCCGTCTTCCCGGGCGCCGTCCTTCCCGGCCGTCGCGGTCCCGTCGGTCCCGTCGGCTTCGTCCCTCGCGGCGGTGGCGTCGCCGCCGAGGTAGGCCTCGATGACGGCCGGGTCGCGCCGGACGTCCTCGGGACGGCCGTCGGCGATCTCCCGGCCGAAGTTGAGCACGACCACACGCTCGGAGACCTCCATGACCAGGCCCATGTCGTGCTCGATGAGCACGATGGCCACCCCCAGCGCCTGGATGCGCCGGATCAGGTCGAGCATCTCGGCCTTCTCGCCGTGGTTGAGCCCGGCCGCGGGCTCGTCCAGCAGCAGCAGGTCGGGGCGGCGGGCCAGGGCGCGGGCGATCTCGGTGCGTCGCTGCTCGCCGTACGGGAGGTGGCGGGCCTGCCCGTACCGGTCGCCGCGCAGGCCGACGAAGTCCAGCCAGTGGTGGGCCTGCTCGGTGCACTCGCGCTCGGAGCGCCGGTAGCGCGGAGTGTGCAGCAGGGCGTCCAGGACGCTCTGGCGCAGCCACAGGTGCGATCCGGCGCGCACGTTGTCCAGGACCGACAGCTCGCCGAACAGGCGCAGGTTCTGGAACGTCCGCGCGACCCCCAGGCCCGCGATGGCCGAGGGCCGCATCCCCGGCAGGTCCTTGCCGCGCAGGGTGATCCGGCCGGAGGTCGGCCGGTAGAAACCGGTCACGCAGTTGAAGGCCGACGTCTTGCCCGCCCCGTTGGGCCCGATGACGGAGACGATCTCCGCCTCGTCCACCGAGAACGACAGGCCGTCGATGGCCACCAGCCCGCCGAAGGTCAGGCGCAGGTCGGCCACGCTCAGCAGGCTCACGGGACCTCCTTGGAACGGGCCGGCCAGATCCCCTGCGGTCGCAGGAGCATGAAGACGATGAGAAGCACGCCGAACAGGAAGAACCGGTAGTCGGCGAGGTCGCGCAGGATCTCCGGCAGGATGCTGATCACGACGGCGCCGACGACGACGCCGGGCACCGAGCCCATGCCGCCCAGGACCACGGCCATGAGCACCAGCGCCGAAGACAGGAAGGTGAAGCTGCCCGGTGAGATGGCAGACAGCTGCGCGGCGAACAGCACCCCGGCCAGGCCGCCCCAGACCGCCCCGGCGATGTAGGCGGCGAGCTTGACCCGGTAGGTGTGCACGCCCATCGCCTCGGCGGCGTCCTCGTCCTCCCGGACGAAGCGCCAGGCCCGGCCCAGGCGGGAGCGGCCCAGCCGCGCCGCGCCGAGGACGGCCAGCGAGACGACGGCCACGGTGACGTAGTAGAAGGCCGCGGGATGCTCGACCAGGTGCGGGATGCCGTAGATGCCGGAGGGACCGCCGGTGACGTCCAGGTTGTTGGCGGTGATCCGGATGATCTCCCCGAAGCCGAGGGTCACGATGGCGAGGTAGTCGCTGCGCAGGCGCAGGGTGGGGGCGCCGATGACGATCCCGGCGATGACCGTGACCACGAGCACGGCCGGCACCGTGGCGAGCAGCGGCAGGTCGAAGCGGGTGGCCAGCACGCCGCTGGTGTAGGCGCCGACCGCGAAGAAGGCGACGTAGCCCAGGTCGAGCAGGCCGCAGTAGCCGACCACGATGTTCAGTCCCGCGGCGAGCATCACGGCGATGGCCGCGCTGGTCATGACCGACAGCGCGTACGGCGTGGCGTTGACGAAGGGGGCGAGCAGCGCGATCAGCAGCCCGGCGATCCCGGCCCACCGGTTCTGCAGCAGCCTCGACGCCCGGCTGGGCGGCCTGTCGGTGCCGCGGCGGCGGACCTTGACCCCGGCGGCCCCGGTGGGCCCGGTGGGCTTGGTGGTGTCGTTCACACGCGCTCCGTGACGCGCTCGCCGAGCAGGCCGGTGGGCCGTACCGTCAGGAACAGGATCAGCACCCCGAAGGCGAACACGTCGCGCCACTCGCCGCCCAGCCAGAACGTGCCGAACGACTCCAGCAGCCCGAGCAGCAGGCCGCCGAGCATCGTGCCGGGGATGTTGCCGATGCCGCCGATGACGGCCGCCGTGAAGGCCTTGAGCCCGATCAGGAAGCCCATCATGAAGTCGATCTTCCCGTAGTAGGCCCCGGCCATCACGCCCGCGGCCCCCGCCAGCGCCGAGCCGATGAAGAAGGTCCGGGAGATCACCGCGTTGACGTCGATGCCCATCAGCGCGCTGGTGCGCGGGTCCAGCGCGATGGCCCGCATGGCCCGGCCCTCGCGGGTGCGGGTGACCAGCAGGTTGAGCCCGGCCATGAGGAGCACCGCCACGCCGACCAGGACGACCTGCTGCACGGTGAGCCGGGCCCCGAGGATCTCCAGCGAGGTGCCGCCCAGCCGCACCGGGTAGACCCGCGGGTCGGCCCCGGCCACCGCGCGCATCCCGTACTCCAGGGCGAAGGAGGCCCCGACCGCGGTGATCAGCAGGGACAGCCGCGGGGCGCGGCGGAGCGGGCGGTAGGCGATCCGCTCCAGCGCCACCCCGGCCAGGCCGGTGGCGACCATGGTCGCCAGGAGCACCGCGAGCAGCAGCGGCAGGGCCATGGAGGAGGACACGCCGCCGACCGCGCCGAGGATGGCGAAACCGGCGAACGCGCCCAGCATGTACAGGTCACCGTGGGCGAAGTTGAGCAGCTTGATGATCCCGTAGACCATGCTGTAGCCCAGGGCCACCAGAGCGTAGAACGAGCCGACGAACAGTCCGTTCCAGACGAGCTGCGTCACTGGAGGGCGTCCTGCAGGGCGAACTTGTCGCCCTTGACGACGAGGATCTGGAAGCCGCCGTTGGCCAGGGTGTGCTCGGGGGTGAACTTCAGCGGCCCGGAGAACATCGAGAAGCCGTCGATCGCCTCGAGCGCCGCGATGACCTTCTCGCCGTCGGTGGCGCCCGCCTTGGTGACCGCCTCGGCGGCCAGCCGCACCGCGTCGTAGGCCTGGTTGGAGTACGGGCCCGGCTCGGAGGAGTACTTCTTCTTGTACGCGTCGATCCAGCCCTCGGCGCCCTCAAGGGTGTCGGGCGTCTGGGTCATCGTGGCGTAGAGCCCCTCGGCGGCCTCGTCCCCGGCGATCTCGACCAGCTTGGGGGAGACCGAGCCGTCGCCGACCATGATGGAGCCCTTGTACCCGGCCTGCCGCAGCTGGCGCGCGATCAGGCCGCCCTCCTGGAAGTAGCCGGTCCAGTAGACGAAGTCGGGCTTCTTGTCCAGCACGTTGGTGATGTTGGCGCTGTAGTCGCTCTCCTTGGGGGTGACCGCCTCGGTGATCACGGCCTCGGCCCCGTCGGGAGCCTCCAGGAGGGCCTGGGTGCGCAGCGCGATGTCCTTGGAGTAGCTGGTGTTGTCGTGCATCAGCGCGACGCTCTTGGACCCCTGCTTGGCGATCCACTTCTCCGCGGCCGCGGCCTGCTGGGAGCCCGTGCCGTTGATCAGGAAGACGTGCTTGAGCTTCTGGTCGACCAGTTCCTGGGAGTTGGCGGCCGGGATGATCATCGGGATCCCGGCCTTGCCGAAGATCGGCAGGGTGGGTAGCGTCGCACCGGAGCAGTAGCCGCCCACGGAGACGTCGATCCCCTCGGTGACCAGCTTGTTGGCGCCCGCCGCCGCGGACTGGGCGTCACAGGCGTCGTCGGCGGTCTTCAGCTCCAGCTTCCGGCCGAGCACACCGCCCTTGGCGTTGATCTCGTCGATCGCGAGCTGCGCCGCGTTGCTCATGTAGGGACCGATCGCGGCCTCGCTGCCCGACTGCGGGATCAGCATGCCGAGGACGATCGGCTCGTCCTTCGCGGCGGCCGTCTGGCCTCCGCCTCCGTCACCGAGCAGTCCCTGGCCACATCCGGTGACCAGGAGACCGAGCACGGCCAGCGAGGTGAAGCACTTCAGGGGGGTGGCACGCATGCGCGGCTCCTCACGTCCGGTGGTGTGTGATATTGCACGTGCAATGCACGTACGCGTCAAGGGCCGAAACAAGACCGTTAGCGTTAAGACGCCGTTTCTTCGGCAAGTCGCCGCATAACGGGAACGCCCCCGGGAGGAGCGGCGTGTTCGCAGCTCGGAGAGGGACGGGCGGCGCCGGGAGCTGCTCCCCGCGAGGACCCTCCGGTGCGGGGGTTGCGGTCACGACCCCTCACGGGAAACAGTCCCGGCCGCCCGGCCCGGAACCGGGCGACCGGCGGCCTGACGAGCCGTCACGAACCGGGCCGTCACCGGCCGGACCACCGGGACCCGGGCGGCCGGCGGGAACCCGGCGCCCGGCGATCGGGGCTTGGCGGATCGAGGCGGCCAGAGGGGCCGGGGCCATCAGGGCTGTCGAAACGGTCAGGGCTGTCAGGGCTTTCGAGGCGGCCGGGGCTTTCGAAGCGGTCAGAGGAGGAAACCCGCGGGGAACGGGTCGCGGGGGTCGAGGAAGTACTGGGCGGTGCCGGTGATCCACGCTCGCCCGGTGATGGCCGGGACCACCGCGGGCAGGCCCGCCACCTCCGTCTCCTCCGTGAGCCGCCCGACGAAGCGGGTGCCGATGAACGACTCGTTCACGAAGGCGGTGTCCAGCGGAAGCTCGCCCCTGGCGTGCAGCTGGGCCATCCGGGCGCTGGTGCCGGTGCCGCACGGCGAGCGGTCGAACCAGCCGGGGTGGATCGCCATCGCGTGCCGCGAGTGCCGGGCGTCGGAACCGGGCGCGGTGAACTGCACGTGGTGGCAGCCCCGGATGCCGGGGTCCAGCGGATGGACCGGCTCGTCCGACTCGTTGATCGCCGCCATGATCGCCAGGCCCGCCTCGAGGATCGCCTGCTTGTGCGACCGCTCGAACGGCAGCCCCACCGACTCGATCGGCAGGATCGCGTAGTAGTTGCCGCCGTAGGCGAGGTCGTAGGAGACCTCACCGACGCCGGGCACCTTGACCACGCGTTCCAGCCCCGCGCTGAAGGAGGGCACGTTGGTGATGGTCACCTCCGTGGCGGCGCCGTCCTCGACCCGGACCTCGGCGACGACCAGGCCCGCCGGGGTGTCCAGCCGGATGGTGGTGACCGGCTCGACGACCTCGACCATCCCGGTCTCGACGAGGACGGTGGCGACGCCGATGGTGCCGTGCCCGCACATGGGCAGGCAGCCGGACACCTCGATGTAGAGCACGCCGTAGTCGGCGTCGGGCCGGGTGGGCGGCTGCAGGACGGCTCCGCTCATCGCCGAGTGGCCGCGCGGCTCGTACATGAGCAGGGTACGGACGTGATCCATCTCGGCCAGGAAGTGCTCGCGCCGCTCGGCCATGGTCGAGCCGGGGATGACCCCCACTCCCCCGGTGATCACCCGGGTGGGCATGCCCTCGGTGTGGGAGTCCACCGCGTGGAAGACCCTCTTCGTTCTCATCCGACTCTCCTCACAGGACTCTCCTCACAGGTACGGGGCGGGTCTACCGCAGGCCCTCGGCGAGGGCCTTCTCCGTGGCGGCGCGCACGGCGGCCTCCTGCTCTGGGACGAGGCCGAGCCTGGGCGGGCGGCACGGGCCGCCGTCTCGCCCGGCCAGGTCCATGGAGAGCTTGATGGCCTGGACGAACACCGGCCTGGAGTCCCAGCGAAGCAGCGGGTGCAGCGCGCGGTAGAGCGGCAGCGCGGTGGCCGTGTCCCCCGAGGCGGCCGCGCGGTACAGGGCCACGGTCGACTCGGGCAGCGCGTTGGGGAATCCGGCCACCCAGCCGACCGCCCCGGCGGTGACCAGCTCCAGCAGCACGTCGTCGGCCCCGGCCAGCACGTCCAGCCCGGGGGCGAGCTCGGCGATCTCGTAGATGCGGCGGACGTCCCCGCTGAACTCCTTGACCCCGACGATCAGGCCCTCGGCGTGGAGGGTGGCCAGCAGCCGGGGGGTGAGGTCCACCCGGGTGTCGAAGGGGTTGTTGTAGGCCACCACCGGCAGGCCGGCCCGGGCCACCTCCCGGTAGTGCTCCACCACGGTCCTGTCGTCGGCGCGGTAGGCGTTCGGCGGGAGCAGCATCACCGCGCGGCACCCGGCCTCGGCGGCCTGCTCGGCCCAGCGCCTGGCCTCCAGGGAGCCGTAGGCGGCGACCCCCGGCATGACGCGGTCACCGCCGACGGCCGCGGCCGCGGTCTCCACGACCGCGGCCCGCTCCTCGGGGGTCAGCGTCTGGTACTCGCCCAGCGACCCGTTCGGCACGACGCCGTCGCACCCGGAGGCGACCAGCCACCGGCAGTGCTCGGCGTAGCCGTCCAGGTTGACGGACAGGTCCGCGTTCAGGGGCAACGCGGTGGCCACGGTCACACCGTGCCAGGGCTTGGCGGGGGTCGTCATGCTTCATCCTTCCGAGGGGTTTTCCGGCCGGTGCGAGGCCGGGTCCGGGGCCGGAGGGATCTCCGGCGGTTCCGGGGAGGGCAGGGGCCGCGCGGCGAGGTCGCCGAGCCTGATGGGCTGGGCGATCGGGCGCCGGGGCGGCGCGGGGTCCTCGCCCGCGAGGCAGGCCACCGCGTAGCCGCACATCCTGCCCTGGCACCACCCCATCCCCGGGCGGGCCAGGAGCTTGACGGAACGCGCGTCGACGGCCCCCATGGCCTGGGCCTCCCGTACGGCCGACAGGGGCACCTCCTCGCAGCGGCAGACGAGCGTGTCGTCGCGCAGCCACTCCCGCCAGCCAGGTCGTACCGGATAGGCCTCCTGCAGGGCGCGGGCGAAGGCGGCGAGCCGGGCCGCGCGCCGGGACAGGGCCGGGTCGGGCGGCACGGGGCGGCCCAGGTCGGCGGCGGCGGACCGGCCGGCGACGCGCCCCTCCACCTCGGCGAGCGCGGCCCCGCCGACGCCGGTCGACTCACCCGCCGCGTAGACGCCGGGCACGCTGGTGCGCATGCCCGCGTCCACCGCGACGACCGGGCTGCCGTCGGGGTCGCGGCGGGTGTCGCAGTCCAGCTGGACCGGCAGGTCGAGCTGGGGGACGAAGCCGTAGCCGCAGGCCAGGGTGTCGCACTCGACGGTCCTCGTCGAGACCGGCCGCCAGTCGCGGTCCAGGCTCGCCACGGTGACGTGGGTCAGCGCGGTGTCGCCGTGCGCGGCGATCACCGCCTCGCGGCGCCGGTACGGGATCCGGTGGCGGGCCAGGCGCGCCCCGTACCCGAGGGCCTCCCCGGCCCGTCCCGCGGCGAGCAGCGGATGGCGGGCGAGCCCGAACCCGCCGCCGGCCTCGTGCACCCCGAGCACCCGGGCCCCCGCGTCGGCCAGGCCCGCGGCGACGGGGAGCAGGAACGGGCCGGTACCGGCGACCACGATCTCGCTCCCCGCGAGGACCAGGTCGCCCTTGAGCAGCGCCTGCGCGCCGCCCGCGGTGAGCACCCCCGGCAGGTCCCAGCCGGGGAACGGCAGCGGCCGGTCGTGCGCGCCGGTGGCGATCAGCAGCCCGCGCGCGGCCACCGTGCGGGGCCGCTCCCGGCGATCTCCCTCCAGGCACCGCACGGTGATCACCCCGTCCGCGCGCTCGACCGCCCAGACGCGGTGGCGCAGGAGCACCTCGGCGCGCTCGCGGAGCGTCTCCCACTGGCGGGTGAACCTGTCGAGGCCCCGGTGACCATGGTGCAGCGCCCCGGGCCGCGCGGCGTGGAAACCCTCGGCGGGGTGCCGGAAGTACTGGCCTCCCGGCCTGGCGGCCCCGTCGATCAGCACGACGTCCAGCCCGGACAGGGCGGCGGTGAGCGCGCCCGCGACCCCGGCGGGGCCCGCGCCGACGACGGCGAGGTCGTGGATCCGGGTCATCGGCCGCTCACCCCTCCCCCTCGCCGCCGGAATCGCCGCGGGAGGCGTGGGCATCCGGGGCGCCGGGCTCGCGCTCCCCCAGACCGGCCCCGTCCCCGTTCTCCGGGTCCCGCGACGGGGGCGGGGAGCCGTCGGTGGTCACCAGGTCTCCCGGGAGGGCCTCGGTCAGGCAGGCGCGCAGGGACGGGGTCCCGTTCACCGTGACCAGGCAGTCGAAACAGACCCCGATGCCGCAGAACAGCCCGCGCGGGCGCCCACCGAACCTGGTGGTGCGCCAGGAACGGACGCCCGCGCCGTGCATGGCGGCGCCGACGGTCTGGCCGGGGACCACCGGGACGGGGACGCCGTCCACGCTGATCTCGAACCCAGGCTCGGGCCGCGCCCTCACCAGGCGGTACGGATCCCTCATCGGGCACCTCCGTCGCGAGGGCCCCGGCCGCCCGAGAAGGTCACGGCGCCTCCTCGGCGAAGCGGTCAGGGCGGAAGGGGGCGAGGTCCAGGTCGGGGCGCAGACCGGCCAGGAGCTGGGCGATCAGGTGGCCGGTGGCCGGGGCGAGGCCGATGCCCGCCCCCTCGTGGCCGCAGGCGTGGTAGAGGCCGGGCGCCCGGGGATCCTCTCCGATCACCGGGAGGTGGTCCGGGCAGTAGGGGCGGAACCCGCAGTAGGCGCGGATCGCCCGGTACGCGGCCAGGGCGGGGAACAGCTCCACGGCCTGGCGGGCGAGACGTTCGAGCACCGGGACGGAGACCGTGCGGTCGAAGCCGACCCGCTCGCGGCTGGCGCCGATGAGCACCGGCCCCGCCGGGGTGCTCTCCACGACGGCCGACGTCTCCAGCCCCTCCGAGTCGCTGGCCACCGCGGTGACGTAGGCGGCGGTGTAGACCTTGTGCCTGACGAGCGGCCCGGCGAGGGGCTCGGTGACCAGGATGAAGCCGCGCCTGGGCAGGATCGGGACGCGCACGCCGGCCATCGCGGCGATCTCGCCGCCCCAGGTGCCCGCGGCGTTGACGACGGCTCCGGCGAGGATGTCGCCGTGGTCGGTGGTGACGCCGGTGACCCGGCCGCCGTCGCGGACGAAGCCGGTCACCGTGACGCCGGTCCGCAGCATCAGGGCGCCGTGGCCGAACCGCTCGGCGCCCCTCCGGATGAGCCCGGCCGCCGCCAGCATGGGCTGCACCTGGGCGTCCTGCGGGTAGAACACGCCCCCGGCGAACCCTCTCGCCAGGTGGGGCTCGTAGCCGGCGAGCTCCCCCGTGTCGACGGCGACATGCTCGACGCCCTGCTTGGCCGCCAGGTCGGTGAGCGCGGCCAGGACCTCGTCCGTCTCGGCGACCACCAGGCCGCCCTTGGCCTCGAACTCGAACCCCCCGCCCGGCTCGAACCCTCCGGCGAGACCCGCCCCGGGCCCGCCATCACCCGGCCCGTTTCCGGCACCGGGCCCACCGGTGGGGAGGACCCCCGTCCCGCCCCCCGATCCGTGGGCCCCGCCGGTCCCGGCCAGGTCCCGCCAGAGCCGGTTGGAGAGCAGCGCCAGGTCGAGCTCGGGTCCCGGCTCCTTGTCGGAGACCAGGATGTTGCCCTCGCCCGCGCCCGTCGTACCGCCCGCCACCGCGCCCCGGTCGACGACCACCACGTCCAGCCCCGCGCGGGCGGCGTAGTAGGCGCAGGCAGCGCCGACGACCCCGGCGCCGACGACCACGACGTCCGGCATGTTCCACCTCGCTCCCACGCCTCGGGCCCGCCAGTACTATGTCACATACCTTCTACTGGATCAATGCACCAAAACGGACATTCGCCCTTGTCTCCGGCCCAAGCGCACCCCTACCCACCGGCCCGTACGGCACGCCGTCCCGCGGCGGGCGGCCCGCGCCGCCGGCCGGTACCCGGGGTCCGAGGCGGGACCGCGCACCTCGCCGCCTAGCATGTGAGCCGTGAACCACCTCCTTGACCGGCCCCTCCGGCATGCCGCGAAGGCGGCGCGGATCGTGGGGCCGCCGACCCTCCTCACGCTGCGCCGCTGGGCACTGGCGGCGGTCGCCGTCAACATCGGGATCACGGTGACGGGCGCCGCGGTACGGGTCAGCGGGTCGGGCCTGGGCTGCCCCACCTGGCCCCGGTGCACGCCGGAGAGCTTCACCCCGGTCGCCCACGCCGAGATCTCACCGGTGAACATGGCGATCGAGTTCGGCAACCGGATGCTGACCTTCCTGGTGCTGGCCGTCGGCGTAGCCTGCCTGGTCGCCGCCCTGCGGCTGTCGTCCCGCCGCCCCGACCTGGTCAGGCTGGCCTGGCTGCAGCCGGTCGGCGTGGCCTTCCAGGGGCTCTGGGGCGGCCTGGTCGTGCGCAGCGCGCTCAACCCGGTGACCGTGAGCGTGCACTTCCTGGTCTCCGTCGGCATGATCGCCGCGGCGTACGCGCTGTACGCCCGCAGCGGCCAGGGCCAGGTCGAGGGCCAGGTCGAGGGCGGGCCACGGCGGCGGACCCACCGCCACGTCCGCACGCTCGCCTTCGCGCTCGTCGCCGCCGTGTTCGTCCTGCTCGTCGTGGGCGTGGTGGTGACCGGCACCGGGCCGCACTCCGGGGACGAGATGGCCTCCCGGTTCGGCTTCGACATCGAGACCGTGGCGAGGATCCACGCCGACGTCGCCTACGTGGTGGTCGGGCTCACCTTCGCGCTGGCGTTCGCGCTGCACATCACCGACGCGCCCGGGTACGCCCGGCGGGCCGCGTGGACGCTGCTGGCCGTGGAGGCGGCGCAGGGGGTCGTCGGATACGTCCAGTACTTCCTGGGCGTGCCCGCGGCCCTGGTCAACCTGCACGTGCTCGGCGCGACCCTGGTCTGGCTCTGCGCGCTGCGGGTGCTGTTCGCGACCGGCCCGCGCGGGCCTCGGGAGGTCCCGGAGACGGTCGGCGGCGAGCTCGACACCGTCCGCGTCTGAGCTTCCCCCGGCCCCTGGCCCCCGGACGCCACCCGCACCGCTTCCGGGAACCGCGCCGGCCTCGGGAGACCGTTCGCGCTCGACGCGGTCCCGGTATGGCTGGACAATGATCGGATGTCGTTGTCACGCACGACCATGCGGCGTTGCTACCAGGGCGTCGTGCTGCTGAGCGTCCTGGCCGTCGCCCCGATCACCTGGGCCTGGCTGTCCAGCTCGGGCCACCGGGCGGTCGCCGACTCCTCCCCCGGCTGGGTGGCCGGGGTTCCCCGGGCCCCGGTGGCGCTGGTGCTGGGGGCGGGCGTCGTCGGGAACACCCCCTCCCCCATGCTGGCCAGGCGGCTGGACATCTCCGCGCAGCTCTACCGGGCGGGCAGGGTCGAGGCGATCCTGCTCTCCGGCGACAACAGCCGCAGGGAGTACGACGAGCCGACCGTGATGCGCGACTACCTGCTGGCGAGCGGCGTACCGGCGGGGGCGCTGGTCCTGGACTACGCGGGCTTCGACACCTGGGACTCGTGCGTCCGGGCCCGCACGGTGTTCGGCGCCACCAAGGTCACCGTGGTCACCCAGGTGTTCCACCTGCCCAGGGCGGTCGCCCTGTGCCGCACGGCGGGCCTCGACACCTTCGGCGTGGGCGACGACTCCTCCAAGCGGTGGGTGTCCACCTACGGCCTCGCCGCCCGCGAGTTCCTCGCCTCGGCGAAGGGGCTCGTCGACTCCGTGCTCCTCGACTCGGCGCCCGTCTTCCCCGGGCCGCGCGAGATCACCCTGGAGACCGCGCTCCGGCGGGGATGACCCCGGCGCCCTCGTGGCACATCTCACGAAGAACGGCCGGAGCCCTCTCACCCGTGGAACGACCCGCCCTGCGGCGGGCGGCCGGGGCCGTCGGGCGGGTAGGGGGCCGGGGCGTGGCCCGCAGTGGCGCTCCCGGTCGCCGGCGGCGCGGGGAACGCCGGGAACGCCGGGAACAGGGCGCGGGCACCGGCCATGCACTCCAGCAGCGCCCGCTGCTCCTCGTTGAACGTGCGCTCGTCGATCACGTGACCCCTGGCGCGCTCGTGGAGCAGGCCGAGCTCGGTGGCCGCGAGCTGGTAGTCGCTCATCGCCCGCAGGGCCCTCCTGCCCCCGTGGTTCCTGGCCCACTGCCGGGCCTGGCGGCGGCCGGGCAGGGAGGAGAGCATCTCGACGTCGCGCGAGGACACCAGCCCCGTCGCCCAGTAGGCGGGCAGGTAGGTCTGGATGAGCGCGATGATGCGCTTGCGGTCGCGGAAGATGATCCAGATCAGCACGAACAGCACGGTCATCAGCAGCAGGTAGGCGATGGCCAGGCCGCCGATGCCGACGTAGGTGGCGAAGCCGTTCCAGATGCCGTGCAGCAGCATCGCGCCGACCCAGCCGGCGGCGATGACGAAGATCCGCCCCGGCCCCCGGCGCTGCGCCGCGTACGCCACCGCGACACCGATCATGGAGGTGAACAGCGGGTGCGCGAACGGCGAGAGGATCCCGCGCAGCACGACGGTCACCGCCAGGCCCTGCGCGCCCAGCTCGTCGAGCGCGGCCACGTAGTAGCTGACGTTCTCGCTCATGGCGAAGCCGAGGCCGACCATGCTGGCGTAGATGATGCCGTCGGTGGGCCCGTCCAGCTCGGCGCGCTTGAACTTGAGCAGGCCCAGCAGGACCAGGCCCTTCATCGTCTCCTCGACCACCGGGGCGCCGAACGTGGCGGTGAGGTTGCGCGCGTAGTCGTAGCCCAGCTGGACGGCGTTCTCGATGTAGATCAGGTTGAAGGAGTTGATCACCCCGGCGACCAGGACCGCCACGCCCGCGCCCCAGGCGAACGCGAAGAGCAGGTTGCCGCGCGGCTCGGGCTCGATGCGGTCGAGCGCCAGCACCGCGGCCAGCAGCACCGGGACCGGCGCCAGCGCGAGCCCCAGGGCGATGAAGAAGTAGACCGGGTCGCCGTTCAGCACGTCGAAGGAGAACGACACCAGGGCGCACAGTCCCGCCAGGACGAGCCCGACGATCAGGGTGACCGACGGACGGTCCCTGAGCACCCAGCGGGGGTCATGGCCGGCCATGTGGCCACCGTAACCGCTGATCCCCACCCCACGGTCCGAACCGGGAGATCACCGCTTCGAGGTTGACGGAACCCGCGCTGGTGACGGACCACGCCCCGCCCGCGGGCCGCCTCTCACCCCCGGACCGCGGCCACGTCACACCGGGGACCCGGCGAACCCCACGGGTCCCGCGCGACCGGCGGCCCGGTCCGGAGCGTCCGGCCTTTGTGAGTTCCGACACCGTGCCGAGTGACGGGCCGAGTGACGGGCCGAGTGACGGGCCGAGTGACGGGCCGCCCCCGCGGCCGGAGCCGGAATCCGGCTCCCAAGGTCTGCCGAGAACCACGAATCACCCTCCCTGCGACCGGTCCCACCCCGGGCCGGTCAAGAAAACATCTTCCCCCGGGAGACGTCTCCCCCGGGTCAGGGGCGCGGAAACGGGCGCACCGCAGGAGACCGTACGTGTGAGATGACTCAGACGAGTGTCGGATGAGCCTCAGGCGTACATCGGACCGACATCCGAGACGAATATCTCAGACGAACATCGAGTCGATGGCGACGGCCAGGAACAGCAGCGCCAGATAGGCGTTGGACCAGTGGAAGAAGCGCATCGGGCGCAGGTCGACACCGGTCTTGCCCGCGTTGACGCGGCCGAGGAGGCGGTGGACCTCCCACAGGCAGGCGGCGCCCAGGACTGCGGCCACGACCGGATAGATGAGCGTGGTCCCGGCGATCGGCCACAGCAGCAGCGAGCACAGCACGGTGGCCCAGGTGTAGACGATGCTCTCCAGCACCACGCGGCGCTCGGTGGCGACCACCGGGAGCATCGGGACCTTCGCCGCCGCGTAGTCCTCCTTGTAGCGCATGGCGAGGGTCCAGGTGTGCGGCGGTGTCCAGAAGAACACCACGCCGAAGAGCACCACGGGGGCCCAGTCGAGGCTGCCGGTGACGCCCGCCCAGCCGATCAGCACCGGCATGCAGCCGGCGATGCCGCCCCACACCACGTTCTGCGAGGTCCGCCGCTTGAGGATCATCGAGTAGACGAGCACGTAGAACAGGTTCGCGCCCAGCGACAGGCCCGCGGCCAGCCAATTCACCGTCAAGCCGAGTCCAAGAGTGGACAGCACGCCGAGGATGATCCCGAAGATCAGCGCGTTCGTCGGCGGCACCAGGTCGCGGGCCAGCGGGCGGCGCCGGGTGCGGCGCATGGCCGCGTCGATGTCACGGTCGATGTAGCAGTTCAGCGCGTTCGCGCTGCCGGCCGACAGGGTGCCGAACACCAGGGTGTTGACGGCGATCCACAGCGGCGGCAGGCCCTTGGCCGCCAGGAACATCACCGGCAGCGTCGTGATCAGCAGCAGCTCGATGATCCGCGGCTTCGTGAGGGCGACGTAGGCCTTCACGACGTCGCCGAAGGAACGCGGCCCGGTCTCGGGGACCGTGCCCGCCTCGGACGGGGCCGTCGATTGCTTGTCGGTGAGCACCATCTAAGGCGCTTCCAGCACGTGCGGGGTCAACGCGTAACCTCTGATTAGAGCGGATCCGTGAATGCGGGCACCAGCCAGCCTTGAGGACTCACTGTAGTTGCAGGGGGGGCCGGTCCCGGCACGGGGTGCGGAAGCGGCGCGAGGGGGGCTCCTGCGATGGGGGGCGCGCGCGCCGCCTGCGGATCCCGCGGACCCGCCCCGGTCCGGCCTACGCCACGGTAGCCAGGTCGAAACCGTTAGGGTCCGGTGTGGGCGGGAAATACCAGACCGGCGCCACCATCACACGATATAGATCCGGAGATCGAGCACTTGAGCAGTGAACTCGTGCCAGCCCTCGAATGGAGCGACCTGGACCGCCGCGCGGTCGACGTCGTACGGGCCCTGGCCATGGACGCCGTAGAGAAGGCGGGGTCGGGTCACCCCGGCACCGCGATGAGCCTGGCGCCGGCCGCGTACCTGCTGTTCCAGCAGGTGATGCGGCATGACCCGTCAGACCCCTCCTGGGCGGGCCGTGACCGGTTCGTCCTTTCCGCGGGTCACAGCAGCCTGACCCTCTACATCCAGCTCTTCCTGTCGGGGTACGGCCTGAGCCTGGAGGACCTCAAGGGGCTGCGCCAGTGGGAGAGCCTGACCCCGGCCCACCCCGAGCACGGCCACACCATCGGCGTCGAGACCACCACCGGCCCCCTCGGCCAGGGGATCGGCAACGCGGTCGGCATGGCGATGGCCGCCCGCCGCGAGCGCGGCCTGTTCGACCCGGAGGCCGCTGCGGGCGCGAGCCCGTTCGACCACCACATCTGGTGCATCGCCTCCGAGGGTGACATCGAGGAGGGCATCAGCCACGAGGTGAGCTCGCTCGCGGCCCACCAGAGGCTGGGCAACCTGACCGTCGTCTTCGACAGCAACCACATCTCGATCGAGGACGACACCCAGATCGCGCTGAGCGAGGACGTCGTCGCCCGCTACGAGGCGTACGGCTGGCACACCCAGACCGTCGACTGGACGCAGACGGGCGACTACGTCGAGGACGTCGAGGCGCTGCACCAGGCCCTGGAGGCCGCCCGCGCCGAGACCGGCAGGCCGTCGTTCATCCGGCTGCGCACGATCATCGGCTGGCCCGCCCCCAACAAGAAGAACACCGGCAAGATCCACGGCTCGGCGCTGGGCGCCGACGAGGTCGCCGCGACCAAGAAGGTCATGGGCCTCGACCCGCAGAAGAACTTCGAGGTCCCCGCCGAGGTGCTGGAGCACTCCCGCGAGGTCGTCAAGCGCGGCCGGGCCGTGCGCGCCGAGTGGGACAAGCTCTACGAGAGCTGGCGCGAGGCCAACCCCGAGCGCGCCGCCGAGTTCGACCGCATCTCCGCGCGAAAGCTCCCGGCCGACTGGGCCGAGGCGCTGCCGTCCTTCGAGATCGGCTCCTCCGTCGCCACCCGCAAGGCCTCCGGCGAGGTGCTCAGCGCCCTCGCTCCGGTGCTGCCCGAGCTGTGGGGCGGCTCGGCCGACCTGGCCGAGTCCAACAACACCACGATGAAGGGCGAGCCGTCCTTCATCCCCGAGGAGTTCCAGACCAAGGCGTTCCCCGGCGGCCCCTACGGCCGCACGCTGCACTTCGGCATCCGCGAGCACGGGATGGGGGCGATCCTCAACGGCATCGCGCTGCACGGCGGCACCCGCCCCTACGGTGGCACGTTCCTGGTCTTCAGCGACTACATGCGCCCGGCCGTGCGGCTGGCGGCCCTGATGAAGCTGCCGGTCACCTACGTGTGGACGCACGACTCCATCGGCCTGGGCGAGGACGGCCCGACGCACCAGCCCATCGAGCACCTGTGGTCGCTGCGCGCGATCCCCGGTCTCGACGTGGTCCGCCCGGCCGACGCCAACGAGACGGCCGCCGCCTGGCAGGTCGTGCTGGAGCACAACGACCGCCCGGCCGCGCTGGCGCTGACCCGCCAGAACCTGCCGGTCTTCGAGGGCACCGGCGACGCGGAGAAGGTCGCCCGCGGCGGCTACGTCCTGCGGGACGCCTCCGACGGCCAGCCCTCGGTGATCCTGATCGCCACCGGCTCCGAGGTCGAGATCGCCGTCGAGGCCCGCGAGATCCTCGAGGCGCAGGGCTTCCCGACCCGGGTCGTGTCGATGCCGTGCGTGGAGTGGTTCCAGGCCCAGGACGCGGCCTACCGGCAGACGGTGGTGCCCTCCTCGGTGCGCGCCCGCGTGGCGGTGGAGGCGGGAATCTCGCTGGGCTGGCGGGAGTTCGTGGGAGACGAGGGCGTGGTGGTCGGCCTGGAGCACTTCGGTGCCTCGGCCCCCTACCGGACCCTCTACGAGCAGTTCGGCCTGACCGCCGAGCGCGTGGCCGCCGCAGCCAAGGCGAGCCTCGCCAAGACCGGAGCCGACAAGGGCGAGACGACGGGAAACTGAGCATGAGTGAGATCCTGAAGAAGCTCTCCGAGCAGGGCGTCTCCATCTGGCTGGACGACATCAGCCGCGAGCGCCTGCGTACGGGCAACCTGCAGTCCCTGATCGACAACCACGTGGTCGGCGTCACCTCCAACCCGACGATCTTCGCGTCGGCGCTGAGCAAGGGCGACGCCTACGACGGCCAGCTGCACGACCTGAAGATCCGCGGCGTCGACGTCGAGGAGGCCGTGCGGGCCATCACCACCTACGACATCCGCTGGGCCGCCGACGTGCTGAGGCCGGTCTACGACGCCACCGGCCAGGTGGACGGCCGCGTGTCGATCGAGGTCGACCCCCGCCTGTCCAAGGACACCGACAAGACCATCGCCGAGGCGCGCGCGCTGTGGTGGCTGGTCGACCGGCCCAACCTGTTCATCAAGATCCCCGCCACCGTCGAGGGCCTGCCCGCGATCACCCAGGCGATCTCCGAGGGCATCAGCGTCAACGTCACGCTGATCTTCTCCCTGGAGCGCTACCGCGCCGTGATGGACGCCTGGCTCACCGGCCTGGAGAAGGCGAAGGCAGGCGGCCTGGACCTGTCGGCCATCGAGTCGGTCGCCTCGTTCTTCGTCAGCCGGGTGGACGGCGAGATCGACAAGCGCCTCGACAAGATCGGCACCCCCGAGGCGCTGGCGCTGAAGGGCAAGGCCGCGATCGCCAACGCCCGCCTCGCCTTCGCCGCCTTCGAGGAGGTCGTCGAGTCCTCGCGCTGGCAGGCGCTGGCCGCGGCCGGCGCCCGGCCGCAGCGCCCGCTGTGGGCCTCCACCGGCACGAAGAACCCCGACTACCCCGACACCCTCTACGTCGACCAGCTGGTCACCTCCGGCACGGTCAACACGATGCCGGAGAAGACCCTGCAGGCCACGGCCGACCACGGGAACATCACCGGCGACACGGTCCGCTCCTCCTACGAGGAGGCCTGGAACACCATGGCCGCGCTCAAGGAGGCCGGCATCGACTACGACGACGTCGTGAGCTTCCTCGAAAGGGACGGCCTGGACAAGTTCGAGGCCTCCTGGAAAGAGCTGCTGGAGACCGTCTCCTCCGAGCTGAAGAAGGCGTGAGGAACACATGTCATTGTCCGTAACGTTCGGCGACGACGACCTCACCGAGCAGGCCGGGGAGACCGCCGGGCAGCTCGCCGCCGAGGGGGTCCCCCAGGCCCTGGCCTCCGGCGATCCCACGCTGTGGGGCGCCGAGGCGCAGGCCGAGGCGGCCGTCCGCCTCGGCTGGCTCGACCTCCCGCGGACGAGCAGGCAGCTGCTCCCCGAGATCGGCGCGCTGGTGGAGCGGGCCCGCGCCGAGGGCCTGGACCACGTGGTCCTGGCGGGCATGGGCGGCTCCTCCCTCGCCCCGGAGGTCATCACCGCCTCCGCCGACGTGCCGCTGACCGTGCTCGACACCACCGACCCCGGTCAGGTGCGCCGCGCGCTGGAGGACCGGCTGGAGAGCACGATCCTGGTCGTCGCCAGCAAGAGCGGCGGCACGGTCGAGACCGACAGCCACCGGCGGATCTACGAGAAGGCCTTCCGCGACGCCGGGATCGACCCGGCGAGCAGGATCGTCGTCGTCACCGACCCCGGCTCGCCCCTGGAGCTGAGCGCCCGCGAGGCGGGTTACCAGGTGATCCTGGCCGACCCGAACGTGGGCGGCCGCTACAGCGCCCTGACCGCGTTCGGCCTGGTGCCCAGCGCGCTGGCGGGCGCCGACGTCGAGCGGCTGCTCGACGACGCGGCCGAGGTGGCGCCGCTGCTGTCGCGGACCGAGGGCAACCCCGGCCTCGACCTCGGCGCCGCCCTGGGCGCCGCCGCAGCGGCCGGGCGCGACAAGCTCGTGCTCGAGGACGGCCTGTCGGAGATCAACGGCCTGCCCGACTGGATCGAGCAGCTGGTCGCCGAGTCCACCGGCAAGTCCGGCAAGGGCATCCTGCCCGTCGTGGGCGCCGACCCGGGTGACGCCGACGACGAGCTGCTCGTCGGGATCGACACCGACGCCACCGTGACCGTCGTCGGCCCGCTGGGCGCGCAGTTCCTCGTCTGGGAGTACGCCACGGCCATCGCGGGCCGCGTCCTCGGCATCGACCCGTTCAACCAGCCGAACGTGGCCGAGTCCAAGGAGAACACCGCCAAGCTGCTCGACCAGGCCGAGCTGCCGGTCGGCACGCCGCTCCTGGTCGACGGCCCGGTGGAGGTGTACGGCGAGTTCCCCGGCTCCGAGGACGCCAAGGACCTGTCGAACGTGCTCACCGGGCTGCTCGAGGCGATCCCGGAGCGGGGTTACCTCGCGGTGATGGCCTACCTCGACCGTGAGGCGGCCTTCGACGCCCCCTACCCCGAGGGCGCCTCGTTCGAGGAGATGACGGACGTGTGGAGCGGGGCCGACCCGGCCACGCTGCGCGGGCTGCTCGCGCTCCGCACCGAACGCCCGGTCACCTTCGGCTGGGGCCCCCGCTTCCTGCACTCCACCGGCCAGTACCACAAGGGCGGCCCGCAGAACGGGGTCTTCCTGCAGATCACCGGGGCCGTCGAGGACGACGTCGAGGTCCCCGGCAAGCCCTACACCCTGGGCCGCCTCCAGCTCGCCCAGGCACTGGGCGACCAGGGCGCGCTGGCCAGCCGCGGGCGCCCCACCGTGCGGTTGCACCTGACCGACCGCGCCGCCGGAGTCGCACGCCTGCTCGCCGCCGCGCGGGAGGTCTGATGGGCCGCTGGAGGTTCGCATGAGCAAGGACAACTCCCCGGCGGTCGCCGGGGAGAGCACGAACGCCGAGGCGGCGCTCACCGGGAAAGTGGTGACGCCCACGGCCACCACGGCCACCGCCGCCGCGACCACCGGCATCACCGAGGCCCTGATCGACGCCAACCCGCTGCGCGACCCGCGCGACAAGCGCCTGCCGCGCGTGGCGGGGCCGTGCGTGCTGGTGCTGTTCGGCGTGACCGGCGACCTGGCGCGCAAGAAGCTGCTGCCGGCGATCTACGACCTGGCGAACCGGGGGCTGCTGCCCCCGGGCTTCTCCCTGGTCGGCTTCGCCCGCCGCGACTGGAAGGACCAGGACTTCGCGCAGCTGACCCACGACGCCGTCAAGGAGCACGCGCGCACGCCGTTCCGCGAGGAGGTCTGGAAGCAGCTGGCGGAGGGCATCTTCTTCTGCCGGGGCGAGTTCACCGACGACGGCGCGTTCGACGCGCTGGCGATGATGCTCAAGGAGATCGACCAGACCCGGGGCACCGGCGGCAACTACGGCTTCTACCTGTCGGTGCCGCCGAAGTTCTTCCCGGTCGTGGTCCAGCAGCTGAAGCGGACCGGCCTGGCCGACGGTCCCGCCGGGTCCTGGCGCCGGGTGGTGATCGAGAAGCCCTTCGGGCACGACCTGCGGAGCGCCCAGGAGCTGAACGCGATCACCAGCGCGGTCTTCCCGGAGAGCTCGGTGTTCCGCATCGACCACTACCTGGGCAAGGAGACCGTCCAGAACATCCTGGCGCTGCGGTTCGCCAACAACCTGTTCGAGCCGATCTGGAACCGGGGTTACGTCGACCACGTGCAGATCACGATGGCCGAGGACATCGGCATCGGCGGCCGGGCGGGTTACTACGACGGCATCGGCGCGGCCCGCGACGTGATCCAGAACCACCTGCTGCAGCTGCTGGCCCTGGTCGGCATGGAGGACCCGACGTCGTTCGGGGCCGACTCGCTGCGCAGGGAGAAGGAGAAGGTCCTCAAGGCGCTGCGGCTGCCGTCGGACCTGTCGCAGGCCACCGCGCGCGGCCGCTACGGTGCCGGCTGGCAGGGCGGCGAGCCGGTGATCGGCTACACCCAGGAGGAGGGCATCCCGCCCGACTCGATCACCGAGACGTACGCGGCCATCAAGGTGGAGATCGCCAACCGGCGCTGGGCCGGGGTGCCGTTCTACCTGCGCACCGGCAAGCGGCTCGGCCGCCGGGTCACCGAGGTCGCCGTGGTGTTCCAGCGGGCGCCGCACCTGCCCTTCAGCAAGGACGACACCGAGATCCTGGGGCAGAACGCCCTGGTCATCCGGGTGCAGCCGGACGAGGGCATCACGGTGCGGTTCGGCTCCAAGGTGCCCGGCACCGCGATGGAGGTCAGGGACGTCTCGATGGACTTCGCCTACGGCGAGTCGTTCATGGAGTCCTCCCCCGAGGCCTACGAGCGGCTGCTGCTGGACGTGCTGATCGGCGACCCGCCGCTCTTCCCGCACCAGCGCGAGGTCGAGCTGTCGTGGAAGATCCTCGACCCGATCGAGGAGTTCTGGAGCTCCCAGGGCCCGCCGGAGGAGTATCCCGCGGGCACGTGGGGGCCGGCCTCGGCCGACGAGATGATGGCCCGCGACGGGCGCGTCTGGAGGCGGCTGTAGATGACCAGCTTCATGCTCAGCGGCACGACCGCCTCGAAGATCTCCTCGCAGCTCACCCACCTGCGTCACCAGATGGGCACCCCGGCGGTCGGCATGGTGCTGACCCTCGTGGTGGTCTGCGGCGAGAGCGACCAGTACGACGCGGTCCGGGCCGCGACCGAGGCCGCCAGGGAGCACCCCTCCCGGATCCTGGTCGTCATCCCCCGCGACTCGGAGGAGCCCAACCGGCTCGACGCCGAGATCCGGTTCGGCGAGTCGACCCCGGGCGAGGTCATCCTGCTGCGCCTGTACGGGGAGCTGACCAGGCACGCCGACTCGGTGGTCAGCCCGCTGCTGCTCACCGACACCCCGGTGGTGGCCTGGTGGCCCAGCGACTGTCCTGACGTCCCGTCCAAGGACCCGATCGGCATGCTGGCCCAGCGTCGCATCATCGACGCGCGGTCGGCGGACGACTCGGTCAAGTCGATCACCGGCCGGGCCCGCGGTTACGTGCCCGGTGACACCGACCTGGCCTGGACCCGGCTGACGACGTGGCGGAGCCTGCTGGCCGCCGCGTTCGACCAGCCGGTGGGCAAGGTCAAGCGGGGCACCGTGGAGGCCGCGCCCGACCACGCCAGCGCCCTGCTGCTGGCGGCCTGGCTCAGCGAGCGCCTCGGCGCGTCCGTGAAGGTCTCCGAGTCCACCGGGCCGGGCCTGACCGCCGTCAAGCTGACCTCCGCCGAGGGCGACATCACCATCACCCGGGGCGACGGCCGCATAGCCATGCTGTCGCGTCCCGGCCAGCCGGACCGCAGGGTCGCCCTGACCCGTCGCCCGACGTCGGAGCTGCTCGCCGAGGAGCTGCGGCGGCTGGACCCCGACGAGATCTACGCGGCCGCGATCCAGCGACTCGCCCGGACCCACAAGTCCTGAGCCGTGGGCACCCCGCGGCCGTGGCCGCGGGGTGCCTCCTTTCGAAAGAGAAGTCCCGTGAGCGTTCCCACTGTGATCATCCATCGCGACGCCGACGTGCTCGCCAAGGCCGTCGCCGCGCGGGTGATCGTCCGAGCCGTCGACGCCCAGTCGGCCAAGGGCTCGGCCCACCTGGTCCTGACCGGCGGGACCGTCGGCATCGCCACCCTCGCCGAGATCGCCGCCTCCCCCGCCAGGGACGCCGTCGACTGGCGCAAGGTGGACATCTGGTGGGGTGACGAGCGTTTCCTGCCGGACGGCGACTCCGAGCGCAACGAGACCGGCGCCCGCAAGGCCCTGCTCGACCACCTCGACCTCGACCCCGAGCGGGTCCACGTGATGCGCGGCCCCGACTCCGGCATGACCGCCGAGGAGTCGGCAGAGGCCTACGCCGAGGAGCTGCGCCGCGCCGCGCGCCCCGAGGACCACGGCCCGGCCCCCTCGTTCGACCTCACGATGCTGGGCATGGGCCCCGACGGCCACATCGCCTCGCTGTTCCCCGGCATGCCCGCCCTGTACGACACCCGCCCGGTGGTCGCGGTGCACGGCTCGCCCAAGCCCCCGCCCACCCGCATCTCGCTCACGCTGCCGGTCATCCAGAACTCCCGCGACGTGTGGGTGATCGCCGCCGGCGAGGAGAAGGCGGGAGCGGTACGGCTGGCCCTGTCGGACTCGGGAACGATGCAGGTCCCGGCCGCCGGCGCCAGAGGCCGCCAGCGCACCCTCTTCCTGCTGGACAGGGCGGCGGCCTCCAAGATCCCTTCGTCCCTGGGCCGGATCTCCTCGCCCTGAGGTCTGTCTGAGGGCGGCCCCTCGCCGTCGCCGGGTTCCGATCCACACCGACCGGCGCGATCACGCTGTGCGGTCGGCCCCTTACCGTTACCGTGGCCTTCGATCCGGAACGATGGCGCACGACCGCCGAGAGGTGAGGGGATGACCTTCATGTCACCTGACGTCACGCCGATGCCCGCCGATCAGTTCGACGAGCTGGTCGCCTCCCTCGACGAGCCTGACGAGGCACCCCGGCTCCGTGAGGCCGCGCGGCGACAGCGTGCCTATCGCGAATCGGCGTGACCTGACGGCCACCGGGTCGCGGTGAGCGTCAGGAAACCGTCCCGGAGTGCCGGGCGGCGACGGTGTCGATCTCGTCTTGGATCTCCTTCTTGTCCGCCTGGTCCATGGACGAGGCCTCGACCGCGTTGCGGGCCAGGGTGGTGAGGGTCTCGCGATCCAGGCCCAGCCGGTCGGCGGCGACGTGATACTCGCGGCTCAGGGTGGTGGCGAACATGGGCGGGTCGTCGCTGTTGAGGGTGACGAACAGGCCCTCCTCGATCATGCGGGGCAGGGGGTGCTCCTCGACGCGGGCGACCTGGCCGGTGCAGACGTTGGAGGTGGGGCAGACCTCCAGGGGGATCTGGGTCTCGCGCAGGCGGGCGACGAGGCGGGGGTCCTGCACGCAGGAGGTGCCGTGGCCGATCCGCTCGGCGCCCAGCAGGTCGAGGGCCTCCCAGATGGTCTCGGGGCCGGTCATCTCCCCCGCGTGCGGCAGGCTGCGCAGCCCGGCGGCGACGGCGGCCCGGAAGGCGTCCGCAAAGACGTCGCGATACCTCGGGCGTTCCTGCTCGATCCCGGCCAGCCCGAAACCTACCAACGCCTGGGGAGGTTCCCGCAGCGCGTGGTCCAGGGTGACCCGGGCCGCCTCGGCCCCGTACTCGCCGGGGATGTCGAACACGTACGCCATCCGCACCCCGTGCTCCTCGCGGGAGCGCCGGGCGGCCAGGTCGAGCGCCTCGGTGACCTCACGCATCGGCATGCCCACGACGTGGTGGGCGTACGGCGTGACGGTCAGCTCGACGTAGCGGCCGTTCTGCGGGGCGAGGTCGGCGGCCAGGCCGAGCACCAGGGTCGCCACGTCCTCCGGCTCGCGGACCAGGGCGTTGACCGCCTGGTAGATCCGGGCGAAGTGCGGGAAGTCGGTGAACCTGTAGAAGGCGCGCAGCTCCTCCTCGTTCGTGGGGACGCCGCCGTCGGGGTGGCGGCGGGCGAGTTCCAGCACGGTGGGGACCGAGGCGGAGCCGATCAGGTGGACGTGGAGCTCGACCTTGGGCAGGGCGTCGATGAAGTCGTCGGTCGTCATGCGGGGACCCTACGCACGCCACCCCCGGACACGAAAGCCATTTCCGATGAATCTAACTCAAAAATGTAAGATTCCTTCGACAAGAGGGCGGGAATTGCCCGGGGAGATCTCCTCCCGCTGAACGGCCGTCTGGCGCATAGTGGGGGCAAGCACCTCGACACCCCTCACGGAGGCTTCCCGTGTTCGAGCGCTTCACCGACCGTGCCCGCCGTGTCGTGGTCCTAGCCCAGGAGGAGGCCAGGCGGCTCAGCCACGGCCACATCGGCACCGAACACATCCTGCTCGGGCTGATCCTGGAGGAGGACGGTGTCGCCGGTCGCGCCCTGCGGGCCTTCGACATCAGCGGCGAGCGCGTCAGGAACGACGTGGAGGAGATCATCGGCAGGGGCGACAGGAGCCCCGGTGGCCACATCCCGTTCACCCAGCGCGCCAAGAAGGTGCTCGAACTGTCCCTGCGCGAGGCGCTCGGCCTGCACCACACCTACATCGGCACCGAGCACATCCTGCTCGGCCTGCTCCGCGAGGGCGAGGGCGTGGCCGCCCAGGTGCTGACGAGGCAGGGCGCGCGCCTCGAGGCCGTACGCGCCCAGGTGATCGCGCTGCTCGGGCGGCGAGGCCCCGAGCGCGCGGCGACGGCGGAGGAGGGCTTCCACGTCACGGGGGCGGCGTTCTCCGCCAGGCTGGAGCGCATCCAGGAGAGCCTGGACCGGATCGAGCGCAGGCTGGACGCCATCGAGACCTCCCGTGACACCGCCGACGCCTCACGTGACGACGCCACCGCCCCGCAGAGTGACGACGCCACCGCACCGCAGAACGGCCAGGACAGCCAGGACGGCCAGGACGGTGACGACACCGCCGCCCCTCGGAAGAACGACGACGCGCCCCCGCCCCAGGAGGGACAGGCCTCCTGAGGCGGGGACGCGGGAGAGTGCGGCCTCCCCGCTTCGGGACCCCTGAGCGATCTCGAAACGGGGAGGCCACGCGATGGGGTCAGCTCGGGGATGCCGTCGCCATCACACCCACGGCCAGCCTGGCCTCCACCACGCCGGGGTCCTCGGTGTAGCTCAGGGTCGCGCCGAGCGAGACCAGGAGCCTGCGCATCCGGACGTTGTCGGACAGCAGGGTCGCCCTGACCTCGGCGAAGCCCAGGTCGCGGGCCTGGTGGACGAGCATCCCGGCCAGGGCGGTGCCCAGCCCCCTGCCCTGCCAGCGGTCCTCGACCAGGAACGCCATCTCGGCGATGCCCGGATCCGAGGTGAACATCAGGTTGGCGAGCCCGACGACCTGGCCGTCGTGCCCGGCGACGATCGACTGACCGTGGGTGCGGTCGCAGAGCCGGTCGAAAACCTTCGGCGGCAGCACCGGCATCGAGGTGAAGTAACGGAACCTGCGGGCCTCGGGCGAGCAGCGGTCGTGCAGGTCGCGTACGGCCTCGCGGTAGAGCCGGGTGAGCGGGCGGACCTTGACCTCGACGCCGTCGGAGAGCGTGACGTCGCGCTCGGCGCCGGACTGCTCGACGGCGGGCTGCGCCAGGCGGACGAAGGAGGCCGCGCGGGCGGCCTCGGTCAGGGTGAACGGCAGCTCGGCCCGGCGGATCCTGATCGCGCGGCGCGGGGCCACGGGCACGGTCAGCAGGGTCGGGTCCGGAAGATCGCTCATCTCCGAACCGTAGACCCAGCGGGAGTCGTCGGCGCGCAGCAGCTCTCCCAGCAGCTCGGGCAGGCGCCAGGGCGTCATGCGCAGCCGGGAGGCGAGCAGCAGGACGCGGGTGGGCTCGTCGGTCAGCTCGTGGGCGGTGGCGGTGACGACCTGGACCCGGCGCCCCCCGGCGGCCTCCAGCGCCTCGCGCACCGCCTCGGCCCCGGCGGGGATGTCCGTGACGAACTCGTCGACCGTGCCGTCCGCGTCGGTCTGCACGCTCAGACCCAGGATGTTGCCGCCCTTGGCGGCGAGCGCGGCGGCCAGCGAGGCGAGCCGGCCGGGCCGCTCGTCAACGGTCGTACGAATCCTCAGAAACCCCATCAGAATGCTCCCTCTGTTGGGGGATAGCCTTTCCTGGCACTGTTACGGGACTGCTACACATGAGTGAGCCCATCGTTACGTCTGGGAAGATCACTCATTACGCGGCAGTACGGCGTTTCTGCAACGGTTTCCGTTGGCAGGCACACCCCGATAGACGGATATAGCAGGATATGAGGCCATGAGCACGCGCGTTCCCCTGACCGGGGACTTCGTCAACGGAGACGTCTCCTTCTGGTATCGCTCCCTCGGCATCCCCACCCCCGGCGCCCCCCTCGCCGGAGACCTCGACGCCGACGTGGCCATCGTCGGCGCCGGATACACCGGCCTGTGGACCGCCTACTACCTCAAGAAGGCGAGCCCCGGCCTGCGGATCGTCGTGCTGGAGAAGGAGTTCGCCGGCTACGGCGCCTCCGGGCGCAACGGCGGCTGGCTGGTCGGCGAGCTGGCCGGCACCCCCGAGCGCTACGCCAGGACGCACGGGGCGGACGCGGCCAGGCGGCTGCAGCGGGTGATGTTCGAGACGATCGACGAGGTCGTCGCGGTCGCCGAGGACGAGAAGATCGACGCCGACATCGTCAAGGGCGGCGTCACCACGGTCGCCACCAACACCGCCCAGGACCGGCGGCTGCACCAGCTGCTCGCCCACGAGCGCCACTGGGGCTGGACCGAGGAGGACGTGCGGCTGCTCGACCCCGCCGAGCGCGAGGAACGCCTGCGGGTGGACGGCGCGATCAGCGCGATCTGGAGCCCGCACTGCGCCAGGATCCAGCCCGCCAAGCTCGCCAGGGGCCTGGCCGAGACCGTGCGGAACCTCGGGGTGGAGATCTTCGAGCGCACCCCGGTCACCGAGATCGCCCCGCGCGAGGCCCGCACGCCGCACGGGACCGTCCGCGCCGAGTACGTCATCCGCGCCACCGAGGGCTTCACCGCCGAGCTGAAGCAGTATCACCGGGCGTGGCTGCCGATGAACAGCTCGATGATCGTCACCGAGCCGCTGGGCGCGCTGTGGGACGAGATCGGCTGGGCGGGCCACGAGCTGCTCGGCGACATGGCGCACTACTACATGTACGCCCAGCGCACCGCCGACGGCCGGATCGCGTTCGGCGGGCGCGGCAAGCCCTACCTGTTCGGCTCGCGCGTGGACGACCGGGGCCACACCCACGAGTGGACGATCGAGGCGCTCTGGGAGCTGCTGACCGGGATGTTCCCCGCGCTGCGGGCCTCCCGGGTGGCGCACGCCTGGTCGGGGGTGCTCGGCGTGCCGCGCGACTGGTGCGCCACCGTGCACGTCGACCACACCACCGGCATCGGCTGGGCGGGCGGCTACACCGGCCACGGGGTGACCACGACCAACCTCGCCGGCCGTACCCTGCGCGACCTGATCCTGCGCGAGGACACCGAGCTCGCCTCCCTGCCCTGGGTGGACCGCAAGGTGCGGGGCTGGGAGATGGAACCGCTGCGGTGGATCGGCGTGCACACCATGTACGACCTCTACCGCCGGGCCGACGCCAGGGAGAAGGCCGGGCTCGGCCGCACCTCGGTGCTGGCCCGCGTCGCCGACTCCATCACCGGCCGCTGAGCGCCGGGATCACCGGACGCCGGGCACCGGGGAAACGGGCCCGGACGACAACCGTACGCCCGACGCCGGGAGACGCCGGGAGAAACTCACGCTGGACCTCGACCGGTCGAGCGTGCAATGTAAGTGATCAAGCGGCACCCCGGGGCGTCAGCGGCATCCGGGCCACCGACAGAAGGATGGTGCACCAGTGAGCGACCTGCTCTTCCGGGGCGGCAGGGTCTTCCTCGCCGCCGACGCCTTCGCCGAGGCGGTACTGGTCCGGGACGGCCGCGTCGCCGCCGTGGGCACGGAGTCCGACGTCGCGCGACTGGCCGCCCCCGGCCACGACACCGTCGACCTGGACGGCGGGCTGCTCACCCCCGGGTTCACCGACGCCCACATGCACCCGGTGCAGGCGGGCCTGGAGCGGGCCAGGTGCGACCTGTCCGGGGTCTACGGCCTGCCGGAGTATCTGGAGCGGATCACCGCCTACGCGGACTCCCACCCCGGCCACGAGTGGATCGACGGCGGCGGCTGGGACATGTCGGCCTTCCCCGGCGGCCTGCCGCACCGCTCCCAGCTCGACGTCTTCGACCGCCCGGTCTACCTGATCCAGCGCGACCACCACGCCGCCTGGGTGAACAGCCGGGCCCTGGAGGTGGCCGGGATCACCCGCGACACCCCCGACCCCGCCGACGGCAGGATCGAGCGCGACGCCGACGGCACGCCGAGCGGCGTGCTGCACGAGGGCGCGATGGACCTGGTCGGCCTGCTCACCCCCCGCCCCACGGCCCAGGACCTGGACGACGCGCTGATGGACGCCCAGAGGCACCTGTTCTCCCTCGGCGTCACCGGCTGGCAGGACGCCATCGTCGGCTCCTACGCGGGCTACGACGACCAGCTGCCCACCTACGTCTCGGCGGCGGCCTCCGGCGCGCTGCGGGCCCGCGTCGTGGGCGCCCTGTGGTGGGACCGGGCGCGCGGCGCCGAGCAGATCCCCGAGCTGCTGGAACGGCGCCGCTCCGCCGAGGGCCTGGAGCGGTTCCGGGCCGGCTCGGTGAAGATCATGCAGGACGGCATCACCGAGAACTTCACCGCCGCGGTGATCGAGCCCTACTGCCGCTGCGGCGGCACCGGCCTGTCGTACGTCGACCCCGTGCTGCTGAAGGAGTGCGTCGCCGAGCTGGACCGGCACGGCTTCCAGGTGCACTTCCACGCCATCGGCGAGCGGGCCGTCCGCGAGGCGCTGGACAGCTTCGAGGGGACCGACCCGGCCAACCGGCACCACATCGCGCACCTGCAGATCGTCGAGCCGTCCGACCTGCCGCGCTTCGCCGGACTCGGCGTGACCGCCAACCTGCAGCCTCTGTGGGCCACCCACCACGCCCAGATGGACGAGCTCACCCTCCCCTTCCTGGGCGAGGAGCGCTCCGCCTGGCAGTACCCCTTCGCCGACCTGCAGCGCAACGGCACCCTGTTCTGCGCGGGCAGCGACTGGCCGGTCTCCGACGCCGACCCGATCCAGGGCATGCACGTGGCCGTCAACCGCACCGAACCCGGCGGCTCGATACACGCGGGCTACCCGACGGCGCAGACCCCGTTCCTGCCCGGCCAGAGCCTCACCCTGGCCACCGCCCTGACGGCCTACACCGCGGGCTCGGCCCGGATCAACCACGACGACGACGCGGGCACCATCGTCCCCGGCAACCGCGCCGACCTCGTCGTCCTGGACCGTGACCCGTTCACCGAACCGGCCGCCGACATCTGGCGCACCAAGGTCGCCATGACCTTCGTCGACGGCCAGGAGGTCTACCGCCGCTGACCGCTCACGCCCGGGCGGCCCGCATCAGGCGTTCGACGTCTCGCCAGAACTTGTCGAAGGAGGGCGCGTTCTTGCGTGCCTGCGCCATGTCGAAGATCGCGGTCAGGGCCGCCTGATCAGCCGTCGGGCGGTAGGAGGTGCCGTCGATCTTACGAGCCGAGAGCCAGCCCTTCGCGTCGCGAGGCCCCTCGGGATCTACGGGTGGTTCGAGAGAGTTCGCCAACCCCCTCTGGCCCGCGAGCGACGGGGCGGCGGCGAGGAACCACGCCTCGAACTCCCGGTTGGCGAGGACCGTCGAGATCTCCCGGTCACCGCGTGCCAGCCGGGCCCGCTCCAGGAGCGCGGGGCCGGTCGTCGCGGGACAGTCGTCGTCGGCGTCGATCAGCAGCAGGATCCCGCCTCGCCCGTCGACCTGGTAGGAGGCTTGAAGCACGGCGCTCTCGATCCCTCCCGGAGCGACCAGCTTGGAACGCGGAACCCGGCGCGGCGTCGGAATCCGTATCGTCCAGACCGAGAGTTCCAGCGCGATCCTGCGGAGCAGGACGGGAAGCGCGGCGACCTCTCCCTCCCCCTCGACGATGGCGGCGATGGTGACCGCCTCGGTCATTCGGCCTCCCCGATGCCGGGCCCGAGCTGGTTACCGCGCATCAACTCCCCGATGGTGGCCCGCCGGTCGTCGACGAGGCGACGGCTCACGTCGTCGATCTCACCGATCGTCGTGAGCCCACCCGTCATGGTCACGACGCGTACGGACGCCGGATCGAAGTCGTCGCGGTCGAGCAGGTCCGCGCTCTGCGTGGTGACCACCACCTGGACGTGCTCGCTCGCCTCGCTCAACGCGTCGAACAGCACCCCGGCGGCCGCCGGGTGCAGCGACGTCTCCGGCTCCTCGATTCCCAGCAGGGTCGCCTCGCCTTCGAGTACGGCGGGCTGGAACAACGCGGCCAGCAGCCCCGCCGCGCGCAGCGTTCCCTCGGACATCGCTTCGGGACCGAACACCAGCTCCCGATCCGCGTGATGAGTAAGAAGCTCGACGGTGGAATAGGTGTCCAGAAGCCGCTGATCGACACTGACGGCTCCGGGAACGATGGCTCCCATGTAGTCGTCGATTCGTGCCTTGAACGCCGGATACCGCTGCGCGAGGGCCCCGAGCACCGATCCCAGCCGCCTTCCCGCGTCATCCAAGGTGGCCCCGGCGGACCTGGACTGAATTTGCCGCATCAAGCCCGCGTCCAGATGGTAGAAGAGCATGCGGCGCAGGCTGCGGTAGACCTCGCTGAAAACGCCCTGGGTGGCGGCCAGCGGGAGATAGAGCCGATCCGGCTCGATACCACCCTCACCTGTCTGGTTGAAGAAACCATGGGTCATGACGAAGCTGACTTCTTCGAAACTCGACCGCGGCTGGGTGCCGCGGACGAAACACTGCTCTCCGAGCACCAGAAGCGGACGGCGACCGGCGGGATCCCCGCTGATGGTGAAGCTGTACGTGACCGACAACGGCTCCTCGTCCGGCTGGATGAAGAACTCCAGCAGGACACCGAAACCCTTCGTGTCCGTCTGGCCCCGTCGACTCACCTCGTCCAGGCCACCGCGTCTCATCAGGGCATCGGCGGGTGTCGTCTCCAGCGCGTCCACCACGAACCTGAGCACGTCGAGGAAATTACTCTTCCCCGCCGCGTTGGGACCGAGCAGGACCAGGAGGGGCGTGAAGGTGACATCGCACGACGCGATGCTCCTGTAGTTCTCCACCTTCACGCGTCGCAGAAACGGTACGGCCTGCCCCATCACACCCCCGCCATGTCGATCTGTCCTGTGGCGGCGGCCGTGACCGGCGCCTACCCGCGTCCCACCAGGAAACCGGCGGCACCACGATAGCGGTTCGACCGGTCCGGAGATCGGAAAGGCATTCAGGCCCCGAAGCCCAGGGTCCCCGAGAGTGATGCGCGCGGGATCGGAGAACACCTCCTCAAAAGGCGAACTCGCTGCTGACCTCTCCAGCGGTGGTCAATACGCCAGAATTGTCGCAACGGCCCGTTACGCTCCGCGGCATGACTATTCGGTTCACGGCCCAGGTCGCGGGAGTGGCGGAAGACCACGATCTGGAATGCCTGTCCGCCGGTGTCGCCAAGAGCGACGACGGCGACGGCATGGAGCTGATCTTCCAGTGCGGCCTGTTTGAGGACGAAGAGGGAGAAGAAGACGAAGAGGAAGGCGTCGAGGAGCCGGAGACGGACAGCCACTGCTTGGTCATCACCGGCCAGGCGACCGCATATGGGGCCGTTAGCGAGATCACCCTTCGCGATGGAGTGCTTCGCGTCGTCATCGCTCCGCACGCGCTGGAAGAGCTGGGTCTTGACGACCCCGAGATCGAAGCGGTCCTCGAAGTCGACGACGAGGTGATCGACCAGCTCCGGCTCGCCCTGCGACGCATCATGGCCTACGGCCCGGTCGACGCCCGCCCGGCGGTCGTTCAGCTGTGACGGTGCCGCCGGGCTTTTCGTTCGGTGATGTCCGGGACGCGGACGGCCGCTCTACCGGCGCGGGCCGAGCGAGGTCCGGAACCGTACGGGCAGCCGGTCGAGGCAGATGTGGCGGCCGTTCTCGTAGAAGCGGCGGGGTTCGCCGATGAGCTCGTAGCCGGGGTGGCGGGCCAGCTCGCGCAGGACCACGAGGAACTCGGTACGCGCGAGCTGGGCGCCGATGCAGAAGTGCACGCCCATCCCGAAACCGAGGTGGTGGACCTGTCCCCGGTCGAGCCGGAACCGCTCCGGGTCGGGGAACTCGGCGGGGTCGCGGTTGGCGGCCCCGGCCAGCAGGACGACCCGCGATCCCCGGGGGATGACGACGCCGCCGATCTCGACGTCGCGGGTGGTGAGCCGGGTGCCGTGGTCGACCGGCGTCCAGAGCCGCAGCGTCTCCTCGACGGCGGCGGGCATCAGCTCGGGCCGCTTGCGCAGCCGGTCCTGCAGGCCGGGTTCGCGGGCCAGCTGCCACAGCAGGTGCGACAGGGCGTTCATCGAGGTCTCGTGACCGGCGACGGCGAAGCCGACCATCATGACGTGCAGCTCCTCGTCGGTGACGGGCCGCCCGTCGATCGTCTCGCGGACCAGCGTGGACAGGTAGTCGTCGCCCGGCCGCTCCCTGGCCCGGCGGATCTCCCCCTGGAACAGCTCCGCGAACTGCGGCCAGAAGCCCTCCGCGCTCTCGTCGCTCGGCATGCGCGCCCAGGTGTTGCTGGTCAGGTCGCGGATGCGGTCCCGCGCCGCGTCGGTGAAGCCGACCGCGAGCGACACCACGGCGAGCGGCAGCGGCACCGCGAGCTCGGCGACGAGGTCGCCGCAGCCCCGGGCGACGATCGGCTCGACCATGTCCGCGACCAGGCGGCGGAGCCCGGGTTCGAGCTCTCGTGCCCGCGCCGGGGAGAACGGGGGTCTCATCAGGGCGCGGAACGCGGTGTGCCGGGGCGGGTCGTACTCCAGCGGCGCGAACGGCGGCGTGCCCGCGGCTCGGGGGAAGAAGACCCCCGAGGCCGAGCTGAAGGTCTCGTGGTCGCGCAGCGCCGCCTCCACGTCGCGGTAGTGCGACAGGATCCACAGGCCGCCGTACGCGCGGGAGAAGGCGACCCGCGACCGGCCGCGGATGCCGCGGTGGACCAGGCAGGCCAGGTCCGGGTCGAAGCTCGGGTGGTGGTGGTCGAAATCGGAGATCAGCTGCTCGACGACGTCCTCTTCCCGCTCCGCCCTCACTGCCGCTCCCTGTGGTCGAAGATCACCGAATGTCGGGTACAGGAGCCGGAGACGCCTGCCGCGAGGTAAGGAGGGCTCATCGCGCGTCCCACGAGGGCGCCCCGGGGTGCAGGTGGCCGAGGGGATGGACGTCGGCGGGGTCGTAGGTCTCGTCCACGATCCACTTGACCATCCGGCGCAGCGGTTCGATGGCGTCCTGCGGCAGCTCGGGCCGCACGCGGGTGGCGTAGCCGAGGGACACCAGCCGCTGGGCGCCGTAGAGGGGCACGACGTCGCGCAGCTCCCGCTTGAGCGCCTCGGGGTAGACGCCCACGGTCTGCGTGTAGGCGTTCATGCCGCGCACCGCGTCCCAGGCCGAGCCGACGGGCACCACGTTGACCACCCGGCCCGACAGCGAGGGGTGGAACTCCACCGGCTCGGGCAGCCGCGAGACGATGACCGCGCCCTCGTCGCGGCGCCCGCCGATCACCTCGTACCAGTCGGCGCTCGCCCGGATCGCGAGCAGGTCGGCGCGCAGCCCCGGATCGAACCGCCTGGCCGCCGTGCTGACCTGCTCGGGAAGCCGGAGGATCTCCTCGTACAGCAACCCGCCCCAGCGGGCGGCCCGGCCGGGGTCGGTGACGGCGTAGACCACGCGGGCGTTGAAGCAGCCGAGCTGGTTGAGGGCGCCGACGTCCACCGCGGCCAGCCGGGCGGTCTCGGCCATCCGCTCGTCGTCGGCGAACGCCTCGGGACCGATGACGGTGGCGCTCAGCTTCGGGTCGAGGGAGACCAGCTCCAGGCCGGGCCTGACGTAGCCGGTGACGTGCCGGATGGAGGCCAGCCCGCCCCAGGCCACGATCTTCTCGACGTGGGCCGGCTGGTAGAGCCGCCGCTCGAACGCCTCGGAGCCGCCCTTCCAGTAGACGACCGAGAGATGGCGGGTGAGCGGGTGGTCGGGGGCCATCTCGGCCATGGTCCGCGCGATCGCGAGCGCGGTCAGCGGGTCGTTCGACGGCGTCTTGACGATGGCGTCGCCGCGGGTGACGGCGTTGCGGATCACGGTGAGCGCGGCGATGACCGGGCTGTTGCCGGCGATGATGTGCACGGTCCGCGCGCCGAGCGCCCGGACCGCCGCGCGGCCCCCGCCGGCGGTGGGCACCTCGTGCCACCCGTCGAGGTACCCGGCCCCGACGGTCCGCTCCACCACCGCCCGCACCGCCTCCGGGCGGAACAGGCCGGGAAGCTGCTCGTACGAGGCGGCGAGCGGCGGCGGGGTCATGTCCGACCACGCGGCCGACCGTTCGAGGGCCTCCCTCAGCGGCGTGTTGCGCGACAGCGCGAGGCGCGGCCCGAGTTCGGCCAGGAAGTCGACGACGTCGTCGACGCGCAGGGCGTTCAGGTCCCGCATGCGCGCCGGGTCGCCCAGCGGCAGCCGGTCGAGCAGGCCCGCGGGGTCGGGGGCGAGGAAGGAGGCCTCCTGTCCCCGGCCGGTGAAGGGGACCAGGCCGGTGGCGACCGTCTCGCCCCGGATGAAGGCGGGGATCGTCAGCTCGGCTCCCGCGGTCTCCTGCCGTCCCCGGTCGTCCCCGGCCCGCGCCTCCCGGCGCACCGGGTCGTCACCGGTTCGCGCCTCCTGCCGTCCCCGATCGTCCGCGGCCCGCGCCCCCCGCCGCACCGGGCCGTCGTTCCCGGCGAGGGTCTTGTCCCATCTCGAGTTCATGCCGGCGCCCCCTTGGGGAGATCTCGCGCTCATGCCAGCGCCCCGTTGAGGAAGTCGAGGGCCTCGGTGAGCGCCTCGGGGGTCGCGGCACACGTGATCTTGTCGTCGCCGCCGCTGCCGCCGAACCTGCCGATGGCGGTGGACAGGCCGGGCGTGGTGCGTCCGCACCGGCACGCCGACCAGTCGACCGTGACCTCGTCGCCGGAGACGAAACCGCCCCAGTGCACGTCGGCCATGAGGTCGAGGAAGGCCGCCCGGCCCGTCCGCACCCCGTCGCGCGGCAGCGGGGCCCCGGTCTCCGGGTCGAGGACGTAGAGGATCACCCAGGGCTCGATGTGGTAGCGCTCCGCCTCGCAGAGCAGGTTGACCGCCATCACCTCGGTCATCGCGTAGCAGAGCCGCGGCCGGCGCACGCCGAAGAAGCGCCCGACCGGCTCCGCCCAGTCGGCCGGCAGCGCCGTGCCCTTCGCTCCCCCGCCGGAGAAGACGAACGAGTCCGGGGCGAAGACGGCCTCGATGCCCCGGACCAGCCCGGCGGTCGCCATGGCGTGGTGGACGCTCCACAGGCCGAGCGACGCCACGCGGCGCCCGCCGAGCGTGTCGGCCAGCTCCTCGACGAACCGCGCCATCCCGGCGCCGGTGGCCCGTTGCGCCTCCTCGAACTCCGCGCGGCGCGCCTTCAGCGCGGGCGGGATCTCCAGCCGGTCGACCTCGCCCCTGGCCGCCGCCGCGCGCAACCGTCCGGCGAGGAACATGACGTCGGCGCTGAGCGAGCCGGGGTGCAGGGCGTGGAAGCGGCCGGGGGTCTCCGCCATCTGCTCGGCCATCGCGCCCGCGTGCCGGTCGATCCCGCTCCGCCCGGCGCGAAACCCCGGCCAGACCACGTCCATGGGTTCTCGCCACGGCACTCCGTCGGGGAGCGCGTCCAGGCGCACCGTGCGGTACAGGGCCTCGTACTCCTGGCGGGTGTGCGGGACGAACGACATCGTGCCGGACGTGCCGGAGGAGTGGGCCGGCCGCAGGTCGGTCCGGGCGTCGAGGAGGTCCAGCCACGCGTCGATCGAGTCGCAGCCGGAGAAGTCGATGCCGCCGAGGTCGACGGTGGTGAGCCTGCCGAGCCAGGTCGCCAGCTGGTCGAACCGGTTGTCCAGGAGCAGGGAGACGGGATACGACTTGTAGACCGTGTGCGGGAACAGCAGGGGCGCCGCGTCGTCCAGCGTCCCGATCTCCCCGATGCGCTGCTCGTCGGCGATGGTGCGCAGCACCGGGATCCGGTCACGAAGCTCGGCGTAGCGCATCCGCAGCGCGGCGAGCTGCAGCGCGGCCAGCCGGTCGGGGGCGAGCGTGTGCATCCGCCGTCGCGAGGGTCCGAAGAACCCGACGGGATCCTCCGCGAACAGGCGCACCTCGGTGTCCGCCGTCATACGTCACTCCTTCGTTGCTCGGCCAGATAGTCGGTGATGTCGGAGACCGTGGGGCGGTTCCACAGCAGACCCGTCGGCAGGCCCACGCGCAACCGCTCGGAGAGCGTCCGGCGCAGCATGACCGCCAGCAGCGAGTCGACGCCCATCTCCGCGAGCGGGCGCCGCACGTCCACCGCCTCGGGGTCGGTACGCAGGGTGGCCGCGACCGCTCGCCGTACCTCGCCCCGCAGCAGGTCGGTGAGGGGGGCGCCGGACAGGTTCCGCCAGTCGGGGCCCTCGTCCGCGCCGGGGGCCGGGGGCGGGCCGGGGTCGCCGGCCAGGTCGCGCAGCAGCGGCGGCCGGAGGATTCCGGGGGTGAGGGGCAGGACCCGCAGCACCGCCAGGTCGGCGCCGGCGGCCGGCCCCGCCGCGACCAGCGACTCCCACGCCAGGAACGCCTCCGCGGGGGTGATGTCCGCCGTGCCCCGGGCGCGCAGCTCCGCGCCGACGACCTCCGAGGAGGCCGACATGCCCAGGCCGTGCCAGCTCGTCCAGGCGAGGGAGAGGACCGCGTCGTCTCCCCCGGCCCGCCGGTGCCTGGCCAGACCGGACAGGAAGGCGTTCGCCGCCGCGTACGAGGCCTGCCCGGGAAGGCCGAGAAGCTGTCCGGCGGAGGAGAAGAGCACCAGGAAGTCCAGCGTCCCCGGCGGGAACACCTCGTGGAGCGCGAGCGCCCCGGCGACCTTGGGCCGCATCACCGCCCGCAGCGACTCCTCGTCGTACGAGCGCAGCAGCCGGTTGTCGACCACGCCCGCCGCGTGCACGACCCCGCGCACCGGCGGCATGCCGAGCGCGCCGGGGTCGGCCAGCCGGGCGAGGCCGGCGGCGTTCCCCACGTCCGCGGCGACCGTCCGCACGGTGACGCCCCTCGCCTCCAGGGACCTGACCGCGTCGATCGCCTGCCGCGTCCCCGGCTCGCGGACGGCGTCCCACCGGTTCCTGGCGGGCAGGGCGGTACGGCCCAGCAGGAGGAGCCTGCGGGCCCCCCGGTCGGCCAGCCACCCCGCGACGCGCAGGCCGAGAGCGCCCAGACCTCCGGTGACCAGGTAGGTGGCCCCGGCCCGGCAGAGCGGCCCCGTGGCCCGCTCCGCCGGGCCGGGACGGCAGGGCACCAGGCGGGAGCCGCTCGCTGCGCCGTGCTCGACGGCGACGACGTCTTCCCGGCACCGGCTTCCCAGCAGCCGGATCAGGACCGAGAGGTCGTCGTCGCCCGGTTTCTCCGGCAGGTCGACGAGACCGCCCCACACCTCGGAGTACTCCGTGGCGGCCACCCGCGCCAGTCCCCACAGCGCCGTCTGCGCCAGCCCCGCCGTACCCTCCGGCTCCCTGGCCGAGGAGGTGACGCACCACAGCCGGGCCCGGCCCGCCTCACCCACCAGCCGCGCGGTCTCGGCCAGGCGCGCGGCCAGCCGGGTCGCGGTCTCCGCGACGTCCTCGCCGGAGCCGTCCGTCACGTCCGTCACGGACGGTTCCGGCGGCAGCAGGACGACCGCGTCGTCTTCCGTCAGCCCGAAAAGCAGCTCCCTGAGCGCGTCGTGCCCGTCATGCCCACCGCGCTCACCGCGCTCACCGCGCTCACCAGGTTCGTCGTACGCGCCATGCCCGTCACGTCCGGGGACCGTGTCGACCCGGACGCCTCGTTGCGTCAGGAGGCCGCCGAGAACGTGCGCGAGGCCGTTCCCGTCGCGCGGCACCGCGCTCGTGCCCGTTCCGACCAGCACCACCCGGTACGGCACCGCGCCGGACGGCCCCTCCTCCGGCAGGCCGAGCGGTTTCCAGATCACCTCGTGCAGGAGGCCGTCCGCCCCCGTTCCCGCCGCCGGGTCCGGCTCGGGCTCCGGGGCGGTGTAGCGCACCCCGCGCAGGACGGCCGCCGTCCGCCCGTCGAGGGCGGCGACGCGGATGTCGACCGTGTCCGGCCCGGCGGCGACCACGCCGACCAGGGCCCTTCCCCCCTCCGGCGGGTCCTGCGACAGGGTCGCCTCGGCGATCCGCACCGGCATGCGCAGCTCGGCGCGGCCCGCCAGGGCGATGGCCGCGACGCCCCCGGCCGAGAACGCGGCGTCCAGGATCGACGCCCAGGTCGGCCGGGGCAGGGTGCCCGCCGGGTCCGCCGCCACCAGCGCCGTCAGCGTGCCCGGCCCGCGGCGCAGTTCCTCGATCCGCCAGGGGAAGCCCATGGCCGCCACGCCGGCCCCTGCGAGCGTGTCCACCACCCAGCCGGCATCGACGGCCTCGCCGTGCGTCCTGTCCTCCGGTCCGCCGTCCGGCTCACCACCCGGCGCGCTCACCTGCCCGCCACCCGGGCCGGCGTCCGTCGCGCCGCCCCGTCCGGCCGTCTCCACGTCGCCTAACGTCGCGGACCCGTCGCCGAGAAGGGCGACGCAGTGGGTGAGCCACCCCTCGCCGGGATCACGGCGGTCGTGGTCCGCGCCGGGTTCCGCGGGGTGTTCCCCGCGACCCGCGATGAGGCGGGAGGAGAGCCTGAGCGTCCCGTCCTGGTGGACGACCTGGAGCTCGCGCGACACGGCCGTGGTGATGGGGACCCGCATCTCCACCTCGCGCAGGGTCTCCGCCCCGTCCCGCCCGGCCCCCTGTCCGGTCTCCCGGACCGCCCTCGCCGCGGCGAGGAAGGTGTTCAGCAGCACGGCGGCGGGCACGATCTCCGTACCGTGCACGGGATGGGCGCCGGGGAACGGCCGGGTGGGGTGGTCCAGCGCCGTCCGCCACACGTCGGCCCGGGAGGTGGCGCACACCACCGTCCGCGCCCCCAGCAGGGTGTGGCTCTCCGGGACGTGCGGCCTCCCGGCCGTCCCGGGAGGCTCGTGCTCGGCCCAGTGGCGTACGTGCAGCCAGGCGTTCGCCGGAAGGTCGACGAGCTCGCCCTCCCCCTGGAGCGCGGGCCAGTCCACCGGTACGCCGTGACAGTGCAGCAGGGCGATGTTGCCCGCCATGCCGCGCGGCCCGTCCTCGTCGCGCCGGATGCTGTGCGCCACGACGGCGTCCCGGACTCCCGCCAATTCGAGCGTCTCGGCGATCGAGTGGCACACCACCGGGTGCGCGGAGACCTCCAGGAACGTCCGGTGGCCGTCCTCGGCCGCGGCGAGGACGGCGTTCGCGAAGAGCACCGGGTCGCGCAGGTTGGTCTCCCAGTAGGAGGCGTCGCGCGCGGCCGGGTCGCGGGGGTCGGGCAGCGCGGTCGTGTAGAGCGGGACGGCGGGGTCCGCCGGGCGGAGGCCGTCGACCGCCGCGCGCAGATCGGCGCGGAGCGGGTCCATCTGCGGGCTGTGGAAGGCGACGTCGGAATCGATCCGCCGGACCTCGACGCCGTCGCGCGCCCAGCACGCTGCCAGCCGTTCCAGCGCCTCCGGCGTGCCGGCCACCACCGTGGAGCACGGCGACGCGGCGACGGCCGGCGACACCGCGCCGATGCCCGCCACCCGGCGGCCCACCTCCTCGTACGGCAGCGAGACCATGGCCATCGCCCCGCGCCCGGCGACCCGGGACAGCAGCCGCGAGCGGCGGCAGACCAGCCGGGCCCCGTCCGCCGCGTCGAGCACCCCGGCGGCCACGGCGGCGGCGATCTCCCCCACCGAATGGCCGATCACGGCCGAGGGCCGGACACCGGCGGAACGCCAGAGCGCGGCGAGCCCCACCTGGACGGCGTACAGCAGCGACTGGACGCGCCCGGTGCCGCCCAGCTCGCCCGCCCGGAGCGCGAGAACCGGGGAGAAGCCCATCTCCGCCCGGTAGACCGGGTCGAGTCGTTCGATCACCTCCGCGAAGGCGGGCGCGCCGGCCAGCAGGTCCCGGCCCATGCCCGCCCACTGGGCGCCGTGGCCGGAGAACACCCACACCGGGTCGCGTCCCCCTCTTGGGGGCGTCCGGACTGAGACGACGCCCCGGGGCGTGCCGGGGGTGTCATCGGCCAGGGAACGCAACCGGCCGACCAGCTCCGCCCGGTCCGCGGCCACCACGGCCGCGCGGGCCGTCAGGTGGGAGCGGTGGCGGGCCAGGGTCCTGCCCACGGACGCCAGATCGGCGCGGTCGTGGGCGGCGAGCCAGTCGGCGAGCCGTCCGGCGGCCAGGCGCACGGCGGCCGGGTCGGCACTCGACAGCGGGTACACCCGCACCGGCCCGCGCCACGGGGCCACCTCGGAGACGCGGTCGCGGGCCACCTCGGGAACCGGCGTGACCTCCGGGCGCACGGCGTGGGCGGCCTCGGTGGACGCGGTGTGCGCGGCCTCCGGGACCACGACGCGGACGGCGGGAACGGCGGCGGGGATGCCGGGGGCGGCGGAGACGGCGTCCCGGAGGCCTTCTCGGCGGTCCTCTCGGAGGCCTTCTCGGCGGTCCTCTCGGAGGTCCTCCTGGAGAACGAGGTGCGCGATCGTGCCGCCGTATCCGTACCCGGCGACTCCCGCGCGCCGGGGACGGCCGGTGGAGGGCCACGGCGTCGTCGTGGTGACCAGCCGAAGGCCGTTGACGCCCCAGGGGATGGACGGGTTCGGCCCGGACAGCATCGGGGTGGCCGGGATGACGCCGTGCCCGATCGCGAGCACGGCCTTGATGAGGCCCGCGACCCCGGCGGCGGCCTCGAGGTGCCCGATGCCGGACTTCACCGAGCCGACCAGGCAGTGACTCCCGTCTTCGCGGCCGGCTCCGAGCACCGAGGCCAGCGCGCCCGCCTCGACGGGATCGCCGACCGGCGTGCCCGTTCCGTGGGCCTCGACGTAGTCCACCGTGCCGGGGCCGACGCCCGCGCTCCGGTAGGCGCGGCGCAGGAGATGCTCCTGGGCCTCGCGGCTGGGGGCCATGATGCCCTCGGTCCGGCCGTCCTGGTGGACGGCGCCGCCGACGATCACGGCGAGGACCCGGTCCCCGTCGCGCCGGGCGTCGCCGAGCCGCTTGAGGACCACGACCCCGGCTCCCTCGCCCCGCCCGTATCCGTCGGCCCGCGCGTCGAACGCCTTCGAGCGCCCGTCGGGGGAGATCGCCCCCGCGGCGTCCAGGACCACGCTGTACGCGGGGCCGGCGAGCACCGTGACCCCGCCGGCGAGCGCGAGCGGGATCTCGCCGAGCCGCAGGCTCTGGCACGCCTGGTGGATCGCCACCAGGGAGGACGAGCAGGCCGTGTCCAGCGCCACGCTGGGGCCGCGGAGATCGAGCGCGTGGGACACGCGGTTCGCGACACCGCAGTGCGAGGCGCCGACCCCCGTCCACGCCTCGATCCGCGGCAGGTCCTCCAGCAGCCGGCGGCCGTAGTCGTCGGCGGCGACGCCGGCGAAGACGCCCGTGTCGGATCCGGCGAGGTCCGCGGGCGGGATGCCCGCGTGCTCCAGCGCCTCCCAGGCGACTTCGAGAAGGATGCGCTGCTGGGGGTCCATCAGCCGCGCCTCGCGCGGGGAGATGCTGAAGAACTCGCTGTCGAATCCCGAGATGTCGGTCAGGAAGCATCCGCGGGCCGTGGTCCGGCGCAGGATCGCCGCGTCCTCGGCGCCACGGTCCGCGTAGCGCGCCCACCGGCCGGCCGGAACCTCGCCGACCGCGTCGCCCTCGTCGAGCAGGAATCTCCAGAAAGCCGCCGGGGAGTCGATCCCCGCGGCGAACCGGCATCCAAGGCCGATCACCGCTATCGGTTCGCGGGCGATGGGCACACAAGCCTCCCTTTCGGGGGTCCGGGGTCCGGGGGTCCGGGGGTGCAGGGGACCCGAAGGAAACGAAAGGCTCCCGGCGTGGCAGGAAAATCACGCCGGGAGCCTTTTCGACGTCAACGGGTTGTCAAACCTGAGTGAACCGGCAAAGGGCCGTCAGCAGGTCAGAGTTTCACCCTGGTGCCGTCCCAGATATCCCTCTCCCAGATATCCCCGAAAAGCCAGTTTCCCCGGGCGTCGGGGTCGAGGCTCGTGTAGAACTCCTTCCACGCGGTGACGAGCTCGTCGACCGAGAGATTTCCGTTTCCGTTCACGTCGAGCTTTTCGAAGGCGATGCGGCTGTTCTCCTCGGACGTGCCGAACGCCTTGTGGAACCTGGCGAACTCCTCCGCCGCGACGGTGCCGTTGTCGTTCTTGTCGCAGAGGTTCCACAGGGCCTGCGCGGCCGGCCGGAAGGCCGTCTCGAAGCCGCCGGGGTCGTCGATCCAGGCCTGCCGCATCCCCTCCCTGAACTCCTCCGGGGTGATCTTGCCGTCGTGGTCGGCGTCGAGCTTGCCGGTGAGGTGCTGCCAGAACTGGCCGAAGCTGCGGAGCAGCTCAAGGGCCTTGGGCGAGTCGAAGGGCTCCTCAAGGTAGGCGATGACGCGCGCGCCGAGCGCGATGCAGTCGGCCATCTCCAGGATGCCGTCGTCGTTCTGGTCGCCGTGCCCGAAGCACACGTCGTACTTGCGCTCGATGAGGTCGCGTTGCAGGAGTTCCACCACCGTGACACCACTTTCTCGCCGATGGCCGCGAACAATGACGGCCGATTGAATTCGACGACGGCTTGTCGCCGCCGGTATTGCCAGCGATGAATAATGAGCACAGGGAGCCGCTCGCGGGTGATGCCATTTCTGCGAGCACCGAGTTTTCCCTGATCAGCGGCACCTACGGTTGATTATTATTGCGTCAAACGGGCGCCGTCAAGACGGCTGATACTTTCTTTTGCGAGCCATAAAGACCGCGTATCGCCCGATATATCACTACAAATAACAGGAAACTAAATGAACGTCCATCACAATTCCCGGGCGCGCCGATCGGCGGTTCCCGCACCCGGTCCCACCGCCCTCGCCCGCCCCCGGCGGGCGCGGCGATCTTATGGTGGGGAGCGAACACGACCCGAGGAGCCTCCGTGAACGATCTGCCCATCTGCGTCACCTGCGGGGTCCAGTACGCCGCCCCCCAGGAGAACTGCCCGATCTGCGAGGACGAGCGGCAGTACGTCGGCTGGGAGGGGCAGCGCTGGACCTCCCTGAACGAGCTGCGCGCCACCGGGCACAGGCCGCTGGTCGCCGAGGAGGGCGGCGGAGTGGTCGGGGTCGGCACCGACCCCGCCACGGCCATCGGGCAGCGGGCGCTGCTGGTCCGCACGCCCGGCGGCAACGTGCTGTGGGACATGGTCACCCACCTCGACGACGAACTGGTCGGGCAGGTCACCGAACTCGGCGGGATCGACGCCATCGCGATCAGCCACCCGCACTTCTACGGCTCGATGGTGGAGTGGGCGCACGCCTTCGACGCGCCGATCCACATCCACGCGGCCGACCGCGCCTGGGTGGGCCGCCCCGACGACTCCGTCGTGTTCTGGGAGGGCGACACCCACGAGATCCTCGAAGGGCTGACGCTGATCAACGCGGGCGTCCACTTCGACGGCGGCCAGGTCATGCACTGGCGCGACGGCGAGGAGGGCCGGGGCGCCCTGTTCTCCGGCGACATCCTCCAGGTGGTCCAGGACCGCCGCTGGGTGAGCTTCATGTACAGCTACCCCAACCTCATCCCCGAGCGGCCCGGCACGGTCCGCCGCGCCCTGTCGCTGCTGGAGCCCTACTCCTTCGAACGCGTCTACGGCGGCTGGTGGAAGCGGGTCGTGCGCACCGACGGCGCCGAGGCCGTCCGCCGCTCCGCCGACCGCTACCTGTCCTTCGCCCTGGACGACCGGTCGAGGTGAGAGGGGGCCTCTCTCCGGCGGGACACCGGAACGGAACCTCCGGGCGAGGCCGCGAGACCGGAGGTCCCGTTCCGGGAGACCGGGAAGTGGCGAGAGAGCGGGAAAGCGATCCCGCTCTCTCGCCCGCGGAGCTCCGGGAGAACCTCGAAGCCCGGGCTCAGAAGTACTTCGAGGTGAGGTCGGTCGTCGGCCAGGAGGTGACCGCGCGCGCCGTCTGGTAGAGAAGCGGGTCGATCACGTCGAAGTCGGGCGATCCCTCCTCCTCGCGGCGGTTGAACGTGGCGCAGTAGGAGATCCCGCCGCTCAGCCGGGCCAGGTAGGTGAACGTGCCGGGCATCGAACCCACGTGCCAGGTGTTGATGCCGGCGCCCGAGGCCCGGATCAACCAGCCGCCGCCGTACCAGGATCCGCCGGAGGTGACGCCGGTCTCCGGCTTCGCGAACAGCTTCGCGATCGAGGTGGCGTTCAGGACCGGGCCGGCGGCGTCGTAGACCATCGCGAACCTCACCATGTCGACCGCCGAGGCGGTCCAGCCGCCGTTGGCGTCATGGTTGGGCATGTTGAAACCGCCGTAGGGGTACGGCACGACGGTGCCGGAGCCGTCCACGACGGACTTGTTGGTGAACTTCGAGACGTAGTTCACCTCGCCCGCGGGCGACTCCGCCCGCAGGCTGCGGCCGAGCCGCATCCTGGTGACCCCGGCGGGCGCGAGGAGCCTCTGCTTGACGTACGACTCGTAGCTCGCGCCGGAGACCTTCTCGACGATCCGCCCGAGCAGCGCGTAGCCGTAGTTGGAATAGACCATCTTGGAACCGGGGTCGAAGTCGAGGGGGCGGGCCGTGGAGTAGCGGATGATGTCGTCGTGGCCGATCGGCAGCGGCACGCCGAGGGCGGCGGAGATCGTGTGGTCCATCCAGAGCCGGTCCTTGGAGACCGCGGCGTCCCAGCCGCCCAGGTGCTGCATGAGCCTCAGCACCGTCACCTGGGCCAGCCGGGGGTCGGCCGCCGCCGAGAGCCCGAGCAGCGTGGTGACCGGGGCCGAGAGGCTGAGCCTGCCGTCCTGGACCAGCCGCATGATCGCGGCGGAGGTGATGTGCTTGCTCAGGCTGGCGACGCGGAACAGCGAGGTCGGCTGCACGCGCGCGAGGATCGGCACGTTCTGGGCGTTGCGCACCGAGTACGTCCCGTACCCGCGCGCCAGCAGGATCTTGCCCTTCCGCGCGACCGCGAGCTGCGCGCAGCCGATCTCGCGCTCGGCGACGTACTTCCTCATCACGTCGTCGAAGCTCTTCAGCGCCGCGGGGACGACCCCGCTGACGAGCGGCTCCCCCGCCGCCGCCCGCGCGGGCCCCGCCCCCAGGGCGAGCGCGGGCACGACTCCGACGCCCGCCTGGAGAAGCCGCCGTCGCGTGACCCCGTTGTTGACTGCCGTCACTTGTGTCCCCCACATCACGTACGTGTAAGAAAGATCCACATATTACGGATCTTCCTGGTACTTCGTACGGATGATCAGGACAATTCACGGTCGGCGGCCCGGTGCGGATCCGCCGCGCGGACCGGCGGGACGAGCCGCCGGCCACCGGGCACACGGCCGTCCGCGCGTTCTCCCGCCCGAAGGCGGTCTCCTACTCGAAGAGGGTGTGCCGTTCGCCGCGCCGGCGCCTGCGGGCGATCCTGATCCCGACCACCACGATGTCCACCACGGCGACGGCGGCCAGCACGGCCAGGGCCACGGCGAGCGCGGTGATCCCGGCCCACGCCGAGAGGGCGGCCAGGGCCGCGCACACCACCAGGCCGAAGGTCGCGAGGAAGAGCCGCAGATTCAGCGCGCTCTTCGGGTGATCGTGCGTTCCTGTCTTCTCGTCCATAAGGTCACCTCCGGGCAACCTCGTTCTCCCCCGGCTCCATGTTCGCGCGAGGGGTGTGCCCCATCCCGTACCCAGGACGTGCGGCGCCACCCCGGCGCCATCACGATGATCAGGCCGGTTCGGCGCGGGCCCTCCCCCGGCGGCGCGGGAGGTCACGAGGGTGCGGGCCCGCCGGGGGAGGCCGTCGGAGCCCGCGTCCCGGCGATGTCATTAGCGAAACTTGCCCTCTTTTGGGCTGTTTAGAGCTTATGTCGGGTATATCAGCACAAATCCGCTTTGGCGGGAAATCGGGATTTACCGAAGAGCGGTAAGGGGGAATGGGGCATGACGAGACCCACCAGTCTGGAACACCACCCCGATCTCATCGAGATGCGGGAAAGATACGAACGAGCGGGCTCCAGCTCGGTAGCCCAGACCATCGAGGGGCTGGGCCTCCTGGCAGGTCTGTATCTGGCGATCTCACCCTGGGTGGTCGGTTTCAACGGCCTGTCCAGGCTCGCCGTGAGCAACCTCGTCACCGGCATCGCGGTCGCCGCCCTGGCCCTCGCCTTCGCGTCCGCCTACGGCCGGACGTACGGGATCAGCTGGGTCGCGCCGGTCATCGGGATCTGGACCATCGTGTCCCCCTGGATCACCGGCTCGGCGACGAGGGGAAGCATCTGGAACAACGTCATCACCGGCATCGTCATCCTCCTGCTCGGCCTGGGGGCGGTGGCGATCGGCTCCAAGAAAATGTCCGGCATGGCGCAAAGGAGAGACGTTTCTCACATGGGCGACGCGTCCGGCAGATCAGACATGCCACACAGGCCTGACATGCCCAACAGGCCCTAGCCCGGGTGTGACGCACGGCGGCGAAGAGGACCTGCCCGGGAAGGCGTACGACCTCGCCCCTGACGACCTGGTCGCGGCCATGGCGCGCGAAAGACCCCCGTGAGGATCTCCCACGAGGGTCTTTCAGGTGTGCGATGTCAGTGCCCCCGGACCCGTACGGCCGGGGAACCGGCTAGTAGATCGGGCGCGAGGAGGAGCGCAGCCGCTCCAGGGCCTCGGCCAGGATCTGCGCGCCGTCCTTGTCGCTGCGGCGCTCCTTGACGTACGCGAGGTGCGTCTTGTAAGGCTCGTTGCGCGGCGGCGCGGGCGGGTTGGCCTCGTCCTGACCGGCGGGGAGGCCACACCGGGGGCAGTCCCAGAACTCGGGAACGGCCGCGTCGCTGGCGAAACTGGGGCGCGTCTCGTGCATGTTCGCGCACCAGAAAGGCACCCGCACACGGGGGGCCGCCTCACCGCGCTCCGCCTCCCCCATCGGGCCGGCACCGACACGGCTGCCACGGATCGCGTTGCCACTACCCACGGATGAACTCCTTGCTCGATGGCCCCGCCGCTTGGGGATGCGGGGACTGAACCACTGTCACGCCTGTCGAAGCCGGGTCAGGGCCGCAGAAGCAGGCCCAGCGCGATGATGCAGACGAACCAGACGACACCGGTGATGACGGTGAGCCTGTCAAGGTTGCGCTCCACCACGGAGGAGCCTCCGAACGACGACGAGAAACCGCCACCGAACAGATCCGAGAGACCACCGCCCTTGCCCTTGTGGAGCAGGACGAGCAGCATCATCAGCAAGCTCGACAGGATGAGGGCGATGGAGATTCCGATTGTCACCGTTGACCTGTTCCCTATGTGCGCGTGTCCCGCGTCCGGGCACGACCCTTGTGTACGCCGAAGGCGTGACGATTCAAACTTGCTCTAAGAGGGTATGACGTGCTGTCAAGTCGTACCCACCGAATGGCTCAGTCAGCTCGACAATTCGCCAAAACGGCAAATCTTGACGAACTCCCCGGGGTCGAGGCTCGCGCCACCGATCAGGGCACCGTCGACATCAGGCTGCGCCATGATGCCCGCGATGTTGTCTGACTTGACCGACCCACCGTAAAGGATACGGACACCGGCGGCCACTTCGGCGTCGTACAGCTCGGCGAGTCGCGCCCGGAGTGCCCCGCAGACCTCCTGCGCGTCGTCCGGGGTGGCCACCTCGCCGGTGCCGATCGCCCACACCGGCTCGTAGGCGAGCACGATGGAGGCTACCTGCTCGGCGGTGACCTTGCGCAGCGCGCCGTCGAGCTGGGCGACGCTGTGGGCCACCTGGCCACCGGCCCGGCGCACCTCCAGGCCCTCCCCCACGCACAGGATGGGGGTGAGCGAGTGCCGGTAGGCCGCCTGCACCTTGGCGTTGACGACGTCGTCGTCCTCGCGGTGGTACTGGCGGCGCTCGGAGTGCCCGGCGAGCACGAAAGTGCAGCCGATCTTGGCGAGCATGGCACCGGAGATCTCGCCGGTGTAGGCGCCGCCGTCGTACTGCGACAGGTCCTGCGCGCCGTAGACGATCCGCAGCTTGTCGCCGTCGACCAGGGTCTGGACCCCGCGCAGGTCGGTGAACGGCGGCAGCACGGCCACCTCGACCCGGTCGAAGTCCTTGTCGTTCAGCGCGAAGGCGAGCTTCTGGGTGTGGGCGATGGCCTCGAGATGGTTGAGGTTCATCTTCCAGTTGCCTGCCATGAGCGGCTTACGAGGTGTGCTCATCGTTCGCTCACCACTCCTTGATCACTGCGCGGACGGCGTCGGTCGTCGACCGGCCACTCCGCTCACCGCGTGGGTCCACTTCTACCGCTCCAGCGCCACGAGTCCGGGGAGGGTCTTGCCCTCCAGGTATTCGAGACTGGCCCCGCCACCGGTGGAGATGTGCGAGAACCCGTCCTCGTCCAGGCCGAGCCTGCGCACGGCGGCGGCGGAGTCTCCCCCGCCGACGACCGTGAAGGCCTCCGAGCCGATCAACGCCTCGGCGACCGCGCGGGTTCCGCCGGAGAAGGCCTCGAACTCGAAGACGCCCATCGGGCCGTTCCAGAACACCGTCCTGGCGTCGGCCAGCTTGCCCGCGAACAGCTCGCGGGTGCGCGGGCCGATGTCGAGCCCCTCGCGGTCGGCCGGGATCGCGGTGGCGTCGACCACCTCGTACTCGGCGTCCTCGGCGAACTCGACGGCCGCCAGCACGTCGACCGGCAGGACGATCTCCACGCCGCGCTTGGCCGCCTCGTCGAGGAAGCCCCGCACCTTGTCGAGCTGGTCCTCCTGGAGGAGTGACTTTCCGACCTCGTAGCCCTGGGCCTTCAGGAAGGTGTAGGCCATGCCGCCGCCGATGAGGAGCCGGTTGACCTTGGTCAGCAGGTTGCCGATGACGCCGAGCTTGTCGGAGACCTTGGCGCCGCCGAGCACCACGACGTAGGGCCGCTCGGTCTCGTCGGTCAGCTTCCTGAGCACCTCGACCTCGGCCACGACCAGCCGGCCGGCGGCGTGCGGCAGCAGGCCGGGCACGTCGTAGACGCTGGCGTGCTTGCGGTGCACCGCGCCGAAGCCGTCGCCCACGTAGACGTCGGCGAAGGCCGCCAGCTTGGCGGCGAAGGCGGCCCGGTCCTCGTCGTCCTTGGACTCCTCGCCCGGTTCGAAGCGCAGGTTCTCCAGAAGGGCCACCTGGCCGTCCTGGAGGCCCTCCACGACGTCCTGGGCGGACTTGCCGACCACGTCCGTGGCGAAGGCGACGTCGGCGCCCAGGAGCTCACCCAGCCGCTTCGCGACGGGGGCCAGGGAGTATTCCGGGTTCGGCTTGCCCTTGGGGCGGCCCAGGTGCGCGACGACGACCACGCGGGCACCCCTGCCCGCGAGCTCCTTGATCGTCGGCACCGAGGCACGGATGCGGCCGTCGTCGGTGATGACGTCCCCCTCCAGGGGGACGTTGAGGTCGGCGCGTACCAGGACGCGCCGACCCTCGACGTCGAACTCGGAGATGTCCTTCATCAGAGGTCGGCGCCGACCAGCTCGATGAGGTCGACGAGACGGTTGGAGTAGCCCCACTCGTTGTCGTACCAGCCGACGACCTTGACCTGGTTGCCGATCACCTTGGTGAGGGGCGCGTCGAAGATGCAGGAGGAGGGGTCGGTGACGATGTCGGAGGAGACGATCGGGTCCTCGCTGTAGGTGAGGTAGCCCTTGAGCTCGCCCTCGGCCGCGGCCTTGAGCGCGGCGTTGACCTCCTCGACGGTGGTCTCGCGGCCGACCTCGACGGTGAGGTCGGTGGCCGAGCCCGTGGGGATCGGCACGCGCAGCGCGAAGCCGTCGAGCTTGCCCTTGAGCTCGGGCAGCACCAGGCCGATGGCCTTGGCGGCGCCGGTCGAGGTCGGCACGATGTTGATCGCGGCGGCGCGGGCGCGGCGCAGGTCGCTGTGCGGGGCGTCCTGCAGGTTCTGGTCCTGCGTGTAGGCGTGGATCGTGGTCATCAGACCCTTCTCGATACCGAAGGTGTCGTTGAGGACCTTGGCCATCGGCGCCAGGCAGTTGGTGGTGCAGGAGGCGTTGGAGATGACCGTGTGATTGGCCGGGTCGTACTTGTCGTGGTTGACGCCCATCACGACGGTGACGTCCTCGTTCTTGGCCGGGGCCGAGATGATGACCTTCTTGGCACCGTTCTCGGCGTGCACGCGGGCCTTGTTGGCGTCGGTGAAGAAACCGGTCGACTCGACGACGACGTCGACGCCCAGGTCGCCCCAGGGCAGCTTGGCGGGGTCGCGCTCGGCGAAGGCCTTGATGGTCTTGCCGTCGACGATGATCTCGTCGGCGGTGCTCTTCACCTCGTACGGCAGACGGCCGAGGATGCTGTCGTACTTCAGCAGGTGGGCGAGAGTGGCGTTGTCGGTCAGGTCGTTGACCGCGACGATCTCGATGTCCTTGCCGCTGGCAGCGACCGCGCGCCAGAAGTTGCGGCCGATGCGGCCGAATCCGTTGACGCCTACGCGGATGGTCACGGTGCCGATCTCCTCGTACGTCGATGCGCCGGTCTCTCGGGATCGGCGACTTGGGGCGGGCTGAAACCTCAACCACGAACCTTATCGGACCCAAATTGGCCTAGACCACTTGAGGGGGTGCTCCGTTATTCGTTAACCCACGAACAGGTATCGCACCATTCAAGTAAAGTGCCCGACTCGTCACCGCAAATACCTCCAACCCCATGAGGAACCCCTATGACAGACAACGATCCGCACCTGACGAACGGGCTCCTACCAGGCATTCTCATCGGCCTTGTGGCCACCGTCGTGGGAGCCGCGGCCTATGGCGCGCTCATCGCCTTCAGCGGGTACGAGATCGGATTCGCCGCCGTCGGCGTCGGCGTCCTCGTCGGCCTCGCCATGGTCGCGGTCAGGCCGACCAGCCCGGTGCTGCCGCCGCTGGCCGCCTTCCTCTCCCTCGCCGGCGCCGCGCTCGGCCAGATCGCCGGAGCCGTCATCGTCTGGGTGGGACTGTCCGGCGAGGGTTACGGCCCCGCCGTCATGCGGGTTCTCAACGCCTTTCCCGATGCCCTCGGCAACGACCCCGTCTCGCTGCTGTTCTGGGTGGTCGCCGCGTACGCGGGCTTCAGCTTCGTGAACAGGCGCGTCAAGGCCGCCCGTGCGGCCCACGACGCCTCGTCCGCCCCGCAGCCGGACGAGGCCGACCGGGTCAACTACTTCGAGCCCAGAAAGCAGCCCTGAGAGAAAGCAGCCCTGAGAGCAGCCCTGGGCGACGGGCCCCTTCGGCCGCACGCTCCTTGGCGATGCGCTCCTTGGCCGCGCGACCCGGGGAAGGACCTACGGGGCCAGCATGTCGACGGTGAGATTGGCCTCGGTGTTGGGGATGCCGATGTCCTGGGCGCGTTTGTCGGCCATGGCCAGCAGGCGGCGGATGCGACCGGCGATGGCGTCCTTGGTCAGGGGCGGGTCCGCGAGCTGGCCGAGCTCCTCCAGGGACGCCTGCTTGTGCTCCACCCGCAGGCGGCCGGCGATCACCAGATGCTCGGGGGCCTCCTCCCCGAGGATCTCCAGGGCCCGCTGGACCCTGGCCCCGGCGGCGACCGCGGCGCGGGCCGAACGGCGCAGGTTGGCGTCGTCGAAGTTGGCCAGCCGGTTGGCCGTCGCGCGGACCTCACGGCGCATCCGCCGCTCCTCCCAGGCCAGCACGCTGTCGTGGGCGCCCAGCCTGGTCAGCAGCGCGCCGATGGCGTCGCCGTCGCGGACCACCACCCGGTCGACGCCGCGCACCTCACGCGCCTTGGCGTGGATCTTCAACCGCCGCGCGGACCCGACCAGCGCGAGCGCCGCCTCCGGCCCGGGACAGGTGACCTCCAGCGACATCGAGCGCCCCGGCTCGGTGAGCGAGCCGTGCGCCAGGAACGCCCCCCGCCAGGCCGCCTCGGCGTCACAGGTCGCCCCCGCGACGACCTGGCGGGGCAGGCCGCGGACCGGGCGCCCGTGGTTGTCGATCAGACCGGTCTGGCGGGCGAGCGCCTCCCCGTCGCGGTAGACCCGCACGAGGTAACGCGAGCCCTTGCGCAATCCGGCCGGGGCCAGGACGAGCACCTCCGCCTTGTGCCCGAAAACCTCACCGATGTCCTTGATCAGCCGCCGGGCGGTGACGTTGGTGTCAAGCTCGGCCTCGATCACGATCCGGCCGCTCACCAGGTGCAACCCGCTCGCGAACCGCAGCAGCGTCGACACCTCGGCCTTACGGCAGCAAGGCTTCAGGACCGGCAGCCTGCTCAGCTCGTCCTTGACCACACCTGTCATCGCCATGCGCGTTCGTCCTCCCCCATACAGACCCCATGCGACCCGAGATGAATCGGGCTCACAGAAGTTTCTCGCACTCCTGAGCACCGCTGACCAGGATCAACGCTTCTCACGGAAAATCTCGTCCAGGACGGAGGCAAGACGTTGTGCATCGTGTCGCGGGGAGCCGTCCTCGTCCGCCACGGAGGCCAGGACCAGCCGCCCGCCGAGGTCGGCCGCGGCCTTCTCCAGCTCCTCACGATCCTCGATCACCCCGGTGTCGGCCACGACGACGTCGATCTCCAGGGAGGGCGCGTGCTGGCGCAGCACCTCCAGGTGCTTCTGCGGGGAGAAGCCGTCGGTCTCCCCCGGCTGCGGGGCGAGGTTCAGCGCGACCAGGCGGCGCGCCCGGGTGGTGTGCAGCGCCTCGGCCAGCTCGGGCACCTTCAGGTGGGGCAGCACGCTGGTGAACCAGGATCCGGGGCCGAACACCACCCAGTCGGCGTCGAGGACCGCCTGGACGGCCTCGGGGCACGCCGGCGGGTCCTCGGGAAGCAGCGAGATGGCCCGGACCCTGCCGGGGGTGAGCGCGCAGGCCACCTGGCCGCGTACCGTGCTCACCTCGCCGTCCAGCTCGACCTCGGCGGCGATGTCGAGCGGCACCGAGGACATCGGCAGCACCCGCCCGTGCGCGCCGAGCAGCCGCCCCAGCCAGTCGAGCCCGGAGACCGTGTCGCCGAGCCGCTCCCACAGCGCCACGATCAGCAGGTTGCCGATCGCGTGGCCGTGCAGGTCGCCCTCGCTGCGGAAGCGGTGCTGGACGACCTCGCTCCAGGTGCGCCCCCACTCGTCGTCGCCGCACAGGGCGGCCAGGGCCATTCGCAGGTCTCCCGGTGGGAGCACGCCGAGCTCACGGCGGAGACGGCCGCTCGACCCCCCGTCGTCGGCGACGGTGACCACCGCCGTCAGCCGCGGGGTGACCCTCCGCAACGCCGACAGCGAGGCGTACAGCCCGTGTCCTCCACCCAGCGCGACGACCTTTAGACCCTCGTTCACTCCCGGCCCACATCCCGATGGCTCACCTGCACCTCCATGCCACCCCTATCGCGCAGCCGCCCGCCGATCTGCTCGGCCATGGCGACGCTGCGATGCTTGCCGCCGGTGCAGCCGACGGCGAGCGTGGCGTAGCTCTTGCCCTCGCGGGTGTAGCCGGAGGCGATGATGGAGAACACCTCCTCGTAGGCGTCGAGGAGTTCCTTCGCACCCGCTTGGTTGAGAACGTACTCCCGTACGGGGGCGTCCAGTCCGTTCATGGGGCGAAGCTCGGGGACCCAGTGGGGGTTGGGCAGGAACCGGCAGTCGACGACCAGGTCCGCGTCGACGGGCAGGCCGTACTTGTAGCCGAAGGAGACGACGTTGACCCGCAGGCCGGGACGGTCCTCGCCGCCGAAGAAGGCGACGATCTTCCCGCGGAGCTCGTGGACGTTGAGGTTGGAGGTGTCGATCACCAGGTCGGCGTTGGCCCGGACCTCGCGCAGGATGCCGCGCTCGCGGGCGATCCCGTCGACCAGGCGGCCGTCGCTCTGCAGCGGGTGCGGGCGGCGGACGTTCTCGAACCTGCGGACCAGCTCCTCGTCACTGGCCTCCAGGAACACCACGCGCACGGCGACGCCGCGCCCCTCCAGCTCCTCGATCGCGCTGTTGAGGTCGCTGGTGAAGGCCAGGCTGCGCACGTCGACCACCGCGGCCACCTTGTCGGCGGCCAGTTTGACCCGCCCCGCCTCCTCGGCCATGGCGAACAGCAACCCGGGTGGCAGGTTGTCGATGACGAACCACCCCAGGTCCTCCAGGGCCTTGGCGGCGGTGCTCCGCCCCGCCCCCGACATTCCGGTGACGAGGACGAACGCGGGCTCTCTTTCGCTCATGGGTTCTGCCCCTTCAAAGCCGACACGATCGTCTCGGCCGTCGAGGGGCCGATCCCGGGAACCTCGCAGATCTGCGCCGCGGTCGCCTCTCGCAGCCGTTTCACCGATCCGAAATGCTTGATCAACGCCTGCCGGCGGGCCGGGCCGAGACCGGGAACCTCGTCCAGAGCGCTTTCCTTGACGCTCTTCGACCGTTTGGATCGATGGTAGGTGATGGCGAAGCGGTGGGCTTCGTCGCGCACCCGCTGGAGAAGGTAAAGGGCCTCGCTGGAGCGGGCGAGGATCACCGGCAGGTCGTCGCCGGGCAGCCAGACCTCCTCCAGCCGCTTGGCCAGGCCGCACACCGCCACGTCGTCCACGCCCAGCTCGTCGAGCGCCCTGCGGGCCGCCGCGGCCTGCGCGGGACCGCCGTCGACGACGACCAGGTTGGGCGGGTAGGCGAACTTGCGCGGCTTGCCGGTCTCCGGGTCGATGCCCGGCGTCCGCAGGTCCCGCGGTCCCGCGGCGGCCCCTCCGTCCGGATCGGCCTCGGGAGCCGCGTCGAGCTCCCCGACGGCGGAGCGCTCCTCCAGGTAGCGCTTGAACCGGCGGGAGATCACCTCGTATATGGAGGCGACGTCACCCTCGGTGGAGCGCACGGAGAACCTGCGGTACTCGCTCTTGCGGGCCAGGCCGTCCTCGAACACCACCATGGAGGCCACCACGTCGGTGCCCTGGATGTGGGAGACGTCGTAGCACTCGATGCGCAGCGGCACCTGGTCGAGGTCGAGGGCGTCGGCGACCTCCTGCAGCGCCCTGCTCCGCGCGGTCAGGTCGCTGGCCCGCCTCAGCTTGTGCTGCTTCAGGGACTCGACGGCGTTGCGCTCGACGGTCTCCATCAGCGACCTCTTGTCGCCGCGCTGGGGGACCCTGATCTCCACCCGCGCCCCGCGGTGCTCGCCGAGCAGCTCGGTGACCGCCTCGGCGTCGGGGGGCAGGACGGGCACCAGCACCTCCCTGGGCAGCGCCTCGGCGGCCGCGTCGCCGTACATCTGCAGGAGGAACTGCTCGACCAGCTCGCCCGGCGCGGCCTCGTCGACCTTGTCGACCACCCAGCCGCGCTGGCCCCTGATCCGCCCGCCCCGGACGTAGAACACCTGGACGGCGGCCTCCAGCGGATCCTCCGCCAGGGCGACCACGTCACAGTCGGTGTTGTCGCCCAGGACCACGGCCTGCTTCTCCATCGCCCGCTGCAGCGCCTGGACGTCGTCGCGCAGCCTGGCGGCCCGCTCGTACTCCTGCGCGACGGCGGCCTCGCGCATCTCGCGCTCCAGCCGCTTGACGAACCGGCCGGTGTTGCCCGCCATGAACTCGCAGAAGTCGTCGGCCAGCTCCCGGTGCTCCTCGGCGGTGACCCTGCCGACGCAGGGGGCCGAGCACTTGTCGATGTAGCCCAGCAGGCAGGGGCGGCCGATCTGCGCGGCCCGCTTGAACACCCCGCCCGAGCAGCTCCTGATCGGGAAGACCCGCAGCAGCAGGTCGACGGTCTCCCTGATCGCCCAGGCGTGGGAGTAGGGGCCGAAGTAGCGGGTGCCCTTGCGCTTGGCGCCGCGCAGCACCTGGACCCTGGGGAACTCCTCCGCCATGGTGACCGCGAGGTAGGGGTAGGACTTGTCGTCGCGGTACTTGACGTTGAACCGGGGGTCGTACTCCTTGATCCAGGAGTATTCGAGCTGGAGCGCCTCGACCTCGGTGCCGACGACCGTCCAGTCGACGCCCACGGCCGTGGTGAGCATGGTCTGGGTGCGCGGGTGCAGGCCCGCGAAGTCGGCGAAGTAGGAGTTGAGCCGCTGGCGCAGGCTCTTGGCCTTGCCGACGTAGATGACCCGGCCCTCGGCGTCCTTGAACCGGTAGACGCCCGGGGACTCGGGGATGGACCCCGGCTTCGGCCGGAAACTCACCGGACCACCCACAGATCTCGCCACACGGAAAGCCTATCGGCCCGGACCGACAGGTTTCCTTACAGCTTTTCCCGTGGCCTTCCCAACCGGGCTCTCCTACGGCCCTCCCACCGGGCTTCGTGGCACCCCTCGTCCCGGCCCGGGACACGGCACGGCGGCCCCACGCGACGGCCGTCGCCCATGAGGTGGCCCGGGCCGTACGGGGACCGCCCGGCCCACCGCCGGGATGTTCCTCCCGGCGGCGGGCCCTCGGCCGGGTTCAGGCGAGGACGATGGAGTCGCCGTCCACCTTGATCGCCTTCTCCTCCAGCGGCTTGGTGGCCGGACCGTTCGCCACGGAACCGTCAGTGATCTTGAACTTGCTGCCGTGGCACGGGCAGTCGATGGTGCCGTCCGCGATCTTGTCGACGTCGCACCCCTGGTGGGTGCAGACCGAGCTGAACGCCTTGAACTCGCCCGCGGCCGGCTGGACGATCACGATCTTCTCGTCCTTGAAGACCTTGCCGCCGCCCTCGGGGATGTCCGCAGTCTTGGCCAGGGCGTTCGCCCCGGAGCCGCCCCCCTCGGCGCCCGCGCTCGTCTCGGCCGCCTCCGGCGCCTGCGAGGAGGCGGTCGAGGAGGTGTCCCCGCCGCTCGCCGCGGGCTCTCCGTACCCCGCGCACGCGGTCAGCACCGCGGCCATCCCGGCCCCTCCGGCGCTCAATATCACCGTACGACGTGTCGTCTCAGTCATGAATATCCTCCAGAATCATCATCTTCAGGTACGGCTCGGACCCCGATGACGGTTCAGCATGCCGCACACCGTGTCAGGGGACTGTGAAGAATTACCTCCTCAGCCCTACTTTCCGGGCCATCCGCGGAATCCCTCTGGAAACCCCCACCGCGGGCTCCGGCCCCAGACGCCCCGGCCGGGGGTCCACGCCCGCCCGGAGGGGGTCAGACCATGATGATGCCGTCGCCCTCGACCTTCAGCGCGTACTGGACCAGCGGCGCCTCCGCCGGGCCCTTGAGGCATTTGCCGGAGTCGGCGGCGAACTCGCTGCCGTGACAGGGGCAGTGGATGACGCCGTCCCCGACCCTTCCGACCGCGCACCCCCGGTGCGGGCAGCTCGCCGAGAACGCCCTGAACATCCCCGAGGACGGCTGGGTGATCACGATCTTCCACTTGGTGATCACCTTGCCGCCGCCGACCGGGATGTCCGCGGTCCGCGCGATGACCTTCCCCTTGATCCCCGGCGGCACGATGGCGGGGGCGGGCTCCCCGCCCCCGCACCCCGCCAGCGCCGCCCCGCACGCCACGGCCCCCGCGGCGGCGATCACCTGCCTGCGCGTGCTCATCGCGGCCCTTCTCGCAATGTCGTCCCCGCCGGAGGCGGGCTGCCGCGTCAAGGGTAGTGACGCGGCGGCCCGCCTCCGGATCCGGCCCTCAGCTGCCGAGGATCTTGCGCAGGAAGCGGCCGGTGTGGCTCTCGTCGATCAGGGCGACCTCCTCGGGGGTGCCGACGGCGAGCACGCTGCCGCCGCGGGAGCCGCCCTCGGGACCCATGTCGATCAGCCAGTCGGCGGTCTTGATCACATCGAGGTTGTGCTCGATGACGATGACCGTGTTACCCCCGTCGACGAGCTTGCCCAGGACGCCCAGCAGCCTGCGGATGTCCTCGAAGTGCAGGCCGGTGGTTGGCTCGTCGAGCACGTAGATCGTCCGGCCGGTGGAGCGGCGCTGCAGCTCGGAGGCGAGCTTGACGCGCTGGGCCTCGCCGCCGGACAGGGTCGTGGCGGGCTGGCCGAGCCTGACGTAGCCCAGGCCGACGTCGTTGAGCGTCTTCAGGTAGCGCTTGATGGCCGGGATGGAGTCGAAGAAGTCGAGAGCCTCCTCGATCGGCATGTCGAGCACCTCGGAGATCGTCTTGCCCTTGTAGTGGACCTCCAGGGTCTCCCGGTTGTAGCGCGCCCCGTGGCAGACCTCGCAGGGCACGTAGACGTCCGGCAGGAAGTTCATCTCGATCTTGAGGGTGCCGTCTCCCGAGCAGGCCTCGCACCGGCCGCCCTTGACGTTGAAGCTGAACCGGCCCTTCTGGTAGCCGCGGACCTTGGCCTCGGTGGTCTGCGCGAACAGGTCGCGGACCTTGTCGAAGACCCCGGTGTAGGTCGCCGGGTTGGACCGGGGCGTGCGGCCGATCGCCGACTGGTCGACGTGCACGACCTTGTCGACCAGGTCCATCCCGTTGACCCGCGCGTGGCGGCCGGGGACGGTGCGCGCCCCGTTCAGCTCCTTGGCCAGCGCGTTGTAGAGGATGTCGTTGACCAGGGTGGACTTGCCCGACCCCGAGACGCCGGTGACCGCGGTCAGCACCCCCAGCGGGAACTCCACGTCGACGCCCTTGAGGTTGTGCTCGCGGGCGCCCTTCACGGTGATCTGCCGCTTCTTGTCGCGCTTGCGGCGGGCGGCGGGGATCGCGATCGACTTGCGGCCGGACAGGTAGGCGCCGGTCATCGAGTCTTCCGAGGCCAGCAGGTCGGCCACGGTGCCCGAGACGACGACCTGGCCGCCGTGCTCGCCTGCCCCGGGGCCGATGTCGACCACCCAGTCGGCGGCGGCGATGGTGTCCTCGTCGTGCTCGACCACGATGAGCGTGTTGCCCATGTCACGCAGCCTGATCAGGGTCTCCAGCAGCCGCTGGTTGTCGCGCTGGTGCAGGCCGATGGAGGGCTCGTCCAGCACGTACAGCACCCCGACCAGGCCCGAGCCGATCTGGGTGGCGAGCCGGATGCGCTGCGCCTCGCCGCCCGCGAGGGTGCCGGAGGCCCGGTCCATGGTCAGGTAGTCGAGACCCACGTCGAGCAGGAAGCCCATCCGGGCGTTGATCTCCTTGACCACCCGCTCGGCGATGTGCATGTCGCGGTCGGACAGCTTCAGCCCCGCCAGGAACGTCGCGCAGTCGCCGATCGACATCGACGAGACCTCGGCGATCGAGCGGTCGTCGACCGTGACGGCCAGCGAGACCGGCTTGAGCCTGGCCCCCTTGCAGGCCGGGCACGGGATCTCCCGCATGTAGCCTTCGAACTTCTCGCGCATGCCGTCGCTGTCGGACTCGCCGTGGCGGCGCTGCACCCAGGGGATGACCCCCTCGAAGGTGGTGTAGTAGGAGCGCTGGCGGCCGTAGCGGTTGCTGTAGCGGACGTGGACCTGCTCGTCGTGGCCGTGCAGCAGGGCCTTCTGCGCCTTCTTGGGGAGCCGCTCCCAGGGGGTGTCGAGACCGAACCCCATGGTCAGGCCGAGCGCCTCGACCAGGCGTACGAAGTAGTCGCTGGTGTGGCCGCCGGCCCACGGGGACAGGGCGCCCTCGCCCAGTGGCCTCTCCGGGTCGGGCACGACCAGGTCGGGGTCGACCTCCATCCGGACGCCCAGGCCCGTGCACTCCGGGCAGGCGCCGAAGGGCGAGTTGAACGAGAACGAGCGGGGCTCCAGCTCCTCGAACGACAGGTCGTCGTAGGGGCAGTAGAGGTGCTCGGAGTAGAAGCGCTCGCGGCCCGGGTCGTCCTCGGGCAGGTCGACGAACTCCAGGGTGATCGTCCCGCCCGACAGGCCCAGGGCGGTCTCGACCGAGCCGGTCAGGCGGCTGCTCGCGCCCTCCTTCACGGACAGGCGGTCGACGATCACCTCGATGTCGTGCTTCTCCTGCTTCTTCAGCGTCGGCGGCTCGTCCAGCCGGACCACGGTGCCGTCGACGCGGGCGCGGGCGAAGCCCTTGGCCTGGAGCTGGGTGAAAAGCTCGGCGTACTCGCCCTTGCGGCCGCGGACCACCGGGGCGAGCACCTGGAAGCGGGTGCCCTCCTGAAGCTCCATGACCCGGTCGACGATCTGCTCCGGGCTCTGCCTGGCGATCGCCCGCCCGCACTGCGGGCAGTGCGGCTTGCCGATCCGGGCCCAGAGCAGGCGCAGGTAGTCGTACACCTCGGTGATCGTGCCGACGGTGGAACGGGGGTTGCGGCTCGTCGACTTCTGGTCGATCGACACCGCGGGCGAGAGCCCCTCGATGAAGTCGACGTCGGGCTTGTCCATCTGCCCGAGGAACTGCCGCGCGTACGCCGACAGCGATTCGACATAGCGACGCTGACCTTCGGCGAAGATCGTGTCGAAGGCCAGGCTGGACTTGCCCGAGCCGGACAGTCCGGTGAAGACGATCAGAGAGTCTCGCGGCAGGTCCAGCGAGACGTCCTTGAGGTTGTGTTCACGTGCACCACGCACGATGAGGCGGTCAGCCACAGCAGTCCCGACGTCGTTGGTAGAGGGTTGGAAGCAGTCGCGGGAAGACTAGCGAGAGGGGCCGACAATTTTCCGGACCGGCGTCCGGAGTCCTTTTCCCGCCCTCTCCAGACTACGGCCTTCCCCCAGACCTGGCAGGTGGCCCACGGTTTCAACGATGTGAACACCCCCCTTATGCCCCGCACCGCCCGCCGGGCGGAATGATGATGGTCACGAGGGCAGGACGCGCACCGTCCCGCCCTGCCGTGACCTTGTCCGAGGAGAATCCGTGACGTACACCGGTGATGTTCAGGTCGGCGGCCCCGCCGACCTGCGCGAGCTGCCCGCCCTGACGATCGCCAAGCTGGCCGTGGGCCCGTTCGACAACAACGCCTACCTGGTCCGGTGCGCCAAGACCGGCGACGGCGTGCTCATCGACGCCGCCGCCGAGCCCGACCGGCTGCTCGAACTCATCGGCGACCGGCCGATCAGCAAGATCGTCACCACCCACCAGCACGGCGACCACTGGCAGGCCCTGGAGGAGGTCGCCAGGGCGACCGGCGCCTCGGTGATCGCCCACCCGCTCGACGCGGGGGCGCTGCCGGTGCCGGTGGACCTGGAGGTGGAGGACGGCGACGGGATCACGGTCGGCGTGGTCAGCCTGAAGGTGATCCACCTGCGCGGGCACACCCCAGGCTCGATCGCCCTGTACCACCCGGGCCACCTGTTCACCGGCGACTCGCTCTTCCCCGGCGGCGTCGGCAACACCAACAAGGACGCCGGACGGTTCACCCAGCTCTTCACCGACGTGTCCGAGCGGATCTTCGACCGGCTGCCGGACGACACCTGGGTCTACCCGGGCCACGGCAAGGACACCACCCTCGGCGCCGAGCGCCCCTCGCTGCCCGAGTGGCGCGAACGCGGCTGGTGACACCACCCGCCGGGCGGCGCCGCTCCTGAGTGAAGGCCGGGCGTCAGCCGCCGAAGACCCGGAGGATCCGGTCCGCGGCCTTGGCCGGATCCTCCACCCGCTCGACCAGGTCACCCCAGGACCAGCGGTAGAACCAGCCCTCGGCCAGCGGGACGCAGTCGAGGGTCTCGTTGAACATCGCCGCCTCGGGATCGCTGACCCGCAGCGACGGCGGGCTCCGCTTGAGCGTCACGCTCATGCCTCTCAGCTCCAGCTCGCGGGCGAGCATGCCGAGGAAGTAGGTGCGCGTGTGCTCGTGCGGCTCGGTTGCCATGAGGCAATTGAACGCAGCCGCGCCGGGCATGGGAAGCGGGTCGGGGCATTCCGGGACGGATACGGGTCCGGGCATGGCGTATCCCCGACCATTCGCCATGCCCTCACGAAACCGGCGTGAGCGCGCCGCGGGCGGTCAGCCGACCCCGGCGGACGCCTTGCGCTGCTCCTTGCGCTTCTCCCGCTTGAACATCAGGACCCGCAGCGGGATGGCCGCCACGATCGTCATCTGCATGACGGCCCCGACCTTGATCAGCGTGTCACCGCCGGCCAGGCCGGCGACCCAGATGGTCAGGCAGGCGACGTTGATCATCATCCAGGCGAGCACGGCGGCCGCCAGGTTGCCCTTGGGCTTGGGGTACTCGATCCGGCTCACCATGAGGTACGCCACCCCGAAGACGGGCAGGACCGCCCAGATCGACGGGGGGAACAGCAGCACGATCGAGACCACGGTCATCGCGCCCATCGGGATGGGCAGCCCCATGAAGTCGCCGCTCTTGGTCTTCACGCAGGCGAACCGCGCGAGCCTGATGACGCCGGCCAGCAGCACCGACGACGCCGCGGCCATCACCAGCAGGAAGGGGATCTGCTGGTTGAACCCCGCCCAGATGACCACCATGAAGGCCGGCGCGAAGCCGAAGCTGATCACGTCGGCGAGGTTGTCCAGCTCGGCGCCCATGGCCGAGGCCCGGAACTTGCGGGCCACCAGGCCGTCGAACAGGTCGCAGGTGGCGCCGATCAGCAGGAGCACCACGGCGGTGCCGAAGAACCTGGGGTCGGCCGCGAAGGGCTTGTCCTGCTGCAGCGCGCTGATGGCCGACCAGGCGAGCACGCAGACCGCGAGGAAGCCGCAGAGGGCGTTGCCGAGGGAGAGGGAGTCCGCGGCCGACAGGCGGAACGCCTTGCCCACGGGTCCTCGTGGCTCGTCGTCCGTCTCGTCCATCGGCCAGCTCGCGTCAGCCGTGGTCAAGACCCGTCACCCCCGCGACCGTCTTCTGGCCCACCGTGACGGCCGGGGCGATCCCCTCGGGAAGGTAGACGTCGACCCGCGAGCCGAGCCTGATCAGGCCGATCCGCTCGGCCCTGGCGACCTTCGCCCCCTCGGCCACGTAGGGCACGATGCGGCGCGCGACCGCGCCGGCGATCTGGACCAGCTCGATGTCGCCGAGCGCGGTGTCCAGGTGCCAGACGACCCGCTCGTTGGTGTCGCTGTCCTTGTTGAACGCGGGCAGATAACCCCCGGACACGTGCTCCATCGAGGTGACCGTACCGGCCAGCGGCGCCCGGTTGACGTGCACGTCGAGCGGGCTCATGAAGATCGCGACCCGGGTGCGGCCGTCCGGCCACGGGTCGATGCTCTGCACCACGCCGTCCGCGGGCGACAGGATCCGCCCGGTGCCCGGAGTGCGATCTGGGTCACGGAAGAACCAGAGCATCCCGCCGGTGAGCGCGGTCAGCGGGACCGCCGCCAGCGCCCAGCGCCGGTCGCGACGGCTGAGCAGGGAGGTCACGGCGGCGGCGGCCACGGTCGGGAGCAACCACGGGGAGACGCCACGTGCCAGGCCCAGCGGACCTGGCATGTGGCTTGCTGAATCGTGGGACACAGGGAACCTTTGTGATGTCTTGCGGCATTAGACCGGTATGTCTACCCGCTCTGGGGCAGGATGTTACCCATCTCTTAGCCCTTATAAGGCGCAATGAGACAAGCAAAGCGCCTCACACGCCGATTCGCTAGCCCTGCTCGACACTCGCCGGGGTGGTGTTTTCCTTGCCCGCGCGGTTGTCACGCCGGACCTTGATCAAGCTGACCACGGTGGTGACGATCATCGTGACGACGATGACCGACAGCGACAACCAGATCGGCACCGCGGGGGCCCAGGAGACGCCGCTGGAGTGCAGAGCCTCAAGGATCAGCTTAACCCCGATGAAACCGAGGATGAACGCAAGACCGAAGCTCAGGTAGACCAGCTTCTGGAGCAGGCCGCCCAGCAGGAAGTACAGCTGGCGCAGGCCCATCAGGGCGAACGCGTTCGCGGTGAAGACGATGAAGGCGTCGGTGGTCAGGCCGAAGATCGCCGGAATCGAGTCGAGCGCGAACAGCAGGTCGGTGGTGCCGATGGCGATCATGACGATCAGCAGCGGGGTGACCAGGCGCTTGCCGTCGACCTTGACAGTGATCTTGGAGCCCACGTAGTCGTCGGTGTGCGGCAGCACCCGCCGCGCCCAGCGCAGCACCGCGTTCTCCTCGAGGTGCTCCTCCTTGCCGAACTGGCGGACGAGCTGGACGGCCGTGTAGATCAGGAACAGGCCGAAGACGTAGAACAGCCAGCCGAAGTTGGCCAGCGCCGCGGCGCCGATCGCGATGAAGATGCCGCGCATGACCAGGGCCATCAGGATGCCGATCAGCAGCACCTTGTGCTGGTGCACCTTCGGCACCGCGAAGCGGGTCATGATGATGTAGAAAACGAAGAGGTTGTCGATACTCAGGCTGTACTCGGTGAGATACCCGGCGATGAACTGGCCCGCGGGGGTGGGACCCGCGACGACCAACAACCCGATGCCGAAGAGCACGGCGAGGGTGACGTAGAAACCGACCCAGAACCCGGCCTGCTTGAGGGAGAACTCTTTCGCCTCGCCTCGATCGACGATCCAGAGGTCGAAGGCGAGGACGACCAGGAGCCCGCCGATGACGGCGAACCATACCCAGACAGGAACATTCACAACTGATAAACCTCCGGCGGCGCGCACGACAGACTGCCGGAGGTCTCTCCCGCCCGCGTGAACCCAGGTCGACATGAAGCGGGTCGACAACGCGGACCGACAGCCCCGGGGGCCTCGTGGAGCGAGACAACACCGTGATGACGAGACTGCCGCGAAGGGATACTCCCCCCCTAACCACGCCAGTATAGATGTCCGGCATGGCGGCGCCTAATCCAACATCACGGCGCCCTCGCTTGTTCCCGAAACCCCGGAACCCGCCCGGAAAACCTGCCGTGAACCAACCACGGAGGACCTGGCATGAACCCGCTCGGGAGGACCCGGCATTGACCTGCTCGGGAGAACCCGGAGCGGACCCGCCCGGAAAAACCCGCCGCGGACCCGCTCAGGGACGCCCGGCGGACCCGCCCGGGAGGACCCGCCGCGGACCCGCCCGGGAGGACCCGCCGTGAGCCCTCGGGCAGACCCGTTCTAAACCGCTCGGGAAGACCCGGTACGACCCGCTCGGGGAAGCCCGTCGTAAACCGCGAGCACCGCCTCGAGCGCCTCCCGCTCGCCCGGCAGCCCACGCCCCCTCCGGGCCGCGGCCCCGGCCAGCTCCTCGGCGAACCCCTCGTCGGTGAGCACCCTCGCGACCGCGTCGCGCATCGCGGCGATGTCCCCGTACGGCACCAGCAGCCCGGCCTCGCCCACCATCGCCGGGATGCCCCCCACGGCGGTGGCGACGACCGCCGTGCCCGCCCGCAGGGCCTCCTGCACGGTGAGCGGCTGCCCCTCCCAGCGGCTCGGCACCACCAGCGCCCTGGCCACCCCGAGCAGGTCCCCCACGTCGGCGCGGTCGCCGAGCAGCCGCACCGGCAGGTTCTCCCGGTCGATCCGCCCCTGCAGCTCCCCCCGCAGCGGCCCGTCCCCCGCCACCAGGAACACCGCCTCGGGCGCCCGCCCCCGGCCCAGGTCGCGCACGGGCCCGGCGTCGGCCGGGCCCGGGGCGGGTCCCGCGTCCCCGGGAGCCTCCCGCAGGGCCTTCGCGACGTCGAGCAGGCTCTCCAGCCCCTTCTGCTGGGCGAGTCTCGCGACCGTCAGGAAGATCACCCGGTCACCCGTGCCCAGCTCTCGCCGTACGTCCTCAGGATCGCGCCCCGAAGCGGGCAGCGAAGGCGCGGGAACGACGGCGGCCTCGACCCGCCCGGCCCCCAGGCGGGCCATCCGCTCCCCCAGGTCCGGGGAGACGACCAGGATCCGGTCGGCGCGGCGGGCCACGATCCGTTCCAGAAGGGCGTAAACGGCACCGACGGCGCCGCCCGCGGTGGCGGCGTTGTGCAGGGTCACCACCAGGCCGGTCCCGGTCCCGGCCAGCGCGATCGCCGCCAGGGCACCGGCCCGCAGCCCGTGGGCGTGCACGGCGTGCGCCCCGCGCAACGTCCGAAGCGTCGAGATCGCCCGCAGGTCGTCGAGCGGGCGGGGCCGGTCGGAGATCGGCACGGGCGCGAAGCGGGCGCCGAGGGCGGCGAAGCCGAAGGCGCGCTCCGTGCTCGGCGGGCCCGCCACGACCACCCGGTGGCCGCCGCGCACCAGCCCCCCGGCCAGCATGGCCACGTGCCGGCCGACCCCTCCCGCGCTCGTGCCCAGCACGAGCGCCACGCGCGTCCCCTGATCAGCCATCGGAACGGCTCTCCTCCCTCGCGGGACCCCGGCGAAGCCTTGCCAGCAGCGCCTGGGCGTCCTCCCTGTCGATCATCACCGCCACGGCCGCGAACACGGCCACCCCGGCCACGCCCGCGGCCAGCCCGACCGCCACGGACGCCCATGTGGACACCGCGCCGAAGGCGCCGACCAGGGCCAGCCCCGCCCCCCAGGCCGCGGCGCCGCCCGCCAGGGTGGCCAGGAGGGTGCGCGGCGTCCCCGCCAGCGTGGCCGCCCCCCTGGCGCGGAACACCGCGACGGCCAGGAGCAGCCCGCCGACGGTCATGCCGACGGTGCTGCCCAGCGCGATCCGCCCGACCACGTGGGCCGGATCCCCCGCGGTGTTGGCGAGCACGATCTGGGCCACCAGCGCGACGGCCCAGCCGGTCACCGAGGCGACGGCCGCCGACCGGCCCCGCCCGCAGGCGTACAGGACGCGGGCCAGGTGGAGCATGAGCGCGTACCCGACCAGGCCCGGCGCGAACAGCGCGACGCCCCTGGCCATCTCGGCGGGGTTTCCGCCCTCGGTCCCGTCGAGGAACACCCGCGAGACCGGTACGGCGACCGCCGCCATCACCCCGGCCGCCAGTCCCGTCACCAGCAGCACGGCCCGGGTGGTGGAGGCGGTCAGGGCGTCGAACCCCGGCCTGTCCCCCTCGGCCGCCCGGGTGGACAGCACCGGGAACGAGCTGGTGGCGATCGGCACCACGAGCACCGCGTACGGCAGCTGGTACAGCGCCCAGGCATAGGTGTAGGCGGCGATCGCGCCCTCGCCGCCCAGGCCGTTGGCCAGGCGGATGACGACGATCAGCGCGACCTGCTGCGCGACCAGCACGGCGAGACCCGCGGTGGCGAGCCTGCGCGCCGTGACCGCGACGCCCGGCGGGAACGTCAGCGTGGGCCGCAGCCGGAGCCCGAGCCGGGACACCGGGCCGACGACGGTGAGCACCATCGCGGCGGCGGCGACGGTCGCGCCGAGGGAGAGCGACAGCTGCCCGGCGCCGCTGAGCTTCGACAGATCCCCGGCGGCCTCCTCGTTGACGGCCTCGAACAGCAGGTTGGAGGCGACGATGAGCAGGCTGGAGACCAGCGGCGCCAGGGCCGGGCCCATGAACCGCCGGTGGGCCTGGAGCACCCCGTACAGCACCACGGCGAGCCCGAAGAAGATCATCCGAGGGGCGAAGACGACGAGCATGCCGCTGCCGGCCTCGACGACGCCGGCCAGGTCGCATCCGTGCGGATCGCCCATGAGCAGCGCGACGATCGGCCCGGCGAAGGCGACGATGAGCAGCGTCAGCGGCACCAGGACGAGCATCGCCCAGGTGAGCAGCGCCGAGGTCGTCCTGCTCGCCTCAGCCCTGGCCTCGGGGTCGTCGCCGGACCTGGAGGCCGCCGAGGCGAGCACCGGCACCACCATCCCGGCCAGCACCCCGCCCGCGACCAGCTCGAAGACGATGTTGGGCACGTAGTTGGCGGTGTTGTATGCGGTGCCCAGGCAGCTGTTGCCGACGCTCTGCGACTGGACGAGATAGCGGCCGAACCCGACGAGCCTGGCCAGGACGGTCACGACTCCGATGAGGAGTGCCGCTCCCGCGACCCCCCGCGCGATCCTCGTGCTCATCGGGGGGCGGGTGCCTGCTCCACAGGGCGACGTCCGAGCATGTCGACGCGGTGCAGGAGGGGGTTGCCCGCGATCACCTTGGTGAAGCTGACCTTCTCCGAGGCCGCGGTCAGCGCGACCACGGTGCCGAGCACGGCGAGCCGTCCGGGACGGCCCAGGGTGACGGTGGCGGCCAGGCCGAGGAGCGCGCCCAGCGCGTTGGCCCCCGCGTCGCCGAGCATCGCCCGCTCGCCGAGGTCCTCGGGCAGCAGCGCGGCGGCGGCCCCCATGGGGAGCGCGACCAGGGCGGCCGGGACGGGGTCCTTCTTGAGCAGCCCCGCGGCGAGCAGGGGCGCGCCGGCGAGCAGGCCCACCTTGATCGCGCGCCCCGGCCGCAGGTCGAAGAGGTTGGCCAGGTTGGCGCTCCCGGCGATCACCCCGCCGTTGACGACGACATCAAAAGGGTTGCGGGAGGTGACGGCGGCGGCGGCCAGGCCGGTCGCGCCGATGCCGAGGATCTTCACGGCCCCGCTGGTGACCTCGCCCTTGGCCAGGGCGCTCAGGTGCCCCTTGAACCCCTTGGACGAGGTCGCGCCGTACAGGTCGTCGTAGGCGCCGAGGCCGCCGCCGCCCGCCACCGCCAGCAGCGCCGCCACCCGGACCCCGCCGGGCAGCCCGGGCATCACGGCCGCGGCCGCCCCGGCACCGGCGACGAACGCCGGGCCCTCCAGCAGGGTGATCGGCTCGCCCCGGTGGTTCGTCCGGGCCCAGGTCTCCGCGTCGCCGACCGGTGGCCTGCGGGTGAAGGCGGCGTACGCGGCACGCGCGGCGACCGCGCCGAGGAACGCGCCGGCGAGGGCGCCCACGAGGGCGCGGGGAAAAGCGCGACGAGCCATCGGGTCATCCTCCGGAGGTGGCCGTGGCGGCCGTGGGGGCGGCCGTGGGGGTCGGCGTCGCGCTGGGCTCGATGCCGGAGACGCCGGGGCCGATGCCGTACTGGCCGGCCAGCCCGGTGAGTTGCTCTCGGAGAGCGTAGACCACCACGACCCGTCCCGCGGGCATATCGGCGGTGTCGACGCTGGAGACCTTCTCGGTGAGGGCCGCGTCCTCGCGGAGCGCGGCGATGGCCCCGCCGGTCGCGGCGGAGGTCTGCGTGCCGGCCAGCACGGTGCCCTGGCCCGCGTCGTCCAGGCCGACCGCCAGCGTCACGAGCGCGCCCGCCTGCTCGCCCGCGGTCTCCCCGGTGTACGCCTCCGCGGGGGCGATCACCAGGGCCACCTCCGCGCGCTTGGCGGGCTCGCCGGTGACGGTGAGCAGGCCGCCGCGCTGGAAGGCGTCGAGGATGCCGGCCCCCGCCGGGTGCTCCTCGCCCACCTGGCTGGCGTCACTGGTCAGGATCGCGCCGGCCAGCACCTCGGCCGCCTTGTCGTACGCCGTGTCCTCGACGGAGAAGACGGTCTCGGGGGCCTTGGCTCCGACGGCCAGCTTGTCGATGAAGCCCGCCTGGGCGGGATCGGTGTAGCGGTCGGTGAGGGTGATCCGGCCGGTCACGGTCGCGCCCGCCTCCTCGATCACCTGCTGCGCCGCCTCGCGCACGCTCGCCGTGCTGCCCGCGGCCTCGACGATCACGATCTTCTCGCCGGCGAGGGCGTCCCGGACCAGCCGGGGGGTGTCGGCGGCCACGAAGGCGTCGTTGGCGGCCTCGCGCTTCTGCAGGGCCTCGACCTGGTCGCGAAGCTCGTTGTTGCCCTCGCGGAACTGGTTGACGGCCAGCTCGCTCGCCTTGATGACGGGGTCTTCGAGCAGGGTGGTGCCCAGCACGATGCCCACCGACAGCGCGAGGAAGATCGCGACGATGGAGACGAGGTGATAGCGGAAATCGATCACGAGAAGAGTCCGACCAACCAGAAGATGAAGCCGCTCCAGACGTCGCGCATGCTGTCCAGCCAGATCTTGCCCACCGGGGAGACGACGATCGCCACCCCCATGGTGATCAGCGTGGTGGCGACGAGCAGGAGCAGGGACGGTGTGGAGATCCGGCTGCGGTAGAGCCGGCTGACGCCTTTCGCGTCGACGAGCTTGCTGCCCACCCGCAGGCGGGTGAGGAAGGTGCTGGCCATGCCCGAGCGGCCCTTGTCGAGGAACTCCACCAGGGTCGCGTGGGTGCCGACGGCGACGATGAGATCGGCGCCCTTGTCGTCGGCGAGCAGCATCGCGATGTCCTCGCTGGTGCCGATCGCCGGGAAGAGCACCGCGGTGCGGCCCAGCTGCTGGACCCGCTCCAGGCCCGGCGCCCTGCCGTCGCGGTAGGCGTGCACGACCAGCTCGGCGCCGGTGGTGAGCGCCTTGGTGGAGACGGAGTCGAAGTCCCCGACGATGATGTCGGGCAGGTATCCGGCCTCCAGGAGCGCGTCCGCGCCGCCGTCCACGCCGATCATGACGGGGCGGTACTCGCGGATGTAGGGGCGGAGGGCGGCGATGTCCTCCTTGTAGTGGTAGCCGCGCACCACGATGAGGACGTGCCTGCCCTCCATGACGGTCCGGACGTCGGGAACGCCGATCCCGTCGATGAGGAGGTCGCGCTCGCGGCGGACGTACTCCATGGTGTTGGCCGCGAACGCCTCGATCTGCACCGTGAGCCCGGCCCGCGCCTCGCTCATCGCGGCCTCGACGGACTCGGCCGTCTGCACGTCGCCCTTGCCGACCACCTCCTCGTCGAGGTGGATGACACCTTCGTGCAGCCTGACCAGGTCGCCGTCCTTGATCCGCTCGAACAGCTCGGGGGTGGCGTTGTCGACGAACGGCACCCCGGCGTCGACGATGATCTGCGGGCCCAGGTTGGGATAGCGGCCGCTGATGCCGGAGGCGACGTTGACGACGCCCGCCGCGCCGCACGCGACAAGCGCCTCCGCGCTCACCCGGTCAACGTCAACGTGATCGATAATCGCGATTTCCCCGGCCCTGAGGCGCTTGGTCAGCCTCTTGGTCCGCCGATCGATTCTCGCCACTGCCGTCACCCCGGGAAGGTCAGTGACCTTCCTGCGGCGGAGGTACCCGGTGAGCCTGTCTTTCAGCCCGTCAATCGGCACCTTCATCACGACCATCCTGCCAGAGGGAACGACCGGGAGAGCCAAACAGCCGGCAGCGTGTCAGATCCGTCACCCGAAACCCCGGGCACCTACTCCCCCGGAACATATGAATTACTCCTTCAACCCATCACGTGACCCATAAGTCCTTTATCCGGCTTATTCAGCCCGTTATAGCGGTCCGTTCACGCCTTGTCGGCGGCGGCGATCGACAGCAGTTCCTCCGCGTGCGCGCGGCCCAGCTCGGAGTCCTCTAGCCCTGCGAGCATGCGGGAGAGCTCGCGCGCCCGGCCGTCCTTGTCGAGGGCGATCACCCCGCTGCGCACCACGCTCCCGTCATCGGCCTTCTCCACGACGAGATGCTGGTCGGCGAAGGCCGCGACCTGGGGAAGGTGGGTGACGACGATCACCTGGGAGGTGCGGGCCAGCCGCGCCAGCCTGCGGCCGATCTCCACCGCGGCCTTGCCGCCCACGCCCGCGTCGACCTCGTCGAAGACGAACGTCGGGACCGGGTCGGCGCCGGCGAAGACCACCTCGATGGCGAGCATCACCCGGCTCAGCTCACCGCCGGAGGCGCCCTTGTTCAGCGGCAGGAGCGGCGAGGCCGGGTGCGGCGCCATGCGCAGCTCGACCTCGTCGACGCCCTGCGGGCCGAACTCGGGGGTGGCGGCGATGGTGACGACCACCCTGGCGTGCGGCATGGCCAGCGCGGTGAGCTCCTCGGTGACGGCCTGCCCGAACCGCTCCGCGGCCGCCGTCCTGATCCGGGTCAGCTCGGCGGCCAGCTCGGTGAGGCGCTCGGTGAGCTCCTCGTGCTCGCGGGTGAGTTCGCCGATCCGGTCGTCGTCGCCGTCGAGCTCCGCCACCCGGGCCGCGGCCCGCGCGGCCCAGGCGAGCACCTCCGCGGTGTCCTGGCCGTATCTGCGGATGACGTGGATGAGCACGGCCCGCCGCTCCTGCACGACCGCGAGCCGGCCCGGGTCGGCGTCGACCGACTCGAAGTACGCGGCCAGCTCGGTGGCGACGTCGGAGATCAGGTAGCCCGCCTCCGCGAGCCGGTCGGCGATCCCGGCGAGCGCGGGGTCGAAGTCGCGCACCGCCTCGACGGCCGCGCGGGCCTCGCCGATCAGCGCGATGGCGTCCGGCATGGACTGCTCGCCGGACAGCGGGTCGCCCAGCAGCGCCCGGTGCGCCGTCTCCGCGGCGCCCCTGAGGGAGTCGGCGTGGGAGAGGCGCTCCTCCTCCTCGCGCAGCTCGACCTCCTCGCCGGGCTTGGGGTCGGCCTTCTCGACCTCGCCGAGCCCGAACCTGAGCTGGTCGGCCTCCTGGGCGCGCTCCCTGGCCCTGGTGGTCAGCTCCTCCAGCTGCTCCGCGATCTTCCTGTGCCGCTTGTAGGCCTGCTCGTAGGCGCGCAGCGGCTTGACCAGCTCCTCGCCTGCGTAGCGGTCGAGGGCGGCCCGCTGGCGGCCCGGCTGCAGCAGCCGCTGCTGGTCCATCTGGCCGTGCACGGCCACCAGGTCCTCGGCCAGGTAGGTGAGGGTGCCGACGGGGACGGTGCGCCCGCCCAGCCAGGCGCGGCTGCGCCCCTCGACGGAGACCGTCCGAGAGATGATCAGCTCGCCGTCCTCGACCACGCCGCCCAGGTCCTGCACCTGCTGGGCGACCCGGCCTGCGGGGTCGACGACCAGCGTGCCCTCGATGGTGGTCTTGCCGGAACCTGGGCGGACACGGGCGGGGTCGGCACGGCCGCCGAACAGCAGCCCCAGACCGGTCACCACCATGGTCTTGCCCGCGCCCGTCTCGCCCGTGACCACGGTGAATCCCGGCGCCAGCTCCAGGACGGCCTCGTCGATCACGCCGAGCCCCTGGATGCGGACCTCCTCGACTCTAGGTCGCACTGGTCCCTCCCGTCACATTGAATTCACCGAACATCAGTGCGGTGCGCGGGCACGATCCTACGCTCTTGAGGCGTCGCCCGCCCGGACGAACTAGGGCCTCACACGGCCACGCCACCCCTGTACGGGGAGATCGAACTTGGCGACCAGCCTGTCGGTGAACGGCGCCCCGGTGTCCTCCAGACCGTGCAGCCGCGCCAGCCGTACCGGCAGCGCGGCCTGCCTGAGCTCCACCCTCGCACCGGCGGGCAGGTCGAACCTGCGGCGGCCGTCGCACCACAGCACCGCGCCCGCCGTCTCCGTCTGGACCTCCAGCGCCAGCTTGGAGCGGGGCGAGACCACCAGGGGGCGGGCGAACAGGGCGTGGGCGCTGATGGGGACCAGCAGCAGGGCCTCCACCTCGGGCCACACGACCGGGCCTCCGGCGGAGAAGGCGTACGCGGTCGAACCGGTCGGTGTGGCGCAGATCACTCCGTCGCACCCCCAGCGCGACAGCGGGCGCCCGTCGATCTCGGCGACCACTTCGAGCATACGCTCGCTCTTCTCGACGGTGGCCTCGTTCAGCGCCCAGCTGTCGGCAAGCAGCTTGCCGTTGAGACGGGCGGTGACCTCGATGGTCATCCGCTCCTCGACGTCGTAGCGGCCGTCCACCACACTGTCGACCGCGTCGGCCAGGTCCTCCACCTCGGCCTCGGCCAGGAAGCCCACGTGGCCGAGGTTGACCCCCAGCAGCGGCACCCCCGCCGGGCGGGCGAGCTCGGCCGCCCTCAGGAGACTGCCGTCCCCGCCGAGCACGATCATCATCTCGGCGGCGTCGACCGCCGCCGAACCGGCGGGTACCACGTCGGCCCCCGCGCAGGCGATCTCGTCGGCCTCGGCGCTGAGAACGCGCACGATCAGCCCGGCGTCCAAGAACCGCTGGATCACCATCCGGGCGCTGTCGACGGCCGCCTCCCGCCCGGTGTGCGCGGTGACCAGCACGGTGCGCTTGGTAGTCATCGATTCTCCTTGAGCGTGGAGACCCTCACCCCGAGGCGGGGAGGGAGACGCGGCGCGGCGCCGCGCGTTTCGGTACCGTGCCCGGCGATGGCGACGACCGGGTCACTACGAGTGTGCCCGGCGGCGCCCCCGCCGGACCGGCGGGGAGACGAGACACCTGTGGAGCTGGTGCGGGACCTCAAGGAACCTCTCCTGGCGGGCGACCGGCGGTGGATCGGGAACTCTCACGGATGATCACGGGATTCTCCCCCGTCCGGGGACTCCAGGGATTCTGGGGCCTGAGGGGAGGATGCCAAGTCTCCACTCCCTGTGCCCCGGGGGTCCGGGGAACCGTGGGCGGGATTCGGGAGCGGGATTCGAAAGCGGGGGACCCCGGGCGTCGGGGAGCGCCTACCGGGGGCCCTCCGCCACCGCCCGCTCGATCTCCGCGTCAAGGTCGGGGACCGGCGGAGCGCCCTCTCCCTTGCCCAGCCAGATGACGTACTCGACGTTGCCCGAAGGGCCCGGCAGCGGGCTCGCGGTGACCCCTCGCACGCTCAGGCCGAGGGTTCGCGCGGCTTCGGCCACATCGCGTACGGCCCCGGCGCGAAGTTCCGGGTCGCGGACGACCCCGCCCGCGCCGACCCGCTCCCTGCCGACCTCGAACTGGGGTTTGACCAGCATCGCGAAGTCGGCCCGCCCGGCGGCGCACAGGGCCAGGGCCGGCAGCACCAGGCGCAGGGAGATGAAGGAGAGATCGCCGACGATCAGCGTGGGGGCCTCGCCGACCATGTCGGGTTTCAGGTCCCTGACGTTGACCCGTTCCATGACCGTGACCCTGTCGTCGGTCCGCAGCGACCACGCGAGCTGGCCGTACCCGACGTCGACGGCCAGCACGTGGGCCGCTCCGGCGCGCAGCAGCACGTCGGTGAAGCCCCCGGTCGAGGCGCCCGCGTCCAGGCAGCGGCGCCCTTCGACGGTGAGGCCGAGGGGGCCGAAGGCCTCCAGCGCGCCGAGAAGCTTGTGGGCGCCCCGCGAGACGTAGTCGGGCCCCTCCGCCGCCTCCGCGACCACGATCGCCGAGGCCGTGTCGACCTGGGTCGCGGGCTTGGCGGCGACCTGGCCGCCGACGCTGACCCGGCCGGCCTCGATGAGCTGGGCCGCCTGTTCCCGGGACCGCGCCAGTTTCCGGCGGACGAGCTCGCTGTCGAGGCGTGTCCGCCGGCTCACGGGCGCCGGTCCGGGGTGCCGTCCGCCGGGGCGGGCTCCCGCCCCGGGGCACCGTGCCCCGAGGTGACCACCTGCCCCGGTGGGGCACCGGCCGCGGCGGCCTCCGGCCCTGAGGCGCCGTTCACCGCGGCGAGCGCCTGCTCCAGCCCGGTGAACACCTCCTCGAAGACGTCCGCGTGCGCCGAGACGGGCAGGGCACCGAGACGGGCGAGCCCGCCCAGCGCGACGTCCACCCGCTCGTCACCCGTCCCGTCCGTCTTCTCCAGCAGGTCCGTCATGCGCCCCCTCCGGCACCGCTCCTGGCCGCCTCGGCCCTCGTGGCCGTCTCCGCGGCCCTTTACTCCGCACGAACCGTGCGAACCGTACAAACCACACGAACACGGTCGCCGCCGTACGAGCACGACGCTCACCGGCCTCGCGCCCGTGAATTCCCCGACCGTATCGGAACCCACGCCCCTCGTCGCCTCGGCGGCCTTCCTCCCCTTTTCCGGTCTCACCGCACTCGCACCCTCCGGAGACCCGAACGCCGACTCCTCCCGCACGGGGCGATCCGCTGCCGGCCCGCCCGGGACGGCCGGCAGGAAAGGGGTTCTCCAAAAATGGGTAAACCGTGAACTATCACGGGGTCCCTGCTCGTTGTCATCCCGTTAAGGTCGGCGACCGCCAACGCGTACCCGCGATGTTCCGGCGCCAGGGCAGGAGCCTCTTTCTCCGGCACACCCCCGCGCCGGATTGCATGCCGTACCCATGTGGAACGCTACCGTCCGTACCTGAAAGGGATCCGGATCGGCCAGGGAGAGAAGGGAGCGCCACGCGATGGCGACCGTCGACGAGTGCCGGGTGGCACTGCGCAAACTCGGCGAGCAGTTCGACGAGGTTGACCAGGAGAGCCGCGCCAAGCACGTGGTCGAGCGCAGCATCAGCTGCCACGTCAGGGACCTCGGCGTCACCTTCTACGGCCGCATCCACCACGGCGGCCTCGGCCCCTTCGAGGATCTGCCCGCGAACGACGGCAGGCAGGCCGAGGTGAAACTGACCATCGGCAGCGACGATCTCATCTCCCTGGTCAACGGGGAGCTCGACATGGGGCGGGCCGTTTTCAGCGGGCGGGTCAAGGTCGACGCCAGCTTCGGCGACCTCCTCCGCCTGCGCAAACTGCTCTGAGGATCCCGCCCCCGGGCGGGATCCCGCGGCAGGAGGGGCGCCGAGACCGACGACGCGGCATCACCTCGGATCCGGCTGAATTCGGGTGAATTCGCGCCGGTCCACGGAAGATCGAGATGACCCGCACGGGTCCGTACAAGATCTAGAAGATCCGCGCGGGCCCGCGCGAGTTCTCACGGAACCCGGTGATTCCGGTGGTCACGCGAGAGTCCGGTGGTTCACGCGAGAGGGAGCCGGGCGAGCCGGAGCGGCCGTCTCAGCCGGAGCGCGGGGTGCGCGGCGGGAGCACGGAATCGAGTGCCGCCTTCACGGCGTCCTCGTCCGCCCCGCCCTCACCCGCCGCCTCCCAGGTCGCGGCGGACGCGGCGCGGAGCCCGTCGAGCGGCTCGCCCCCGCCTTCGAGGGTGAGCGCGCCCTCCTCCCAGCGGGCCGTCCATCCCTCGCAGGTCCACCCGCTCCCGAGCCGTCGCACCTCGGGGTAGGGCCGGTGCAGGCCGGACAGATCAGCGGCGATGTAGGTGGGCCGGTGCCGCGGAACGGCGGTCAGCACGTCGAGCGGGTTCGCCACGCCGGTCAGGACCAGCAGGCTGTCCACCCCCGCGTTGTTCGCCCCCTCGATGTCGGTGTCGAGCCGGTCGCCGACCACCAGGGGCCGTAGCGATCCGGTACGGAGCATCGACTCCCGGTGCAAAGGCGTCTCGGGCTTTCCCGCGACGACCGGCTCCACCCCGGTCGCCGTGGCGATGACCCTGGTCATCGCGCCGTTGCCGGGAAGCTCGCCCCTGCCGGTCGGCATGGTCGAGTCGGCGTTGGCGGCGACGAAGAGCGCCCCCTGCCTCACCGCGAGTGTTCCCTCGGCCAGCAGGCCGTAGGAGAGATCGGGAGCGATGCCCTGGACGACCGCGGCCGGGGCGTCCAGGGCGGTGCTGACCGGACGCAGTCCGTGGGCGCGCAGCGCGGAGCGCAGACCCATCCCGCCGACCACCAGCACCGCCGAGCCCGGTTCGACCCGCTCGGCCACGAGCCGCGCGGCGGCCTGGGCGGAGGTCACGACATCCTCGGGGGCCGCCGGAGCGCCCAGCGCACGCAGGTGCTGGGCGATGGCGGCGGGGGTGCGTGAGGCGTTGTTGGTGACGTAGGCGAGGCGCACACCACTCTCCGCCGCCCGGCTGAGGGCCTCGGGAGCCGCCGGTACGGCGTCGCGCCCGAGATACACCACCCCGTCAAGGTCAAGGAGAAGAGTGTCATACGAGTCGATCAGCGTATTCGTGTCCACCGGCCCATTTCATCACCCGCGTTCCGTCACCCGCACGGGTCCGTGCGCGGGAGCGGCCTGGATCACATCCGGCGAGCCCGCCCGGATCACATCCCGCGGACACGGAATCACAGCGGCGTCCTCGCATGAGTCACATCCCGTGAATCACATCCTGCGGGCACGCAACGTGGCGCGAACGCTTTTCAACGCGGAAACGTAGTGCCGCAGGTCGGGCCGCATCGCGACGGCGATGGCCAGCGGTTCCTGAGCCGCCTCCATGTCCCCCGTACGCCAGAGGGCGAGCCCGAGCCCGAAATACGCATAGTCCTCAGCCGGATTGGCATCGATGATCAAGCGAAAGCTGTCGACGGCGTCGGCGTACTGCCGGGAGTTGAACTGTGCTCTGGCGAGGGCCTCCCGGATGCTCCGCGACTCCGGCTCCGCGTCGGCCGCCCGTTCCAGCAGCGCGGCCGCGGCCGCCGGACTTCCCTCGGCCAGCAGCCGCATCCCTCGTTGGAACCACTCGTAGACGTCCCCGACCGGAGCGCCCGTCTCGGGGCTGGGGGAATCAGACGGACCGCCACGTCCTTGGACCATTATGTGAGGCCTCCTTCATCGACAGACGACAGATCTGGCCGATTCCCTGACGGACCGGGCACCACCACAGACTCGAAGCGGCCCCCGGCCGTTTCAGGCCTTTATGGCAGCATGCCCTCTATGGCGAATCCTGAACTGCCGATACCCGACGGGCTGGTGCTACGCCCGTTCCGCGGCGTAAGGTTCACGGTCGACGATCTGGCCGGGGTCACCTCACCGCCTTACGACCTCATCGACGCGGCCGGCGTGCGAAAGCTGCTCGACACCCACTCCAACAATGTGGTGCGTTTGATCCTTCCCGGCACTGACCAGCAGAGATACGCCGAAGCGCGAGAGACGCTTCACCAATGGCTCTCCTCCGGGGTGCTGGCCGCCGACGAGACGCCCGCGGTCTACGTCTACGAGCAGTCGGGGCCCGGGGTCCTGCAGCGCGGAATCATCGGCGATGTGGGCCTGGCAGGCCCGGAACTGCACATCGTCCTGCCCCACGAGAACGTGATGCCCGGACCGGTCGCCGACCGGCTGGCGCTGATGAGCACCACGGAAGCCAACCTCGAACCCATCTTCCTGCTCTACGACGGCGCGGGCGGCGCCACCACCCGCCTCGTCGACCAGATCGCCGCGTCCCGTCCCCCGCTGGTGGAGGCGACGACCGAAGACGGGGTCAGGCACCGGTTGTGGGCCGTCACCGACACCGGGGAACTCGCCTCCATCGACACCGATCTCCGCCCCCGCCAGGCCCTCATCGCCGACGGGCACCATCGTTACGCCACCTACCTCGCGCTCCAGCGGCAACACCGTGCCGCCACCACCAGCGGTGCGACGACCACGTCCGAAACGGCCGACACGGCCGCGACGGCCGCGACGGCCGACGTGGCGGGGACGACCGCGGGACGGGTGGAGACCGAAGGGCGGGTGACAGTGGCAGAGCCCGCGCCCGCGACACCGGCGGGGCTCGTGAACGTCGTGGGACCTGTGGCACCGTCGGCACAGGAAGCCACCCCGACACCACCGGCACCCGTGAAACCCATGACCCCCGCGGGCTCGGTGGCGCCACCGAATCTCACGGAGCCCGAGCCGTGGGACTTCGGTCTTGCGCTCCTGGTGGACTCCAGCGCCTACCCGCCGGATCTGAAGGCCATCCACCGGGTCATTCCCGAACTGCCGCTTGAGGAGGCGCTGGCCAAGGCCAAGGGCTCGTGGCGGGTGCAGCAGCACGCTGACCTGCCCGAAGGCCTGGCCGCACTGGAAGAGACCAGTGGCCCGGCCTACCTGCTGTCCTCCGGAGGGCTCACCCACCTTCTCACCGACCCCGACCCCGTTCAGCTCGAACGCGCCATGCCGCCCGAGCACTCGGCCAGGTGGCGGGCGCTGAACACCTCCATCCTCGCCGAGTTCCTCCTGCCGAAGGTCTGGGGGATGCGGGACGACGAACAGTCGGTGCGCATCGTCCACCACGACCCGGAGGCCGCCGTACGGCTCGCACGGGCCTCCGGCGGCACCGCGGTGCTGTTGCGCCCGCTTGCCGTCGACGAGGTGCTCGCGGTCGCGGCTCAGGGGGAACGGGTGCCTCGCAAATCCACCTCCTTCGGCCCGAAGCCCAGGACCGGTCTGATTCTGCGCCTGCTCACCCCTGCGCGGACACCTCCCACGAACGATCGGCCCTTTGAGAGGCCCGACTCCTGAGGTTCCAAGGAGCCTGATTCCCGAAAGGAAACCGGGTCTCCGAAAGACTCCGGGATTCAGTCATCTCGAATGCGCGGAAAAGGCCCGGGATATCGGACGTACAAGAAAGACTCGTGAAAAAGGACACCGGCCACTCGCTCGATCAGGAAACCGCGTCCGCACGCGTCGCGAGGTGAGGCACCCGCGAGCGGCCTGGAACCGACGCCTTCACGGCTCGCGGAACCGGCACCGGCATGCCTTCCGGACCGAGGTCCGATCGGGCCGGGGCGGAATCCGATCCGGACAAGGTGGCACCCGGTCCGGCCGGAGCGAGGCCCGGCCCGGCCGAGGTGAGGTCAGGGGTGGGATCAGGCCTGACCGGGGCGAGCCGCGGCTCCGCATCCTGCCCAGGAATCTCCTGCCCGGCCGTCTCCTGCCCGCTACTCCCCTGCCCCGCGCGTACCTGCCCGCCAACCTCCTGCCCCGCGTGTACCTGCCCGCCAACCTCCTGCCCCGCGTGTAGAAGTGAGCGCACCGGCCGAGGGGGGGCGGGCACCGGAACTCCCTCCTCGCCGGTCAGAATCGTGGTGACCCTGCGCTCGAGGCGTCTCGCCGAACGCACCTCGACCTCGTACCCGGATGATTTGGCCCCCTCGCTTCCCCACCAGCGGCGGCGTAGCGAACCCGTCACCTCGACGACGTCATCCGGCAGCCAACCGGCCACGGCCTCGATCACCTCGAGCTCGAACGACGCGCACGGAATGGTGTCCACCCGGGCACCACGCCCGCGGTGCTGCCGCCGGACGATCAGGCGCCAGGTGCCGAGCCTGCTCCCGCTCGGCAACGACCTGATGTGGGCCTCCTCAGGTAGGCGGCCCACGAGAACGACCTCGTTACGATCCATGCGATCCCCCTCGATCTTGCTGGTCGAGGACAACTCTCTACGATGTGAGCTGCGCCGGAATGGCCGAATACCGTTCTGTGGATGCCGGTTCCAGTTATGAGGTGGCCTGTGGAGAACATCACCGCCCTCGGCGGGGACGTATATGAGATCGACACGAAAATGGCCGGATACTCCAGCATCACAGCCGGATACCTGATCCTCGGAGACCGTCCCTGCCTGGTGGAGACCGGAACCTCCACCTCCGCTCCCGTGGTGCGCGACGCCCTGACCTCGCTGGGCGTCGGCCCCAGGGACCTCGCCACGGTCGTCGTCACGCACATCCACCTCGATCACGCGGGCGGGGTCGGCGACATCGCCGGTTTCTACCCGGACGCGGAGATCGTGGTTCACGAGAAGGGGGCCCGGCACCTCGCCGATCCGTCCAGGCTGATGGCCAGCGCGCGAATGGTCTGGGGCGACAAGCTGGACACCCTGTTCGGCGAGCTCTCCCCCACGGAGGCTTCGCGGATCCGCGCCCTCGGTGATACCGACACGATCGACCTCGGCAACGGACGCACCCTGAACAGCCATTACTCGCCGGGGCACGCCAGACACCATGTGGGGCTCATCGACTCCGGCACCGGAGACCTCTACGTCGGCGACGCGGCCGGGGTCTACCTTCCGGAGACGGGCGACCTGCGCCCCGCCACGCCCCCGCCGGACTTCGACCTGCGGACCGCGCTGGACTCGATCGCCCTGTTCAAGGCGCTGGGGCCGCAGAGGCTGCTCTTCAGCCACTACGGACCGGTCGCGGACGTGGAGGAGATCCTGGGACGCTCCGCCGAGGAGCTTCGCGTCTGGGTCGATCTGACCCGTCAGGCCCGCACGGAGGGCATGGACCTGGATCACGCCGTCGCCATGGTCAGGGAACGAACCCGCGACCGTTACGCGGCCCTGAAAGCGGACGAGGCGACCGCCGAGCAGTTCGAAATGCTGAGCGGCGCCCCGTCCAACGTGGCCGGCATCCTGCACTGGCTGGACCGGGTCCAACCGTGAGGACTGTCCTGGAGGGCCCAGGAGCATCTCAGAGGTGCCTCGCGCGTTCCGGGTGCGGGGTTCCGCCACCCGGAACGCGGTAAAGGTCTCCGAGGACTACTTCTCGGACTTGCCCCGGTGGTCGCGGTCCGGCTTGTCCTCGGCCTTGTCCCGATCGTCGTCCGGGTCGTCGTCTCCGTCGGAGTCGGCATCGGGGGCGTCACTGAGGATGTCGCCGAAGTCAGGCTCGATGAAGGCCGGGCCGACGGCGCGCTCCACCTTCCGCTCGGCATCGACCGTCTCGTCCTTGGAGGGGGCGTTCTCGGATGAGACGTCCTTGGGAGAGCCCTCCTCATCGGAAGATCCGTTGTCCGGAGCATCACCTGCGACGAACCGGTTCGCGCCGAACTCCTCGTCAAAGAGATCGTCTTCGTCCTCGATCTCCGCGTCCAGATCCGCGACGTCGTCGATGTCGGCGTCATCGTCGAGATGGATGTCATCGGTGTCGACCCCGGCGTCGGCGCCGCCCTGAGGGCGGGCGTCATCGTCGGCGGCTTCGCCGTCCTCGATCTCCCCGTCCTCGTCGTCGTCCTCTTCGAGATCTTCGATGACAGCGCCCGTCAGCTCCGCGTAACGCTCGGCCGCGTCGGTCTCGCCGTCCTCGTCGAAGGCCATCGCCCGGCCGAACCACTCGGTGGCGGGCCCCTCGTGCCCTGCCACCGACAGCGCGTCGGCGTAGGCGAAGGCGAGGCGGGCCGACCAGGGCTGGGGACGGGTGTCACGCAGCTCGGGAAGGCGCTGGAGGGTGATGACCGCGGCGTCGTTCTGACCGAGATCCCTCCGGGCACCGGACTCCACGATGGCGAGTTCGATCTTTCCGACGCGGTCGAGCCGCTCGGCCTCCTTGGAGCGGACCAGGTCAAGGGCCCGCTCGGGACGGCCGAGGCCACGCTCGCAGTCCGCCATGATCGGCAGGAACGAGTCGGAACCCGTCATCCGGCGAGCCGCGCGCAGATCGCTGAGCGCCTCGGAGAAGTGACCGGCACGGTAGGCCGCGATGCCGACGGCCTCGCGAATCACCCCGATCCTGGCCGCGAAGCGACGAGCGACCTTCGTGTGCTCGTACGCCCGCTCCGCGTCGTCCTCTCCGAGAGCCCTCTCAGCCGCCACCAGGTGACGGGAGATCAGCTCCGCGAGGTCGAGCGGAAGGGAACGCAGTTCCTCGCGGATCTCCTTGTCGAGCTCCTCCGCGGTGATGTCCGGAGCGAGCTCCGGCAACTCCTCACGCTGGCCGCTGGGAGCCTCGTCACGGCCACCGGAGCGGTCATCCCGGCCATAGCGGGTGCGGGACCCCTCACCGTCGCGGTCACGGTTCCCGAAGGGACGCCCCCCACCGGGACGGTCGTCCCGGTTGAACGGCCTGCGCTCACCACGGTCGTCGCGGTTGAACGACGGACGATCCCCACCACGATCATCACGGCTGGAACCGGGACGATCACCCCGGTAGCCGCCACCGGGACGGTCATCGCGATTGAACGGCCTGCGCTCACCGTCCGGACGCGAGCCATAGCGGCTACGGGTCTGGTCGCGGTCACCGTAGGAACGACGCTCGCCGCCACGGTCATCGCGGTTGAACGACGGACGGTCCCCACCGCGATCGTCACGGTTGAAGGGAGGACGGCCGGAACCACGGTCATCGCGGTTGAACGGCGGACGATCCCCACCACGACTGTCACGGTTGAACGACGGACGATCACCCCGGTAGCCGCCACCGGGACGGTCATCACGGTTGAACGGCGGACGCCCCCCGCCCGGGCGGTCATCACGGTTGAACGGCCTGCGCTCACCACGGTCGTCGCGGTTGAACGACGGACGGTCCCCACCGCGATCATCGCGGTTGAAGGGAGGACGGCCGGAACCACGGTCATCGCGGTTGAACGGCGGACGCCCCCCGCCCGGGCGGTCGTCACGGTTGAACGGCCTGCGCTCGCCACCATCGGGACGCGAGCCATACTGACCGCGCGACTGATCACGGTCACCGTAGGAACGACGCTCGCCGCCACGGTCATCGCGGTTGAACGACGGACGGTCCCCACCGCGATCGTCACGGTTGAAGGGAGGACGGCCGGAACCACGGTCATCGCGGTTGAACGGCGGACGATCCCCACCACGACTGTCACGGCTGGAACCGGGACGATCACCCCGGTAGCCGCCACCGGGACGGTCATCACGATTGAACGGCCTGCGCTCACCACCATCGGGACGCGAGCCATACTGACCGCGCGACTGATCACGGTCACCGTACGAACGACGCTCGCCGCCACGGTCATCGCGGTTGAACGACGGACGGTCCCCACCGCGATCATCACGGTTGAAGGGAGGACGGCCGGAACCACGGTCATCGCGATTGAACGGCGGACGATCCCCACCACGACTGTCACGGCTGGAACCGGGACGATCACCCCGGTAGCCGCCACCGGGACGGTCATCACGATTGAACGGCGGACGCCCCCCACCCGGGCGGTCGTCACGGTTGAACGGCCTGCGCTCACCACGGTCGTCACGGTTGAACGGAGGACGGCCGGAACCACGGTCGTCGCGGTTGTAGGACGGCCGGTCGCCACGATCACGAGAGCCGTAGGAACCACCACGGGCCTGGTCACGGTCACCGTAAGAACGCTGGCCCTCTCCGCGCGGTCCCGAGGGCCTCTGCCCGCCACTCGGACGATCATCGCGGTTGAACGCGGGACGACCGGAGCCACGGTCGTCACGGTTGTAGGACGGCCGGTCGCCACGATCACGAGAGCCGTAAGAACCACTCGGGCGCCCCTCTCGGCGCTCACCGTATCGGGGACCGTCACCCGGACGTCCCCTGTCACCACCTGCGCGATCGCTACGGTGGCCTCCCTGACCACCAGATCCGCGGTTTTCGCCCTCTTCGCGTCGGCCGGCGCCCTCAGGCCCGTTGTCACTGTTCACTTCTGGTCCATTCGTTGGCTCACTCTGCGAGCGCGTCCCATCTCCTCGATCGGATGGGACGATTCGCTATGTGGGCGGTCTCCGGCCGCGGGGTGCGCCCCGTTCGCTATCGCTGCCCCGCCCTATCGTGGTCTGGCGCGACGAAGGCCACCCGCAGGTGGGGTGGCCCGGCCCCTCCAGCCTAGCAAGCCCCCGAAAGTCCACACGCCCTTCCAGCGGCTCCCGCAAATGATCACGGCCATGGCACCGCGTCTTCCAAGGGCAGTCCTTGAGAGAACTACGCAGCCCTCTGACCCGCCGGCCGCCGCGTTGCCATGAAACCGCAGGCAGGGCCGAAGAGCGCCCAGAGGCTCCTCCGTAACGCGAAAAAGGCCCCCACCCACGGCGGAAGCCCCCTGCTGAAAAGATCCAGACACCACAGAAAAGGCTCCGGAAAAGCATGAGGGCCCCCACCAAACCTGATGGGGGCCCTCATAAAAAGATTGTCCGGCGGTGACCTACTCTCCCACACCGTCCCCGGTGCAGTACCATCGGCGCTGAAGAGCTTAACTTCCGGGTTCGGAATGTAACCGGGTGTTTCCCCTTCGCCATAACCGCCGTAACCCTATGAAACACACAAAC